>NZ_VWUL01000002.1:0-648821 GCF_008631515.1 Pantoea sp. M_10 | reverse complement strand
TCCGGCGCGCTGAGGAGCAACCGGAGGCCAGGATGAGCCGACAGGACGTCGGCGAGAGGACGGCACGAGCCAGGGATGGCGAGTCCGGACGGTCCGTCGGCCGCAGGGCGTGACGAAGGCACCCCGCAACACGGGGCGCGGAGGCTGCCGGACGCCGGGATTGTTAAGGGGCGGGCGTCCGCCCCTTGACGCGTCCGCCTGCACGGGCAGGCTGAAACTCCCTCATGCCTGGCGGGCGAAACCTACTCAGAGCCGGCCCACCGCCAGGTGAAAACGCCCCGCGCCTGGCAGGCCCCCCAGTATTAACTCACTAACATCAGCTCCCGCTCCTCGTTCAGCGGCGTGTTCAGCAGCGACAGCAGGATATTTTTCACCGCCTGCGCGGAAGGCGACAGCGGCAACCGCGCGGAGATGTTCAGCGACAGCGGCAGGCTGAGTGAGGGACTGTTGATGCGCGCCATCCAGGCATCCGTCGACCCCACCAGCGAACGGGCGGCGGATTCCGGTAATACAGTTACGCCCATGCCGCTGGAAATGGCGGCGGTCAGGGTAGAAATCGATTCAATCTCACCGATAATGCGGGCGCTCAGGCGACGCAGGGAAAACGCCTCATCAACCCGCTTACGCACCGCACTGTAGTCGCGCGGCAGGAACAGGCTCATCTGGGCCACATCCGCCAGATCGACACTGGCACCCGGGCAGTCGGTGGCGCCCACCAGATAGAGATCCTCTTTCATCAGCGGCATGCTGTTGATCCCGGCTGTGGGCGCGCGGTCGTAGAGCACCGCCATATCCAGCTGACCGGACATCACTTTCTCATTCAGTACGCTACCGCTGTTTTCGTGCAGGTAGACCAGGACTTCAGGAAACTGATCGCGAACGGTCTGCAGCAGCGGCATCGTCAGCGAAGAGGCTGCTGTGCCTGGTGCCAGACCAATTGAAACCTGACCACTGAGGATCTGACCGGCATTGATGACCGCCGTCTGGGCCTGCTCACACTGGCGCAGAATGGTGCGCGCATGACCGTAGAGAATCTTACCGGCCTCTGTCGGCGTGACGCCCCGCTTGGTGCGGATCAGTAACTGCTGATCCAGTTCATTCTCCAGCGTGGCGACCTGCTGACTGAGTGCAGGCTGGGCGATATGCAGCACTTCCGCTGCCTGCGTCAGACTGCCGATATCGACGATTTTCACAAAGTATTTCAGTCGTCTTAAATTCATCTTGCCTCCGTCACTAGCCCTGAATAGCGAATAGGATCTGCGTCCTTCGCCTGATGAGAGGGATTTTGCAAGATGCAGGCCAGGTTTAAATCTCGCTCCCTGACCAGGCTCGGGATTTTTCCTAACGGCCCGGAAAATAAGCGTTTCTGATTACCTCTTAGGGGTTAATAAGGATCGGGAATGGCTGAGCCGGGAAGCCAGACCGCCCGGACGCACTGTGACAGTGCATTTGCTGCGAGGCGGGTGTGCAGAAAAGTGATGACGGATTGTACAGTTTTAGTGCAGTGAAAGGGCATGACATCGGCTGAAGGCCTGTCTGGCCTGCATCGCGGCTTAACAGGCCTGAAAACGATGTAACCGCTATCAGCAGGATTTCTTATCATGAAGCGCCGTGATGGATAAACAGCAGGCGCTGCCCTCTCCCTGTCGCTAAAGAGGGCAACGGTTGCCGGTCAGCGTTTTTTGCGGTTGCGATGCATATCGATAGAGACGGCGGCCACGATAATGATCCCTTTAATAATGTCCTGAATGTAGGCATCGACACCCACGAAGGTGAATCCGCTTTTAATCAGGCCGAGGATCACCGCACCAATCAATGTACCCGTGATGCGACCGACGCCGCCCATCAGACTGCTGCCACCGATAACGGCTGCGGCAATGGCGTCCAGCTCGTAGGACATCCCCATGCTTGACTGACCGCTGCTGACGCGCGCCGCCAGAACCACACCGGCCAGACCCGACAGGGCACCCGCAATGGTGTAGACAATGATCAGATACTTATTAACGTTGATCCCGGAGACTTTCGCCGAGGTCATGTTGCCGCCGATGGCATACACATATTTGCCGTAGCGGGTATGTTTCAGGGCGATATGGAACAGCAGCGCGACCGCCAGGAAAATCACAACCGGCATGGCGCCCTGGCCTATCGCGGTAAAGCCGTCAGAGAGGAAGCTGATCGGATTGCCCTGAGTGTAGTACTGCGCCAGGCCGCGAGCCGACACCATCATACCCAGCGTGGCGATAAAGGGCGGAATACCGGTGCGGGTAATCAGCACCCCGTTGACCAGCCCTGCCAGCAGCCCGACCCCGATACCGGCAGCAACCGGGATGACCGCGGGCATATTGACCAGTGACGGGAACATCGGTGAGAGACTGTCGGAAGTCTGCGCCAGACTTGCAGCCACCACCGCCGCCAGGGCGATCACGGAACCGGAGGAGAGATCGATGCCGGTCGTAATGATGACCTGGGTCACGCCGACGGCAATAATCCCGATAATCGCCACCTGCAGCACAATCAGGATCAGGCGGTTGGTGTTGAGCAGGAAAGACTGGTCACGCACATACCAGCCGAACATTTCAAAAATCAGTGCAATCCCCACCATCACCACAAAAATGCCGGTATCTTTCGGCAGCTTATGACGCAGACTGGCAAAAAAAGAGGGTTGCTGCGGGGCTGCCGGGGTGGCAGTAACTTTCATATTGCTCATAGTGGTTTCGCGCCTCATTCGGATGCCAACGACAGAATGGTTTCCTGATCGGCTTCTTCTTTATCGAGGATGCCGGTTATACGCCCGCCGTGCATGACCATCACCCGGTCGCTCATGCCAAGGATTTCCGGCAGTTCAGAGGAGACCATGATGATCGCCACGCCACGGTTGGCGAGCTCACTGATTAAGCGGTAAATCTCCGCCTTTGCGCCGACGTCAATGCCACGGGTCGGCTCGTCCAGAATCAGAATCTTCGGCTGAGCCAGCAGCCAGCGGGCAATCAGGACTTTCTGCTGATTCCCGCCGCTGAGGTTATTGATGATCTGATCCATGGTCGGGGTTTTGATATTGAGACGGCGGATTTGGTCCATGCAGTCCTGCGCCATCTTCACATGGCTGACAAAGCCGCTTTTACCGCTGTATTCCGGCATATTGACGATGCTCATGTTCTCCATCACCGAGAGCACCAGAAAGAGTCCGGATTTCTTACGGTCTTCGGTCAGGAACGCCATGCCCTTTTCGATCGCGGTGGACGGCGAGTCGATCGTCACCGGTACGCCATCAATTAAGATCTCGCCGCTGTCGAAGCTCTCCATGCCAAACAGACTCTCCATCACCTCGCTGCGACCGGCGCCCACCAGCCCGGCGACGCCGAGGATCTCTCCGCGCCGCACGCTGAAGCTGACATCGGTGAAACGATCTTTGCAGGTGAGGTTTCGCACCGTCAGCACCTCTTCGCCAATGGCGCTGTTAAATTTCGGAAACAGCTGGGTCAGTTCACGCCCGACCATCTGGGTGATCAACGACTGGCGGGTGTACTTCTCCGTCTGATCGCTGGCGATCCAGCTGCCATCGCGGAAAATGCTGACCTCATCGGTGATGGTGAAGATTTCATCCATCTTGTGACTGATATAGATGATCGCTTTGCCCTGCTCGCGCAGGTCGCGAATGATGGTGAAGAGATGCGCCACTTCGGTTTCCGTAAGCGCGGAGGTGGGCTCGTCCATAATGACGACGTCCGAGTCCCAGGAGACCGCTCTGGCAATCTCGACCATCTGCTGTGAGGCGATGCTCAGTTCACCCACCATCCGATCGGCTTTCAGGCGGATATTCAGGCGGTTGAGCAGCTCCTGTGTCACCTGATTGAGCCGGGCGTGATCGACAAAACCAAATTTCATCGGCTCGCGGCCCAGCCAGATATTCTCAGCGACGGTCATGTAGGGCACCAGGTTAAGCTCCTGGTGAATCATCGAAATGCCGGAACGCAACGCGTCCATGGTGTCGTGAAACTGCACCGGCTCCCCTTTAATTTTGATGGTGCCCTTATCGGGACGATAGATCCCGATAAGGCACTTCATTAAAGTGGATTTGCCCGCGCCATTTTCGCCCATCAAGGCATGTACCGTTCCCGGACGCACCCGCAACGAGACGTTGTCGAGGGCTTTCACGCCGGGGAAGAACTTGCTGATGCCTTCGGCTTCAAGCGCAAACGCGTTCATACATCACCTCCGTCAGGCTGAGTCGGGAACGATTATTTCTGGTTACGCTGGGTAAACTGTTCCATGTTCTCTTTGGTAATCAGCTGGTAAGGGATGTTGATAATTTTCTGGACCTGTTCGCCTTTCACCAGTTTGATCGCCGTCTGCACTGACCCTTCGCCCTGCCCCTTCGCATCCTGGAAGACGGTGGCAACCATCTTGCCCTGCTTCAGCATCTGCAGTGCATCCGGTGTACCATCGACGCCAGCAATGAGGATTTTGTTCGGGTTTTTACCCAGTGCCTGCAGCGCACCGATTGCCATTTCATCGTTGTTTGACGCGATAGCATTGATTTCATCACCGGCCGTCATCCAGTTACTGACCACATCCACCGCGTCGTTACGGGTAAATTTGGCGGTCTGCTTCTGAACAATTTTGATGCCAGGATATTTAGCGGCGACTTCTTCCACACCTTTGGTACGGTCGCGGGTCGATTCATTCGCCAGGTCCCCCATCAGAATGGCGACGTTGCCTTTGCCGTTCATTGCTTTAGCCAGCGCTTCCATCTGTAACCGCCCGGCCAGTTCTGAATCGGACCCCACATAGGCCATTTTGCCGGTGAGTTCAGCCCCTGGACGGCGGTTAACAAAGATCAGCGGGATGCCCGCTTTGCTCGCCTGATCCATAATCGGTTTTACCGCATTGGTGTCGACCGGGTTGACGATCAGGGCATCCACACCCTGACCGATAAAGTTCTGCACCTGCTGCAGCTGCTGTGAAACGTCGCCTTTTGCATCCTCAACCTGCCCTTTAACGCCATCTTTCTGCATCTCTTTCTGCATGGCCGTGCGCAGAATGGTGAGGAAGTTGTCATCAAACAGCGCCATTGAGACGCCGACCGAAATATCTTTTGCCATAACCGCGGCAGGTAACATGCAGGCTAACAGTGAGGCGACAATCGTTTTTTTGATGTTCATAGGGACCCTTCTTATTTGTTAACTTGCTCAGCGGCTGTGACCGCGAATGAAAAATATCTTTTACATTCACCCAGCCTGTCTGGCGTCAGTTTCGGGAATTTTGAGGTTAGACTTCGGCTTCTGGCTATTTTTGTGATCGACCACTCCTTTTCACAATCACTTGATCTGCAAACAGTTACTTCCGACCTGCCGTTTCAGTTTCCGGGAAAAGTGGCGACCGTAACGCTAAGCAGTTTATTTATTCCATAAAATCTCGTTTTGAAATTTTTATCATAAAAGCACTGAAACGGCTGTTTTGACATCGGCAAAGAACAAAACTTTGACATGCCTCTAACATCTGCAGAGAAATGCCCGCAAAGTGAGATCCTGTTGGCAGTTTGAAAAGCCAGCAGATTCGGGAAAAATTCACCAATCCGCTGCTTTTACGAGCATCCGAACGCATTTCGTTAAACAGGGCTTTGACAAGCGGGATCGGCGCCGCTAATATTCGCCCCGTTCAAGCGATTCCTCTGTAGTTCAGTCGGTAGAACGGCGGACTGTTAATCCGTATGTCACTGGTTCGAGTCCAGTCAGAGGAGCCAATTTCCTGTTTTCATGCCTCCTTGCGAATCTTTATCTGATACTGATTCAAGAGGTTAGCGTGAAAATTCTTCCCGGTGTATTTTGATTTAATCCTCCGCATCGGGAAAAATTGGTGGTCAAATCTGGGGTCAGGTTAGTTCGATAATGGAGTGACCCCCATATGTCCCTTACCGATGCGAAAATCCGCACTCTTAAACCTTCTGATAAATCCTTTAAAGTCTCCGATTCTCACGGTCTGTATCTTCTTGTCAAACCGGGCGGCTCACGTCACTGGTATCTCAAATATCGTATAAACGGCAAAGAATCCCGCATTGCACTGGGTGCCTATCCTGCCGTTTCCCTGTCTGATGCCCGCCAGCAGCGCGAAGGTATCCGTAAGATGCTGGCGCTGAACATCAACCCGGCACAGCAGCGGGCAGTTGAACGCGGAGCCTACACATCGGAGAAAGTATTTAAAATCGTGGCACTGGCGTGGCATAAAAGTAATAAAAAATGGTCGCAGAACACCGCTGACCGTCTGCTTGCCAGCCTGAACAATCATGTATTTCCGGTTATCGGCCACCTGTCAGTCTCAGAGCTTAAACCCCGGCATTTCATTGGCCTGCTGAAAGGGATTGAGGAAAAAGGACTGCTTGAAGTTGCGTCCCGCACGCGGCAGCACCTCAGCAACATCATGCGTCATGCAGTTCATCAGGGGTTAATCGACAGCAACCCGGCGGCAAACCTTGACGGCGTAACGGCTCCTCCCGTCAGACGGCATTATCCCGCCCTGCCACTGGAGCGGCTGCCTGAACTGCTTGAACGTATTGAGGCATATCATCAAGGCCGTGAACTGACCCGGCTTGCCGTCCTGTTGACGCTGCATCTGTTCATTCGCTCCAGTGAGCTGCGCTTTGCCCGCTGGTCAGAAATAGATTTCAGAAATAGAACCTGGACGATACCCGCCACACGCGAAGCCATTGCAGGCGTGCGTTATTCCGGGCGCGGTGCCAAAATGCGCACTGCTCATATCGTACCCCTCTCAGAACAGGCCATCGCCATTCTGAAACGGATTAAAGATATCTCCGGTGATGGTGAGCTGGTCTTCCCCGGCGACCATAACCCATATAAACCGATGTGTGAAAACACCGTGAATAAGGCACTGCGCCTTATGGGTTACGACACTAAACATGATATCTGCGGTCACGGCCTCAGGGCAATGGCATGCAGCGCCCTGATGGAGTCCGGTTTATGGTCGCAGGATGCAGTGGAGCGCCAGATGAGCCATCAGGAGCGCAACAGCGTGCGGGCGGCTTACATACATAAAGCGGAATACCTTGATGCTCGAAAAGCGATGATGCAATGGTGGTCGGATTATCTTGCAATTAATCGAAAGGTTTTTATTTCACCATATCTTTTTGAAAAAAATTAAAATATTCATAATATCTTAGCTTTACAGAACGGCCCATTATCGTATTAATCATGGGCCTTTTTTATACTGCCATGCCGCAATCTCCCCCCCTCAAGCTTACTCGGTAATTATTTAAGTAAGCAGCTGATCTTTAATGGTACTCATTGATTCGCAAAGCCCAGTTTAATCAGGATTTTACTATCGATGGACCCAAAAACCTGGCAAACGACAACTGGAGAAACAAACTAATGAAAAATAATTCCAATAGTTTTATTTTTTTATATCTTATTGATTTTAAATAAATTAAATATCAATAAAAGATGTTTGAGTACATTTTATTTCTTTTAAAAGAAAAAATAATCTTTTTGTTGACTTTGATGATTCATGGCGATTAATTAGTAGACAGACATATCAACATTTCTTAAGACTCAAGGAGACTAAGATGGTGATGTTGAAAGAATGTAATGAGAGTGGACTGTCTGGATTCACCGTTGATGGGTTATCGGTCACTGATACGCAAAACTTCTTTACTCAAACTGCACCAGATATTCGGGAAGCAGTGCTCAATAACGGAGCGTTGCTACTACGCGGCGTTGTGCAAAGTGCAGAACCCGCTGTGTTTGAAGTGATAATGAATGCGCTAGGTTTTCGCACCAGAGATTACATTGGTGGTTCATCTCCCCGTTCAACCATAAAAGGTAAAGTGATGGAGGCAACCCGAACGCCTCCGGCATGGTCAATCATCCTCCATCAGGAAATGGCCTATGTAAAACACCCACCGGAAATCATTGCCTTCTCTTGCGTCAAACCCGCCACAGAGGGCGGAGAATCTACCATTGGCGATATGCGCCGAATAACAAAACTGGTCGAGCCTTCAACATTACAACTTCTGACAGAACGCGGCCTCAGACTGCGTAGAACACTGCCGGATGAAAACCGAGTTCATCTGAAACCCGGAATAAAAAAAAGCTGGCAGGAAGCGCTTTCTGCAAAAACAAAAGAAGAGGCAGAGTTTGCCTGCCGCTCCAGGGGTTGGGAATTTGAATGGTGGAATGATGATTTAATCCTTTGGCAGGACTGTATTTCACCGGTGCGTCAGCATCCTCGTAAAAATGAGTTGATCTGGTGCAATCAGGCACATTTCTGGGGTGCTGCTGCGATGATTGAATGGGCACGGGTGGATTCCAGAAACGAAGACGAAGAAGAGTTAAAAGAAGCTGCTCAGAATTGTCCTGAACTTCTCGAATCCATGTGTTTCGGCGATGGAGAACCGCTACCGGAAGAACTGACACTTAACTTATTTCATCTGGTCAAGGGGTTAGAACAGGACGTGAATCTCAACACCGGCGATATTTTGCTGCTCGATAACCTGCAGTTTGCTCATGGCAGGCATGCATTTTCAGGAAACAGAGAGATTAACGTCATTATTGCCGACTGGACTGAACATTAATTCAAACAAACAGAAGGAAAATGGTCATGAATATTACACAGCATAATAGCACATCCACAGGCGATACCTTCATTCTCAGCCCAGGCCGTAACGTCAGTCTGAAAGACTTTATTGAATTCTCTCAGTTCAGTAAAAAAATAGTTGCTTCAGAAGAAACCAGAGAAAGAATTGCCGCATCAAGACGAGCCCTTGAAAAATTAGTGAAAGAAGGCTCGGTTATATATGGTGTCAACACTGGGATGGGTGGGTTTGTCGATCATCTCGTTCCGCTCGAAAGGGCTGAAGAATTACAAAAAAACCTTATCCGTGGTGTTGCGACAAATGTTGGTGAAAGATTTTCAGATATAATTTGCCGGGCAACTATGTTCGCCCGAATTATCTCACTTTCTCGCGGCAACTCAGCATTATCTCTGGAAAATTTCGATCGATTTATCGCAATCTACAACGCTGGTCTGATTCCTGAGATACCACGTAAAGGGTCATTGGGCACCAGCGGAGATCTGGGGCCACTGGCAGCCATGGCCCGTATGCTCACTGGTGAGGGCAATGCCTGGTTCAATGGTGAACGCTTGGCTGCAGAAGATATTCTGCACCAGCTGGGGCTCGCACCGCTTGAGCTAAGTTATAAGGAAGGGCTGGCACTCATCAACGGCACCTCCTGCATGGTTGCGCTTGCCGCCCTGAATGTCATCGAAACCAGGTCACTTCTTGAACAATATGCGTCAATCTCCGCCTTTGCCTCAGAAACGCTTCTTGCCCGGATTCGGCCATTTCATCCCGACGTTCATCAACTAAAACCGCATACAGGCCAGCAAAAAATTGCAGAGATGATATGGAATAACCTCCAGGGAACAAGGCTGGCGGTTGATGATATACAGCTTTCATCAGAACTCGGAAGCAGGCTTACGAATAGCATCAAACAAGAAGATATGCCGATTGAAGATGCCTATTCAATTCGCTGCACACCACAGATACTTGGCCCGGTTTTGGAGACAATAGAATTTGTGGAACGAATAGTGAGTAATGAATTAAATTCGTCAAATGATAACCCCCTTATCACACCCGAAAACGGTCAGGTTTTCCATAACGGTCATTTTCACGGACAGTATATATCCGCCGCGATGGACTATTTGACGATAGCAATCATTACCATGTGTAACTTATCTGACCGGCGAATAGACAGATTGCTGACCAGTGCGAACAGCAACGGGCTCCCCTCTTTTCTATGTGCAGAAAATGGTGGGCTGCGGTTTGGTTTAATGGGGGGACAGTTTATGTCATCTTCTGTCACAGCGGAAAATCGTTCTCTGGCTACACCTGTATCAATACAAACACTAACAACAACAGGTGATTTTCAGGACGTAGTCTCTTTCGGTCTGGTTGCTGCTCGCAGGACGGCGGAGGTGCTCCAGAATACCCGCTATGTTATTGCTTTTGAGTTGATCTGCGCCGCTCAGGCAGCTGATATCAGGGATGCTACAAAATTAGGAAATTCAGGTCGCCTGTGGTACGCAAAAGTGAGGGAGTCAGTCCCTTATCTGGACCATGACGAGTCAATAACACCTTATCTGGAAGAACTCGTATCCCGGATACTTGGAGGCCACTCATGATGTTCTCTAAAAAAATCCGGGAATGTGTTGAGGGAGCAAATAATAATGCTTCCATCCGCCTGCACGCCAATGAAAATCCGTTGGGTTCACCAGACATAATACAAACAGGACAATATGATCTGTCTTTGCTGAGCCTGTATCCCGATCCCACCTACAATGCACTGAGAGCAGCAATTGGAGAACGCTGGAATATTAATCCGGAACAGATCATCACGGGTAATGGCTCTGACGAACTGATTGATATCACACTGCGTAGTCTGCTGAAACCGGGTGCACGGCTTACCGCTCCTCGTCACAGTTTTATGATGTACAAAAAGAGAACTGATATTCTCGGAGCCTTATACAGTGAGATCCCAGTGAAAAGTGGGCGCATCCTCCCTGAGGATTTAAAAGAGGCGGTCAGTCATAAACCTGACATTCTGGTCCTAGTTAATCCTTCTAATCCTTTGGGTCACTATATTGCACCTTCAGAAATGATATCTTTAGTTGAAACCATACCGCCAGAAACGACCATTATCATTGATGAGGCCTACGCAGAATTTACACCTGATATCGAAAATACGGCAGGTATTCAAATAGTTCATAAACGCGTTAACTCAATATGCTTACGAACATTTTCAAAAGCGTATGGACTTGCCGGATTGCGTCTTGGCTGGGCTTACGTCAGCACAGATCTGTATCCACAACTGGAAGCTCGCCGGGCGCCTTACAATGTCAGTGCTTTATCTGCTCTTGCTGGTGAACATGCACTACAGGATCGTGAGCATCTTTTCAAAACAACAGAATATTGTCTTAGCTGGGGAAGAAAACTGGTAGATTTATTTGAAGATTACGGAGTCAAAGCCAGTGCCCAATATGTCAATTTCGTCTTTGTTGAATTTGACAGTGAAGAACGCAGCCGGGAGATCCAGAACAGTCTTAACAGTGAAGGTTTCCTTATAGCCAGGCTGACCGATTATTCTTTGGATCATTGCCTGAGAATTTCATTCGGACCCCGGGAACAAATGGAAAAGTTACTCTTTGTTTTAGAGAAAGAACTAAAAGCATAGATTCTGCCAAGGTTATTTACATTCATTCAAATAAATAATTAAAAGTATCTATTCAATTGAGGTTTAAGAATATGAATAAAGTACCTGGGCTATACCATACAGCCCCCTATCTAAGTCAAACCCAAACGCGACTCCTTCATGTTAACCTTGATGAGTCAAATTCTCCCTATTGTGTCCTCAGTCCGACCATTTTTTACCCACAGGGTGGTGGGCAATTGGGTGACAGAGGTTATCTTGTTTTACCGGATATGCTGACATCACAACAAAAAATCGGTGTTCTCACAACAAAACGAAAAGATGAAGAGATCAGACACTATCTTGATATTAATGAGATCGGTTTTGACTTGCTGAAAAAGCAGGCAGGTCAGCAAGTGACTGCTATTCTTGATTGGGATCTGCGATATCACCAGATGCGTATACACTCGGCTGTACATCTGATCCATTGTATACTCGAGCAGGTAACAGGCCATTCAATCCCTTACCCTGTTCGTTCACCACTCAATGATGAAAGCGGAGAGAATCATTATCAACTTCTTGACTATATTGATAAAGATATTCTTGAAAAGGCAACAACAGAACTAAATGAATTTTGTTCATCGGGACATGAGATACAAACTGTAAATGTTCCCGAACAGGGAAATAACTTTCGGATATGGAAGTGTGGACGATGGTCAATTCCTTGTGGAGGTACACATGTAAAAGATACAAAAGAGATCGGGATGATATTTTCCACGTTGAAAATCAAAAAAAACATGACGCGTATAGCACTCAGGCTCTCTGATAATTCAGGTTAACCTGGTAGATGTCTATAGAGTCAATATCTAATCAACAAATAACGATGGTAGCCTCTGGTATGAGAACAGATAAAAACGAAACAAAACACGTAGATAGTCTCCCTGGTAAAACGTCTAACAAGACAGATGAAAAACATGCTCTTGGTTCATTCCTGACACAACTTCGTGTTGAAAGGGGACATCTTAAAGTTTCGACATTTCTGGAAGGGATAGATATTCCTTTTTCTGCTAATTATTATCGTGATATCGAAGCAGGCAGGAAATATCTCAGTATAGACTCAGCAGTAGAACTCCACAACTCTCTTGGTATAGAAACATCAAGCAAATCAAGCTTTGATTATTTCTGGCATTATTTTAAGGATTTATTACCTTCTGATATGCATGAAATGCTATTTGGGAAAGGAATAGAAACAAGAGATCTGTCTTCAAGACTAGAACTGAGAGACCATGATTCCAAAATATTACGCCGCGCACTCAGCCTAAGTCGATATGAACGCGAATTTATTATTTCTGATGAAATAATTAGAGGATTTAAGAACAATTTTGATTTATGGCCGCTTATGACATATCTATATATGGTTGACACTGCATCCGTGGCTGAAATTAAACAAGTTTGCCATCAACTTGACATTGCATTCGATTCTCGTGTGGTCGAATTTTTGAGTCTTGTAGCAAAAGAACGAAATCATGAGGAAGCCCCTTTTGTTCGCCTTGCACCGACACTCAGAATGCCAAGGACCCCAGAATCTATTAATCTTAAAGACAAATTTATGTGTTATGAAACTGAGAAATCCCTGTCCAAACCCGAAAAAAGTGAATATTTTGACATAGATGGGACATTTAAATTTAGTGCAATGGTTACGCTTAAATCGCCGGAAATTGAACAAATACAGGACAGACTTGTTGATCTCTTTTCCGCTATTGAGGTACACACTAAATCCGGACGACAGCTTGAGGATGAGAATGCACATCCTTATTTTTTGGAATTGATCATTTCAGGCAGACCAGAATATGACGGTCGAACTGCCAGAAAACCATCAGGGTTTAAAAAGCCAGAATAGTTCCACCATAAAGACCTGATTTTATATTTACAATGGAGGCAATGAATGAACATATCAGTTATCGAAAAATTACAGGAAAAATTTGGCGATCATTTTCATACGGAGCCGACATTCAGAGAACAGTACTGCCAAGCTCCGACGGGAATTACTCTTAGTCCTCCCGATGGGGTTGTGATCGTCCGAAATGAGCAGGATATCGTGGATATCGTGACGTTCTGTTCTGTTGAAGGACTGCCCATGATACCAAGTGGTGCCCGGACCTCGATCGAGGGACAGATCAATGCCCCGCAAGGAGGTATATGCATTGATTGCTCTGAAATGAATGCCATTACGGACATCAGCATTGAAGATATGACCGCGACAATCCAGCCCGGTGTCACGCGCGAACAATTGAATGAAGCTCTCCGGGGAACAGGGTTGTTTTTTTCAGTTGACCCAGGTGCAAATGCCTCAATTGGCGGTATGGCCGCAACCCGTGCCTCAGGAACAAACTCAGTGCGTTATGGCACGATGGCAACGAATGTCCGGGCTGCCCGTCTTGTCATGGTTGACGGGTCTATAGCAAACATAGGATCCAGAGCGGTGAAATCAGCTATGGGGCTTGACCTGCTTTCACTTGCCGTTGGTTCGGAAGGCACACTAGGCATTTTCAGTGAGTTAACCGTTAAGCTTCATCCACTCCCTGAAGTTATTCTTTCCGGTGTTTGTGCGTTTGACTCAGTAGAGAATGCCGTCAGGGCTGTGACAGACACCTTGAAATCTGCACTACCTATTGCACGTATTGAACTCCTTAATGTTTCCGCAGTTCGGGCATGTAATGCTTATTCAAAACTGGGATTATCAGAAAAACCGCATTTGTTTGTGGAGTTACACGTTAATAGCCTGTCAATGCCAGGTAATATTGCGTTATTTGAAGAACATGTGCACAGGTACGGGGGGGAAGTACAGCTTTCTTCTCATCCAGAAGAAAGAGAAGCACTGTGGGTAGCACGTCATGATGCGTGGTGGGCATTCCATGCCTTTTATGAAGGTTGCCAGGGGATCCCTACGGATATCTGTGTCCCTCTGTCATGCCTGAGTGCTTGTATTTCTGCAACAGAAACGGATATCGCGAATACAGGGCTCAAGGCTCCCTTAATAGGGCATGTTGGAGACGGTAATTTCCATCTTTTACTTATGCTCCGTGAAGGAGAGGAAGAAACTCCTGTTATACAGGGATTTCTGAGTCGTCTGGCTGAACGAGCTTTGTCATATGGTGGAACCATCAGTGGCGAGCACGGTGTCGGACAGGGAAAAATAAAATGGATGCCAGTGCAGCATGGTGCAGCCCTGCATTTGATGAAAGCCATTAAGTCTGCTTTGGATCCACATAATATCATGAATCCAGCAAAAATGTATTGAGCGGATTCAGCAGAACTATTCTGGTTACACTAAAACGGGAATATTTAGTATGCAATACATATTAATCGTAGGAATAAACAAGATATCGGTGAAATATATTAGTGACGCTATTCGCAATGCAGGTCACGACCTTATTCTTTCTATTGATAAATCTGCACTTTGTGGCGATGCCCTACAAGCAATTAGTGATGTTCAATGTATTCCTCTTTTTTCTGACCATAATGCTCTGTCTGACTATTTGAATGCCAATCCGGATGTCACTCAGAATATCCACAGCATTACTACTTTTTTTGATGAATTATTCCCGATGGTCAACAAAATCGCGGAGGAGTTTAACTTTAGAGGACCACCCTCCGTCTTTGCTGAGCTGGCGTCAAAATATGCGGTCGGTAAGATCGTCCCTGAGCATGTTCCGGAAGAGGTACAAATCTCATTTTCCGAAGATAAATTCGTTCTACCTTGGCTTAAGGTACGTGAAAACAATACGATCATATTGAAACCAGCGATCGGTTCAGGCGCGCTTGCTACATCCACACTGCATATTGAAGCAGACCGGGACCCGACGCATACGATCAAGTCAGCGATAATAGCAAGCGGTGCTAAATCCTGTGAAACCCTTCCCTGGATTATCCAAGAATATTGTTCAGGAACGCTAGTGAGCATGGAAGGATTTGTGCAGGGAGGTAAAACTATTTACCTAGGGTTGTCCAGACGTGAAAGAGTTCGGTTTACTGAGGTGGCAAACCATTTTCCAAACGACTGCGGTATTGAGCCCATCGTACATGCAAAAATTCAGGCGGCTATTCACGATCTTGTCTTACGTTCAGGATTTGATAACGGATTCTTCCACTGTGAATTTATCGCCACAGATACGACAGCATATCTTATTGATGCCAATATGGGACGTTTAGGTGGGGCAACTATCGTAGAACAGGTTGCTCTGGCCTATGGATATTCTCCTTCAACTGTTTTGCAGCATGCAGCATTACTCCCATTAGGTCTGGCAGAATCCGTCCCCGCATATGACCAAGCAGCGCAGATCAATAATACCTTGAGCTACTGGTATGGTCTGGCAGAAGAATCGGTTATCCGTGGATGGGACGTTCCGGCGATTTCATCCATTCATACCCCGATAGCCAGTCCAGGCAGCCGCATCCAGCCTGTGGGGGTATCGGATTATTCGTGGGTCGGGATGCTTACCGGGTACACCGACATTGTTCAGCAGGAAATCAACCTGATACGCGTAAAAACTGACCATGGGGACAGGATACCTGTATTCAAATGATATACATTATTCGCTTTTTCTCAGCTGCGGCCTGGAGCTTTTTTTATCCCTTCATGGCTGTCTGGCTTAATAGCGTTGTGGGACTCAGCAGTAGCGCTGCCGGTATCGTCGTCGGGTTTGCTATTGTGGCGAACCGTACAGGCGCGCTCGCTTTCCATCGCCTGCTGGACAAAACAGAACGAAAAGCAGAGATCGCACTGACGCTGTTGGGTGTTGCCATATCAGCATTCCTGATGCTCGTTGCAGCAGCAATGGGCGTTTCTGATATCTTTGTCTGGATTGTTCTTGCAACGTTATTTGGCCTGACTAACTCTGTATCAGTCATATCGCAAATTTCATACATCGTGCATGTTTTCCATGACGGCGAGCATGAGCGTGTGCTTTCATATGAAAACGTTGCAGCCAATGCTGGCGCTGGTATTGCACCATTTCTGGCGTCCTTCATGCTTTCAGGTACAGGTTACTGGTTTGTTGCCTTTCCCTTGTTACTTGGGACACTGGGCGCAATAGCCACCCGTCCTCTACCCTCTGCAACCCATCCTGAGGTGGCTGACACAAAAAGTGAAACAGCGAATTCATCAGAGGATACTGGTAATCACCAAATTATCGCTTTTATGGTGATTAATTTCCTGACGATGGTTGGCTATGCCCAGTTTTATTATGTATTGCCGACCTATGCGGTGGAAAAGTTTTCCAGTGAACTGGTAGGCACTCTATTTCTTCTATCAAGTATTATCATCATTATCGGACAGGTTTATATCACTTCATTCTCACAGAGGATAAGCCGACTATGGCGGGTTGTTATTTCAAACTTATGTATCGGTTCAGGATGTGCATTATTAATATTCTCATCTGAGCAGCAAGCCGTTCTGTATATCGTTGTCGTCCTGATAGTAACCGGAGAAATGATTTGTGGTCCGTTGTATCAGGCGCAGGCAGTTAGAATCTGGCGAGGACGTCGATCTGTTGTAATGGCAATACAGACCTGTGTCTGGGGCGCTGCTGAAGCCACTGCTACAGTAGCAGGGCTGTTACTTATTGCAGGAAAGCTGAGTGTTATTTCCTTCCTGTTGGGAGTTTTGACCTGTTTTATTGCAGCAGCTGGAGCATGGTTATCAATACTCCAGAAACGACCTTTAATCGGTATTGATACGGATAAAAATTTCGCAGACTCTTCATAATCAGACGAGGCCAACACTATAACATAATGATTGTGGTAACAGTTGTTACCGCAACGTATGTGAATGCTGCGGAAAACGGCATCATTAACTTTACGAACATCATGCATGACAATCTTAAAACTTTCTGAGTATATAATCTGATTTATCCGTAGGCAGTGGCACACGATTTTTTAAAATACATCAAAGATTACAAGAGTAAAATTATTAAGCATAGCAAGTAATATCATGTTTACTCTGTGATATTCAAGGAGTTTATTTTATGCAAAATGATGTTAGTAAAGTCAATACCTTTTTCCCTAAGCCAGCCTGGGTTACCATCCGTGAAGCAGTAAAAATAACCAATAAACTTAGGGATATAAAAATAGCAGAATATGATATTTATCGACATGCCTTATATGGTAACATTTCACTTTCGATATACTTTCAGTCACCTGTTATACTGAGAAAAATTCGTTCCTCAGTGAACAAAATAAAACTACGCCCAGTAGGCGATTCTCTACCATATCGGCTTTGCATGCTTGAACGAAATGTATTTTTAAATGGTAAAGGTTTAATTCTCAGTACAGAGGGGGAATATATCTCACCTGCTCAATTAGTCATGAACATAGGTATGCTGGGACATGAATTCGTTCTCATTCAGCGACTACTTGCACATTCTCTAAATATGCCGTTACCTATTACAGGTGCAAATAATGCCAATTATGGTATTACAATTGCTTTGGCAGGCCAATCATATCAGATTTTTGAAAAAAAGACATGGCAGGACAGAATTAATCAGCAAATCACGCGATTACCGGCGCATATCATTGCAGATATTTATGAGGATGAATCAGTAAACAGATTCATGAATTTTTCCGGTAAAGGATATTTTCCTGTTTATGAACTCCCGGAAGATGCCTGCTTTGTAATACGACAAGAGGAACTTGATAAATTACTCGGTACACATGCAGATCGCTTTACCCACACTTCATCCAGTAGGCTTTCCACACCTCTCTCACGCTTATTCTGGTTAGCATGCAAACATAATGATTCGATCAGTCCACTGCTCAGGCATCCCTATAAACTTCTTCCCATTTTTGAAGAATGGGCATCAGTCGATGGTATTACCGATCATCTGAGCGCGGACACGCTGAAAAGAGCGCTTGAACGCGGATCCCCGAATCAGAGTTCAAAATAATATGGCATACCCGAATAATATCCATATCAATTGTAAAACCATTCATAATACGTGCTCACACTCCCACTAATTTTTTTCATTCCCTGTCGAATCCCATTTCTTTTCATATCAAACCTGCCTTATCTCTCACCTAATAGAATAATCAAACTATCAAATCGATTATCTACTAAAAAGGACAAGCCACTACTCTGGCAATTAAACGCAAAAGTTAAGACATTTCATTCATCCTAAAAACTCGTAATAAGGGTATTGTAACCCTTAATAAGGGTTCAGAAACTTTCCCTCCGCTCTTACCTGTGTTTTTTATGATTGTCGGATACCTCGGTTAATTTTGATGCAGGAGCAGACAATGACAACACACCAGTTATTACGTTTAAAACAGGTCGAAGAAAAAACCGGCCTGAAACGCTCGCAGATCTACCTATATATGAAAAATGGCGACTTTCCTCGTTCCATTAAAATCGGCCCTGCCAGTGTGGCATGGCTCGAATCGGAACTTGATGAATGGATCAACCGGAAATTATCCAGACGTGAGAGTAGTTAAAACATCCGTTTATGTACTCAACTTTCCTCCCAACAAATTGAGGAGATAACAGAATGATCCCATCAATTAATTACGCCATCATGACCGATGCACTGCATGCACTAAAACAAGGCAATATTCGCCACTGCGAAGCTCTGGGATTTACTTTCGACGAAATAAATGCTCTCGATCAGTTATCTCTTGATGAACTGTTTACTGTCAGCCGGACGGCGGCACCCTTCATTTCGATTACTGTCAGCCATGATGTTCTGTCTCATTTACTGACACAGGCACGTCAGGAATATCGGCGACAACAGCAGATTAAACGCGCTATCCGCCTGGGTGGTTCTATCGCTTTGCTCAACCGCTATTTTGGCCTGACGTCAAATGAGGTCAGCCTTCGCCGACGGTTACTGGGTATCAGCGTGCCATATGGGCGCACACCTGAGCCAGATGAAGAGACGGATACCGAGATCTGGCGGCAATGGCAACGATGCCGGGTGGACAACCTGGAATCGCCCGACGCGCTGATAGCAATGATGAAGGTGACTGAATCCCTGCTGCCAAGGACCGAAGGACTGTCACTCACAACGGTCTGGAAGCGTATTACGCTGTGCGAACAGGAGGTCGTCGCTAACAGGAGGGTGCCCCATGCCGGATGAGATTGATCGCGATCAGGAATTTAATGAACAGCGACTAGAGGAGATGATTGAACAGAATCGTTTTAAACCTGGGTTAGAACCGTCATTACTCCACTGTCGTGTATGCGGTAAACCCATTCCTGAAAAGCGACGACAGACATTGCCGGGCGTAACCACCTGTACGGAATGTCAGGAAAAACTTGAGCGCCGTAGACGTTAATCATGGCAACAATGACGTGCGAAGATATTATTTCTCTGCACGTCCTTATCATTCTCATTAAATTTAAATGAGTCTCTATTTTCTTTTTTATACTTTTATCCTTCTCATAGCATCTTAAATTCCCCACTTATTAATCTCTCTTCTTTTTATTTTGAGTTTGTCGTTTATATCCTGCGATAAATATCCGATCCTGAAATTGCCATTACAGCATGGTTGCCAAGATAGACGTTAATTCGTCCGGGCCGGGTATTGCTCTTTAAAAAAATGGATCGGGCTGTCACGTGACCACAATTCAGGGTGCCGCTGAATGTTCTCGCTGCCCCGTTAAAACCGGAATGCAGAATTGGGATGTGACATTTATTTAACTCATCGATGTTTTTATTAGAGGAGACTTCATGCGAAAACCCATTTATCACGTATTTGTCACCCAGGAAAGTCAGCCCGATGCACAGGGTGAAAAAAACACGTACTGGACAAAAGTTGGCGTTGCCTTCGCGCATAACTGCAAGCCCGGCCTGAATATCGTGTTGATACCCGGTATTGCGGTTTCCGGCAGGCTGGTGCTGCTCGAACCGAGAGAAGAAAGCGACATTTCACAGGATGCCTCTGCCGCTTAATCCATTTTCTCTTCTTCTCCACCGGCGGCGTACTTTTCTATAAGCCGCCGTTCTCTCTGTTACGAGGCCAGCATGCTTTCCACCACTGCCTTTCTGGCACTGGCGGTGCAGTGCGCCGCCAGTATTCACCCGGCCACGTCACTTGATGTCGCACGGGTCGAATCCGGTTTCCACCCTTACGCCATTGCTGAAACTCTGCCAGACAGCCGGGGCGTGATTTCACATTTCCCCACGAGCCTGCCGGAGGCGATCCACCTCACCAGACAGCTGGCTGCACAGGGCCGACGCTATTCGGTCGGCCTGATGCAAATCACCAGCACCAATTTCCGCCATTACGGCGTCACGGCCAGCGACCTGCTTAACCCTTGCATCAATCTGTCGGTATTTGAGCGCATTCTCGCCGACTGTTACCGGCGCGGCGGAACACTGAAACGGGCGCTCAGTTGTTACTACTCCGGCAACTTTGAAACCGGCCAGCGACCGGAATCGGCCTTTAACCAGACCAGCTACGTGCAGCGCATTGGCTATGTCGTCCCGTCCACCCGGGAAGACCGGCAGCGTGACCCTGACCGGAACGCGCAACCGCCTGTCCGCTATCCCGCCGTTGTGCTGCGCGACGAGCCAGCCGGTGCCACTGCGCCGATCCTGACTTCCCTGCATTATCCCGGTTCCGTCATTCGCGGCGCTATCCCTGTTATCCCTGATGAGGAGAAATGATCATGCATAAACGCCGTTACTACGCTGTTGTTTCCGTGCTGCTGTCTTCCCCGGTGCTGGCGGCGGACAGTGGTTTTAACAAGGCCAATGAAACACTGAGCAATACCTCGACCGGCCTGCTGGGACTGGCCGCCGTCACCATCACGCTGGCGACCATGTGGGTGGGCTACAAGGTGCTGTTCGACGGCAAGAGCCTGCACGACATGCGTAACGTCATCATCGGCGCGATCCTGATTGTCGGCGCGTCCGGCTTCGGTGCCTACTGGGCGTCATAAGAGAGGCAACGATGGCTACGCTGAATAAAGCACTGACGCGGCCTGCCGCCATTATGGGTATTCCTCTGGTGCCGTTCGTTCTCGTCAGCGGGGCCATCGTCCTGCTGGCGGTCTATGTCAGCTATTACCTGGCGGTTCTGCTCATTCCTGCCTGGGCGGAAATGAAAAACAAAGCCCGAAAGGATATTCATTATTTCAGTCTGCTCTGGCTGGCGTTTAAAACCCGTGGACGACTTTTCACCAATACCCATTTTGGCGCGAATGCCCTGCTGGCAAACCAGTACGATAACGTTGATGTCTCGGAGTTTATTCAGAAAATGAAATTAAACGAGCGTATTACGCTGGATAAATATATTCCGTATTCCTCCCATATTCACCCCTACGTCATCAGAAATCGTCACCGTGATTTGGTTGCCACCTGGGAGCTGGGCGGCACAGTCTTTGAATGTGAAGACGAACATCTCCTGACCCTGATGGCCACGCACCTGAATAACGTTATTCGTTCGTATGAGGGGCTGCCGGTAACATTCTATATTCACCGGCTCCGTGAAAAATATCATGATGTCTTTGAGGCGGATTCCGGCATTCCCTTTTCCGATGAGGTAACACGTCGGTATTACCAGCCGGTAAAAGAAAAACCGTTCTGGCGGCACCGGCTCTTTTTCACCGTCTGCTACGCGCCGTTCTCTCAGATTGAGAAGAAAACCATGAAAGCGCAGTCGCACGGTAAACGCCTGGCAGCACTGGATGACGCGCTCAAAATCATGCTGGAATACCGCGAAGCACTGGAATCTTCATTATCCCGCTATATGGCAATGCCGCTGGGGATATATGAAGAAAACGGGCGGGTATATTCCTCGCAAATGGCGTTCTTCCACCGCCTGATCACCGGCCAGTGGCAGAAAGTGGCCGTAACGCGCTCGCCGTTTTATGAAACGTTAAGCACGCCGGACGTGTTTTTCACCACCGACACCGGTGAATGCCAGACGGTCAGCGGTTCCCGCTTCTTCCGCAGCCTTGAGATTAAGGATTATTCCCCGGAAACCCATACCGGTATGCTGGATGCGCTGCTGTACGCCGAAAGCGAGTATGTTCTGACGCAGTCCTTTACCTGCATGGCACGGGATGAGGCGCAGCATCATATCCGGCTGGCGGAAAAACGGCTGAACTCAGCGGACGACGACGCGATTTCCCAGCGCGAAGAGCTGATTGTCCTGCGCGACCTGCTGCAGTCCGGGCATGTGTCGTGCGGTAAATTCCACTTTTCCCTGCTGATCTCCTCAGAAAGTCCCGGACAGGTGGTGAAGGACACTAACGTTCTGGCCCAGCCCTTCGCCGATCTGGGTATTATGACGACGCTCTCCACCCTGTCACTGCCCGCCGCATATCTGGCGCAACTGCCGGGCGTCTATACGCTGCGTCCCCGACTGGTGGCCGTCAGCAGCCAGAATTTTGCCGATATGGCCTGCCTGCATAACTTCCATCCCCACAAACGCAGCGGCAATCCGTGGGGGGAAGCCATCGCCATCCTCACATCTCCCGGCGGTGGCGGGTATTACCTGAACCTTCACGACAGCCAGGCCGGGCGGGATGATACCGGTGAGAAAACGCCAGGGAATACGGCGATTATCGGGAAAACCGGCTCCGGCAAAACCCTGCTGATGACGGTCATGCAACAACTGATGCAGAAGTACCGCAACCCGGCGACGTTTGCGCCTTCTGCCACCATCAAACGGCTGACCACAGTGTATTTCGATAAGGATCGGGCGGCGGAGATGGCGATCCGCCAGGCGGGCGGGCGTTATTTCCGCATCCGTACCGGCGAGCCCACCGGCTTCAACCCGTTTACGCTGGAGCCAACCCGCCGGAACATCAGTTTCATTAAACGTCTGGTGCGCATGCTGTGCCGCCGCAACGGTAAGCCGCTCGATCCGCGCGATGAGGAGCGGATCAATGCCGCCGTTGACACCATCATGCTGGACTACCCGCCGGAGTACCGCCGGTTCGGGATCACCCGGCTGCTGGAAATGCTGCCAGAGCCGCCGACTGCAGATGCCCGCACAAACGGGCTGCGTATTCGCCTGAAACAGTGGGCGCAGGGGGGCGAGTTCGGCTGGGTGTTTGATAACGAGGCTGATACTTTCACCATCAGCGATGTCGATAACTTTGGTATCGACGGCACCGAATTTCTGGATGATGACGATATTCGCGGCCCCGTGACCTTTTACCTGCTGTATCGCGTGACCAGCCTGCTGGATGGTCGCCGCCTGGTGATGTTTATGGATGAGTTCTGGCGCTGGCTGGCCGATGTCGAATTTTCCCGCTTCTCGCTCAATATGCTGAAGGTCATCCGCAAGCTGAACGGTATCTTCATCCCGGCAACACAGTCACCGGATGAAATCGTCAGACACCCCATCGCCCCGGCGATTATTGAGCAATGCGGTACCCAGATTTTCCTCGCCAATCCAAAAGCCAGCCATGCGGATTACGTGGAGAAAATGAAAGTGCCGGACAGCGTTTATGAGACGGTCAGAAACCTTGATCCGGGCGAGCATTATATGGTCATCCTGAAAACACCGTTGCAGGCCGGAGAAACCCGCCCGTTTGTGGCAATGGCGAAAATGGATCTGTCCGGACTGGGTAAACTCACCCGGCTTCTCAGCGGCAGTGAGGACAACCTGAAAATATTCGATGCCATTTATCAGGACGGTATGCGACCTGATGAATGGAAAGACGCTTTCCTTGAGCGGGCAATCTGAAAGCCAACCGGAGGTAATATTAATGCGTACCCGGGATCACCTTCTGGCATTATCGTTATTTTTCTCGACGCAGGCTTTCAGCGCCGGAATACCGGTTTTCGACGCCGTGCAGAATACCGAATCCATTAACCAGTGGATGCAGAAATTACAGCAATGGGAGAATACAGTTACCCATTATAAAAGTGAACTTGATGCATATAAGAAGCAACTGGCTACCGCAACCGGCGTGCGGGATATTCAGAGTTTTCTCAGTGATGCCCGAAGCCTGAAAACCGATATTGATAATCTCCGTAAGAACGGTATTTCACTGGATGATCTGCTGACCACGCAGAACAGTTCATATTCTTCTGAACTGCAACACCTTTACAGTAAATACAAATCGTTCAGCGTATGCAGCGAGGAACAGGAAGGAATAAAATATCAGGCCCTGGCCGACAGTTGCAAACAGATAATCCTCAATCAGGCAATGGCGATCGAGAATACCACTGACGTTGAAAACAGGATCAACAGCACACTCAGCGATATATCAGACTTATCTGACCGTATATCGAATGCGCAGGACTCGAAAGAGTCTCAGGATCTGGCTAACGCCATCGCGGCGAAAAGCGTACAGTTAAATGCGCTGACGAATCAGTGGGAGATGTCTGTCAGACAGGCTCAACAGCGAACGACATTGCTGGAACAGCAAAGACAGAAAGCCTTTGAACAGCAGCAGCTAACGGCACCTGTTGCTGACCTTAATAATTTATAAGGAGGTTATCCGTGCTCAGATCCTTATTCACCTTATGCACACTCTCAGGCGTGATATTACTGTCCGGCTGCAAGGAAACCAAATCCGAAGCCTGGTATAAGCAACATCCTGACGAAACTTATGCGGTTTATACGCAATGCCTGAAGGATGGCGAGGCAAGCGATAACTGCGAGTTTGCTCAACGGGCTGCCATTATGTTCGCTCAAATTGGCAAGCCCAGAATAAAAGAAAAATTTGAGATAATCTTTCAGCAGGAAGCCGAAAAGAGAAAATCCGTCACACAGTAATATCTCCTCCAGCAAAACAGGGAATTCTCCCTGTTTTCTATTTCCTTTCTTTATATATCAGGTGAGGCACCATGTCCGGTGGTATTTTTGTGGGTATGGACAAAAACATCATGGATGGACTTAATGCCGTACTGGAAGGTCAGTCTTCCAGTTACGGTACGATGATCAGTGTCATCATCGTCAGCTCTTTTACCTTATTTATACTGTATCGCGGTTATCAGACGCTGGCTGGCAAACTCCGGGCCCCGGTTGAAGATGTCGTCTGGGATGTGGGGCGAATGTTGCTGATCACCACCTTTGCGTTAAACCGGGATGGCTGGCTGGATATGGCGGTAGCGGCTATCCAGGGACTCAAAGACGGTGTCAGCGGCAATGATAACGTCTGGGCGCTGCTTGATACCGTCTGGGAAAAGGCACAGACACTGGGGCAGACACTGTTCAGTATGGACACCTCGACTTACGTCAAACTGAATGGTGGCTTTGCCGAAGTGCTGGTATGGGGCGGCGCGATCGTTCTGTTACTGGCTGCCACCTTTGTCAACCTGCTCGCTGAAATTGTCATCCTGTTAATGACGACCACCGCGCCGCTCTTTATTTTCTGCCTGCTGTACGGTTTTCTTAAGCCGATGTTTGATAACTGGCTGAAAACGATTTTCGCGGCAATATTAACGATCATGTTTTCCGCCTTATCCATCCGTATCGCCATCAATTACCTGAATAAAATCCTTGATGCAGCGACCCGGACATCCAATGTCAGCAACATGGTGACGCTGGCGGCACAGTGCCTGCTGGCCGGGATTGCAGCCGGTGTGGTGGTCTGGTTCTCGGCGAAGCTCGCCAGCGCCCTCAGCGGAGCCGCTGTACAGGCGGTGTTACAGGGGGCGGCCATGAGTGGTCTGACCGGACTGGCGAACAAATCCGCCGACCTTGCCGGGCCGGGGATAAAGGGTGGTGCCCGCCTGGCTGCGAAAGGCGGTATGGCCGTCGCAGCGGCGACCGGCACACTCACTGGCGCAGGCGCGGGTAAAACCGTGAGCGCCTGGCAGAAACGCGCCGCCGCCATCGAAAGTATGAAACGCCTGAACCGGCAACGTCACCGTTAATCCTCCCGTCTCTTAATTTCCTTTCCCCGTCACGCCGTGGCCTGCGCCACCGGTGCGGCATTCCTGCATCCATACGATAAGGGGCTTCCATGAAATTCAGCATCTTCCTTCTGATGCTGTGCGCGCTCACGGGCTGCGCACGGCATCAGGGCGACCTCCCGCCGGTATCCGGCGAACTCGAGCCGGTGAATTCCCCCGCCATCATTCAGGAGCTGACTAACCATGTCTGATATTCAGAACATTGTTAATGTTTCCCGCTCTTTTGAATCCATCCTGCTGGAAAAGGAAGAGCGTTCCCGAAGAACCGCCTGGCGGGTGGCCACTGCCGGACTGATTCTGGCCGCAATGGCGATTACGGCCATTATTATTCTGCTGCCGCTGAAAACCACCGACACTGAATTATGGTCAGTGGATAAACAGACCGGGCGCTATGAATATATGACCCGCGTGAAGGAACGGGATATTTCGTCTGAAAAGGCACTGGCGCATTCACTGGCAGCACACTATGTCAAACTCCGCGAGGGATATAATTATTTCTCCCTCCAGCGTGATTATGACGACGTACAGTTATTCAACAGCGACAGCGTAAACCGGGACTATCTGTACGGGTTTAACGGCGACCAGGCACCGGACGTTATTTTTAACAAGGCGGAATATGTCGTTTATATCGACATTATTTCCAATGTGCATGCGCCTGCCACTAGGCCGGATAATCTGGCAACCCTGCGTATCAAACGCACTATCCGCCGTATTGCTGATAATTCCGTGAAAACGGATGTCTGGAATATCCGTCTCACATACCGCTACGTCCCGCACCGGCAACTGACCGACAGCCAGCGCGAAGTGAACCCGCTGGGCTTTATCGTCACCAGCTACCAGCGCGATAAAGAGCTGAGGGGGGAATGATGCTTAGACATACCCTGCTCCTCTCTGGCTTACTGGCGTCATGCGTGGCATGGAGCGCAGCGACACCGCGCGGCAGCGCGTATGACAGCCGGATGCAGAACGTCACATACAACAGCCAGAACGCCACGGTCGTCAGTACCCGCCCCGGCTACGTTACCATGCTGGTGTTTGATGACGATGAAACCGTTATCGATGCGCAGGCGGGTTTTCCCAGAGGCTGGACCGTGACGAAAAGCGACAACCGGGTGGGCGTCAGTCCGAACCCGATTACCCAGCCGGTCACGGATGCCAGCGGCAACACCGTCAGCCAGGTATTTCTGCCGACAGCAAAAGACTGGAAAACCAATCTGTTCGTGGTGACATCGAAGCGCGATTACAGCCTGGAGCTGAACGTCCTGGATAAAGACTCGCCCGCTCAGGCATTTGTTATCCGCTACCGCTATCCCGATGAGCAGAGGGAAAAGTCAGCCGCCGCCAGCGCCCCCCGTCAGCAACGACAGCAGGAAACACTGGACCGCAAGCGGATAGCGGCGGCATTCGGGAAGGCTACCACTCCGCGCAACTGGCGCTATACAAAACGGGTGGCAGCAGGCTCAGCCTTCATCGCCCCGGACTTTACCTGGGATGACGGCCGTTTTGCGTATATCGGTTTTTCCCCCACGAAAACCCTGCCTTCTGTCTTCCGGGTGGTTAATGGTCAGGAGCAGGCGGTCACGCCGCAGACAGTTCAACAGGGCAACTACACCGTGATGGTGGTTCCGGCATCGCCGCAGCTGGTACTGCGTTACGGCACCTCGGTGGTGGGGATCGAAAACGACGGATTCGGGCGTTTCCCGCTGACCAACAGTGACACCGTTTCGCCGTCCGTTACGCTGGAGGCAAAATGACCGACAAATCTTTCCCGGACGAACCGGAAAAAACCACCGCAGAACGGGAAGCGGAAGCCCGTGAACGCGCCCGCGCGGCAATGACATATCAGGAGCCGGAGCAGAAAACGCCGCCCGGCCAGCCGGAAGTGACCCGTTTCCGTAAGGCGTCCGGTCGCCGCACGCTGATCGTCAGCCTGCTGAGTCTGGTCCTGGTCATCGCGCTGGCATCCGGTGGCGATCGTCTTCTCAGCGCCCTGAAAAGGGATGATGAGAAAAAATCTGACACCGCGCCGCCGCCCTCCTCCGGGGCGGTGCAGCAGGAGCGTAAGAATCTGGGCATGGACAGTAACCCGTTTGGCCTGTTCGGGCCAGGGAGGCAGGAAAGCGCAGGCCCTGCCAGTCAGAGCGACACTGCTCCTCCCTTATTACCGCCGGAACCACCCGCCCTGAACAAGGCGGCAGCACTGGCCGATGGGCTGAACAACGGCAGTACAACAGCTGGCGGCAATACCCGCACGTCCCGTAGCGAACCGCACAGCGGCACGGGAACGTCGGGCAGTCCGGCATCATCCACGGCGTACACATCTTGTCAGTTGGTACTGGTCAGGGGGAAGGATGGCCGCCTGCACTGCCCGGATGGGGTCACATCGGCAGCCAGCAGTAACAGCGACGATCCGGGCCTCGCCAGCGTCACCGGTGTCAGGCGGCTGGGCCTCGATCCTGATCTCTATATCCCGGTGGATCGATATATTCCCTGTTCGATGATGCGGCGCTTCGTGTCGGATGTTGGCGGCCATATCTCCTGCCTTATCAATGAGGATGTCTGGAGCGCCAGCAACCATGTAAGGCTGATCCCAGCGGGAACAGTTGCCCGTGGTTTCTACCGCACCGGGGCACTGCATCACGGACGCAGCCGGATGTTTGTGCTGTGGACGGAGCTGCGCACACCGGAGCCCGGCAGCCTGCAAATCCCGCTCACCGATACGCAGGCTACCGGCCCGCTTGGTGAGGCGGGGATCGCAGGCTGGATCGACAGCCATTTCTGGGAGCGTTTCGGCAACGCCCTGATGCTGAGTACCGTGCAGGACGTGGCGGCAGCGGCATCAGATGCCGCGCCGGGTAAAGACCGCAATACCGACTATACCGAAAACACCCGTGCCGCCACGGCTGAAATGGCAAAAACGACGCTGGAAAACAGCATCAGTATCCCGCCCACCATGTACCTGAACCAGGGTGATGTGCTCGGCATCATGACCGGCACGGATATTGATTTTTCCTCTGTTTATCAACTTCGACTAAAAAAGAAATGGTATGAACGCTGAAAACCTGTCACTGGACTTTATGAAAAACCGGCTCTTTGGTGATTTTCTTGCGCAGGATGGCCTGACAGAAATTGCCGTTAACCGGCCGGGCGAACTGTATACGAAAATCCGGGGGAATTGGCAAAAACAGGCATCCCCGATCACGCTGCGTCAGTGTCATGCCTTTGCCAGGGCGCTGGCATCCTGGCATGACGATAATATTGACGATACATCACCCATCCTTTCTGCAACATTAAGATCCGGCGAACGTATTCAGGCGATTATTCCTCCGGCCTGTGAGCGTAATACGGTATCCATTACGCTGCGCAAGCCCTCGTTTGAGCAGAAAACACATCAGTCATGGATTGATGCGGGATTTTATCAGCGTGTGGCCGGTCAGGAGAAAACGGAAAGTCAGGATGATGCACTGATTCAGTTATATAACAGCGGGAATATTCCCCGCTTTATGGAAAAAGCGGTGGAATATGGCAAAACGATTTTTATTGTGGGTGAAACCGGCTCCGGTAAAACCACCTATATGAAAACGCTACTGCATTATATTCCGTTGCATCTCCGGCTAACCACCATTGAGGATAATCCTGAAATCCGTTTTTATCACCATGCCAATTATGTTCATCTTTTTTACCCGGCGGATGCCGGGGATAACGCTATTGTCACGCCTGGCAGGCTGATTCGTGCTAATTATCGGATGAACCCTGACCGGATATTACTGGCGGAAATTCGTGGGCGTGAAGCGTGGGACGCGCTGAAAATTGTCGGCTCGGGACATGAAGGACTAATCACCTCCATGCACGCGGGCAGCCCGGAAGAATGTATTGAAGGGATCATTGACCGCTGCTATGAAAACCCCGACTGCCGGAATATTCCTTTTGATGTGCTGTTACGCAAGGTACTTAAAAGCATTGATGTCATCGTCAGTATTGACATACACGGCGATGTGCGCCGGATGAGTGATATTTACTTTAAGCCAGTTCATTTAAACAGCATGAAAGAGGCATTCAGACAATAACTCTGGCAAATAACATTACCCTAAATACGCAACCTTTCATTAATCATACCGGTAACTGAAATGAAGAAAGTCATACTCTCCTTATTATTTCTCGGCGTTATGGCGTCATGTTCAACATCCGCAATGGCCGCTGATGCCTGCGAAGTGGTTTTATGCATGTACGGTAAAACAACGGGAAACAGTGGCAGCAGTGAATGTCATTCCGCTGAACGGGCATTCTTTAATATCGTGAAAGAGAATAAACACGGTTTTCTTCCTGACCATACGGCCGATGCCAGAAAATCGTTTTTACTTGAATGTGATTCGGCAGACCCGGCGGCTATCAGTCAGGTCATCAGTAAATATGGCCGCGTTCGTGGTTAATACTGGCGAGACGGGCACAGAGCGTGACGGTTTTCAGGTTTTTACGGCTTCTGTTTTTCGCGGATTAAGGAGCGAAGAAACAGGGGCCGTAAAAATGAGGCAGCGGACAGAAATATTTTCGCGGGTTAAGGAGCGAAAATAATTCAGGCACCGCGCCTCACCTGCAAACAGCCGCGCCCACGCGGATTTTGCAGGCTGGGGGGAGCCGGATAAATTTCGCCGCCCCAGCGAGCGAAAAGCTGTCGCCCACGACAGCGGTTTATTTGGGGGGCATCGCCCCGCACACCGTCGCAGCTAAGTCTCCGGCCAAAAGCCGGTAGCGTGGCGCGACCACCCTCTTTAAAGGTCAGCTTCCCTTTTATTCCCGCTACGAGGAACGAGTAAAGGGAAGAAAAAGGCGAAAGCGACCGTCTTAAAGGGGGTGGTCGCGCGTAGCGGGCGACGGTGTGCTGCCTTTGACCCTGGGGGTTTTGGCGCGGCGTCCAGCCACGACATTGCCCCCATGTGACAGGCAATAAGGGCGTCCAGCCCGCATGTACTGGCGCACGCCGTTTCGTGCAGGGAAGCATGCTTTCCTGCACATGGCCGCACAGCGACCACCTTCTTTACCCCATACGTTCGCCCCGCCTTTTCGCCCGACACCGTGGGGCGAACTGATGGGGCGATGTCATGGGGCGAATCGCTGACGAAGGAGGCACGATGATTTTAAATAAGCTTACCGCTTCACTGTCGCCGATAGTGAACGGGATGCTGGCACTGCTCGCTTTTGTGCAACAGCAACAACTGATACTGGCGTTATTAGCGGGGCTGACGATGCCGTTTTTTACGTCGATGAAAAGCGATGAACGGCAGAAGGCCCCGTTATGGAAAAAGCTGATTATTGCTTTTTCGCTGTTGTGTTTTATATCTGGCACAATGGCCCCGATAGTTATCGGATCCTTTCAGTGGCTGTATAAAATCAGACTCACCAGTGATAATACGGTACTGGCGTGGGCAGTACGGATCACTTTCACTGTGACCGGGATTATTTTTCATATTATGCTTCGCCGGGTATTCACGCCTGAACTGGACAGAATAAAGAAACGCCTTGTTAAAAAAACCACCCTTGAACGGGAATTGCGCACCGATGTCCGCACCGTAAAATCCCTGCTGCCGGAAACACTGCATTATAACCCGCTGGATTATATCGACCTGAATAAAGGTATTTTTACTGGTATGGACAGCGAGAAGGAGCCGTTGTATCTCCCGTTAAAGGACTGGCAGAAACAACACGCGGATATTATCGGCACCACAGGAGCCGGTAAAGGGGTTGCTGCTGGTATATTGCTTTATCAAAGCATTCTGGCCGGTGAAGGTGTGTTTGTTATGGACCCCAAGGATGATGAATGGGCACCGCATCTTTACCGCAAAGCCTGCGAGGATGCAGGCAAACCCTTTGCCTTAATCGACCTGCGAAAACAGCAATACCAGTTAAATCTGATTGAAGATATCACGCCCGATGAACTGGAAGAATTGTTTGTTGCCGGTTTCAGCCTGGCGGAAAAAGGGCAGGAATCGGATTTTTATCGCATTGATGACCGAAAAGCCGCACGTATGGCCGCGCAATTTGTCAGTGATAACCCATCGGCAACTCTCCGTGATGTTTATAACGGTGACTACGTTCAGAGCATTGCCGAAAAAATCAAAGCATTTTTCGGTAAGATTGAAGAGCTGGCATTATTAAATGCCATTAATTCACCGGAAGGTTTTTCACTTCAACAAATGTTTGATGAAGGCGGCTGTTGCTATGTTATCGGCTCCATGCGAAACAGCAAAATTATTACAACCCAGCGCATGTTACTGGTTCGCCTGTACCAGTTAGCAGAAAGGCGCGACCGTGTAACAAACGTTCCCCGCTCCATAGCTATTTATCTTTCCGAACTGAAATATCATTTATCCCGGCCAGCGCTGGAAGGTTTAGGTGCGGCGCGGGATAAAGGCGTGCATATTATTATGGACCACCAGTCCATTGCCGATTTAAAAGACTGCCCGGCAGATTTGAAAGGTGATGCCGTTGTCGGTGCGGTCGTTGAAAATGCCAAATTCAAACTGGTTTATCGCGTCATGGACCCGGATACGGCGGAATGGGTGGCAAGAATGTCAGGCACTATTCTGGTGGATGATGAACTCCGTAAGGCTAAAACGGATAATATGCTGACAGAGACCATCGACAGTGAGCGCACAATCCGCCAGGCCGAACGTTACTTTATTGACAGTAACATGATCCTGAACCTGCACGATTTTGTCAGCTTTATCTTTACGACAAAAACGCTACCTTCTGCCTCACTGATTTCACCGATAAAGATCAGAAAGAGTCAGCTAAAAATCTTCTCGGTTTCCCCTGATATTGCCGCATCGGCGGCACCGGTGAAAATCGCACTGGATTTTGACGAGGATGATAAACCATCCATACAGGATGTGATGACAACGCACCCGGATCTTTTCTTCAACGAAAGCGAAGTCAAACCGGCAGAGCCCCAACCTGATGAAGGAGAACACCTGTCCCCGCTGGATTTTTAAGGAGCGGTTATGCTGATTTCTACATATCAAGAGCGCCAGACACGCAACAGAGAAAAAATAAAACAACTGCTGAACTTCCTGAAAGAAGAAACCTACAGCGATTTCAAAACGCTGATGCTGCTATTTGGTTTCCGGGATCATAAATCGCTTTATTCGCTGTTGGCAAAAACTGAGCAAATGGGGTTAATCCAGAAGCATGTGCTTGAATCACGGACAATGAAGATTTCATTATGGGGGATCACCAGCGACGGGCTGGCGGTGGTGTTAACTCCGGATGATAAAATCTTTCCCGCGAGGTTTGAACCGTCCAGAATTACCGGCTGGACGCTGGAGCATCATCTTGATAATCAGGCCGCCAGACTTATTCTGGAGAAAAAAGGTGCTTCGGGATGGATTAACGGCGACCGGACCACTTTTATCAGCAAGTATCAGGTAAAACATCGCCCAGATGGGTTACTGACCCTGCCTGACGGAAAAGTTATTGCCATTGAAACCGAGCGCCGCCTGAAAACCCGGGCCCGTTATCAGTCGATAATTGCCAGTCACCTGCTGGCCCGTACCCGCAAGAACTGGATTTATGTTTTTTATGTCATGCCTGACCCACAGAAAAAACGGGCACTTGAACTGCTGTTTGACAGCATCAGACACGTCATCATCAACCATCAGCACGTCCCGCTGGAAGAACGCCACCGTCGGGTGTTTCGCATTTATACCTTTGATGAACTGAAACACCTTTCATTAGGCAGCTATACGTAAGCTTTTATTCAGGTCATCGTGATGGCCTCACCGGCCTGGCGGCGATACCGCCAGGCCGGAATTTTTTTTATTCCACTGCGAGGCGCAGACTGTCCGGTACTCGCTGTGCTGCGTTCCGCCTCAGTCTGCGCCCTGCAGCGTTGCCGGTTAAAACCATGTAACCGCATTCCCTTGCGGTTGTCCGGCTCCGGCCTCAGAGTTTATCCATCAGATAACGATGCGCTTTGGAGGCGGCGCTGGCCGCTTTAAAAATATAACGCTTGTCGTTTTTCAGCGCTTTCAGCCAGGAAGCAATATAGCTTTCATGTTGTACCTCTCCCTCAATCCCCAGTTCCGCCATCAGAAAAGCACTTCCCAGCTCCGCCACCAATTCTTCCTCTGCATAATCTGCACTGCCAAACTTCCCTTTCATTTCACGGTTCAGGCGTTTTTTACCACCACTCCAGTGAACCAGCTCATGCAGGCCAGTAGCGTAGAAGTTAGCCGCATCCGAAAACAGATGGCGCGCTGGTAACCAGACTTCATCAGAGGATGGACTGAAAAAGGCATTTTGTCCTTTCTCGATGATGCTTGCGCCGCTCTTCCTGAACAGATTTTCAGCATGCGGCAACGGGTCAAAGGTTGCTTCCGGGCTGACTGTTTCAGTTGTCAGGGCCAAGCCGTCGATTTGCTGAACGTTAAACACGGTGAAAGTTTTAAGCATCGGGATATGGTCAATTTCTCCTGCGTCGTTTTCCTTCTCCAGCGTGGTGTAGAAAATGGCCGTCGTACCATGTTCGCCCTTGCGAACCTGTCCACCTGCTGTCTGAGACTGTTTGTAGGTCATCCAGCGGGAATCACTGAAACCCTGTTTTGACGCACTGCACCACAGCAACATGATATTCATGCCGCTGTAGGGTACGCCGGTGGCATAATTGGATGGCAGACCAGACATGCCCGATACGCGCTGCCACGGGCAGGACCACGGTTTTACACCGGCTTCCAGTGCTGTGATGATGTTGTCGGTAATGGTCTGATAATTATCTGTTCTGGTTTTAGAAAATTTCGTTTTTGAGGAGCCTGACGGGTCCAGCGGGGATACGCTGGTCGTCGCTGCGGCGTTAGGGGCTCTAGTCTGGGTATGCAGGGAAATCTTCATGGTTTTTTCTCCGTCAGTGTGTGATTTTCGTCTTCGTATCGCCTGACGGTTCGCTTTCCCGGCATCGTTCCGGCCAGCAAGGGCGCAGCATGCGTGCCATTTACCCTTACGGGACGGGTTGTGTTGGGAAAAGATTAACCGGAAGCAGATACGGAGAACGAAAAGCGCACGAGAGAAAAAAACTTGCCCCTGCATAGCCGGGCGCAGCGCCCCTTGCTATGCAGCGGTGAAAAGGGTTTGAACTATTGAATGAATAACTGCACCGTAGCAATACGCATGCAATCAAAACCATCATAATTTATTGATTTAAAAGATTTTTCAAGCCACTCCTTGAGAGTGAAAATTCTGATTGATTAGTGAAACAATTGGTTAGAGAATGTAATTATTCACACAGAAATCCTACTGAAAAAAATAAAGAGACAGTAATGAGTATGTTAATCTGGAAGAAAAAAAATAATGCTAAACACTTAATCTTGTTTATACATGGCTTAAAAGGCGGAAGTGATACGTGGGCAGTTGATAAGATCACATCCTTTCCACAGCTTATATGTGAGGATGAAGATTTTTGTGATGCCTTTGATATAGCTTGTTTTGAGTATTTCACTAATTTTACGAATACCTACGGTAAAAGTAGAAATCTACTTGCCAGGTTGTTCACATCACTAACAAAAAAAGAAGTCAATCTTCCTGTTGATGAATTATCAGAGTTACTTGTTGGTGAATGTCAAATAAATTTATCCGATTATAGTAATATAATATTTGTCGCTCACAGCATGGGAGGTTTAATAGCAAAATCATGCATTATTAAAATGCATGAAAGAGATCTTTCTCACAATATAACTGGATTTATTTCACTTGCTGTTCCTCATTCGGGGTCAGAAACTGCTTCATGGGCTAGTATGGTTTCATCAAATGTCCAGCTTGGTGATTTAAGTGTATTTAGTAAAGAAACAGATTCTCTAAACCGCAGATGGGTAAAATTGTCTAAACTCCCTGAGTTAAAGTTTTTGTATGGAAGCTACGATAGTATTGTAGTTAAAGCCAGTGCAATTCCTGTTCAAGTTTCTGCCAAAGAGTCTATAGCTGTTCAGGAGGATCATTCGACAATTTGCAAACCAAAGGATAGGGATTCTAATGTTTATCTTATCGTTAAGAAACTAGCTCTTGAAATACATAACAAAACGGAACTAATTTCATCTTCACCAGAATTTAAAGATGATAAGCAATATGACAATGAATTTTTTGTATTGAAAATGATAGTCGCTGATGTACATAGTGATATATCAAAACATGCTAAGGAGTATTATTATAATGCAGAATTGGCCAGAAATATTTTCACTAGCGATCGAGATAGAGAAACCTTAAGTGTTTTGTATAGAAAAATAAGGGAGATATATCAAACACAGTATCATGACTCTATAGCAAATCATAATACAGCAAACCAACTCTTAGCTGCAATACACAAAAAAATAGAAGATGAAGATAAGGTTAAATTATCATCTCTTCTTGATACACTTGATAGTGTACATAAGAAAGGAATGCTGCATCAGCTTGCTAATAAGCTAGATAGAGATATAATTTGGTCCCCAGACACATCTCTTGACTCTTTGAATAGTTTAAGGGGGCAAAAATGATTTCATTACCTTATATTCCTCTTGATGAAGATTTTAATTTGAATGTTGCTCTTCTGATTATTTTAATTCATACGCTAAGCAAGAATAGAAATGATGTTCTATTGTTGGATAGAAATAAAATTCAAATATTTTTATATTTGATTAAAAACCCGTCAAAACTTGAGGCTGTAATGATTTTGGCAGGTAAACAAAACACATCCATTGATATGACAGAAACTTATACAATTAAAAGTCTATCATTAAACGTTGATATTCTTTTCAGCACTCCAAAAATAAAAACACTTTTGAAAAAAGTGTCGATACTGGGATGGCTTCGTGTAACAAAGTCTGATGGTGCAACTTATTTTAGTTTAACAACTGAGGGTGAACGCGCTTACGAGCAGTTTGGCGGCGAATACTTTAACTCAGTGAAAGCTTATACCAAATCACTGGATAAAATAAAATCACTAACCTCCAGTAAATTAAATTCCATTCTGAATGAAGTATTCAAGGTGTCAAAATGAAATCCTATTTAAGAATTGAACGATTAATCCTTGTTGGTGTACGTAAGAATTACATTGTCAAGTTTGAAGATGGATTAAATATTATACATGGTGATTCAGACACAGGAAAATCTAGTATTTTAGAGTTTATTAACTATTTACTTGGCGCCAGTAAAATAGAGTTGGCCGATGAGATTATATCATCTGTTAATTATGCGGCGTTAGAGGTTATAATAAATGATTCTGCCTATACCATAGTTAGAGATATTTACAAACCACAAAATTTCATTGAGGTCTATCAGTGTCCTTTCGAGAGGAGAGAAGCATTCATTTCTAGAAAATATGCTCCTAACTTCTCTAATAACAATGCCCCAGATGGATTCTTTTCTGATTTCTTAATGGATGCATTAAATTTCCCCAAATTAAAATTAAAAGTGTCACCCACTCAGGTGACTAGTCAATTTAAGCGGTTAAGCTTCAGAAATATCATTAAATATTCCTACGTCAATCAAGATGATATGGGAAGCAAGTCTCTCTTGGGAATGACTGACTGGGCTAAATATACGTATACTAAAGAAGTTTTCAAATATATATATAACGTACTAGACACTGACATATCCGATATTGAGCAACAAATATCAGATAAAAGATCTGAATTAAACAACTTGCGTAAAAAGTATGAACATGTTTCGGAGTTTTTGCGAGAGACAGGTTATGAAAGCATCCCATCAATTGATGATGCAATAGAAGAATGTGATTTAATCTATGATTCGTTGAACATTGAGCTTCACTCATTAAATAGTAGTATGATGGCAAACTCTGACAATTACAATCAGTTTAAATCGTACCATTCAGAATTCAACCTAAAAATAAAAATGATCGTAAGAAGCATTGAAGAAATAAATTTAAAAAAAGATCAATACATTAGACTTAAAAACGATTATATTAATGACATAAAGAAAATAAAAGCAATTCATTTGGCTAATGAAAAAATTGGCCTTACCCAAGATATTAAATGTAATTGCCCTATTTGTGATAATATAATTACCATTGAGAACGGTGAAGGTGGATTTATCAAATCCAAACCTGAGTCTCTCGATGAAGAATTATTATCATTAGAAAAAAGAGAAAAATCCATTAGCGATCTAATTATTAACCTGACTCATGAACATAGGATTTTGCTGGATGATAAAATTCAACTTGAAGCTGATCTGAACAAAGTCAGTGGAATGATAGATACAGAAGCAAAACAGTTTATTACTCCATTTCTCACCCAACGTGATTCTTTATTAAAAGAAATAACATCTGTAAGTAAAAAAAGAGAGGCTTTAGTATCAAGCTTAAAAGTTAGAAACCGTCAAGAGGAACTTTTAACCAAGCAAAAAAGCCTTACAGATAATATAGAAACTCTTACAGAAAAACTTAACGACTTAAGAGTTAATGCTCCTAGCATAGATGGTATATTATCTTCTTTAGGGGATGATTTGATGATTTTTTTAACCGGTGTGAAAATAAAAAATAGAACTGGGATAAGTATAAGTAAAAAACATTTCTCGCCCATTGTAAGAGATAGAGACTATTTTAATATTACATCTGGAGGTTTAAGAACTATTATTTCCATAGGGTATATGTCATCAATATTAAAGAGCTCTATTGACTCAGACATAAACCATCCTCGTTTTTTGATGCTTGATACTATAGGTAAGTATCTCGGAAAAAACTTGAAGACGAAATATGCATCCGAGACCAATATAATAGATGATATTGATGAAGGAATTTCTGATCCAGAAAAATATGAAAACATCTATAATGCACTCATAGAAATAACCAATTATGCGCAGAAAAAAAGAAGCCCGTGTCAGATAATTGTTGTAGACAATGATGTCCCTGATAAGCTTTCTGACAGATTAAAAGCTATAACTGTTGCTCACTATAGTGCAAATAAGGAAAACGGGTTACCTGTCGGACTAATTGATGATGTCATTTACAAACATTAACTACTTTAGATTGAGGGATGCTAAACTTTGGTTTTCACTGTGATACTTACAGGAAAACCACAGGGATGCCATCATTCCATTGCCGCACCCCAGCTCGAGGATATGGCTACCTCAGGCTCTCTCATAATCCTGCGCTCCGGACGAATATCTGTTCTGGTGCAGGGAGCTTTAATGCCCGGAATAACATTCCTCATATGTGCCGGGGAGATAGTATTTGCCATCAGGCGAGGGTCTGGTTCCTCCCGGTCAACCATTCATGCCCCGCAGACCGTTTTCCCCGGCAAGTCTGGCTCCGCCGTTGGCATCATTTGTACGCTACAGTTTGCACCCGTCCTTTGAGTCACTCTGCCCGGCATAAGTCAATGCTGAAAATGCCAGGGTATACAGCATAAAAAAATCAATATCTTACTCATACTTTATCCTCTTTCCGCACTCATCATCTGACCGTTATCGAATCAGCCTGCTGTTCAGTCACTTTCAGCCCCGCCCCCGCGAGTGCGGTACAGAGAGCATCACTGATGGTCATCCTGCCTTTAACGGGATTACCCCTGACCGGGGCCGTCCTGCTGAGGTCTATCCGGATAAAACACCCGGTCCCTTGCGCCAGTTGCTGATCTGTTTCATCAAACCGGGAAAACTGATATCGTAATTCGCAATGGTGTAACATTTGCCTTCCGGCACATGAGCATCCGGGGAAGCATTGCATGAAATAATTAAGAAAATCGATTGACCGATAACAATTAGACTATTTTAATGGGCAAGCAATTAAAGGCAACAGAATAATTTAAATATATCCGATTAATTTCCTTATTGTTATGACAAAATATAAAATCGACTACAAAAAAAGGTTCAACCTATGGAAACAGTAGATAGGTCAACAATAGATTTTATTAGAAAAATCATCCATGAGCTAGAAATAATAGGTGATTGGAACAGAAGATTTCATTGGAACTTTCTAAGAGAATTTCCTGACGAAAAGAATATAGAATCTTATCTTGAAATAATATTTAAACTTGAATCGATGATCGAATTTCATTTGGAAACGCTCTTGCAACGACAAGAAAATGAAATACTAATAAATGGAAAAAATACTAAAATAAATTTAAAACTCCGTTACCATTTTATCATGATGTTATTGATATCATTCCTATTTACAGTGATGCTATCTTACTTGAAGAACATAAGCTGCTTGTGCCTCAATAATCAATACCCAATATATGTTATCTCCTACAAATCCCAGGTACAAAAGAAGGTGTTGTGGTTGAAAACCATAACTTTGGATATCACTTCCACTATTGCAAGGTAAAAAAAAGGACATTAGAAAGAACCAATCTTTTATTGACTTTTGATACCGTTTTTAAAAAAACAAATAAGAAACCAAAGCCTGATCTATTCGGTGAATACCATGCAGAAGGGAAAAACAAGAAAATAGATATGGAAACAATTGGGGACAATAAACGATATCCTATATATTTAGTTTGTCATGATGCAGGGCAAAAGAGAGGATTGAGTAATTTTAAAACGCCTAGCAACAAGTCAAAATTGTTTATTACAGGTTAATTTAAAATAAAACTACCCCTTATGAATTAGGGGTGGTTTTATTAAAATATTATCATCCCTTGTAACAAGGGATACAAATGAAGTACGAGTCCAGTCAATTTGAAGAGCCCGCTCAGGGAAACCTGAGCGGGCTCTTGCTTTGGTTTGATTGGTGAATCGCTAACAGACTCAAATTTTATCCATCAAATAACGATGCGTTTTCGATGCCATGCTGGCGGCTTTGAAATTAGAGCGTTTATCGTTTTTCATCGCTTTTAACGGGTAGCAAACCATCTTTCGGTCCAGTTTCAGTCGCAGGTGATGATTTACCTGTTCAGTGGACTAAATTATGGAAGATGCATTGTGCCTTTGGTTCAGCATTGGAAGGTGGCGCAATTATCGGCGTTTTCTTTTGCTGGCTGTCCACAGATTCGATCACGCATTTATTCCCGACTACCATAAACCGGCCCCTCGCATTCGCGCCTCCAGTTCATCCAGAAATGGGGAACGCCCTAGACGCATAGGGCCGTTGCGACCATCAACAAAACCGGAATACAGCATATGCACCTCATCCCGTGCGCGGGTCAGCCCCACATAGAAAAGACGACGGCTTTCGCGCAGCTTCTCTGGCGCCTCATTACGCCACGGCAAATTCCCCAGATCCAAACCGACCATGATGACCACGTCATATTCGCAACCTTTGGCTGAGTGAAGCGTCAGCAAATTGAGGTGTTCAGGTGAGCCGTCACGACCACCTAGGCTCGTTATGTCCAGCAGCGCCAACGCACCGCCTTCGGCAAGTGCTGCAGTCATGTGTTCCAGTTGCTCAGCCTGATCAGAAAGTGCCGGTTCAGTAGCCAGCAGGGAATCAACGAGTCCGTTGCGCAACGACACGACAAAATCGCACGCAGGTTGCTGGTCGGTGCGAAGTGCCCAAAGCAGCCTAGTTAACTCCTGTCCCTTGCGCCGGGCGCATGCATCATCCAGTCTCGCCCGATGAAATGCCAGATAACGGTCTATCAATCCACGCAGTTGAGGGCGCCCAATACGCCAACCACCAGCACACCATGCCGCGCAATCCTCCACCCAGCTCGTCAAGGCAACCTTGCGATAAGGTGCTGCGGTGTCCACACGAATGTAATCAAAACCGCCAGCGGTCACCGCATCGGCCACCACATCACCGGCACGGTAGTCCTTGTACAGAATGGCGATGTCACCCAGCGTTCGACCCGGCTTAGCAGCTAACGCAGTTGGAATAATCTGCGCGACAGCATGGACAGCCTGATCCTCCAGACCATCCGGACACAGCTGGAACGCAATGGTTGTCTGGCGGTTCGGGTCGCTTGCGCGATAACCACGAACCTCACCCAACACCATCTCAGATGCATTGACGATGCCCGTTCCTGATCTATAGTTCAACTGAAGCCTGACTGTTTCAACGTCTCTCCTGCTTGCCAGTTCCATGAGTAACGCACCATCGGCACCAGTGAAACCGTAGATCGATTGGTCTGCATCACCCACAGCAAATAAGCGTACGCCACCCTCGAAAGCCAGGCGTTTGACTATACGGTGGAGCGCAACGCCCAAATCCTGATATTCATCAACCGCAAGGATCGGAAATTTCGCCTGTACCAAGGGTAGAACCCAGTCATGCTCGACGATCAGACGCTGGCCGAATACCACCATATCGTCGTAGTCGATTAGCCCTTCCTGCCGCAATGCCGCTTCGTAGGCCTCGGCCCAGGCAGCGAGTTCCTCCTCTGCACGCCAGGCAACACTGTTGCGGTTCAGCACCGAACGGCGATGTCGTCCGAGATCAATAGCCTTATAGGGATGGTTTGGGCCAAAGAGACGGTCACCAGATTGTCGAAGTAACCGCTCGCTAGCACGCTGAGAAGCTACTGAAAGCGGAAATGGGATTGGCAAATCGGCCAGTCGTCCATAGGGCATCAACAGATGGCGCAAACAGAACCCATGGACGGTTCCGATAAAGAGATTCGGTGCTTCTCTGAGCCCCAGCGCTTCGAGACGACGGATCAGCTCGCGAGCACATTCTTGGCTATATGTGATACATGCCGCGCCACGTGGAGCCTGAACATCCTCGGCCAGGATTCGGGCCAGCTTCAGCACGAGCGTCTTGGTCTTACCACTACCTGGCCCGGCGAGTACCACGCAATGCCCACGGGATTCATACGCGGCTAACTGGCCCGGATTCCCGGCCAGCTCGGCAGCCTGAGCCAAATAGGCTGCACTGACACTACGCAACGGCATCGCGGATATGCTCCAGTGCTTCGCGAATGTAATCCGGACAAACATCCTCCGACACCGAAGTTGCCAGCGCCTGGGCGAACCGCCCTTTGCCAATTCGCTCAATTAGTTTCAACAACCGGGCTATATCAAGCTGGTCCGTGTCATCCACCCATGCCTGTATCCGATCTAAGGTAACTTGCGCCAGAGATAGTTCCCGCTCAATGACCGACTGCATGGCTTCGGCCAGTCCACCGGTAAACAGCTCAGGCTCCAAGGTGATCTCATTGACAAAGCATCCATACACCCCGGCACGTGCAATCACTTCATCGGTATCCATATCATCATGGTCAACATCTCCCTCAAGCACGTCTAAAATATTGATAAGTCTCCTACGAACCAGCGGCTCTCCAACCGCCATAGGATCGCGGTCTGTCAAAATCACATGCGGAATATTAAGCCCCCGTGGCCCCAGGAGCTTCACATACGGAGTGAAATTTGTTCCACCGATCGAGCACACCGTGATCCCAAGCATATCGAGGGGAATATCAAGAGCATCGGCGAATGCAGGGACAAGAAAGCGTTCAGCATCCCCTTCCACTAGGATCACCCCACGTGAAAAGAATATTTCGCCGCGGGTGACGTCGATATAGCGCTGCAGATCATCTTCGTCCCGCTGCGTAAACGGTGCGTTCGCCGTTGAAACAGCAATAGTCTTCTCGTCCTCTGCGTCATGACGCAGCAGAACGATAGATCTGACAGGCGTGACGCTGGCAATATGTGGGGAATGGGTGGTCAGGATCGTTGTCAGCGGTGCCCTTTCATCACCATTCTCCCCGTCAGTACCCAGGAAATAACGGTAGACTAGGCGCTGTACGTGCGGATGCAAATGTGCCTCAGGCTCCTCGACGACGAAAAACGTATGGTCTCGCTCTCCGTCATCAACAAGACGATCAAGTTCGAGGCTTTTCAGAGCCAGAAAAATCAGATTAGCTGTCCCCAAGCTGGCATCGCCAATGCCCCGAATGCCACTGTCGAGCAGCAAACGCAGGCTACGTAGCAGCGCATCAACGCGAGTCGGTGCAAGTCCGAGCGATACCGGAACGGCATGTTGCTCACCTGCTATAGCAATCAACCGTTCGCTAATTCGTTCGGCTGTCGCCACCACCTCATCATGCCCAGCCAGTTCCCGCTGAGCCTCATCGACCAGGGTTTGAATCTCCTCACGATCCTCCTCGTCCAGAGATGCGGAAAGTTCTTCAATAAGCGGCCTCAAGGGTGAATTGCGCCAACTTGAAAGATCCTTCTCAGCATCACGCAACGCGCCTTGAACATCGATGGGCAACATACGACGAAACGCACCACCAATATGCATGTCAGGATCAGCACCACCGAAGATCACATACTCATAATCTTTTAACGATTCTGGAGCTCGATTTAACTCGGTTTTGGGCTGAAAGCGATAGGTAAGGCGGGCCACCATCGGAGGCCCCGGATTAAGGACACAGTCATTCAGATGAGCCATCAATCGGGGATCGTCAGTGAAATCAGTGAAATCTACTGAAATTTCAATGGTCTCCCCCAATTTGTCTTCGCCCAATCCATCCCAAAAATGTTCAAAACCCAGTTGACGGTCACGCTCAGACAACGCTGGGTCAAGAATCAGTTGCAGGCCGCGAATAAAATTGCTCTTGCCAACCTTGTTTTCACCAACAATAACAATACTCTCACCCGTTTCAACATCAACGTCGGAGAAGTTGGCGAAATTAATTAACCGGATTCGGGAAATCCGCATTACTGCCTCCCTATCTTTTTGATTATCTTCCAAAATAAGAGTAGCCCTCAAACCGCAAGAGACTGCCTAGCACGACCAAATCTGCTGAGGGGTGCAGTTGCGATCAAAACGGTTTTGGTCATTGCACATTTTTTGCTAATCAAATCTATTTGTCCGACGAAGGTAACAGTTCATCGTAACAGAGAGCTAAACCATGCCTATGATCCATCTCACAAAGTGGCTTTTTGTCGTCACTGCCTTGCTCAGTGGCTGCGCGACAACCTCCTCGCCTCTCTTGCCTTCGCCCATTAAAGAGATTTCTCCGGTTCCTGAAAATGCTGAGCCCGGTTTTATTCCGGGCGCTACCCTCTTTAAAGCTAGCACCTGATGTAGCGCAGCACGACCTGATATTGCAGGTAATCGGCGTGGCATTGCCGGAAAACTCCCGCGCTACCGTTGGTGACGGTCTGCAAGGCGCGCTAAGGCGAAGCGGCTATCAGACTCTATTCACTGTCACTGCCCGCGGCACACTTGTATCCGGCCTAATGAGCCTGAGCTACGCATTGCTCACATTGGACGGGCCATCCTGGGATTTGGAGAACAATGAGCTGGCACGACAGGTCATACCCTGGCGATACGGCACAATATCAACTGGAAGCAGATCAATTTTTCTCAGGGCATTAGGTATAATGATTCTAAACCCTCATGTCTATAGCGTGCAAACTGCCTCCTATACTGCTGAATATTTTAGGGACTCAGCTTGGCGGGGAGTGACTTTCTTCTAATGAAAATATTACTTACTTAATGTCGTAAAAAAATTATTCTCTTGGGGATATACGCCTTCTTTGTCCACTAAATATTATTCGACCATACAAAAACAGCCTTCAATATCAACAGTTAGATACCAACTATGATGATATCTTTAGTGGAAAACTGCAAGATGCGGTTTATCAATGCCACAGGGTAAAGGGACAGTAACTTATGGTACTCGAAAGATTACCACTAGTGGGAATCAGGATTTCAAATAACAAGATATGTGCAAAGATGCCCACTTCTAATACTTAAAAACTGTCCCACACAGGATAGAGTCTTGACACTTGCATGGCTACATTTCATTTTTTAATACAAAACCTATACTTATACATTTCAAAATGTCATAATAATTAAAAGTTTCAGTCTGTTAACTTACAATGAAATATTCAACCCAAAAAAATTTTTTACGGAAAATCTAGCAGAAAGAGTCCTTAAATGAAAAACAAATTTAGCATTTGTTATATTATAATAGATAAAAATGAGGGAGAGTCTTTTTTTTAAGATCTTCTAATTATCTACTTAAATTATCACCCTTATTAGAAAAGATCAATAACTTACCAATAAGCATACCAGAATTACTTTGCGAGAAAGAAGAGAAGATAAAAATAAGAATTAGCGGCATACATCCCGGAAGAATAATACATTTCATTGAAGATTATAATGAAATTGAAAACTTACCTTATGTTTTTAAAGTTGTTTTCATAGATGAAAGGTTCACCAAGGCAGTGAAAAAATGTGGTACTATACTATATATCTCAATAAATAAAGATATTGCAATTGAGAACACCCTTTCACATGAAGAAATTAATATTGATGTACTGAGGAACTTTTTCTTCTCCAAAATTAAAGAACAAGATTCTGTTTATACCGACCTACCTGATACTTATAAACGAGAACACATAGAAACCGATATTAAAATAGACGAGAATATTTCTACCTTTTGCAATATAAAAACATTAGAATCAATCAATCTCTTTTTTAACCCTAAAGTCATTTGTAATAAAGACAAAAATGAAAATATTGAAACATCAATCAATCTTATAAATAAAATTAAGAATAAAATAACAAGCAACATGCACATAGAATTATCGATACCAAGTGTAGACTATTTAATCACTGACTTTACCATTGATCTAGAGTATTCTATAAATGCAAAGAAATACTCAAAGCATGCATTAATGAGAAACCAAACCATAGATTACGAGCTGATTTCCGACTCAATCTCATATGCTAAAACATCAACAGACATTGATAGTTCATATTATAACAATCATATTGCTGAATATCGGAATGAGTTATATTTCAACAGTCTAATATCATCCATTTATGCTTCATCGACTTTAACTCCTGAAATAAAAATAAGAATATGTAATAATGATCTTTTTAGCCTGGTTTCAGACATAGGTAAAAACATTAGAAATAGTAATATATCAAAAATACAAAAAATGATGAAGATTTTCTCATCTAAAGTAATTGATAAATCTGACACTATGTTTGATTATTTTTCTAAAACATCAAATAAGCAAATAAAAATAATATCAAACTTCCCTTTGGAATGGACTAATGTAAATGGCCTACCGTTGATGATAAGGCATAACACAAGTCGTATATTCAACACCCCGGGATTTATAAAACAAAACATTCTTCTCAATAATAACGAAGTTTCAATAAGCCTAGATAGTTTTAAAAAAATATTAGTCATCAGTTCCTTTAAAGCTGGGGAACGTATAAGTAATGATATAAAAAATGAATTGCATCGGGTAATAAAAGAATGCAACGACCCTAGTATTAATTCAGTAGTAAATGAAAAAGTTTCTAAAAAAGGGTCTTACATCCCGAACTTTGAAATGGAAGTAATATTTAAAGATGTCACAAATAAAAATGAGCTAGTGGATTCTTTGAATTCATTTAAATTCGCTCTTGTAATATTTGATATGCACGGTGGCCATGATTATGATGGGCATGGATTCCTTGAGCTATCAGGTGAAATTTTGTATCCTTATGAGTTAATGGGTTTAGCTAATATCCCACCAATAGTCGTATTAAGTGCTTGTGATACAAGCCCAGCCGATAGAAATCATTTTAATGCAGCAAATGCTTTTCTATGTGCAGGAGCAAAAACGGTACTGGCTAGTACATACCCCATATTAAGTAGAGATGCGGCTATCTATATAGGCCGATTATATAAACGCCTAAGATACTATCTACCTGAAAGAATTTTATTCACTAAAACAAGTTTAAGATGGTCAGAGTTCATTACGGGACTTAACCGCCGAGTTTATTTCGATTATTTTTTAATGTACATTTTCAGAAAATATAAAATTAATGATAAGTCCATATTAATAGAGTTACGGAATTATATAAATATCGCATTAGAAAATCACCCTCACGATTTTTTAGATGGAGTTTATTATTTCTTTGAAAATTTAACAGACCTATCTAAAAATCAAATTAGTGATGAACTTAATAATCACTTCTTGTTTGCTGAATGCCTGAACTATGTGCAAATAGGCTCTCCTGAAAAAGTTTTAATTTATGCAGAAGATCTAAGCATAGAATAAAAAACTTACTGATATAGGATCTGCAGATAAAAATCACCTGCAGATCTTAGAATCCAAACGAGGTAGGTTCAGGCCGTACAACAACCCAAGTTTCATAAATTAAATAGCGATAACCAAATGTACAAAAATGATCACCAGCTTCGATTGGTGGTCATTCTGGTGGTCTTGACAAAAAGGAAATTCAGGATTAGCTTAATTATTAGCCAGTTACTGGCAAAGGCGATCCCAGTCAGAGAGTCAAATTCTTGTTTTCATGTCGCTTTGCGAATCCCTGTACGATTTTGATTCAATAAGTTAGCGTGAAAAGCCTTCCCGATTCGTATTCAGTTTACCCCCCGCATCGGGAAAAAGTGGTCGTCAAATCTGGGTCATTTCAGTTCGATTGTGGAGTGATCGCCAAATGCCCCCCTTAACGACACGAAAACCCGCAGCCTCAAACCTTCTTGTAAAGCCTCTGATTGGTCTGTAGCTGCGTGTCCATCCAGACGGTTCACGTCTTTGGTATCCCAAATACCGTATCAACGGTAAAGCATCCCGTCCTGGCTTAAGTGCTTACCCTGTTATGTCGCTGGCTGGTGCCCGACAGCAACGCGAGGGGATCCGTAAGTTACTGGCTCGGAACATTAATCCCGCTCAACAACGCATTTTCGGCCACGGAATAACTACGTTCGATTATCTGGCGGACAGCCTCTTCTTAATTCGGGAGTAAAACGCGGTGTACCCATAGATTTCTTCAGTGCTCAAACTACAGGGCAGATTTGTCTACGGCTCGGGGCGCTCCAGTCTTGTCCATTTCTCAAATGCCAAAACTTTTGGTTATTAATAGGGAAAGGTTTACTCACGTCGGGCGCAGAGAGGTGTTAACGTCGCACCATATTGATTTGCTGCGTCACGAATGCGCTGCGGAAATACTCGCGCAGCGCCGCCATCGCCGGGGTTAAGTGGGCGTCATGACGCCATGCCAGGCCGACGCTCATCGGGTGCACATGGTTCACCAGCGAACGGGTCTCAATGCGCCGCCCTTCCAGCGACCACGGGCGATAAACCAGGTCCGATAAGATAGCAATCCCCGAACCATTAGCCACCATGCTGCGCACCGCCTCGACCGAACTGGTGCGCAGGATGACGCTCGGGCTGGCTCCGGCCTCTTCCCAGTAGCGCATGGCACTGTCTGCGGCTTCATCCACCGTGAGCATAATGAAAGGTTCCCCGGCCACATCCTCCAGCGTCACGTGCGATTTTTCACATAACGGATGCCGCGATGGCAGCCACAAGCGGCGCGTAGAATTAAACAGGGTTTCGGCATAAATCGACTGATGGCGTAAATTGCCAGTCAGCACCAGTGCCATATCCAGCTTCTGGTCAACCAATCCTTGTTCAATATCCTGCCGCTCATACTCAAACAACTGGATATCAATGTGCGGGTAATCCTGCGCCAGCCGTTGCAGATGGAACGGCAGAAAATAGCCAATCACCGTGTAACTTGCCGCCAGGCGCAGCGTGCCTCGCACACCCGTGTCATTAACCGGCATACTACGCACGGCATTATCCACGGTCTGTAACACGGTATAGGCATGGTTAAGAAAATGGTTCCCGTAGTCGGTCAGCATCATGCCGTGCACCGAGCGGGTAAACAGCTTCTTGCCCAATAGCTGCTCCAGCTCCTGAATCGCCCCGGTGACCGCCGACTGAGAAATATTGAGATGCAAGGCCGCCAGCGAGATCTGCCCCATTTCGGCGGTGGCAACAAAATAACGAACCTGGCGTAATGTCAGCATCTCTGCCCCTCTTTTTATTTAAGCAAAATGTTTGCCCATGAGCGTTCTGTTTTTCTGATATCAGACTATCTAAAAATAATACTTTTCGGATACAAATAAATCTTCATATAGTGAATTGACGTCCCCAACGGAAATAAGAAATTATTATGATGAAAACGGTCGATATCAACTCCGATATAGGAGAAAGTTTTGGCTCATGGATAATTGGCGATGATGTTGATAATGAACTTATGACGATAATCAGCTCCGACAATATTGCCACCGGGTTTCACGCTGGTGATCCCAGTATTATGCGAAAAACTGTCGAGTCGGCCAGAAAAAATGGCGTAGCCATTGGCGCACATCCGGGATTTAATGATTTACAAGGATTTGGTCGCCGCCATTTATCTATTCCGATGGACGAACTGGTTAACGACATTATTTACCAACTGGGTGCATTGCGGGAATTCGCACGTTTATACTCCTTGCCATTACAGCATATTAAACCGCACGGCGCGTTATATATGCACCTGGCGCGGGATGAAACGGCAGCGCAATGTTTTGTTGCCGCCCTGCATCAACTCGACGCCGGCCTCTATCTTTACTGCATGGCGGGCTCCGCCGTCTGGCAGGCAGCGCAGCGGCTGGAGCATCCGGTAGTCACCGAGTTTTACGCCGACAGAGAGTATGACGATCAAGGGCTTATTGTCTTCACCCGCAGTACCGGACGTCTTAATGTGCAGGCGATCACCGAGAAAGTGTTAATGGCCTGTCTGGAGGGGAAAGTCAAAACCGTTACCGGCAATACCATCCCGATTCGTTTCGATTCTATTTGTATCCACAGTGATACGCCCGGCGCACTGGAAATTATCAGCTCGGTAAAAATGGCGCTCATTAATGCAGGTATAAACGTCTGCTCACCGGGTATGGTTTAATCATTCCCGCTTATCTGGAGAGAAATACGATGTCTGATATTGAAATTTTTTCGCCATTGCCAGGTATTTTTTACCGGCAACCCTCACCGGAGGCTGCACCTTTTGTTAAGGATGGCGATAAAGTCGAACCCGATACCATTATTGGTTTAATTGAAGTGATGAAGCAGTTCAGTGAAATATTCGCCGAGACTCGCGGCATAATAAGCGCCATCACCATACAAAATGGTGATGCCGTCGAACCCGGACAGGTGATCGCCATAATAAAAACCGATAACGAATAATCACTGCGGAGGATTTATGACGGGGAAAATAAAAAAATTATTGGTCGCTAACCGTGGGGAAATAGCGGTGCGTATTATTCGTGCTGCGCAAACACTGGGGATCCCAACGGTGGCGGCATGCAGCGAGGCGGACAGCGAAAGCCTTGCGGCAAAACTGGCCGATGAGGTGTGCATTATCGGCCCGGCACCTGCCGCGCGCAGTTATCTCAACATTAATGCCTTACTGGATGCCGCCGCGCAAACCGGTGCAAATGCGATCCACCCTGGCTACGGTTTTCTGTCGGAAAATGCCCAGTTCGCCGAGCGGGTTGAACAGGCCGGGTATATTTTCGTCGGCCCCGACGCGCAAACCATTCGCGTGATGGGCGATAAAGCCGCAGCCCGCCGCACAGCAGCAGAAGCCGGTGTGCCGGTCGTTCCCGGCTCCCGGGTGCTGGAAACGGTACAGGCAGCGCAAGTTCGCGCCAGCCAGATCGGTTATCCCTGCCTGATTAAAGCCGCAGCCGGTGGCGGTGGTCGTGGTATCCGCGTGGTAGAAAATGATGAGGCACTGGCGCGGGAATTCCCCGTTGCCCAGAGCGAATCGAAAGCCGCTTTTGGCTCAAGCGCAGTCTATCTCGAGCGTTTTATCGCCCGCGCCCGTCATGTTGAAGTGCAGATCCTCGGCGATGGCGAGCGGGTGATCCACCTGTTCGACCGCGAGTGCTCGTTACAGCGCCGTCGGCAGAAAATCTTTGAGGAAGCGCCCTCGCCTGCCCTGAGTCCTGCCCAGCGGGCCGCGCTCTGCGACAGCGCAGTGCAACTGGCGCGGCACCTACGCTACCGCGGGGCAGGCACGCTGGAATACCTGTTTGATGAAACGCGCGGCGAGTTCTGGTTCATTGAAATGAATACCCGTATCCAGGTGGAACACCCGGTAACCGAGATGGTAACGGGCATCGATCTGGTGCAGTGGATGTTACGCATTGCCAACGGTGAACCGCTAACGTTGGCGCAGTCGGATGTGCACCTGAGCGGCAGCGCTTGCGAAATGCGCATTAACGCCGAAGACCCCGACAAGAACTTCTTCCCTTGCCCTGGCCGGATAGACGCAGTGGTGTGGCCGGGTGGCGAAGGGATCCGTGTCGACAGCCATGTCTTCAGCGGTTACAGCGTTCCCCCGTGGTATGACTCCTTGCTGGCGAAGGTAATTGCCTGGGGCCCCGATCGCGCCGACGCGCTGGCCCGCGCCCGCCAGGCACTCGGCGGGCTTGAACTACGTGGCATCAAAACCACCGCCCCGCTGCATCAATGGCTGCTGCAACACCCGCAATTGCAGGCGGGAGAATTTACCACCACCACCCTTGAGCAGTGGCTGGCGGAGCGCGACAGTGCAGCCACGCCGCCGCTACAGGAGAGGCGCTATGGCCAATAATCCGATTCGCTACTCGTTTGGCGGAGATGAGCATCTTTTTGCCGAAATTGACCAGTCAATGTCGTTAAATGCTTTTTTCCACGGCCTGACACTGACACGGGCACTGGAGGCATGCCAGCTCCCCGGTGTGCTGGATATTTGCCTGGCGAACGCCTCTTTCCAGGTACGCTTTAACCCGGACGTGCTGGCACCGCAAACGCTGCTCGACAAGTTGCAGGCGCTGGAAGCCGATAGCGAAGCCGACGCAACGCTGGCGACACGCATTATTGAGGTGCCGGTGCTGTACAACGATCCGTGGACACACGAGACGTTAATGCGTTTTCGCGATCGCCATCAGGCACCGGAAGGCAGCGACCTCGACTATGCCGCACACATCAACGGTTATGCGGATAAAGACGACTTTATTGCCGCGCACAGCGGTACGCCGTGGTTCGTGTCGATGGTGGGTTTTGTCGCCGGATTGCCGTTTATGTACCAGATGGTCGGGCATGACAAACAGCTCCAGGTACCGAAATACCTGCGCCCGCGTACCGATACGCCCGGGTTATCCCTCGGTCATGGCGGCTGCTTCGGCTGTATCTACTCGGTGCGTGGCGCTGGCGGTTATCAGCTGTTTGGTATCACGCCAATGCCGATCTATGATCCGGCGCAACGTCTGCCGTATCTGCAAAGCGAAATGGTGTTCTTCAAAGCGGGCGACATTGTGCAGTTCCGCGCCATCGATCATCAGACTTATGACGACATCAGCGAACAGGTGAAAAAAGGCATATTTTCCCCGCGCATTCGCGATGTGACATTTGTGCTTGCAGACTTTGTCGCCGATCCGCAGGGCTATCCTCAGTTATTGAAAAGGGGGTTGTATGACCATCAATGTGATTAAGCCTGGCCTTGCCACCACGGTACAGGATGCAGGGCGTGAAGGCTATTACCACCTGGGCATTCCCCCCTCCGGCGCATTGGATCCGTATTCAATGCAGATGGCGAACCTGCTGGTGGGTAACGCAGCCGATGATGCGGTGCTGGAGATGACGCTGCTCGGCCCGGAGTTACATTTTTCCACCGATGCGCTGATCGCGGTGTGCGGCGCGGCGATGACGCCGATCGTTGACAATCAACCTGCTGCTGCGCACAGCGCGCTGTATATCCACGCCGGGCAACATCTGCGCTTTGCCCCGGCCCGCCAGGGATGCCGTGGCTATCTGGCGATTGCTGGCGGCCTTGATGTGCCGCGCGTCCTGGGAAGCGGCTCGACCTATACGCTGGGGGCGCTGGGGGGCTTTCAGGGGCGGCGACTGGCAGCGGATGATGTGTTGAACGTGCATCCAGTAAACGCAGATCGCTTCCGCCGCGAGGGGAACACTGTTCCTGAGGCATTACTGCCGGTGCTGGAGAAATCCGTCACTCTGCGACTGGTACCGGGCCTCTATATCCACCGACTGACGGATGCCGCGGTCGATACCTTCTTTGCCGACGACTGGTATGTCAGTACCGAAGCCGACCGCACGGGCTACCGTCTGAAAGGCGGGCAGCCGCTGGCGTTTAACCCACGGACGCCACCGTTTGGCGCAGGCTCTGATCCCTCCAATATTGTCGATGCCTGCTACCCCATTGGTTCCGTTCAGGCACCGGGTGGGCTTGAGCCAATTGTCCTGCTGCGCGATGCGGTGGGCATTGCATTCACTGCCTGACAGTCTGATTGCGCTCTTACTCCTTCCAAAATCTTGCGCTTTGCCATTTGAACTGCTGCTATTTGTACTGTATAGTACAGTACAAATATCTATCCAGACCGGAAGAATAAAATGGTAGCTGACGAAAGAACCTCCGCTCCTAAGCACAGAACTGCCAGAGGAGCCCAACGTGTCCGTGACCTGACTGAGGCCGCCGCCGAGTTGTTCCTTGAACGGGGCTTTGATGCAGTCGCTGTTGATGACTTGATTGCGCGTGTTGGTGGATCACGAAGCACCATTTACAGCCACTTTGGAGGAAAAGAAGGTCTTTTCAGGCATGCAATGATCGACCTCTGTACCGAGGTTGCCAGGCCGCTGGAGCAACTGAACATCGCGGACGGAGAGCCAGGCGAGGTGCTGCCAGTTCTTGGCCGGCAACTACTGAGATCTGCCCTGTCTTCACGCACCCTTGCGTTGCATCGACTTCTGGTCAATGAAGGCCGGCGCTTTCCGGACGTTGCCAGAGCTATGTGGGACGTCAGCTACGGTAAAGCCATCCAAATTCTTTCAGTCTGGATTGCCGCTCAACAGCAGCCGGGAAAAGGATTAGGCCGCGACGTCCCCGCCAAAGCGCTGGCGGAACATTTTGTCAGTCTGGTGGCCGCTAACACCAAGCTTCAGGCTGCGTCTGGACTTCGATCACCAACATTGACTGATGCTGAAATCGAGGAAATCGTTGGTCATGCTGTACAAATTTTTCTTCATGGCGCAGCGGGTGGGCAAACGGACGAAGACAGTAAGAAATGAAACATTTTTTTAACCACGTAGCAACCAGCAAGAAGAATGGAGGTAGAAATGTATGAATACTCAAAGTAGTCAGTCCGGAAAAGAGCAGGCTAATACGAATGCGGCCAATGTAAAAGTTGCCAGCCCGGAAAAAAAACACTGGGCACAACCGAGTTTCTTTAACGACAACGTGCTGCTCGATGCGCTGATCAAGCACATCCTGGGCCTGATGCCCTATGGCATGACCGACTTCGGCGAGGTCATGGACGTGGTGCACCAGCTCAGGGGCAGCGACGAAGAGACCTGGGTCAGTGCCTGGGCCGCGCTGGCGACCCGGCTGCAAGACAGGGCCGAAGATGCGGACAGAAATAACAGGTCTGTCACCGCGGCCAGTGCCTACCTTCGCGCTTCGACGTACTGGCGCTGCGCGTTGCTTTATTTCAGCGACTTCGGGGACAAGCGTATGAAGGAGTACGCAGTCGCCAGCGCATCGTGCTACGAGCGACACATCTCTCTGTCCGGCTATCCCGCCGAACGCATCGAAATCCCCTACGAAGGCAGCTTCCTTCCCGGCTATTTCTACAGATCACCTCATGCTGACGAGAAAGCCCCGCTACTCATCGTCACACCGGGCCGGGATACCTGGGCCGAGGACACCCGGTGGGTTTGCGAAGGTGCGCTTCAGCGGGGCATTCACTGCCTGACCTACGATGGCCCTGGCCAGGGGTTCGCGCTGCGTCTGAACAACCTGACCTTCCGCCCCGACTGGGAGAAGGTTGTCAGCCCGCTGATTGACTTCGCGCTGGAGAAGTTTACGGAGATAGACGCCTCCAATATCGCGCTGATGGGCCTGAGCTTCGGTGGCTATCTGGTGCCTCGCGTGGCTGCGTTCGACAAACGTATCAAGCTCTGCATCACTGATCCGGGCAACATCAGTTGGGGACGTCAAATCATCGCGCAGCTGGAGCGTTTCGCCGACCGGCCGCTGGCCGAGCTTCCTGATCAGTTACGGAATCTGGTGAGTGATTACGCCTGGAAGCATGGCGTGCCCAACTCGATCAAAGATGTAGTGCAGGCCCTCCAGCCCTATGACAACTCAGCCATCCTGGACCAGGTGACCTGTGAAACGCTGGTGCTGGATGGAACCGGCGAGGTCTTCCACGGTGCCAGGCCGTTCTTCGACGCCTTGAATTGCCCCAAGGAGTATCTGTTGTTCGATGAGTCTTCGACGGCGCAGTCGCACTGCCAGATAGGAGGCTATGCCACGGCCACCGAATTCATCTTCGACCGGATTGCAGACCGGCTTGGGCGCGGGTAAATCGCGCGTCTCGCTGAACCTTGTGGTCTTCTCAAATTTTCCCAGGAGCATGACATGGACTCATCCGCTACCCCCTCCCCTGAATTCCGTCTCGGCGGGGATCTGTCGATCAACCGGCTCGGCTTTGGCGCCATGCGCCTGCCTTGCAATGGTTTCCGCGGTCCGGCTCGCGATCCGGAGACCGGCCGCGCGGTGCTGCGCCGCGTGGTTGAACTTGGCGTCAACCTGATCGACACGGCCGATTTCTACCAAAGCTCCGATGGTGTAGTACGAGCCAATGCGCTCATTCGTGAAGCGCTGCATCCCTATCCTTCAAATTTGGTGATTGCAACCAAGGTCGGTGTTGTATTCAACCCGGATGGCAGCCACCGGCCCGCCACGGGCGGAGACATGCGTAAGCTTGTCGAGGAGAACCTGGCAAGCCTCGGCGTGAACCGCCTCGACCTGGTGTACCTGCGCATCGGTGAGATGACGGTACCGCACGGCGAGTCGCTTGCAGAGCGCTTCGGGGCGTTGGCCGCACTTCGCGAAGAAGGCCTGATTCGCCACCTCGGCATCAGCAATGTCGATATCGGGCATTTCAATGAGGCCCGCGCCATCGCTCCGGTCGTGGCCGTGCAGAACAACTTTCACTTCGCCCGGCGCGAGGATCGGAGCCTGTTGCAGACCTGCGAAGAATCCGGCATCGCCTTCTGCCCGTTTTTCCCGCTTGGCGGAGGTGTGGGCGAGATCGACGACGGGCGGCTTACCCGAGTGGCAAAGCGGCACGGTGCCACGCCTGTTCAGGCCGCGCTGGCCTGGTTACTGGCGTCCTCACCGGCCATGCTGGCAATCCCTGGCACAGGGTCGGTCAGGCATCTTGAAGAGAATGTCGCCGCTGGCGGCATCCGGCTCACTGAAGAAGATCATGCCGAACTCGCGTGAAGCGGTTTGCCGCACGATACCGGGCCACCCGAGGCACCGTTTTATACTGATCGCAGCGACCCTTGTTACAGCGGGCATATTGACCGGCTGCGCCAGCGTAAAACTGAGCGCCCCGCCCGCTGCAGCAGTGAGCTTCGAGGACTATCGACGCGAAACAATCCAACATATACAGGCTGGTCGCCATTTTCAGCTTGCCGACCACGATGCCGAACTGACGTGGAATACACCTCAGGAGTGGCGACCCGCGTCGTCGGAGAAAGGAAGTTATCCCCGCAAAGGGATCCTGCTCGTGCATGGCCTGGGCGACTCGCCGTGGTCATTCCGGGACCTTGGCCAGCCGCTGGCAATGCAAGGGTTTCTCGTGCGAACGGTGCTTCTCCCCGGACACGGAACCCGCCCCGAGGATCTGTTGCAAACCACAGCAGAGCAATGGCAGCAGGTCGTGTGGGAACAGGCCAACGCACTGCAGAAGGATGTCGAAGGACCAGTCTACCTGGGGGGCTTCTCCACGGGCGCCAATCTGGCTCTCGACTACGCTTACTCCCATCCAGAAATCGCAGGGCTGGTGCTGTTTTCGCCAGGGTTCAAGAGCATGCCATTCGACTGGCTTGCGCCACTGGCAGCCCGTATCAGGCCCTGGCTCATCACACCGGACGGCAACGTTCCGATGCAGAATGCCGTCAAATACTTCAATGTACCGGCCAACGGTTTCGCACAATTCTACCGGACCAGCGCCAACGCGCGCCGGCTATTGCGAGAGCGGGCCTATGACAGGCCGGTATTCATGGCGGTCGCCGGGCATGACTCGGTGCTGGATACTGGTTATCTGCTCGACGTTTTCCAGCGGCGCTTCACACACCCGGACAGCCGCCTGATCTGGTACGGCAAGGCACCGGACAGTCTGGTGGATATGCAACGCGTTCTAGTTCGTCCCGACAGGCTCCCCGCATGGCGCATCAGTCAGTTTTCGCACATGAGCCTGACATTTGCCCCGGCCAACCCCGTGTATGGCGAAGGCGGAATTATTCGTATCTGCCTGAATGGCTTTAGTGCAAAAGACACGCAGGCCTGCGAGCAAGGCGTACCGGTCTGGTATTCGGACTGGGGCCACCGTGAGCAGGGAAAAGTCCACGCGCGGCTGACTTTCAATCCCTATTTCAACTGGCAGAACTCGGTTATGGCGACCGTTCTGGGCAGGTCGCAGACAGCTGATGCCTCTGCCGAAAGGCCGGCGGCTGCCAGCGTCAAAGACATCGACATCAATACTCCGCCGCGCGACGCGGTGACGTTCTAAATCCCATTGTCATTACGAGGCATCCATGAAGAGAGTCCAGTTCAGCCGCTACGGCGGCCCCGAAGAAATGTCGCTTGCAGAATATTCGCTGCCAGCCCTTGAACCCCGGCGAGTCCGCGTGCGCGTAAAGGCCGCAGCAATCAACCCGCTCGACTGGAAGATTCGCCGTGGCGTCATGAAGTTCGTTACTGGCAACCGGTTTCCCCAGGGCATGGGCTCTGACTTTGCAGGCATTGTCGACGAGGTTGGCACCGCCGTGACAGACGTCCGGGTTGGCGATGAGGTGTTCGGCACGGTAGAAATCAAAAGGCAGGGTGCGTTTGCCGAGGTCGTCGATGCTGACGCGAGGCTGGTTGCCCCCAAGCCCGCCGCGCTGTCATTCAGTGAAGCTGCGTGCTTACCCATTCCATTCGCCACCGCCTGGGCGGCCATTGTGGGCGCAGCGCGTGCTGGCAGCGAGTCGCGGATATTCATTCACGGCTGCAGCGGCGCGGTCGGCAGCAGTGCTGTGCAACTGGCTCAGGCCTGTGGAGCACAGGTTTCCGGCGCCTGCGGCGAAGCCTCGCTGGCAAGCGTGGAGCTGGCCGGTGTCCGCCCGGCCTTTACCTACCCGGACAAAACGTCCTTCGCCGCTTATGGCCCGTACGACGCGGTGTTCGACACGCTCGGCACGCTCGACGTCGCCGAGGGTCTGGCGATGCTGAAGTCCGGGGGACGCTTCATCGACATTAATCCGACACCTGGCAGAATGCTGCGCGGCTTTATTTCAGGGCGCTACCGGATGGTGTTCGCAACAGGGGGATTCAGGAACCTGCGGGAGATAGCCCGACTGGCCTGTGAAGGCAAAATCCATGTATCCATTGGACTGGAAGCGCCGTTCACCGACGCGCTGACTGTCATCAGGAACGCAGAACTCGGCCGGCGGCCTGCCGGGCGGATTGTGCTGATCATGTAATCAGCGACGGACCTGTCTCAGGAACCCGGCAATGGCAGAAAACGGCCATTGCCGAACATGATATCAACTGAAACTCAGTGGCGATCATGACGGGACATGGCGACTCTGGTTAAACAAGATTGTTCATGTATAGCTATGCCACAGCAATATCGCATGGACTGAAGCAACGAAACGACTCCAGCCTAGCCCGGGCGGCAAGGTACACGGATCGCCAGTGGTGCACGAGAATACGGGTTTTACAGCGACACAGGTATCAGTGCCTCCTGCTTTGCCGTGACGAAGGAGCCGGGCAGCATGTTGCCGGTGGTGACCTGTGCTCCATCGCTCTGGATTTGGACTTTGCGATGAGAAGGTCAGACCGAGAACAATAGTTACTGTCCCCCGCCGTTGCTGACATAAGCCCGAAGGAACGCATCGACCGCTGTTGCTACAGCTTCCTTTGGCGTAAACCAGGGTTGAGCACCAAATAACAACGGTTCAATAAATCCGATTTCGAGCAAACCCTTTAGATGCGCCGCGGCAACGCGGGCGTCTACCGGACGAATCACACCATTCTCCTGCTGACGGGCAATATAGTTTGTCATATGTTCCCACGCCCGCCCGGCCCCCATCTCGTAGAGCGTGGCTCCCAGCGTAGAACTTGCGCCTTCGGCAATGGCAGCTCGCATGATGGCAAGCGTATCTGCAGAAGTCAGCAAAGCAAGCAGGGCCTCACCAAAACGCCGAAGTGCCAGTGAAACATCCGGCTCGGACAGATCAAGCAGTCCCATAATCTCATCTGCTTGTTCTTCCATCACTGCCATCATGGCAGCAGCGAATAACGCTTCCTTGGATTTGAAGTAGCCATACAGGGTGCCTTTCGATCCTCCGATCCGCGCTGAGATCATCGCCATGCTGGCGCGCGCATAACCGACATCGCGAAATACCTCGATTGCCACATCAAGGATCGCCTTACGCCGATCGTCTGTCTTTACTCTCATTCGAAACCTCACTTTTTCATACAGCACTGTACGATTTTGCATTGACACCTGCAAGAACATATATCTAAAATGACCGTACAGTATGGTTATGTAGGGCATGTTATGGGGTCATCAAATTTCCAATGGCGGACCACGGCGTCGGGAGGTGTCACCGCCTTTGTGGTTGTGCTCATGCTAAGCAGCTGTGCTCCCCTGCCACAAAAAAATGACGTGGTGCCTGCAGGACCAGAAAGCTTCGCGAGTGCTACAAGCTTTTCCGCACCCGGGAGGGCCTGGCCCTCGGATCGCTGGTGGGAAGAATTTGGCGACGCCCAGCTCAATGCACTGATCACCGAGGGGTTGAAGGGAGCGACCGATTTGCGCGTGGCTTCAGCACGTTTTGCCCGTGCCGAAGCACTGGTTCAGGAGACCCGGAGCAGGTTGCTTCCCGCCATCACAGCAAATGGTGAGGTCGGATCGACCAAGCAAAGCTACAACTATCTTTCCCCGGCAAGTGGGCTGCCCGAGGGCTGGCGTGATTATGGTCAGACAACCCTCAATCTTACCTGGGAGCTCGACTTCTGGGGCCGCAACCGGGCGGCATTAGCAGCAGCGCGTTCACAAGCCGAAGCAACAGGTGCCGAAGCTGCGGCCACTCGTCTGGCTGTGTCAGCAGGCATCGCCAGCGCCTACGGAGATCTGGCCGGAGATTACGCCGAACATGATGCCGCCGAACATGCTATTAAAGTGCGTAAGCGCACACTGGAACTGATAGAGGGTCGTAATAAGCAAGGGCTGGAAAATAAAGGTGCGGTTGAGCGCGCCCGTTCAGCACTCGCCACAGCTCAGGGCGATCTGGCTGAACAGAATGAATCCCTCTCCCTCACTCGTCACCGGATTGCAGCACTGATTGGGGCTGGCCCTGATCGCGGACTGACTATAGCGCGTCCGGGCGCGACCATTACTGGCAGCTTCGGCCTGCCAGCCAATCTACCGGCCGAATTAATCGGACGACGCCCTGACATCATTGCCGCACGGCTCCGGGCAGAAGCTGCTGCGAGCCAGATCAAGGAAGCCAGGGCGGCCTTCTATCCAAACGTCAATCTGACAGGTCTGATTGGCCTGCAGGCTCTCGGCATCGGAAATGTGTTTGAGTCAGGGTCCGATTTTGGAACAGTCGGCCCGGCCATCAGCTTGCCGATCTTCGACGGCGCGCGTTTGCGCGGACAGTACCGTGCCGCCGAAGCCGATTACCGGGTGGCCGTCGCCCAATATGACGGCGCATTAACGCAGGCGCTGCGAGATGTGGCTGATGCAGCCACAAGCACACGCGCGCTGGACCTGCGGCTTGAACACGCACAGGAAGCAGAGCGCTCTGCCAGTGCCGCATGGTTCGTTGCCAGCAATCGTTATCGCGGCGGCCTTGCGACCTATCTTGATGTGCTGGCTGCCGAAGACGCCCTCATCAGCACCCGCCGCACGGTCGCGTCTCTGAAAAGCCGCGCCCTTGTCCTCAAGATCGCCCTCATCCGTGCGCTCGGTGGCGGCTATCGCGCATAAAGGAAATCCGAGCCATGTCTGAATCCACCAATACCATTGAACAAGATGTTCCCGTTGCCAACAATACTGCTGCGGATAGCAGAGCGCAAAACGCCAGGCGAAAGCGGCTATTTCTGGCCCTGCTGGCGAGCGTCGCTACGCTCGGGGGTGGCTATTACGCATATGATCTTTTCGTCGCATCCCGCCATGCTGAAACCGACAATGCCTACGTCGGGGCTAATATCGCTCAGGTGACCCCTCTGATTGGGGGGCCTGTGCGCGAAGTCCTGGTGGATGATGCGCTGCACGTGAAACAGGGGGATGTTCTCGTTCGACTGGACGATACGGATGCCAGGATAGCGCTAAAGCGCGCCGAAGCTGAGCTGGCGTTGACTGAACGCCGCGTGCGCGGTCTTATCGCCACGGATGGCGGTCTTGACGCGCAAATAGCGGCACGGGCTGCCGACGAAGTGCGCGCCCAGGCGCAGGTCTCTTCTGCACAGGCTGATCTTGCCAGAGCGAAAATCGATCTTGACCGCCGCAACGCCCTGGCTGAGTCGGGCTCCGTCTCAGGCGAAGAGTTGACCACAGCGCGCAATGCCTACAGCACTGCGCTCGCCAGTCTGAGAGTTGCTGAAGCAGCCCGTACGCAGGCCGCGGCCAATCGTGCCACTGCCATCGGGAGCCGTGACGCCAACCGGGCACTTATAGACAAGAGTACACCTGACACCAATCCCGAGGTGCTGGCAGCACGTGCTGCACGGGAGCAGGCTCAGGTCGACCTCGAACGCACCATTCTTCGTGCACCCGTTGATGGGATCATCTCCCGTCGCCAGGTGCAGGTTGGTCAGCGTGTGCAGCCTGGCGCAATGCTGATGGTCGTGGTCCCGATCCACGCCAGCTATGTGGACGCCAACTTCAAGGAGGGTCAACTCAGGAAGGTTAAGCCAGGCCAGTCGGTTAAGCTCACCTCAGACCTCTACGGTAATAGCGTTAAGTATGACGGCAAAGTCGTCGGTTTCTCCGGCGGTACCGGCTCGGCCTTTTCTGTAGTGCCGGCGCAAAACGCAACCGGCAACTGGATCAAGGTCGTCCAGCGCCTGCCAGTAAGGATTGCACTCGATCCCCAACAGCTTGCAGAGCATCCTCTTCGTGTCGGTCTGTCTATGACCGCCGATATCGACGTCTCCAACTGATTGTGAGGAACCAGACGATAATGGTTGATTCCATCTCTCAGCATGAAAATCCAGCCGCCCGGTCATTAAGGGGCGGGAAACTCATCCTCGCCGCTATCCTGATCGGGCTGGGCAATTTTTTGGTCGTGCTGGATACCACTATCGCCAACGTCTCGATCCCCCATATCGCCGGCGGGTTAGGGGTCTCGTCCAGCCAGGCAAGCTGGGTTATCACCTCCTACGCAGTGGCCGAAGCGATCACTGTGCCGCTTACCGGGTGGCTCATGCGCCGCTTCGGTGGTTATCGTGTGTTCATTACCTCTTATCTGGCCTTCGGCGTGCTCTCGCTAGTGTGTGGCCTGTCGGGCACGCTTGGCATGCTCGTCGCCGGGCGCATATTCCTGGGTTTGGCCGGTGGCACGATCATTCCCCTTTCGCAGACCCTTCTGCTGCGTATCTTCCCACCTGAGAAGGCGACAATCGCGACAATCATATGGGCGATGACAACCACAGTCGCACCGATCGCCGGTCCCATTCTTGGCGGCACGATCTCCGATAACGTCGGGTGGGAGTGGATATTCTTCATCAATGTGCCAATTGCTGCCGCCGGTGGCCTAGGACTTCTGTACCTGATGCGAGGCCAGCAGGAAACGGTCACCCGGTCTCCGATTGATGTAGTGGGTCTTGGCCTGCTTATTGTGTGGGTCGGTGCGCTCCAAATCATGCTTGATGAAGGCCGCAACCATGACTGGTTCGCTGCAACAGAAATCCGCGTGCTTGCAGTGATTGCAGTAATCGGCTTTGTCGCCTTCCTGATGTGGGAACTGACCGAAAAGAATCCCATCGTTAATCTGCACGTGTTTCGCCATCGCGGCTTCGTTGCGGCTTCCATTACCTACTCGGTTGCGTTTGGTGCGTTCTTCGCCAGTATTGTTCTGATCCCGCTCTGGCTGCAGCAGAACATGGGCTACACCGCCACGTGGGCAGGATATGCCACCGGGATCATGGGGATTCTCGCAGTAATTAGTTCCCCCATCATCGGTCAGGTAGCGGCAAGGCTCGATCCACGGCTGATTGTATCGGTCGGATTGCTGGGACTTGGTGGCATATCTGCGTGGCGGGTGGGATTCACGCCGGATATTACCTTCATTCAGATGGCCTGGCCGATGCTGCTGACGGGCCCATTCCTGATGATGTTTTTCATCCCTGTAACCGGTCTGTGTATGGCGAGCGTCACAACAGCAGAACAGGCCGACGCGGCCGGGATCTCAAATTTCATGCGAACGCTCGCCGGCGCGTTTGCGACTTCAATAGTTCAGACCGGGTGGGCCAACGCGACACGTGAGAACCAGACTGAACTGGCAAGCGCGATGACTCAGGGACAAACCACCCTCGACAGCATGATGGCCAGTGGAATGTCGAGAGAGGTTGCCACATCTACGCTGAGCAGCATCGTTGAGGGCCAGAGCGTCATGCTCGCAACACTCAACATGTTCGCTGCGATTGCTTTCTGCTTCGCCTTCGCCGCCGCATTAATCTGGTTCTCTCCAAAACCAAAGGGACCCATCGACATGAGCGGCGGTCACTAAACAACAGGGCATAAAACCATGGCAAAGAAACTGAGTCTCTCCGCTAAACTCATCGTGTTTCCAGACCTCGTTGTCTGCGAGCACTGCGACAGGGTGTACCGGCGCATCGCGCTGGCCCCGGGCGAGGTTGCACGCTGCGAGCAATGTACTGCCATCCTCTATCGCGCCAACCGTCTGGATGTCGATCGTTGGCTGGCGCTGACCGTCGCCGCAGCAATCGTGTTCGTGATCGCCAACGTCTGCCCGGTCGTTCGCATCAGTATGCAGGGGTTGCACAACGAGACCACGCTCTGGCAGTCGACGGCGGCGCTCGCCTACGGACCTGGCGCTCCCATTGCAGTACCAACTGCAATATCAATCATCGTGGCACCACTTCTACAGATCACTCTGCTGGCCTGGGTGCTGGCTTTTGCCCGCACTGGTCGGCGTGCGCCAGGCTTCGCGCAGGCGATGCGGATGCTGGTCGCGTTGCGCCCCTGGAGCATGATTGAGGTCGGTCTGCTCGGCATTCTGGTGGCGGTCATCAAACTGTCAAGTTTCCTCCAGGTAGCACCCGGACCGGGGATCTGGGCCACGGCCGTGTTAGTGCTGCTGATTACGCTGATCGCGAGCCGCGATATCCACTGGCTGTGGGAGCTGACCGAATACAACCAGCAACGGCAGGCGGGCCGCACATGAATCTGCCTCCCCGCGCGTGCCACCTGGGTGTCATCGGCTGCCATATCTGTAGACTCGTTTGCCAGGACAAGCTCGACGAAACGAAGCACGTACACTGCCCTCGCTGCGGCGCATCACTGCATCGTCGGCGCCCCGACAGCATTGTGCGGGCCTGGGCCTTGTTGATCGCTGGCTTGATTTTCTACATTCCGGCCAACGTGCTGCCGGTTATGTATACCAGCCTACTCGGCAGTGGCAGCGGTAGCACCATCATGAACGGCGCTATCGAGTTCTGGAAATCCGGGTCTTATGGCATCGCTCTGGTGATTTTCATTGCCAGCGTGGCAGTTCCCTGCACCAAGTTTCTTGTCCTCACACTGCTGCTGATAACTTCACAACGACGCAGTAACTGGGCGAGACGCGAGCGAGCCAGACTCTACCGGCTCGTTGAGGTGATCGGCTACTGGTCAATGCTCGACGTACTGGTGGTGGCTGTAGTTGCCGCGCTGGTCAAGTTCCAGGGCCTGAGTGATATCGAGCCACGAGTTGGCATCTTCTTCTTTGGCGTGGTGGTGATCCTTACCATGCTCTCAGCTATGACCTTCGACCCCCGTCTGATATGGGATGATAAACCGGAATGAATAACGAACCCGAACATATCCACCAGCCCGGCAATCCTGCAGTGGCCCGCCGTCGCTGGCGTATTTCCCTGGTATGGCTGGTACCAGCCATCGCTGCACTGGTCGGGCTGTCAATGCTGGCGCATACCTGGCTGTCAGCTGGTCCTGAAATCACTATAGCTTTCCGTACAGCGGCAGGACTGGAGGCAGGCAAAACACCGGTCAAGTACAAGGACGTGACCGTGGGCACAGTAACGGCAATCACACTCAGCGACGACGGCTCGCACGTTGCCGCCACGGTCTCGTTGGCCAGGAGCGCGGAAAGTCTGACCCGCAGCGACACGCGGTTCTGGGTCGTGCGCCCGCGTATTGGCACCGGCGGTATATCAGGCATCGACACACTTCTCTCCGGCGCCTATATTGCGGCGGATGCTGGATCGGAACATGCATCCAGCAAAGTCTTTACTGGCCTTGAAACGCCGCCAACGGTTATTGGTGGTATGCCCGGAAAGTCATTTGTCCTGCATACCGAAGATCTGGGGTCGCTGGATGTTGGCTCGCCGGTCTACTTCCGGCGTATCCAGGTGGGCCGGGTAGCCTCCTACAAGCTTGATGATGATGGTAATCACGTCAGCCTGCAGGTCTTCATCGACAAACCCTACGACAGCTTTGTCACTACCGATACCCGATTCTGGAATGCCAGTGGGATGGATGTTTCGCTGGGTGCTGACGGACTCAAGCTCAAAACGCAATCCGTGGCCACAATTGTGGCGGGAGGAATTGCTTTCGCCGCCTCTGCACGCGGCAAAGATCACACGCAAAAGGCACCTGAAAATACCCAGTTCAGTCTTGCACCGGATCAAGCCAGCGCCATGGCTGAACCCGACGGGCCGGAGCAGTTCGTCCAGCTACGCTTCGACCAGGCACTACGCGGTTTATCTGTAGGTGCTCCGGTTCAATTCTCGGGGATGGATCTGGGCAGGGTGGTATCAATAAACCTCGACTACGATCCAAGTACGCTCCGATTCCCCACAACCGTTGGCATCGTGGTGTATCCACAACGTCTTGGGCGTCTGTTGGATAAATTGCCTGGTACAAATACAGAGCAACAAGCCGCTCAATTTCTGAGAGAACTGGTCGAACATGGCCTGCGCGCGCAGGCGAGATCAGGAAATCTGCTGACCGGACAGCTCTATGTTTCGCTGGAATTTGTTCCGGATGCACCGAAAAGAACCATAGACATATCGGCACGCCCACTAAGCGTTCCCACAATCAACGGCAGTTTCGATCAGTTGCAGGGGCAGGTGGCCAGCATCGTCGGCAAGATAGAGAAGATGCCCCTCGACTCAATCGGGCGAAACCTCGACAGCACATTAGCAGAACTTGACAAGACCCTTAAGCAAGTCAACAGCCAGACGTTACCGCAAACCACGCAGACCCTGCTGCAGGCCCGGCAGGCCTTTGGTGCGGCACAAGGTGTGCTGGCCGAAGATGCGCCATTACAGCAAAACCTGGGCCAGACGCTACAGGAAGTTCAGCGGGTATCTCGCTCACTACGGGTGCTGACAGACATGCTTGGCCGGCATCCTGAATCACTGTTGCGCGGACGCCCGGAATCTCCCTCGCCTCCTGCCACAGGAAAAGACAACACAGTAAGTCAACAGGAATCGCATCAATGAAAAGTTACCGTTTTTCTGGGCTTCTCGTGCCGGTCTTCTTTCTGAATGCCTGCGCGTCTCCGCCAGTACATTACTACTCACTTCTCGCACCGTCCGGGGAAACAATAACGACGAAGCCACCGGCCCCCTTCATGGTTGATGTATTGCCGGTCGGTATCCCGTCACAGAACGATCAGTCACAACTGGTCGTACGACAGGGCGCCGCTGGTGCCGTTGTCCTTGATAACGAGCGCTGGACTGGCCCGCTGGATGACGAAATTCGTAGTGCCTTATCGTCAGTACTGACGCATGAGTTGGCCACCCAGGATGTGGCCGGGCTGCCACAGACCTCTGCCAGGCCTGTACTCAGAATCAAACTCCAGTTGCGTCGGTTTGATGCCTGGCCCGGACAACGGGTTCAGCTTGATGCCGACTGGAGTTTGGGATTCGCGAATGAGGCGGGAAAGCCACGGCTGGTCTGCCGGGGCTATCTGGATGAGCCCGCGCCAGGAGGCTATCCGGAAATGGTTCAGGCCCAACAACGACTGGTCGCTGCGTTAGCCAGGAGGATAGCGACAGATGCACGAGCCTGGGCACATTCTCGTCAGGCAGCTTGCGTGGACCCACAGGAGTAACCCCGGGAGTATTGCGCGTCCTGCCCGTGATCGACGGAGGATGTGATCGGGAGTCCGACGATAGTAGATTGATAGACAGCATCCGCAATCGCGAGAGGGTGGACCTCGCCTTCTTGAACCACCTCCCCATAAACATTGAGGGTTGAATGACAATGGATACACCCAAGAACCTGACAAACGGTGCAACGCAGGTAGCGCCGGTGGGATCAATCGAAGCCTCTGAAGACCTGACTGGAATTCCAGGCACGCATTGGCTGATCGTGAGCGTGAGAGCGTTGGCACCCGATGGCGAAGGGCGACTGGATTTGGTGAACACATCCACGCATGCAATCCGTGCCCTTTATCCCTCTCCGGAGGCGCAGGTACGCTTCGACGCGCACACCTTTCACGGCCAGCCCGACCGGCCGCCAGAGCGCTTCAATCCACACGGACTCACCATTCGTCGTGGCGCGAACGGTGTCCACCAGCTCCTCGTCGTGCATCACGGCGTCCGCGAATCCGTGGAGATTTTCACTGTCGATACCCGTGACGTTCTGCCCCGCATCCACTGGCGGGGTTGCGTGCTTACACCGGGTTCTGTGACCGGCAACGGGGTCGCACCAATGCCCGACGGATTCGTGATGACGCAGACCACGCTGCCCATCCCCAAGAAGGGAGGTCGTGCGCTGAATTTCGAGGAAATCGAGGGTGGGCGCAGCATCGGTGAGGTGCTGGCCTGGAGTTCCCGTTCCGGATGGAGCAAGGTCGATACCGGAGGCGACCTGATGCCGAACGGAATCGAAACGTCGGCTGACGGAGAATGGCTCTACTACGCAGATTCTGTCCGCCAGACCTTTAACCGCTTTTCGTTCAGAGCCGGTGCCGCGAAGAAACATGTAATTCAAACCGGTTTCCACAGCGACAATGTACACTGGGCGCCGGACGGTAGTCTTTTGCTCGCGGGCCAGCAAGGCACCCTACGGGAAATCGTTGAGTATTTCTCCGGGAAGGAAGGTGCTGCGTGCGGGAATGCGCGCGTGCTACGCATTGACCCACAAACAATGAGCGTGCAGCCGCTGGTTGACTGCGCGGATTTTCCTCTGGCGAGCGGCGCAGTCGAAATTCAGGGCACCCTGTGGCTGGGACGCATCAGGGGGACAATCGGCCGGGTGGATTTACGTCAGGTGCATACCGCATTGCCAGACTAGCGTGGGACGCCAGGGCTTGCAGGATCCACCCAGGCTTCCGCCAAGAAAGCGTGGGGACCGGGCTGCCAGCGGAAATCGTCAAGGCCTTACTCATTTTCTGTCTGTACGACAATGCGCTGACTGCCCGGCGGGTATGAGATTAGTCATTCGGATAACGCCACACGTCCGCGGTTTCGCCAACGGCAAGAACCCGCTTTTCCGATGCGGGAAGTCCAAGGCGCTCCCACTCTGCTGCCAGGCGAACCGGCGGTTCGTCTAGCGGCTCGTAGGTCAGCTTGAAAGTCCCCCAGTGCATGGCGAAGAAGCACCCGGCACCAAGATCCCTGTAGGCCCGGGCAGCCTCCTCGGGGTTCATGTGCTGGCGGCGCATGAACCAGGACGGCTCATAGGCGCCGATGGGCAAAAGTGCAGCATCGATCACCGGGAAACGGCGGCCGATTTCCCGGAACCCGTCAAAGTAGCCCGTATCGCCCGAATGGTAGATGCAGGCGGAAGCTCCCTCGAGAATGAATCCGCCCCACAGCGTTTCGTTTACGTCGGTCAAGCCGCGACGGCTGTAGTGCTGGGCGGGCACGAAAGTCACCCTCACGGGGCCGATGTCGATGGACTGCCACCAGTCCAACTCGCTTGCGGAAATCCCTTTTTTTGCGAGGAACGACGCCATGCCCAGGCCGGCGATCACCGGGGCATCGACGCTCTTCACGGATGGAAGGTCGAGATGGTCGTAGTGGTTGTGACTGATCAGCACCGCGTCGATGGATGGCAGATCCTCGGGGCGCAGGCCAGCCGGAACATTCCGCCCCCCTGGCCCCAGGGCAAGCTCACCGAAGACCGGATCGACGAGGAACGACTTCCCTTCGATCTGCACCAGCCAGCTCGCATGCCCGATCCAGGTCAGGCGCGCGCCTTCACCCGTGCCCGGTGGAGTGGCGATCGCGACGAGATCGGGCACCACACACGGCACCGAAGCCTTTCTCGGTACACCACGGCCCCGGCCTGCAAGACTATCGACGACCAGCATCCGAAATGCCGGCACCACGGTGCCGGGAGCTTCGCTCCCGTCAAGATTCCTGAAACGTCTGGATTTGCCGAAAATTGCCATAGCCACCCCTTCCACATTGACGATGAGGATGAACGCCTATGGCATGAGTCGCTCGATGAACACACCAATCGGTGTTCCAGAAGACCTTCCCAATACGTTGCATCCCCCTCATTTCGAGTCGAATGCGATACCCGGCAAACGCCAACAACGGGCGATGCCATCAATCGCTTCTCAGAACCGATAGAGGTAGCCGAGACCAAGGCCATACTGCGTGCTCTTTTCCACCAGCGGGCTGTTGCGGATCGAGCTGCCCATGTGCTTGGCGCCCATGTCGAGGAACATGGTGTGACTGGACACGGGCTGCCAGTCCACGCGAAGCCCGATTTCGGTATTGAGCGCGGAACTACCGCCGTAGGCCGGGCGCCAGCTCCGTGCCTCGTCTGACCTTACGCCGTATTAATAGTCCACGTACTCGCCATCCACCCACTCGGCCGCCAGCCGCGGGGCCAGCCCGATTGTGCCTGCGGTAAATCGCCTGTCGATCTGCAGCGTCGTCCGCATCCCCCCGCTGTTGCTCATGGCATCCGTGAGCACTTCAGCAGAGAAATTGGCAATGCCGGTACGCCAGATGGCGGCGGCGCCGAGCCAGAAACTGGAGTCTCGATCGCGCATGCCCGCGAAATATGGGGAATCGCCCGAATCGAAGCCTTCCCCGATGTACCGACCACGCAGCCTGAATGACACCGGCCCGACCGACGGAAGCTTGACGTCCAGGACAGGCCCGGCCACCTGAATCCATTTGTTCTCATAGGTAATCATTGGCAAGCCTCGAACGCGGTCGTCGAAGTCGCGGTAGACGCGGTACTGTATGCCACCGGCAACGCCAATCCCCCACGTCGGTTCACTGCGTCCGGCTTCGGGCATCGCCTGACCTCTCGCCGACTTATTCGTATCGTCGGTCTGAGCCCATGCAACGGGTGTTGAAAAAATGCCAGCGACCAGGATCGGTAGCGCAGCGTAAGACGGCTGCCGGCGCAGGCGGACTGCGCATTGAGGACGAGATGACATGATTGATCCCTTTTAAGGAAAACGTGAAAATGCCTCCCCTGTACTGGGGAATGGCAGCTCGCGGACCACGCCATCGGGCCATCTCGATGAGTTCGCGGACCATCACCAGCAGACGGCCGCACTGCACCGTCTGCCTGATTTCCATACCGTCCGGACGACACTGGGTCGTCCCGCACGGGTCAGTGCAGGCGCTGCGCATCAAGTTTCGATGTGACGAGTGAATTGCAGGACTGTTGAGTCGTGACGAGGTTAGTTGCGTCATCGCTCAACCTCGTCAGCGGTAGCGCGTACGGTGTGTCGAAAAAAACCAAGCGATGCCAGCCATTTCTCGATCCTGTCCACATACAGGAACACGGCTGGCACGACCAGCAGGCTCAAGGCAGTCGATGTGATAAGGCCGCCGATAACCGCCATGGCCATCGGCCGGCGGAAGCTAGAATCCGCACCTAACCCCAGCGCGATAGGCAACATGCCGGCGATCATCGCGATGGTGGTCATCACGATGGGACGGGCACGCTTGTGGCACGCATCCAGCAGCGCCTCGTGAACAGGCAATCCGCGCTCGCGTATACCGATAACCGCGTACTCGACGAGCAGGATGGAGTTCTTGGTGACGATACCCATAAGCATCACCAGACCGATCATCGAAGGCACACTCAACTGGCTGCGCGTGACCAGAAGCGCGAGGAACGCGCCACCTATGGACAGAGGAATGGCAGAGAGGATGGTGATGGGCTGAAGGAAATCCCTGAACAGCAGCACCAGAACGCAGTAGATGCACAAAACACCGACCACGAGCGCCATGGCAAAGCCCCCGCCGAGTTCGGCAACGATCTCCGCGTCGCCGGCCTCAATCACCTTCACACTGGACGGAAGGGACTTGATCGAAGTCAGGTTGGCCACAGCCGCCTGCGCCGTCCCGAGCGCGGTACCTCCCAAATCGGCCGAAATGGTGACGTTGCGAAGACGGTCATGGCGGTCGATCTGCGCGGGGCCACTTTGCACAGTCAGGCTGGCGACACTTGCCAGCGGCACCGACCCGTCGCGCCCCGGCACGCGCATGTTGCCGAGCGTGTCGATGTCCTGCCGCGCGGCATCGGGAATGCGCGCGCGGATATAGACCTGGCGGTTGTCGAGGTTCAGGCGCGCCACCTGAGCGTCGAAATCGCCTCTGGTTGCCACCCGCACTACGTCCCCGATCGCCTCGGTCGTCACGCCGCGCTCGGCGGCGCGCTCCGGGTCGGGACGGATGATGATCTCCGGGCGCTCCAGGCTGGCCGTCGAGGCAATGCCAGTAAGGCCCTTGACGTCGCGCAGTTCGGCTTCCACCGCATCCGCGCTCGCCTTAAGTGCCTCGGCATTGTCGCTGGCGAGGATGATCGTAAGCTTTTCGCCCGGCCCGCCGCCGCCGATGGCAAAGCGCGCCCCGGGAACATCGAGCAAGCGTTCCCGCACGGCTTTCTCGATGACCTGCTGCGAAGGGCGATCATTACGCGGCCCCAGCGTGAGCGTGAGCGACGCGCGCCGAACTTCGCCCGCCTGCGCCCCACCGGGGCCGGCACTTTGCGCCTTGCCCACCGTGGCGAAAACATGGGCGATGCCGTCAACATCGCCGATGGCTTTGCGGGCCGACCCGGCGACCGCCAACGTGTCCTCCAGCGAGCTGGCTGGCGGCAATTCGATGCTCAGGGTCGTGCTGCCGCTATCAGAGGCGGGGATAAAGCCCGTCTCGATGAAAGGCACCAGGGCGAGCGAAGCCGCGAGAAAGATGACCGCTCCGCTCAGGGTCGTCTTGCGATGCTTCAGGCACCAGCGCGCCGTTGCCATGTACCAGCGCATGACCCGGCCATCTTCCTTCTCGGGGATCGGCTCGGGCTTGAGCAGGTAGGCCGCCATCATGGGTGTGAGCAGGCGCGCCACCAGCAGCGAAGCGAGCACGGCGATCACGGCGGTCCAGCCAAACTGTTTGAACACCAGGCCGCCGATACCACTCATCATGGCCGTCGGTAGGAAGACGACCACCAGGCTCATTGTGGTCGCCATCACCGCCAGGGCAATTTCGGTCACGGCGTCCTCTGCGGCTTCCCGGACCGACTTGCCCCTGTGCCGGTGGCGCTCGATGTTCTCGATCTCCACGATGGCGTCATCGACCAGGATGCCGACGATCACCGCCAGCGCCAGCAGCGTCACGGTGTTGAGCGTGAAGCCCAGCCAGGCCATGGCCGCGAATGCCGGAAGGATGGACAGCGGCAGAGCGGTCGAGGCTATCAGCGTCGCCCGCCAGTCGCGCAGGAACAGCCAGACGACGATCATCGCGAGGATGGCCCCCTCGTACAGCATCGCCATGGAGCCCTCATACTGCTCAAGCGTCTGGCCGACCGACCCCGAAATCTCAGTCAGGCTGAGCGCCGGGTCGGCCTGTTGAAGGCCGGCCAGGGCCTCGCGAACGCCCTCGGCCAGCCGTACCTCGTCAAAGCCCCTGGCGCGGTACACGCTGAAGCCGACCACATGCTCGCCATCGAGCAGGGCCGCCTGCGTGGGGTCGGCCTGACCATCGACGATGGTCGCGATTTGGTCCAACCTGAAGCTCTTGCCGTTGGACAACGCGATTCGCAGGTCCGCAAGCTCCGATGCCTGGCGAACCGTGGCAATCGTGCGAACCGACTGCTCCTGGCCGCCAAGCTGACCACGGCCGCCGGAAGATTCCTGCTGAACCTGGCGCAGTGCACGGGAGACATCCGCCGCCGTGATGCCGAGGGCAGACATGCGCGACGGATCGAGCTCAATCCGAACCTCACGTTCGATTCCGCCAAGCCGCTCGAACCGACCGACTCCGGGAAGCGAGAAAATAGTCTTGGCAATGGTGTCATCCACAAACCACGAAAGCTGCTCCTCATTAAGCCGGGACGACGATATGGCGTAGGTCAGAACGGGCGAACCTACGCTCGTGGAAGCACTGACGGTCGGTTGCAGAAGATCATCCGGCAGATCAGACCGGATGCTGTCAACCGCGTTCTTGGTTTCGATCAGCGCGTCCGACAGGTTCTTCTCCAGCACGAATTCGACCTGGATTGAAACCAAACCATCCGTGATCGATGTGCGCAGATGGTTCAAACCACTCAAGGTCGCAAGTGAATCCTCGACCTTGCGCGCGACCTCCGTCTCCAGCTGCGCAGGAGCCGCCCCCGGCTGCGTCAGCATGACCGTGACCATTGGTAGATCAAGGTCTGGAAGATCCTGCGTAGGCAGCTTCTGGAACCCCCATAGCCCTGCGAGTGCCAGCAGTGCGAACAGCAGGATCGAGGGGATCGGATTGCGAATGGACCAGGTAGCGAAATTCATGGTCTGCCCGCCCCAGCAGGCTGCCCCTGCGAAACCCGGACCAGATCGCGATCCTTGAGGAAGCCGGCTCCCCGGACAACAACACGCTCGTCCTTGCCAAGCCCCTCGGTGACCTCGACCTCACGGCCATTACGCCGGCCGACGCTGACGCTTCGCAGCGACACGCGGGACGTGGCACTGGTGTCGGCCAGCACCAGGACGTGGCTGCGCCCATCGCGGATGACAACGCTCTCGGCGGGCACGACCAGCGCCGGCTCTGTCCCGAGTCCGAGCCTGCCGTTGGCGTACATACCAGCCCGTGCCGTGCTTCCAGGGTGGATGTCGGCGTAAACAGTGGCCAGGCGAGAGGTGCTATCCAGAATCGGCGAGGTCTGGCGAACCGTCGCCTTCGCTGTCTTGCCGTCGGGAAGGTCTAATGTTACCTGCTGCCCGATCTCGACCTGAGCGAGTTGCTCGGCGGTCAGTTCGCCACGCCACTCCAGGCGCCCCCGGCGAATCATGCGAAACAGTTCCTGGCCCACCGTAACGACGCTGCCGAGCGTTGCAGTCCTGTGGCTGATGACACCATCGTCCGGCGCAGTGACGTCGGTGTAACGCAGCCGCAACTGATTGGCAGCGAGCAGCGCATCCGCGGTCCTGGATTGAGTCACCAGCTGGAGCACGTCCTGTTCACTCATCGCGCGGCTGCTTTGCAACGCGAGCGCGCGCTGCCGGTTGGCGGCAGCCTGATCGGCATTCGCTTTCAGTTCCGCGCGTTCCGCCAGCAACAGATCCGGGTCAAAACGAGCGATAATCTGTCCCTTCCTGACGATATCGCCGACATTGACGCGAACATCGATGAGCTGATAACCACCAATCTGAGCACCGATGCTGGCTTCTTCCCATGCGGCAATCGCACCCGAAGCCCTGATCTCTATGGGCCACGAGACTTCCCGGGGGATGGTGCATGTGACGGTCAGCGCCGGCGTCGCCGCGGCAGTCGCTTCCTCCAGCGTCGTATCGCCCCTGCCGACGACTATCGCCAGCGCCGTCACAACGAGGGCCACTCCCCCCACGAAATACGCGATCCGGTGCCGCCGGAGGTGTCCCCGGGTGGGCTGGTTACGGTGTTCTTGTTCCTGACTCATGGCGATAATTTTCCTTACGGGCGATACAGGGGTGGCAGACGGAGCGTCGTCCATTTGCTCAGTCGTTGTGGGCTGCGGTACTGCGGCCCATAACGGCGGGTTCCCTGCGGCGCGCACAAGGAGACCCGGGATGGGTGCGATCGTAAGCAGCGGCGATGGCGCTTTCCTGCGCGCCCCTGAGCTGTCAACCCGGGCCTTCCTGCCCGAATAAGGTGATTACATCCGCCTTATACCGGACTTCGTTCGCGTGCGCGCAACTGCAGACGCATCGGCGGTCTGGAGAGAGGTATCCGCATCCAGCCACGCGGGGAACATAGCCGTCAGGGAACTCACGTCATTGGCGTTGCGCGCATCAGGCTCACTGCGGGCCACTTCTTCTGTCGCAGGGGCATCTCCCCACAGGTCTGGCTCTCACAAGAACCTGGCGCCAGAGAACCCCGAAGTGGTGCTGATCGTGTCTGTGCCACCTGTCTGGGTTTGCGATTTGTCTCGCGACACCGCGCCGTTGACCCCGGGCCATTGAGCGCATCTGGTCTGGCTGGGACCAGGGCCAGGCGCAGCGACCAGCACGCTCGTCATGAGCCGGGGACGATAGCGTTGCTGATGGCCCGACAAGACGTGCATAGCTGCCATCACAGTTCGCCCACCAATGAAAACGCCCTGGCCACGATGGAGCGCAGGTTCTGCCTGCCGCCATCCGCATACCACTCGTCAAGGGCAGCCGTCCATGCGGACGTCACCGCGCCCACGATGATGCGCGCTTTGAGCATGCTCAGCCCGGTCTCGCTTTCTCGTTCCACGAGTGCGGCAGCGAGCGACACCTCCCGATCCATCCGCTTTTCGCATCCCTTGGCGAGCAGAGCCGGCGTTTCCTTCAGCAGGCGCACCAGTGCAAAAGCCATGTCAGGATTGGCGTCATACCGCAGGAGCGTCGTGGCCAGCGTCTCTCTGACCGCATCCAGTGGCCCCTCGTGGTCGGGACGCCCCCGCAATTCATCGACCAGCTCATGCGTCTTCTCGTCGTGCCACAGGAAGATCAGATCTTCTTTAGTCTTGAAGTAGCGAAAGAACGTACGCCTAGCCACACCAAGCGGCTCGACGATGTGTTCGATGGTCGTGTGGGTAAAGCCCTGTTTCAGAAACAACTCAAGCCCGAGGTTGGATAGCTCCCTCCGGGTGCTCTCTTTGTGCCTTTCGCGAAGGCCGGGATTTTTATTTGCCATGAGAGTATTCTGTCATATCTGGCACCAAGTGACAATAAGGCACTTAGTGCCATAAGGCATCTGGTTTGCTCTAAACCGACGCTTCGAAGCGCTTCATTGCTGCCATATAATGAAGGTTTATAAAGACCGACCGGGAGACGCGGCTAGCACCAGAGATCAATGTGCCGGGAGGCTTCTTTCACAAGATCTTGGCCGCAGGTATAATCGAATGCTAAATCGCCTACATCAACTCAAGCGCTGCTTCGAGTCTTCCGTCGAAGTTCTGCACGATATCTGCGACACCATTGTTACGTGAGCTAGTGATCCGCTCCGCAAGTTTCTCTATGTTCTATCCAGAGGGCAGAAACACATCTGATTAGTTTACTTTTAGGTGAAATTTAGGTGGTACCAAGGGGGAATCTTCGCCTGCCAATGCCGCCCGATGTGCGACTGCAGAAGATCTCATGGAAGCCCCAATACACCGCGGGACCGTCCGCACTTGGGCTATTCGTGTCGGCCTGAGTGAACGCACTCTCGCACGGTTGCTTATTCAGGAAACCGGTATGAGCTTCGAACGCTGGCGCCAGCAGATCCAAGTCATTCTTGCGGTGAAATGGTTGAGTACTGGAATGTCGGTTCGACAGGTCGCCGATAGTCTGGGTTAAGAAAGTGCCGGTAACTTTGTGACTATGTTCCGCAAATCACTCGGCACTTCACCGAGGCGCTACATAGCTGAACGCAACCTCCGGCTCAGTTGATCGAGAGCAACGGCATCTTCGAGTGCCGTGGATGGATAGAATGATCTGTTTTATCGGGGTACCGCACGTTACTCCGACCGCGCATGACACTTCATGGCTGTGGAATGTGGCAGTGGTTTCCCGCCCCAGCCGTGGCTCGTTCACCGGCCTCCGTGGCAACAGCGAGAAGCTCGAAAAGGAATACACAGTCTGCTGCGGATTCTTGAGACCGGTTTGCAGGAAATTTATTCGCCCAAGCCATCGCGCAGACGATCGATAAGCCACTCTAGTGAAACAGACAAGCGGTTGTTCTCGGAGCGAAGCAAGTAAATAGTCAAAGCCGATTCGACTGCCAGGTGACGGATAACGACATCCGATCGTTGGCTTACCGGGATCTTGGTCGCAGTCATCAAGCCGATGCCATAGCCTGCGCCGTCCAATGTAAGCATCAGATCCAGCGAGGGACACTTCCCTCGATTAATCCTACCCTGCAATAGTGGACACGGGACTAAGTGAGAAAACTCTCAACCAGAGGGACTCATGACAAGATCATTATCAATAAGCAAAAAGCCCCGTAAATTACACACACCTGAATTCCTCAATGAAGCTCTGATTGTAGTGGCATAGAAAATTTGGCCACCTGATTAAAGGTTATATTCTCATTCAACACAAAACAAATGACTTAATGAGCAAGAAAACTAAGCGTACTTTCACCCCCTGAGTTCGTGGCATAATGTACTGACTTTCGTTTCTGGCCGTCCTATTAATGCCATTGCCGGTAGCGATTTTATTGGCGTCATTTTTTAGGCCGCCCCTTCTTCCCTCGGGTCCCTTCTGAGGCCTGACCTGCTGTTGTTCGCTCGGCAATCAATTCTCGCTCAAACTCCGCCTGTGCGGCAAAGATTCCAAAAACAAGCTTGTCACTGGCTTCCCTGAGGAATACACGAACCCCCTTCTGACGCTGCTGGGCTATGAAACACTCCGTTGTCGGGAATTGCCGCTGGCGCTGAAGCTGCCAACAGAACGCAGGGCGCGCAGCGTTGCAGACAAGCTGCTGAGCCAGCCGGCCTGCATAATGGATCAGCAACAGCCTGCCCATGAAGCGGGGCTCAGCATCAGAAGCATCAACTGTCTATTCAGTCAGCAGACCGGGCTGAGTTTCAGTCATTGGCACCAGCAGGCAAAGGTGGTGGCTTCACTGCGCTGGGTGTCAGAGGGATTGCCAGTCAGTGAAATCGCATCGCTGAGCGGTTATAGTAACGTCAGCGCCTATATTGACGTATTCCGTCAGAGCTTCGGTAAAACGCCCAGTCGGTTTAACTGAGAGCACGGCAGTACGGTGCATATCCGGTAAACATAAGTATATTCCCTGATTAACGAGAATTTACATACAGCCTTATAAAGCCTGAACAGAGCTTTGTGACGTGCATATATTAACCGCGCGCCTTATGCCGACTGACAGAGCGGCTGCATCCGTTACTCATCTGAATCCTGCTGCATCAACCAACGCGCGCACGTTGTCAAAGACATCGTTACCTTTATAATCACCTTCGTCTGGAGTTGTTGATAAAGCCTGCAGCGATACGCTCAGCGCCAGTATCAGTTTAGCGCGTTCTTCAGTTAGCATCGCTCTGGCTCAGTAAGAACAGTCCCCATGATTTCACTTTGACTAGGCTTAAACGTAGCTTTAAGACTCGCCTCCCGTTGTTTGCCAGGCATTGTACTTGATGACGGACAGGACGATTGCCGGCCTTAATGCAGCAATTGTTCTGCCGCGGGCCTTAATGAAATCCGCTGGCCCACATCTCACAATTACCTCAGCGAACTCAACGTTCGGAAGTCTTATCAGGTTTGGTGAACCACGGTCTGACCTGTTTTGGCATTACATTACACTGCCTGCACAACCTGTTGACATTCTCTTTGTACTCCCAAGCTCCGAGGCTTTGTGTTGCCAACTGTTCAGTTATGGGACCGCGCATGCTTGCCGCACTGGATGATAACCGCGACCGCTTCAACAGCGCCGAAGAAATTCAAAACTACGCTGGCGTTGGCAGTGTGCGAAGTTCGTCCGACAGACATTCGTGGAATGGACTGCGAAGACGGTTAACTCATCGTACTGGGCCAGCGAGAAAAAGGAAAATCGCATCAATCCGCTATCCGAGCTCTGGCGTTCAAATAGATCCGGATAATTTATAGCTGCTGGAAAAACAGAACCTGTTACGACGAAGCAAAGTATTTGCTGGCTCTCCAAGCGCGAAACTCGCCCTTACTGAAGCCATAAAAAGCTTGTCGAATGTCTCAGCGCGTGAAGCGGACATCACCTCCTGAGTGAGCCAGCGCACAAACCCGCACGAAACTCTTCGACGTGAATTTACATAACCTTATGAAATTTTATAACTGTATGGCATTTGCCTAACCCTTCCAGGGCAAAAATACATAACTACTCACCAACCCTGCTGCGTATAACTATAGCGGTGTTTTTCTCTCACTGAAGGTGACGCATGACACAACAACGCCATGAATTATCAGCCGATCATGAGGCGCATATCGCTTCTGCGATTGGCAAATTCTTCCGCCGCATTATCCCGATGCTGGCGCTGATGCTTATTATTAACCAGATTGATCGCGCCAACATTGGCTTCGTCAAAGCCCAGCTGCAAACCGATGCCGGAATCAGCGCGGCGGCCTTCGGCTTAGGCGCAGGACTGTTCTTTATCGGCTATGCGTTGTTTGAAGTGCCCAGCAATATGATGCTGAAGAAGTTCGGCGCAAGGGTGTGGCTCACGCGCATTATGATCACCTGGGGAACGGTGGTGGTACTTACCGGTTTCGTCAGCACGCCAATGCATTTTTATATGCTGCGTTTCCTGCTTGGCGTGGCGGAGGCGGGCTTCTTCCCTGGCGTGCTGTTCTATTTTCGTCAGTGGGTGCCCAATGCCTGGCGAGGCCGCGCAACCGCAATGGTATTGAGTGCAACCGCAAGCGCGTTTCTATTCTCTGGCCCGCTCACCGGCGCAATCCTGATGATGCACGATGTCGGCGGACTTGCGGGTTGGAAATGGGTCATGTTTCTGGAAGGCGGCGGATCGATAGTGATCGGCCTGCTGGCGGCGTTTGTACTGGTATCGAAGCCAGAAGGGGCGAAATGGCTCAGCGACGCGGAAAAACAGGCGCTCGCGCAGCAACTGGCAATTGAAGACGCGACGCGTGACGAGCGTGCCGTCACACAGGGACGCTGGGGATTGATCACCGATCGCAGCCTTATATTCTACTGCCTGATCTTCTTCACCATGACCATGACCGGTTACACGCTGGTGTTCTGGTTGCCGCAAATTATCCAGCGTATTCAGGGGTTCAACAGTTTCGAATCCGGACTGCTGACCGCCATCCCGTGGCTCTTCGCCATTGTTGCGCTGTTTCTGCTGGGCAAAGCCACCGACCGTTATCGCGATAAGCTGGAGAAAGGGCTGGGCATCGCCATGCTGATCGCCGCATGCGGCACCTTTATGGCCACGCTTGGCACGCCGTGGTTTGGCTTTGTGGCGATGATTGTGGCTTGCATCGGTTCCAAAGTCAGTGCCGCGTTCTTCTGGCCGATGCCGCAAAGCGAACTGCCCGTCTCGATAGCGGCACCGGGCATTGCGATGATCAACTCTGTCGGCAACCTTGGCGGATTCTTCGCACCCACGGTGTTTGGCTATCTGGAGATGCACACCGGCAGCACCACCGGCGGCCTCTACGCGCTGACCAGCGTGTCCGTGGTGACCGGCCTGTGGCTGTTGCTGCGCACCAAACCTGTTCCCCCCGCTTTAGGTCACAAGGAGAGACTTCATGTCAGACAGTCCAGTCATTAATACCATGCGCATCGTCCCAGTTGCTGGTTATGACAGCATGCTTTTGAATATCGGCGGTGCCCATAACTGCTTCTTCACGCGCATTATCGTGATCCTCACCGATTCTGCCGGGCATACCGGGGTGGGCGAAACGCCCTGTCATGCCTCGACGTTGCAGTTGCTGGAGCAGTTTCGCCCGCTGATTGTAGGCAGCTCGCTGCTGCGCCTGAATGCCACGCTGAGCCAGCTTTTCAACAGTGAGGCGCGTCAGAAGCACACTTCACACACCAACGACATCCACATTCCGCAGATGAATCCGGAGAAGTTTTATAACGCTGCGGCGGCGATTGAGGCCGCGCTACTAGACCTGCAAGGCAAGCTGTTTAACCTGCCGGTCGCCGATCTGCTTGCCAGCGGCAAACAGCGTGAGCGTATTCCGGTGCTGGGTTATCTGTTCTATATCGCCGATCGCAAGCGCACCACAATGCAGTACCGCTCGGGCGATAACGCGGCGGATGGCTGGTTCCGTCTGCGTCATGAGGCGGCAATGGACAGCGCTGGCGTTCAACGGCTGGCGGAAGCGGCAGTGGAGCAGTACGGCTTTCGTGACTTCAAGCTAAAAGGCGGCGTGCTGGCAGGCGAAGCGGAAGTGGAAACGGTTGAAGCGCTACTGGCGCGGTTTCCCGGCGCGCGCGTCACTGTCGACCCCAATGCCAGCTGGTCGCTGGATGAGGCGATTCGCTTTGGTAAACAGTTGGCAGGAAAGGTGCCCTATCTGGAAGATCCCTGTGGTGCTGAGCAAGGGTATTCAGGGCGGGAAACGCTTGCCGAATTCCGTCGCGCCACGGGCGTGGCGGTCGCGACCAATATGATTGCTAACGACTGGCGCCAATTACATCATGCGCTGCAACTTAACGCCATCGACATTCCGCTTGCCGATCCGCACTTCTGGACGATGCGCAATGCCAACGTGATAGCGCAATTGTGCAACGAATGGGGGCTGACCACCGGCTGCCACTCCAATAATCATTTTGATATCTCACTGGCAATGGTGGCGCACCTGGGCGCAGCGGCGCCTGGCGATCGTCAGACCGCCTTTGATACTCACTGGATTTGGCAGGATGGCCAGCAACTGACGCATCAACCGCCGCAGATCCGCGATGGCTATCTGGAATTACCGCCAGGCCCGGGTTTTGGCATCGAATTGAATATGGAACGCGTCGAGGAGGCGCATGCGCTTTACAACGCGCTGCCGGATAAGAACCGAAACGATGCGCTGGGGATGCAATTTTTAATTGATAACTGGCGCTATGATGCCAAACGTCCGTCAATGGTTCGCTAAGGAAGCGAAATGAAGAGAATATTACGTGCGGTGGCGCTCATGGCATCGATTGCCGCCAGCGCGCCACTGCTGGCGCAAACTTTTGTCTACATATTAGAAGCCAGTGATGGCACCATCGCACGCTACGCGCTGAACGAGTAAACCGACGCGCTGCAACTGCTGGGGTGACACTGACCCAAAATCCTGCTCCATTCAGAAACAGAATTCCGGCATGATAAACACTCCCCTGAACGGAGGTGGTGCCGATGAAAAAGTCACGATTTACCGAAGAGCAGATTGTCTTTGCCCTGTAGCAGGCCGAGCTGGGGATGTCCGTACCGGACGTCTGCCGCAAGCTGGGCATCTCCGACGCCACGTTTTACACCTGGTGTAAGAAATACGGTGGCATTTCACCCTCAGAACTAAAGCACATGCGCCAGCTGGAAGAGGAAAACCTGCGTCTGAAGAAACTGGTGGCCGATCTCAGCCTCGACAAGGCTATGCTGCAGGACGTGCTGGCAAAAAAGAACTGACGCTGGCACGCCTGCGCGAATGGATCAGGGATTTACAGGCCCGATACGGTGCCAGCGAAAGACAAATCTGTTTTGCGCTATGGCTCAGCCGCAGCTCGTTCCGGTACCATTCCGTTGCGGCAGACGACAGTGCGCTGCGCCTGCGCATCAGGGAGATTACCTAAACCAGGGTTCACCATGGCTACCGCAGGGTACACGTGATGCTCAGGCGGGAAAGCTGGCGTGATAACCACAAACGCATTTGCCGCCTGTACAGTGAACAGGGCCTGTCGCTGCGCCCCAAGCGTCCACGCCGTAATAAATCCGCACAGCGGCGACAGCCGCAGCCTCAGGGGCTGTATCCGAATCACGTCTGGGGCATGGATTTTGTCTCTGATGCGTTGTTTGACGGAAGGCGACTACGCCTGCTGACGGTTATAGACCTGTACACCCGCGAATGCCTGGGGATCTGCGTGGTGCAGAATCTGCGTTCAACAGAAGTGGCGGAAATGCTGAACAGCATAGAGCTCAGGCGTCCGTTACCTCAGATGCTGAAAACCGACAACGGCTCTGAATTTGCGGGGAAAATGCTGGACAGCTGGGTGTATGAACGGGGTATCCGTATCGACTTCTCACGCCCCAGAACGCCGACGGACAATGCGACGGTAGAGTCCTTCAACGGCAGGCTGCGACAGGAATGTCTGAACGAGAGCTGGTTCATGTCCCTGGAGGATGCGCGGTGCAAAATCGAAGCCTGGCGCATACACTATAACCAAAGTCGTCCCCATTCTGCGCTGGGCTGGATGACCCCCTCCGAATTTGCCGTAAAATCTGCCGGTTGCCAGAATATGCAGCCAGAATGAAGCCAGTTATTCCTGATTATGAATGGATCACATACGGGGAGCGGTTCAACAAACCGACATTATGGACTGACGGTTGTATCTAATACCGGGGGCAGGTCAAATCCTCTATGAGCTGTGAGTTCAACTGATGGATGCAACACACTGATTGAACCGTTCTGCGGGTGATTCATAGTCTAGCGTTTTTCTCGGTCTTTCGTTGAGCTGTCTGGCAACGCTGTTTAGTCTCTGCTGGCTGTGAATCGATAAGTCAGTTCTCTTTGGAAAATATTGTCTGAGCAACCTATTCGTATTTTCATTTGAGCCACCTGCCAGGGAGATTGAGGATCACAGAAGTAAATCTGGATGTCTGTAGCTACAGTAAATCGGGTGTGGCTGGTCATTTCAGCTCCTCGATCCCAGGTTAATGTTTTATAAAGCTCAACAGGTAATCCCCGGGCTTGCCTGATGAGTGCAGATATAACGGTTATGGTCTTGTTGTCCCTGATTTTGGCCAACATAACAAAGCGGGAATGGCGTTCTACGAGGGTGACGATACAGGAGTTTTTCGAGCCCTGGATCAGGTCACCTTCCCAGTGACCCGGTATGGCTCTGTCTGCGGCTTCAGGTGGCCTCTCGCTTATCTGTACCGCATTCGAGATTGATCCTAATCCTTTCCCTTTAAGCGATGACGTTCTGGATCTACGCACGGCTCTTCCGCTTCGGAGGCATTGCTGCAGTTCTTTTTTTAATGCCCCCCGAGTTTGTATGAAAAGCGTTTTATATATCGTTTCATGTAACACATGCATTTCCTGATTATCCGGATAACAGCGTTTCAGCCAACCGGCGATTTGTTCCGGCGACCAGTCCTGATGCATCTTCTCTGCGATGATTTTACAAAGTGTAGGTCTTTCAATTAGCTTGCAAGGTTTTGGTCTCAGAGCATTTTCCCACGCAGCAGCATCCGCTTTTGATGCACGATATTGTTTTGCACCACCGTGCCTCTTAATCTCGCGGCTAATCGTTGAGGGAGCTCTCGATAGTTTGTTTGCGATCGCTCTGATGCTGATTTTTGCTACAAGCGCTCTGGATATTTCCTCTCTTTCATCAAGTGAAAGCGCTAACGGGTGCCGCTTTCCGACAGGGGGACGGTATCCACCAGTCTGGTGGATAGTGGGCATAATAGAAGAATGATATCTGTCGAACATTCTGGCGATATCATGCACGGAATCACCTTGTTTGTATCTGTCTTGGATAATCGCTTTCTGTTCCGACGTTTAGTAAATCCGCGTTCTTCGTTTCATGGCAACGTCCCCCTTGATTAAGGATAGCGTTGCATCGACCCGTTGAACTCACAGCAAAAAGCGAACAAACCGCTTTTTGCTAACAAGTCTTATTGGCCTCAGTCAGTACTATTTTTATAGCAGGTACGACCGCACAAGTAGGCTTCCCAGCGCCACAATTAGGGAACATTGAATGCCTATAAACAGATTTATTTAACCCACAACTAATGGTGGTCATTTTGGTGGTCTTGACAGGATGAAGATTCAAGTTTAGCTTCCTTATTAGCCAGTTACTGGCAAAGGTGATCCCAGTCAGAGGAGCCAAATTAAAGAAACCAGATGTCTGCTGACATCTGGTTTTTTGCTTTCTGGCAATGGGTTATCCCTTCTTAAACGTTCACCCTCGTTCACTAAAAACCACTCAAAGCCCTATCCTTTGATGATAAAAATGCTGGGAATGCGGGTTCGATTTCCCCTTTAAGCAACAAACGAGGGGAAGCTTTCATGGCACAGACTGATATCAGAGCAAAATATCTTCTCTGTCGGTGTTCACCCTGCTGTTTCACTTGCTGGTGCAAGACAACGGCCTGGTGAGGCCACAAGGCTTCATGCACCAGGCATCGACCCTGATGCAAAGAAGCAGGCAGAGGTTGAAGAGCTAAAGGCCAGATGTGATAAGACACGCTGCTTCGCTATAGTGGCCAAAGCCGGGTTTGACACGAAAACAAAATGGTCAAATGATTCGGGTGATTCCGTATGGAAGCGCCCTGAAACCTGAGCCTTTCCGGCGAGGGGAGATAAAGAAGTTTTTCATACAGGGCGTGGCAGAAAATGAAAGCGCAGATGCTCTTTATATGAGTCTGTTATTCTTTCTTCGCGTATCACTCAGCATTTAATTGAGCTTTATCAATTAATAATTGATTAACATTTTACCTTTTAAGAGAATCAGGAAGATAATTCTCTCTTTATCCTGACAAGGGAGTTTGTCGAATGGCTGTTCCGGTTTATTTATGAAGATGTGCTTATTTTAAATATGCAGATTTAGCTTACGAGAAAATCACGTGGCATATCTGGATGGCAAGATTATTCACTCTGACCCATGGAAAGGATAAAGGTGAAATGAAATATCTCCTCTTTGCTCTTTGCGTAACATCCTGCGTTGCGACGGCTACGCAGATGGAAGGTTTTGGTGCCAGCTACTACCAGGACGATTTATCCATCCCTGACTACGACCCTCACAAAAGCTTAGTGCCGGATATTATTGTCGGAGATAATATCTATACAATGGAATTAAGCAGGCTTACAGACATGGCAAAAACGACTGGCGTGACTGTTAATCAAGACAACCATGCATCGTGGCTGTGCCTCGCTTCTGAAGGTGTTAACTACTGGTTTATCTCTGATAATGAGATGGGACATGGGGATTTAACATCAATTGCCATTGCCAGGGCAGAGCAACAAGGAAACTGCTCTCCTTATAAGGGTCATTTGAGCATTACAATCAAGGGAACACCTTTGCTGGATGCTTCATTTGAAAAGATCTCGTCAATCTTCCTGAACAAATCAGATGGCAATATAGTCCAGTACTGTACTAACACAAAAAACTATGGCGATTTTACTCAAATGAACTGCCTCCAGTATTTTTTTGAAAACAAAAGTATTAAGGGTGTGATTATTAGTCAGATCACATCGAACTAAATATCAGCCTTTCAGAAAAGCCCGCTCGGGGAAACCTGAGCGGGCTTTTTGCTTTCTCTCTCCGGGCAATACGGGAGGTCATCCAGGGCGGGAGGATTACACCTCAAACCCGTAGTGTGAGCCGTCCGGCAGTTCCACAACCAGGCGCAGTTTACCGCCTGCCGCATCAACATAGCGTTTCAGGGTTGAGAGCTTCAGGTCACGGCCTGGTTTCTCCATTCCGGCAACGGTAGGTTGTCTGATGCCCAGCGCTTCCGCCATTTCAACCTGCGTTTTCTGCACTTTTTCGCGCAGTTCAGCAAGGTGTATGTTAAGAAGGATATCCGTTGCCTTCCCCTCAGCGTCAGCAACGACGTCCGGTTTTTCATCCGCAATAAGCTGTTCCAGCGTTCTGCCCATCACGTTACTCCCTATATTTAAAGGTGTTCAGCCAGTGTGTGAATCCCCGATCGGCAATCGGAAGCATCTCCCGATAAAAGCGTTTGTCGCTGCCGGCCTTATTTCCGGCACAGAGCACGACCGCAGTACGATTCGGGTCAAATGCAAAAAATGCCCTGATTGGATCACCCCGGCTCTGAATACGCAGCTCCTTCATATTGATATAGGCTGAACCTCTGAGCGTATCTGCATAAGGTCTTCCCAGGCCCGGCCCTTTCTCCCGCAATACCATTAATGCAGCCAGCACACAGGCACGGTCGGTGTCATTAAGTAAGCTAAACCAGCGATCAAACCTGTCGGTCGTTTTAACCAGCCACACAAGATATCCTTATCAATATAGCTCAGGGGCTATATAGGTGTAAAGCGATAATGGAGTGTGATGCAGAATCAGCCGGAATGCATGCGTCCCTGGCGCGAACAGCGAGAGGTATTCCGCCTTATCAGTGAAGAACGCATAATAATTTCACTGTTTTGCGACCCACGTCGGATCAGATAAGGGTGCGGCTCAGGGGATGGCTACACTAAATGAAAAAGCCCGCTCGGGCTGACTGAGCGGGCTTATAAATCGGGAGGGTTTGAAACTGGAAGGTAAGCGGTTGCAGAATATGCGCCTTCTTACTGACGCTATGCTCTCTCTTTATCCGGCTTGTGCAAAATGCAGCCGGTTCACTTCAGCGCTTTTTTCGCCAGAACAGCAAAGTTGCCAGCGCGGTCAGTACACCGATCAATGGCATCGTCGCCGCACTGGCAAGGAAGTTATGCTGATCGATATCCTGGTTTCTGCGCATATCTGCCAGCCGTGTCAGTGCCTGCTGCTCATCAGGGGCGCGGACCTCCTCAAACTGTTTTTTATACCCCTGCTCCGTCAGCGCGACGGCACGGGTGACGTCTGATCGATTCACTGCAACCGTGTGTCTGCCCCTGGTGTAAAAGTTATAGTCTGACATTCATGTAAGCTCGCGTGCGTAAAGGTGAGTTAAACAACCTGCATTAATCAGCTCTGCGTAACAAATCCCTTAGCCTGCCTGACATATTATCTTTAAAAGAGTAAATAAATTGATCTTAATCAATAAAAATTTCTCAAATTAATGTAACGGCATCACCTGCATCAGACATTCCCATTTGATTTTAATATCAATGACATTAAGGTTTCCCCCTGAAGATTAGCAGGCCGATAGTTTCCAGGGAAAACAATGGCATTCTAATTAAGAAGATAAACTGAAATATATAATTTTTATTAAAGCTTCACCCCACCCTGACGATAAGAAGAAGATGACAGAGATTATTTAATCGCCTCTCTCCCGCTTCAGAAACCTCATTAAAGGTGAAACTTATGGGCCTTGCTCAACACATCTCCAGTATTAAAATTGGGAAAAAACTGGGTGCCGGTTTTATCATCGTCATCGCCGCCTCTCTGGCTATTACCTGGCTCGCTTTCGATTGCTTCAGTCGTATCAAAGATAACTCGGCACGACGCACCATCACCGTTCAGATGGTAAACACCTTAAGTAATGCGCGCCTTAACCGCACGCTCTACCAGTACACTAAAGATCCTGAATTTGCCGCCCGTAACGTACAGGCGCTGAAGGAGTTGGATACGCTGTATCAACGCCTCAGTGGCTTTCAGTGGGACGAACTCGGTCAGCAGAAAGTCGCGCTGATGGGGCAGTTGCTTAACGATTATCAGAAGCAGCGACAGAAATTTGTCACCGCCGCACAGACCACATCCCACGCCTTTGATGCCATTAAACCGGATGCCCTGATTGCCCTTGCGCATCAGTCGGAGTCGCTGGATCTGGCATTGACCCCTGATGCCGGATTACCCGTCATGCGTCTGGCCGCCGCGCTGTTTGATGCCGCAAACATTGAACAGGCGTTTCTGGATAAACCCTCTCAGGCCAGCAGAGAGTCAGTCGTTGAGGAGTTCACGGCGATCACCACGCTGAGTGAGCAGCTGGACAGCCTTGCACAGCCTGCAATTAACGAAGTGTCCCGCACGGTCCTCAGCACCCTTGCGCAGCAGCGCGAGGCGCTAACGCGCTATGTCGATGCTGCAGAGAAAGAGAAAAGTGAGTCGGCGGGTCTGACCACCAGCGCTGAGCGTCTTAATGCGGCGGTTTCCGATACATTCGCTTTCCAGTCACAGCTCTCTGCGGAATTTATCAAACAGGCAGAGTGGCGCATTGCTTTTGCCGCACTGATTTGCGTGGTACTGAGTCTGCTGATCGCCTGGCGGATCACCCGCAGCATTACCCAGCCTCTGAAAGAGACGCTGAGCGCCGCGCAGCGTATTGCCGGGGGAGATTTAACCACCTCACTGACCACAACACGTGGAGATGAATTCGGTCAGCTGATGCTGGCGGTCGATGCCATGAACAGCAGCCTGCAGAACATCATCACCAACGTGCGTGACGGCGTCAGCAGCGTGGCACGTGCCTCAGCGGAAATCGCAGCAGGCAATACCGATCTCTCCTCCCGTACAGAACAGCAGTCTGCGGCCGTGGTCCAGACCGCAGCCAGTATGGAAGAGCTGTCGTCGACGGTTAAACAGAATGCGGAAAATGCGCATCATGCGAGTCAGCTGGCGACAGAGGCGTCGGTGAATGCCGGTCGCGGTGGCGAGATCATCCGTGATGTGACGGTGACAATGAACAGCATCAGCCAGAGTTCCGGCAAAATTGGTGAAATCATTCACGTCATCAACAGCATCTCCTTCCAGACCAATATCCTGGCGCTCAACGCCGCGGTCGAAGCCGCACGTGCCGGTGAACAGGGACGCGGGTTTGCAGTGGTCGCGGGTGAAGTGAGAAATCTGGCACAGCGCAGCGCGCTGGCGGCCAAAGAGATTGAGACGCTGATCCGGGAGTCACTGGACCGGGTCAGTGAAGGGTCCGGATTTGTAGAACGCGCGGGGTCCACCATGGATGATATCGTCCGCTCCGTCAGTCAGGTGAAAGATATCATGGGCGAAATCGCTGCGGCCTCGGACGAGCAGAACCGGGGCATCTCCCAGATCGCCGTGGCGATGGCCGAGATGGACACGACGACCCAGCAGAACGCCGCACTGGTTGAAGAGTCCTCTGCAGCAGCGAGTTCACTGGAAGCACAGGCAGAGGAGCTGGAAAAAACGGTGGCGGTGTTCCGCCTCTCTGGTGCTCAGCACGCCGTCAGCCGCCCCGCGCCTGCTTCAGCGCCTCGCCTTGTTCCGGCCGTGCCGCTTAAGGCTTCTGCAGAGAGCAGCTGGGAAAGTTTTTAACTGGGTATCGTCTGGCCAGTCCTGATCAACAGGGCTGGCTGCGCGATGATCGTTCAGGCTGAATAACGCGGGCGGGGAGATAAATAGGGTCTGGCGAGAGGAGTGTCGTCCATGACAGTTTCTCCGGCCGGTATACGCTTTCGCGCAACCTGTGAGGTTATTCGCTTCGTCGTTTTCCGGCCGGAGCCGGACTACGTCCACTGGTGTCAGTTCAGTTGCTGCTAGTTCAGTTCGTCGTTCAGGCCTGTAAGTGTCTGCAGATACGGCACCTGTTGCTGGGCAATCGCCGGTGACGTAAAACTGCTCAGCCAGCTTCGGGCCTCGGAGATTTGCGTCAGCCGGTCGGGGTTGCTCTCGGATTTCGCCATGTATCCCAGTTGAGTAAAGAGTGATGCGATACTGATTTCCCTCTCACCCAGGGCAAGGCTCAGTGCCGCTTCGCCAATAATTACGTGGCCTTTCTCGTCGTTTTGAATTAACACAGAAAATCCTCCATTGGTACGAATTGAAAACAACCTCACCAGAGACTGTAGTCGTAAAAGAGAGAACTGCCCGAATTTATCACTAAAAATCGCGCAAGTTGCTGAACAAAATACTAAATGTTTTTTTGCCATCCCTTCACTGTGTCTCTGCCCTGCCAGACCGGGAGTCGTCACTCAACACACAATCGGTTATGATCCTCTGCCCTTCATCGTCCGGTTTTACTATGTCTGCCATTGTCGATACGTTTATTGCTCCGCCCTGCCATGACGAGATCACCCTTCTGTTTCAGGATGATCATCTGCTGGTGGTGAATAAACCCAGCGGGCTGCTCAGCCTTTCCGGTAAGAATCCGCAAAACCTCGATTCAGTGCATCACCGGCTGGTCAGACTGTTTCCGGGCTGTACGCTGGTGCACCGGCTCGATTTTGGCACCTCGGGACTGATGGTCGTCGCGCTGAATAAAGCGATCAACGCGGCGCTCAGTCAGCAGTTCAGCCAGCGCAGCGTGAGCAAAACGTATCAGGGGCTGCTGTGCGGCCATCTGGCTGAGGATGAAGGTGTGATTGATGCCGCCATCGCGAAAGATCCGGCGCAGTTTCCCCGCATGACAATCTGCCCGCTTCAGGGCAAGCCTGCGAGATCGCGCTTCCGGGTTATCGCGCGCGGCCACTGGCAGGGACGAGAAGGAATGGAGGTGGCGGTTACACGGGTTGAGCTGACGCCGGAAACGGGGCGTACCCATCAGCTGCGCATTCACTGTCAGCAGCTGGGGCACCCGATTCTGGGCTGTGATCTCTATGGCGGGCAGGTGCTGCCGGGCGCTGAGCAGGCGGAGAGGCTGATGCTGCACGCCAGTGGATTAGCGTTTACACATCCGGTCAGCGGTGAGCCTCTACACGTCTCAGCCGCCAGCCCCTTCTGACTGCCTCAGTCCGCGGTTACCACATCAAGTCGTCCGGTACTTTGAAATCGGCATAGGGATCATCTTCGTCCTGTACGTCTTCGCTCAATGCGCTGTTCAGGACGATAGCACTGGCATCACGCTGGGCAATTTTATCCGCCACGCTGGCCGGGATAATGGCGTACTGGCTTTCGCCATTTTTGTCAGCAGTCAGGCGGGCAATGGCGAGACGGCCATTAATCAGTTGGGTCTGCGTCAGCTTATCCACCACGATTTTTTTAATCAGGTTGTTGTCGGTAAAGTTGAAGCTGATGTCGCCTTTTGCCACCTCGATTTTGTTCATTTCGATCAGCTGTTTGACCTGTGCTTTGTACTCTTTCGACAGGACGGCCAGTTTCTGCTGCTCGTTAAGTTGCTTATCGCGCTCAAGCTGCGCTTTTTTGTTGTCTTCGACCGCCGCTCTGGCTTCACGCGCCTGAACCCGGGATTTCTTCGCTGTGCGCTGAACCTTATCCATTTTTTTGCTGGATACCAGGCCTGCTTTCAGCATCTGCTCTTGTAAGGTGAGTTTTGTCATTGTCGTCTCTGAATCTGTTAAATATTGTCCGGGATTATACCTGTAATCTTTCAGGCTGTGCCAGGCTGACGCCGCGATTGCGGGCTACGCCTCAACACTGTGCTACCATTCCCCGGTCAGAATCACCTTATTGAGCACCATGTCCGAAATTACGAAACGCAAAAATGACCCGGAAGGGCTGAAAAAACGCATTATCGCAGGCGCACTGAAAACCTTCGCAGAGTTTGGTATGCAGGGTGCCAGACTGGAGCAGATCGCCGAACACGCTCAGACCACCAAACGCATGGTGGTCTATCACTTTGGCAGCAAGGAGCAGCTCTATATCGAAGTGCTGGAGCAGGTCTATCAGCAGATACGCGCGCATGAAACCGATCTGAACCTGGCCGCCATGACGCCGGAGCTGGCCATGACCCGCCTGGTGGAAGCGAGCTTCGATTACCACGTTGCCCATCCCGACTTTATGCGGCTGGTCTGCAGTGAGAACCTGCTGCGCGGTCGCTACATCACGCAGTCACCGCAGATTAAAGCGCTTAACCGCAGCGCGCTGGATCTGCTGGATGACATCCTGGCCCGCGGTCAGCAGGAGGGCGTTTTTATCGCCGATGTGCAGACCATCGACGTTCATCGTCTGATCAGCAGTATCTGTGTTCATCACGTCTCAAACCGCTACACCTTCAATGCCCTCTTCAGTCCGGATAACAGCGAAGAAGAGAGTATCCGGCGCAATCGTCAGCTCGCTGTCACCGCCACACTGCGCTATATCCGCAAATAATTGCTCACCACTCTGGCTTCGCTTACCCATGGTCTACGCTTAGTAAACATTCGTCATTAAATTGCCATAAAAGGAACGCTGTTGTGAGCAGAGACGCACGCCTCTATCCGCTTCGCCAGACTCATGTTGAACCCGATGATGATGCGCTCTGGAACTGGGCGCAGAACGCTAAAATCGGCAGCCGTCATCAGGTTCAGCGCCCCGCCAGCGAAGCGGAATTACAGACGCTTATCCGGGAGTCACGCGGCCAGATTCGGGTCATCGGCAGCAAGCTCTCCCCTGGACGGATGCTGCACGTCAGTGAAGATGATTTACTGCTCGACCTCAGCGCGCTCAGCGGTCAGCTTGCCAGCGATGAGGATAGCGTGACCTTCGGGGGAGCCACCCCGCTGGATCAGGTTTATCGCACTCTGACCCGCATGAACCGCATGCTGGCGTCGTCGCCGGGTGTGATTGCCATTCAGACCCTGGCAGGGGCGATGGCCACCGGCACGCACGGCCAGGGATTGCAGCAGAGTTCGATTGCCGATGAAGCACTGGCCATCCGCATGGTGCTGGCCGACGGCAGCGTGCGCGAGTTTGTCCGGGGCGACGCGGATTTCCCGGCAGCTCAGGTCTCTCTGGGGGCGCTGGGTATTGTCACCGCCGTGACGCTGCGCACCGGGCCATACCGCATCTTCACCTGCCATAAGAACGCGGTCTCTGCCGATACGCTGGAAGAGGATCTGCTGTGCTGGAACAACGATTACCCTCTCAGCAAAGCCTGGTGGTTCGTTGACGACAATCTGATGCATGTCTGGAACGCCCATGAAGCCAGCGAGGAGGAGCGCCAGCGCTATGAGCAGCAGGGGCGCAAAGTGGTCGAGCATGAGGGCGAAGCGGATGACAGTCTGAACGAGACGATCGATCAGACCCTGGCGCACATGCACCGCGATACCCAGATTCAGGGTAAAGGCGGCAAGCAGTTTCGCACCGTGACCCGTTTTCGCGACTTCACAGATGTTACCGGTGACATCTATCAGCTCTTCTGCCGGGGCATTGCGGTGCCACAGATCAACGTAGAGATCGGCGTCCCGCTGGCAAAAACGCCAGCCATCATCCGCCGGATAAAGCAATGGTATGCAGAGAACCGGCCGCATATGCACTACCCGATTATTCTGCGCTGCACCGGCGCCTCCTCGGCCTGGCTCAGCCCGGCCGCCGATCAGCCCACCTGTTTTTTCGGCTTTGTCGTCTATTACGCCGACGATGGTTCGCTTTCGCAGGAGGGTCTGCACTTCCTGACGGAGGTGGAGAAACTGCTGGCCGAAGAGGGAGGACGCCCGCACTGGGGCAAGTATTACGATGAAGAACGCTACAACTGGCGTGAGATCTATCCGCAATGGGACGCCTTCCGCGCCCTGCGCAGCCAGCTCGACCCACAGGGACGACTGGGTAACGACTACATCACGCCACTTTTTGACTGAGGAAAGCCATGTTTGCCTGGGTAACGCTGTTAACACAACCCGATTATCTGGTGGGCGTACAAGCGCTGCACCGTTCGCTGCAACAGAGCCACAGCCAGTGGCCACTGGTGGTGATGACGACTCCCGCCATTTCTGAGGCGGACAGTCAGCGTCTGCAGGATGCAGGCTGCGTGATTGAGCCGGTTGAGCCACTCTATCCGCGTGAAGATCTGGATCAGCACTACGCCTCGGCGCAGTTCGGCGAGGTCTGGACCAAGCTGCGCGCCTGGCAACTGACGGATTACGAGCGCGTCGTTTTTCTGGATGCGGACATGCTCGTGCTGCAGAACATGGATGAGCTGTTTACTCTGGATCTGGGTGACAATCTGCTGGCGGCCTGCCACGCCTGCCGCTGCAATCCCAACCAGATCGCCTCCTATCCGCCGGAATGGCAGCCGGAGCAGTGTCACTACACCTGGCAGGCACGCGGCGAAGCTGCGCCACAGAGTGTGGATCTCTACCTCAACGGTGGTTTTCTGGTGCTGAAGCCCGATAATGCGGTGTTTGAGGCGATGGAAAAACGTATTGCCGCCATTGATGACCTGAGCGCCTATCCTTTCTCGGAGCAGGACCTGCTGAATGAAATCTTTGCCGACCGCTGGAAGCCGCTCTCTTATATCTACAATGCGCTGAAAACGCTGCCGTTCCAGCACCGCGGGCTCTGGCAGGACGATGAGGTGAAAAACCTGCACTACATACTGGCCAAGCCGTGGAAGCGCGATCTTAACCAGCCTGAGAGCCAGCGCGATCGCTTCTATGCGCTGGATAAGCTGTGGTGGGAGAAAAGCGGCCTGATCTGATTTTAAAGGGCGGGAAGCTCTCTTCCCGCCCTGCCCCCTTCTTATCTGCACTCTTCCTGATCTGCCGTTACACTTCCACCCAGCGCCGCTGCTCAGCAGAGTGCGCGATCGCTTCCAGCACCTTCTGCACCTGTAACCCCTCGGCAAAATCGGGCCACATGCGGTCGTCCGCCGCGATACCGTTAATCAGATCGCGGACCTCTACCGTTTTCTGGTCGTTAAAGCCGATGCCATGTCCGGCTGAAACACAGAAGTTCGCATAGTCAGGATGGGCGGGTCCCGTCAGGATCGTTTTAAATCCCTGTCGCCCGGCGGGCTCGTCATGCAGATAAAGCTCAAGTTCAGCCATGCGCTCCTGGGTGTAACGCAGCGTGCCTTTGGTCCCGGTCACAACATAGGTCAGGCCCATTTTCGCGCCGCAGGCGATACGCGAGGTTTCAATGACGCCGTGCGCGCCATTGCGGAAGCGCAGCAGCGCACTGGCCTGATCTTCGTTTTCCACCGGTAACTGACGTCCGGGCGCTTTCGGGTCGGGTCGTGCGGTGATGACCGTCATCATGTCACCGCTGACTTCCGCAATATCACCGACCAGATAGTGCGCCATGTTGACGATATGCGCCGCCAGATCGCCCAGCGCACCCAGCCCTGCCAGCGCTTTCTGACAGTGCCAGTCGAGCGGTGTCTCCGGTCTGGCAAGATAATCCTCGTTATGCGTGCCGTAAAAATGGACCACCTCGCCAATTTCTCCGCGGGCAATGATCTCTTTCGCCAGCTGGCTGGTCGGGTTCTTCATGTAGTTAAAGCCGACCAGCGTTTTCACCCCTGCCGCCTGCGCAGCGCTTACCATCTCCTGCGCATCCGCCACGCTTAAGGACAGCGGTTTTTCTGAGTAGACATGCTTGCCGTGGCGTATCGCCGCCAGCGCCATCTCTTTGTGCAGAAAATTGGGCGCGCAGATATCCACCACATCAATGGCGGGATCGCTGACCAGCTCGCGCCAGTCTCCCGTGGAACGCGCAAAGCCAAAGGTGGCTGCCTGACGGGCCGCCAGCTCTGGATTTACCTCGGCCAGCATCTCCCGCACGATCTCACCTTTCAGCGCAAACACGGTCGGGGCCTGAGCATAAGCAATCGCATGGCAGCGCCCGATATAACCACTGCCGATCATGCCGATTCGGACTTGTTTCATTTCAGCTCCGGATATTCATTTCAGGGTTGAAATGAAATCTACGTTTCGTTTTATCTGCTGACAAAGGCGTAATGAAAACTTTGTGACGGCAGTAAAAAACTATCCGGGCAAACCACGCCTCGTGCCGCCTGGCAAGAGAGGTAGAACGGTAAAACACCTCATAAATACCTCAGTCTGCCGCACGGGCTGTGACACCCCGTTCAGCGTCTGACGGACTTCTTCTGGTGTATTAAACGCCGTACTGGCGACTATTTCAGCAGTCGCGCAGATTTATGAAAAAGAGCTTTGACATGGCTCAGCGTGGCCGTTACTATGCGCCCCGTTCAAACGATTCCTCTGTAGTTCAGTCGGTAGAACGGCGGACTGTTAATCCGTATGTCACTGGTTCGAGTCCAGTCAGAGGAGCCAGCTTAGAAAAAGCAGATATCTTCGGATATCTGCTTTTTTGCTTTATAACGATCGCACCCACCTTCCTCTCAAAGTCACTGCTGTTAAACCATGCCAGGCTACCTCTTTAACGGATAAAAGTGATCCTGACCTGACCCGGCTTACCTGTTCTCATCAGCTGCCTGACAAAAAACGTTGTCGGAATTGCTGACAGGACGGACTTCAGTAATCTTAATGCTGACGATGCGCCGACCATTCCGCGATGCCATAAAGCCGACGCAAAGTCGCTTACAAAATCTGGTGCCACAGGCTGCATATGACGTTCGTCAGAAACACCTGTAGCAGGACTTCTGCCGGGTCAGACTCAGAGTAAGGTTTTATGGTTACGTCAGGTTTTTAATAATTGAGACAATACGATCTTCCCCACGCAAACCCATAGATTTTATTAAGGCTTTATTTATTCTCTCACTAACAAGGAAGTAGAGCATTTCCATATTATTATTATAGAGAACCGTATAAAGTGCTGGGGATATTATTTTTAAATTCCTTGCTGCCAATGCAGCCACCTGAACCTTTCCATAAAGAGACGCCACAGTAACGATGAGCAATGCATAGTTATTTAACTGAGTCATTACTTCAGCCTTGAAATTAAAGGAATTGACTATGACTATTGATAGTGAATTTGCAATTGAAATTTTAGTTGCTTTTCCACCATAATAGTCAGCTATCTTTTTTGTCAGCACCATATCAAGAGACTGTATCTGGCTATTACTTATATTTTTTAGCTCCTCGTTAAAATACATTTTCATCATGTCACGAATGATGTCTTGTCTTTTGTATATTTCAAATATATTTTTCAGAAACCGTTTGTCTTCTTCTTTAAGAATAGCGCACTCGCCCGCGTACTTATCAAAAAGGCATGAGCTGTACCACGACGCTCTCTCAACCCCTGATTTAACATCCTGCAACACGCTTTTATTATTCTGCGCTACCCCATACATGGCCCGCTCGAGCGCTTCGGCTGCACTCCTGTCATTATTCATTCTGAACTTCACTATTGATGATACAGACATTGTAGGCTTTCCTTTCCTGTGGTAAAAAGTACATGATAGTTTGCATACTATATCATGAGGATTTTACTTTGAAGAAATGGACTTTTACTGCTCTTACTTTTATTTTTTCTTTTATTCTTTTAGTTGTGCTGCTCTTTGAATTTGTATTCCGCTTATTGACTGCTGACTTTGTTATCAGTTTAATGGATAAATTAAGCTTCCTGGGTCTTCATGCCTCTCTGGAAACCCTTGTTGCGCTGCTGGTTTTATTTTCAGCTTTGGTTGCTCTTATTATTTCTGGCTTGATTTATTCAAAATTTAAAAGGTGAAATGATGAGTTTTTTTTCAGCATTCATCAGGGGCCAGCTTGGCTACATCAGTGCGCATGTCATCGCTATATGCCTTTTCCTGTTCTACTATTTTGTCATTCCTGATTACTGGTTTTTATGTACGTTGCTTACAATAGTGACAGGTGGAGCGATTAGTATCTACAGGGCCACTAAAAATAAAAAAAAGCGCTGAAGTGGATTTCTGCGCCCAGAGTTCTGTAAATTAAACATTCATTTGAGTAAAGCCGGATTGCACAGTTTCTGGAATTCCACTCAAGCCTCCGCACCGGGATGCAACGCCACCGGCGGGAATTTTCCACTCTCCTTTTACCGGAACATCCTGACCAGCCTGAGATGAGAGGCAAAAAAAACTGCACCCTACTCAGTCGGGTCTCCGACCTTTGAGGTGCAGCCAGGTTTCAGCTTTTAGAGCTATCAGAGTTCAAAGCGATCCAGATTCATCACTTTGGTCCAGGCGGCCACAAAGTCTTTGACGAATTTTTCACGGGCGTCGCTGCTGGCGTAAACTTCCGCCGAGGCGCGTAACACCGCGTTGGAGCCGAACACCAGATCGGCGCGGGTCGCGGTGTAGCGGGTTTCACCGCTGACGCGATCGCGTCCGATGAAGGACTCGTTGCTCGCATCGGCAGCCTTCCACTCGGTGCGCATATCCAGCAGATTGACAAAGAAGTCCGTGTTCAGCGAACCCACTTTGTCCGTGAAGATGCCGTGCTGGCTGCCATCGAAGTTAGCGCCCAGAGCACGCATCCCGCCAACCAGTACCGTTAACTCCGGCACGGTCAGGGTCAGCTGCTGCGCCTTGTCGATCAGCAGGTTTTCGGTGGTGGTTTTGCCGAAGCCGGTGCCGTAGTTACGGAAACCATCGGCACGCGGTTTCAGCAGGTTGAACGACTCAATGTCGGTCTGATCCTGACGCGCATCGACACGTCCTGGCGTAAAGGGCACGTCGACGGTCACGCCTGCCGCTTTCGCCGCCTGCTCAACCCCGACCACACCAGCCAGCACAATCACATCCGCCAGCGAAGCCTTGTTCACTTCACGCTGAACCGCTTCCAGCGTCGGCAGCACGCGCGCCGCAACGGCGTTAACGTCCCACTCGCGCTGCGGCAGCAGTGCCAGTCGGGCACCGTTGGCACCACCCCGTTTGTCGCCACCGCGGAAGGTTGACGCCGAGGCCCAGGAAACGGAAACCAGCTCGCTGACGCTGAGGCCGGATGCGGCAATCTTCTCTTTCAGCTGCGCAATATCCGCGACGGTCGGATGATAAACCGGTGCAGGCAGCGGATCCTGCCAGATCAGATCTTCCTGTGGTACTTCAGGTCCGATGTAGCGCGCTTTCGGCCCCATATCACGGTGCGTCAGCTTAAACCATGCACGGGCAAACGCTTCGTTGAACGCCTGCGGGTCGTTGAGGAAGCGACGCGAAATTTTTTCAAATTCCGGATCAAAACGCAGCGTCAGGTCGGTCACCAGCATGGTCGGCTTGTGTTTTTTCGCCGTGTCAAAGGCATCCGGGATAATTTCCGGCGCATTGACCGCTTCAAACTGGATAGCGCCTGCCGGGCTGCGCGTCTGCACCCACTCATATTTGAACAGGTTCTCGAAGAAATAGTTGCTCCACTGGGTAGGCGTTTGCGACCAGATCACTTCCAGGCCAGAGGTAATCGCATCGGCACCTACGCCGCTGCCGTGGCTGTTGACCCAGCCCAGACCCTGCGCTTCAATCGGAGCGGTTTCCGGGTCGACACCGACATGGCTGGCCGGAGCGGCACCATGGGTTTTACCCAGCGTATGGCCACCCGCAATCAGTGCCACGATCTCTTCGTCGTTCATGCCCATGTTGCCAAAGGTGGCACGAATAGCCGGGGCGGCAGAGGCGGGATCGCCACTGTGTTCCGGGCCTTCCGGGTTCACGTAGATCAGACCCATCTCGGTCGCGCCAAGCGGTGACTGCGCCAGCGATTCCGGATGACGATGTTCCAGCCAGGTCGCTTCTTCGCCCCAGTTCACATCCATATCCGGTTCCCAGACATCTTCACGTCCCGCACCAAAGCCAAAGGTGCGGAAGCCGGAATTTTCCAGCGCGACGTTACCCGCCAGGATGTAGAGGTCGGCCCAGGAGATCTTCTGACCATACTTCTGTTTTACCGGCCACAGCAGGCGGCGGGCTTTATCCAGGCTGACGTTGTCCGGCCAGGAGTTTAACGGAGCGAAACGTTGCTGACCACGACCTGAACCACCACGTCCGTCTACGGAGCGATAGGTTCCGGCGCTGTGCCAGGCCATACGAATAAAGAGACCGATATAGCTGCCCCAGTCAGCGGGCCACCAGGCCTGTGACTCCGTGAGCAACCCTTTGATGTCCGCTTTCAGCGCTGAGTAGTCTAGTTTTGCAAATTCTTTGCGGTAATCGAAGGATTCATCAAGGGGGTTTGAACGGGATGAGTGCTGATTCAGCAGGTCAACGCGCAGCTGATTAGGCCACCAGTCACGGTTCGTTGTTCCGCCGCCCGGCGCCTGATTTGGCTGCGCTGACTTCCCTGCATGAAAGGGGCATTTGCCCGCTGGTGCTTCGCGATCAGCTTCACGGTCGGCTTCGACGATTGGCTTTGCATCTTTTGCATCTTCATCAATGGAATTGCTCATGGTCACACCTCTTTTTGTATTTTCATCGCTACTCTATAGAGGATTTTCAGGAAGGCACACCTGTCTTATCCTATATGATTGATAGCTTATCCCTTTGAATAAGGTCTTATTTAACAGCTCCCAACGATGGCAAACGGCTGTTATCCGCGTCACCTTCAGCGAAACGACACCGTTCTTCATCAGACTATTCTGGCAAACTGCGTTTAACAACCGGCTGATGAAAGAGTTGCTGACCGGTAACGCAATCCGGTGCATAAAGCGTGCGTGATCTGTTGCCAGAACAGCCTTGAAAAGGCGTGGGGATACAGAGAACAAAGAACAGGCAGAGCGGAAGAGAAAAGAGGTGGGGCTGACGAGGGGATCGGATCAGGAACAAAACCGCAGCGCCCTCCGCAGGAGAGCGCTGCCGGTCATTAACGCCAGCCCAGCTCCGGGGCGACGTACTTCAGAATCGCTTCAATCACATGGGCGTTATAGGCCACACCCAGCTGATTTGGCACGGTAAGCAGCAGCGTATCGGCTTCAGCAATCGCCTCATCCTGCGCCAGTTGCTTAATCAATACCTCTGGCTCAGCAGCATAGCTGCGGCCAAAGATGGCGCGGGTTTTCTCATCGAGAAAACCGACAGAGTCACGGTCGTTGCCGCTGCGGCCAAAGTAAGCGCGGTCCATGTCGTTGACCAGCGCAAAGATGCTGCGGCTGACAGAAACACGAGGGGTATGCTGATGCCCCGCCGCTTTCCAGGCTTCACGGTAGGCGCGGATCTGCTTCGCCTGCTGAATGTGGAACGGCTCGCCCGTTTCATCATCTTTCAGCGTCGAACTCTGCAGATTCATGCCCATTTTCGCCGCCCACTCCGCCGTTGCGTTGGAGCCGGAGCCCCACCAGATACGGTCGCGTAACCCTTCAGACAGCGGCTCCGGGCGCAGCAGACCTGGCGGGTTCGGGAACATCGGCTGAGGGTTCGGCTTAGCGAAGCCTTCTCCGCGCAGCACCTCCAGAAACTCCTCGGTGTGACGACGGCCCATATCGGCATCGCTTTCCCCTGGTTTGGGTTCAAAACCAAAGTAGCGCCAGCCATCAATAACCTGCTCCGGTGAGCCGCGGCTCAGACCGAGCTGCAGACGACCGTTGGAGATCAGATCGGCTGCGCTGGCATCTTCCACCATATAGAGCGGGTTTTCGTAACGCATGTCGATTACGCCAGTGCCGATCTCAATCCGGCTGGTGCGTGCCGCGACCGCTGCCAGCAGCGGAAACGGTGAGCTGAGCTGACGGGCAAAGTGGTGGACACGGAAGTAAGCGCCATCGGCACCCAGCTCTTCCGCGGCAACCGCTAAGTCGATCGACTGCAGTAATACATCCTGCGCCGTGCGGGTGGCTGACTGTGAAGAGGGGGTCCAGTGACCAAAAGATAAGAAGCCGATATTTTTCATCTGTCATTCTCCTGACGGGATAAACGCCCGTGGATGTAAGGCAATTTCTGATAGGCAAAGGTTACGCCCTCCGCGCCACAACTGATAGTCAATATCTTTCAGCGCTATATTCAGGAATTTCGACATAGCCCGGCTGATTATCTGCTTTGCTTATTTATCCCCTGATGCAGCCCGATCTTCGCGCGGGGGGACTACCCTATCCTGACCGGGAGAAACCTGATGACTAACCGGCTCGCGCTGCCCATGTACGCGATTCACCCGCCCGCCACCCGGGCGCTGATGCAGGCCATTAAGACGATGCTGGCGCGGCGCGGCATAGAAGCGCAGCCGGTCTGGCCTGACGACCTGCAGGCACACTGGCAGGATGCGCATATGCTGCTGAGTCAGACCTGTGGCTATCCACTGGTCACCCGGCTTACCGCAGTCCAGTCTGTCGGCACCTTTCACTATCGGGCGCCCGGCTGCAGCGGTCGCGACTACCGCAGCTGGCTGGTGGCGCGGGATAAACAGGCGACGCTGACCGATTTCACTGGCCGGCGGGCGGTGGCGAACAGCCTGGACTCTCACTCCGGCTATAACGCACTGCGGTTTGTTGCGGCGCGTCAGGGCGTCACCTTTTCTCAGCTCATCCTGAGCGGCGGGCATCGCCGGTCGCTGGCTGCGTTGCAGCAAGGCCATGCCGATATTGCTGCGATCGACTGCGTCAGCTGGGCGCTGCTGGCGCGTTATGAACCGCAAGCACTGGAGGGCCTGCATATTATCGGTGAAACACCCCTTGCACCCGGACTGCCGCTGATCACGGCAGCGTTAACCTCCTCCACCCGGCTGGCGCATCTCCGGATGGCGCTGCACCAGCTGGTGCAGGAGACGGCCTGGCGTGGCGTCTGTGACGACAATCTGATCGGCGGATTCAGCCCGGCAGAGCGGGACGATTATCAGATTGTGCTGGACTGGGAGCACGACGCGGCTGCGCAGGGCCTCCCCCGGCTTTAACGTTTTACGCCCTTCCGGCCCGCCGCTCCGTCAGCGGAAGCCCTGCTCTGCCCGTCGGTGACACCCGCATCGTTCCTTTTCTGCTGACGTCAGCACTGGTAAGCCCGCTCACACCGCTTTAAGGTAGAGGTTTTCAGCAACGGGAGATGCAGATGCGCATTCTGATGGCAGGAGCCGGCGCGACCGGCGGATATTTTGGTGCCCGACTGGCTCAGGCGGGTCAGGACGTCACGTTTCTGGTGCGCGAACGCCGTTTTCAGCAGCTGCAGACGAATGGACTGGTGTTACAGACGCCGCAGGGAACGGAAAAGCTGGAACCGCAGCTGATCCAGGCCCGCTCGCTGAGCGGCCACTATGACCTGATCATGATTACCGTAAAGAGTTTTGCGCTTGAACAGCTCATGGAGGATATCGCGCCTGCGGTCGGCCCTGACACGCTGATCATGCCGATTCTCAACGGGATGCGACACATCGCAACACTGCAGCAGCGTTTCGGTGACGATAAGGTGATAGGCGGCCTGTGCAAAATCAACGCCACGCTGGGTGACAGCGGTGAAGTGATCCAGATGACACCGCTGCATCAGCTTTACTACGGTGCGCTGGATGGTAATAACGATGCGCGCCTGCAGCGGGTTGACGCCGCCCTGCGCACCAGTCAGGTCGATAACCGCTTCAGCGATAACATTATGGATGAGCTGTGGGAGAAGTGGCTGCTGCTGAGTACGCTCGGGGCGGTCTGCTGCCTGGCGCGTGGCGATACGCAGCAGATACTGACCACCCGCGGGGGCGAAGCGCTGCTGCAGGGGATCTTCAGCGAGATTCTGGCGGTGATTTCCGCCGAAGGGTATCAGCCGCGTCCGGCCGTCACCGCCCGCATTTTTGAACTGCTGAACAACCCGGAGACCCCGATGACCTCCTCGATGTATCGTGACCTGACTCAGGGATTTGATATCGAAGCCGATCAGGTGATCGGTGACCTGCTGCTGCGGGCTAAACGAAAAGGTCTGATAACTCCGCTGCTTAACGCGGTCGATGTGAATCTGCAGGTCTATCTGCAGCAGCGCTAAGCCGGATAGCGGTAATCCGTTCTGACCGGGGCCGCATGGGTCCCGGATGGCAAAAGAGTGAATGTGTAATGAGCAGCAGCAGTGTGGCAGGAAATTTTGTTACACTCGGCGCTTCATCTTTTGGAGAGTGCAATGACTTCCCGCTCCGTGACCCTTGATGATGTCGCGCAACTGGCCGGCGTCTCATACCAAACCGTTTCACGTGTTTTAAACCGTTCTGAACAGGTGTCAGCCCGCACGCGGGAAAGGGTTGAGGCGGCAATGCAGCAGCTCAATTATGTGCCTAATCGCGTGGCACAGCAGCTGGCAGGCAAGGCGACGCGCACGCTGGGTCTGGCCACCAGCGACCTGGCGCTGATGGCACCGGCTCAGATCGCCTCGGCGATCCAGCAACGGGCCGCCGCCGCGGGGTATCATCTGGTGATTGCGATGGAGAGCGGTCATGATGCGGCCGCTACCGTGAATGAACTGCTGGCGCAGCGGGTCGACGGACTGCTAATCAACCTGCCGCTGGCGGCGGATGAGGCGCAGCAGATTCAGCTGTTGTGTGGCAGTAAGCCGGTGCTGTTTCTGGATGTCGAACCGCGTGCCGCGGTGGCGCAGTGTCAGTATCCGAACGCCTCCGGCGCGCGCGCCGCGGTTGAACATCTGGTGGCGCTGGGTCATCGCCGGATCGGCCTGCTCAACGGGCCACTGCGGTCGGTCTCGGCGCGTCAGCGTGAAGCGGCCTGGCTTCAGGCATTGGCTGAGCATCAGCTCACCCCGCACTGCTCTCTGCGCGGCGACTGGAGCGCGCAGTCGGGCTATCAGGCGCTGATGTCGCAGCTGCCGGACGCCCTGCCCCAGGCACTGCTGGTGGCGAACGATCAGATGGCGCTGGGTGCGATGCGGGCGCTGCATCAGTATGGCGTGGCGATTCCGGGCGAGATCTCAGTGATTGGTTATGATGACACCGCGGAAAGTGCCTGGTATCAGCCGCCGCTGACCACGGTGCGCCAGGATTTGCATTATCTGGGCGCGCAGAGCGTTGAGCGGATGCTGGCCCGGCTGCGCGGCATAGAGGTTTCTGACGCTGCGCTGGAAACCACGCTGGTTATCCGGGAAACCACCGCCCCGCCAGCCGATAATCCGCTCGATTTAGTCGCGCTGTCCCAACAGCTTCAGGCGATCGCCCGTCGGCTGGCCGGCCAGTAGCACCAGCTCTGCCGGCCGCCATAAAAAAACCCGCGCCACCGGGGTGGATGCGGGTCATCTTCAGTAACCGGAGCCGCTGCGCTCCGTTATCGGCTATCAGGCTTTCGGATGTTCACCCACGCCCATAGCTTTGATCTTTTTCGACAGCTCGCGACGCTCTTTCGAGAGGTCGGCGTTTTTGATGATGTACTCATCCACGCGATCTTCATAATCCACGCGCATGCTGGCAATGATCTCCTGAATAGCCTCAACGCTCATGCCCGGCTTGATGTATTCGCTCAGGTTGTCGAGCAGCAGAACGCGCTTCTGGTTGTCACGAATTTTCTTCTCGTTGTCGACAATTTCACGCTGCAGTTTGTTTTTGCGGCGGAACATACGCACGAACTCCAGTACGTCCTGAAATGACTGCTTGGCATTTTCCATGATGGCACCTTTCTTTAAGCCTGCTGACGCAGGGAGAGAGTCAAAACGATCAGCTTAGCGGCTAGCCCGCCAGGTAAGCAATTTTCACAGCTAAATTCAGACTGGCTCTTATCTTAGCGCAAAGAAACCCCGTTTCACATTAAGTCATTGTCTGAGGTGATTATTTGCGCAGCGCCATCCGCATCAGATCGGTCATCCGCTCCAGCTGTTTCGCCAGTTCCAGCGTCAGCCAGACGTAGCCGTAGATCGGCGTCTCCTCCAGCGCGTCGCTGCCCGCCTCCGCAATCAGACGCCGCAGTTCATCACTGATTTCAGTCAGTTCGTGACTGTTGGCGACCACCTCTTCCGTTTCCCCCTCGATTGCCATGACGGACAGCGCCCGCAGGGTGTTCTCGGTCATCTGCTGGGTGCGGCGTAAGGCGGGTGCGTTGAGCATAATCAGGTGGCTTTCACGCGACGCCCACCAGGCATTAATCTGCATCTCAATGGTGTAAACCATATTACGGTTAATGGTCTGAATGGCTTCCAGCACCGACTTCGGGATGCGCGTCTCTTTGCTGGACGGCTCCAGCAGCGCCCGCATTTTGATGACGCTGCTCAGCAATTTGCCCAGCGGCTTGTTAAGGCGCGGCTTTTCGACCAGATTGGGTGAGAAACCAGCGTGGTAGATTTTTGCCATCTCCGCCAGCGTGTCAGAGAGCTGGATGCGCCAGTGGGTATAGGCGCGCTGCGCCCAGATAGCGGTGAACAGCAGCGCCATCAGCGACCCCAGAATCACATCCCCGCCGCGCCACAGCGCCATCGTGAAGTCACCGGTCGGTGCCCCGACGACGACGCTGAGCGTAATCCCGATCAGCAACGCCATATAGGGGTGCTTGCCCAGCGTCAGGAAGCCACTGATGAACATGATCATGCCGCACCAGGCCAGCATCATCGGCATGGAGATCAGCTCCAGCTTCAGCGCAATCAGACCGGAAATCGAGCCGGCTACGGTGCCGCTGATGCGCTGCAGGGCGCGTGGGAAGACGTTTCCCCACGTAGAGATGGGCCCCATCACCACCACCAGCGTAATCAGGGGCCAGGTGCCTTCAGGGATATGAGTGGCCCGGACAAAGATAAAGCAGAGCAAAAAGGCGATGGCAATGCGCACGCCATGGACGGCGCGATAGTGGCGGTAAAACCAGAATTCCAGTTTTGAGATGGGTTTATCAGAACGCAAAGTGACTTTCCGGTTGCGGGATTATATTGCCGCTATCTTAACCCCGAACGGGGTTCAGGCTTAGCCTGCGCCCGCTATTTACAGACCATTTTGACGTTATCTTACAAATATCAACATCCGGCTCACATTGCCGCCCGTAAATTAAAAACAATTTATTACTGCTCGTTAACCTTAACCGGCGCCGGATCAGACGGGAAGCTGCTCCCCTGTAAAAACGGGCAGCTCAGAGGCTGCCCGTTTCAGTGGTGACCCATTGATCGATCAGAACTTCTGTTTGAGATAGTCGGTCAGGCGGGTGATGACACCGGCGGGTTCAACCGCACTCAGCGCCACCAGCGGATAGTGGGCGATCTCCTGATCTTTATCCATCACCTGAATCTCACCGATCACCTCATTGGCTTTCAGCGGCGCCTCCAGATCTTTGCGGTCGATGACATATTTCGCTTTCACGTTCTGCACTTCACTGCGCGGCAGCGACAGATAGATATCCTCTGCAGTGCCGACCTCGACCTGATGCGGATTGCCGTACCAGACGTTTTCGCTGCCAATCTTCTTACCGGCGTGGAACAGCTGAACGGTATCGAAGGTGTTCTGGCCCCAGACCAGCAGTTTACGCGCCTGCTCTTCACGCCCTTTCGCGCTTTTCCCGCCCATTACGACAGCAATCAGGCGATGCTTACCCACCACGTTGGAGGCGATGATGTTAAACCCGGCCGTTTCGGTGTGGCCGGTTTTCAGCCCGTCAACATGGAGGTTATTGTCCCACAGCAGACCATTACGGTTGTTCTGGGTGATGCCATTCCAGGTCAGGGTCTTCTCACTGTACATCGCGTAGAAGTCAGGCTCACCATCAATAATCGCGCGGGAGAGTTTCGCCATATCCAGTGCGCTGGAGTACTGACCCGGCGCATCCAGACCGTGAACCGTTTCAAAGTGGGTATTCTGCAGGCCGAGTTTCTCAACGTAGTGATTCATCATGCCGACGAAATTTGCTTCGCTGCCTGCGACATAGTCGGCCAGGGCCACGCAGGCGTCATTCCCGGAATCAATGATGACCCCGCGGCTTAAATCCCGGACGCTCAGCTTATCGCCAGGCTTCAGGAACATCAGCGAGGAGCCTTTGAACACCGGATTTCCCGCTGCCCACGCATCTTTTCCCACCGTAACCATGTCGTCACGGCTGATTTTCTTCTGGTCAATGGCGCGGTCGACCACATAGCCGGTCATCAGTTTGGTCAGGCTGGCGGGATTGCGGCGCTCATCGGGATTACCGGCAGTCAGAACCTGCCCGGTCATGGCATCCATCAGCACCCAGGAAGCGGCATCAATCGCCGGCGGCGTCACAGGAAACGGGATCGCATCGGCCTGTGCCAGCGAGGCCCAAAAAACAGTAGCGGTAACGGTGAACAGCAGACGCCTTTTCAACACTTCATCCTTAATTACACGGGAGAGAAAATTTCTAAAACGAAACGGAAACAGCCGCACGTTTTACGGCAAAAGCGTTGTGAAGGTTTGAATAAATTGAAAAAAAGTATGAACCGGGGTGCCTCTGCGTTCCTGAGAAGAGCCCTTAACTTCAGGCGCATAAGAATATGGTTTACCATAGAGACAGGCCCGGAACCGCTATAGTGGTTCGGTTACGCTGAATCATTGAGGCGTGTAACAGACAACCATCTTCACTCACCCTGCTGCGTGCAGAGGCGCAGAGAGCGGACAGAAATACGGAAGTGTCTCACTTCAAATCTTATGCTTACCTCTGATTCCCTTAATTGCGCAGAACATAGGTGCAGTTATTTTAAAAGTATTGACAGCCCGTATCAGATCACTTTTCTGTTTACAATATAACCTGAAGACCTTATTTTTAGTGTGGGTAATTACTTTGCTATAGGCAGGTGGCAGCCAGAGATTTATCCGGTGAGTAATTAACTCTCACTTTTTGCTAAGGGATTGAGCATGGCACTACATGGAAAAATGCTTCTCAATGGCGCTGATTACGCGCCATTTAATCTGTATGGCGTTGGGGTTTTTATGGCGCACTCCGGGCTGGGCGTCTATCGAAACAATGCGAATTGCGCAGCTATTCCAGACGTTGGCCCCACGCCTCCCGGTAAATACTGGATTGTTGATCGCAGAGAAGGTAACTGGTTCTCTCAAAAAAAAGCAGAAATCCATGATGGACTGAATAAGCTGGTGGGTCGTCGAGAGTTCGGCAGCACTGATTGGTTTGCTCTCTGGCGCGATGACTGGACGATAGATGATTATACATGGATAGAGGGGGTTGAGCGGGGAAATTTCCGGCTCCATCCAGGAACCGTGTCTAAGGGCTGCATTACCATTGCACACAATTCAGATTTTGCAATGATCAGAAATGCTCTGATGAATACTTCTCTTATTTCTGTTCCCTGTAAACGGTCACTTATGGCACGCGGCTGGGTGGAGGTGGTGGCCGGTGGCTATAAAAAAATTTGCCCTTAGTTTTGTCAGATTAGCTTATTTTGTAGTGCTGTTTTATTGCACTGGCCATGGTTTGCCTTCGCCAGAAGGTTACATTGACTATGAAATGGCCAGGAAATTAGCATTAATTATCAATGATAATGAAAATGCTGATTCTATATATGATGCCTATTCATATATAGACTTATTTATAATGCTGACTATCAGCACTCTTTTTTATATCGTAACAATGAAGTTAATCAGAAGATTAAGGAGCACTTAGAATGCCAATTCCTGCCTATATGTGGCTTAAGGATGACGGCGGCGCAGATATTAAAGGTTCCGTTGACGTGCAAGATCGTGATGGTAGTATCGAAATTATCGGGCTTAGCCACGGTATAAATCTGCCTGTAGACAGCGCAAACGGTAAAATAACGGCTACGCGGCAGCATTCACCCATGATGATAGAAAAAGAGGTTGATAGCTCTACGCCCTATCTCTATAAAGCTGCGGCCACAGGCCAGACACTTAAAAGTGCTGAGATAAAATTTTATAATATTAACGATGCTGGCCAGGAAGTTTGTTATTACAGCGTCTTGATGGAAAACGTTAGAATCACTGGCGTTAATTGTAGCGTCCCTAATGTTAAACTTGAGGGTAATAACAAGATGAATCATACTGAAAGCGGGAGCATTCAGTATGAAAAAATAACGTGGAAGATCGTAGATGGTAATATTCAATATGCAGATGCATGGAATGAAAGACATACAGCGTAATTAATAAAAAACCCGGTGAAAGCCGGGTTGATGTTGGCAGATAAAAAGTAAAGCCAATAGCATCGGGAAGGGTTTATGAGTACGGGTATTATTAACTACGCTACCGCACATCCAACTATCACCGATTACCCCGCCATCCTCCTTTTCACTACCAGCCTCCCTGCATCTGCGACCAAAATACACGCAGTATTACAAGTGCTCTAATCCGATTGCAGGCATACTGAAGAGTAAGTGCAGGATATCAACTGAACTCAGCCGCTGGGCTTTTACCGTTCAATTTGTAGGGATACTGAATCAGTATCCCCCTGTTTGGCGATATGTGTCCCCGGCCCATCAGGATCTGAAATTTCAGCCGGGCCGGATTATGGTTTACCATGTAGGGAGCGTAATTAAGGGTCACTCAGCGCCTTAATAATTTCTGGTACACAGCAAAATGTGCTTCTGGTACGCATCCGGAACACGATGTTGCCGGTATAACAGCGAACAGCAACGAAAGGCAAACGTGAATAAACCCAGGCAATGAAATGATGAAAATTGTTTTTAAATCAGAAAGTTAATAAAAAATGACGAACGGTAACGCACATTGAAAAACGACCCCGGACAACCTACCTTCCTCTTTCACGATTACGAGACCTTCGGCACCAGCCCGTCGCGCGACCGGCCTGCTCAGTTTGCCGGGCTGCGCACTGACAGTGACTTTAATCCGGTGGGTGAACCCGAAGTCTTCTACTGCCGTCTGCCTGATGACTATCTGCCGCAGCCCGAAGCGGTGATGATTACCGGTATCACGCCTCAGGTGGCGATGACGCGCGGCGTGAATGAAGCGGAGTTTGCTGAACGTATCCATTCCCTGTTTACCACGGAACAAACCTGTGTGGTGGGCTACAACAACGTGCGCTTCGACGATGAAGTCACGCGCAATATCTTCTATCGCAACTTCTACGATCCCTATGGCTGGAGCTGGCAGAATGGCAATTCCCGCTGGGACCTGCTCGACGTGATGCGTGCCTGCTATGCGCTGCGGCCGGATGGCATCAACTGGCCGGAGAATGAGGAAGGCTTTCCCAGCTTCCGGCTGGAGCATCTGACCAAAGCCAACGGCGTGGCGCATGAAAATGCGCATGATGCGATGTCCGATGTGTACGCCACGCTGGCGATGGCGAAGCTGGTGAAAGAGAAGCAGCCAAAGCTGTTTGAGTTTTTGTTCACTCATCGTAACAAGAACAAGCTGATGACGCTGATCGACATCCCGCAGATGAAGCCGCTGGTGCATGTCTCAGGTATGTTCGGTGCCGCGCGCGGGAATACCAGCTGGATTGTGCCGCTGGCCTGGCATCCCGATAACCGGAATGCGCTGATCGTGGTGGATCTGGCGGGTGATATGTCACCGCTGCTGGAACTGGATGCCGCTGCACTGCGTGAGCGTCTCTATACGCCGAAAAACGATCTAGGCGATCTGCCGGCCGTGCCGGTTAAACTGGTGCATATCAATAAGTGTCCGGTTCTGGCCCCGGCCAGCACGCTGCGCCCGGAAGATGCTGCCCGACTGGGCATCGATCGTCAGCACTGTCTGGCGAATCTGGCCCTGCTGCGCCAGCAGCCCGACGTGCGGGAGAAACTGGTGACGCTGTTTGCCGAAGCCGAGCCGTTTACGCCATCAGACGACGTAGACACGCAACTCTATGACGGCTTCTTCAGTGATGCGGATCGCGCGGGGATGAACATCATCCGCCAGACCGCCCCGGCGAATCTGCCTGCGCTGGACCTGACCTTTGAGAGTGCGCGGGTGGCGAAACTGCTGTTCCGCTACCGGGCGCGTAACTTCCCCGGCACGCTGGATGATGCCGAGCAGCAGCGCTGGCTGCAGCATCGGCGTGAAGTGCTTAACAGCGATCGGGTGCAGGCGTTTATGCAGGAGCTGGAGTCGCTCGCCAGTCTGCATGAAGCTGATGCGGAAAAACTCGGACAGCTGAAAGCGCTCTATCTTTACGCGCAGGAGCTGGTCTCCTGAATCCTGAATGCCGCCCGGCATCCTCTGCCGGGTCTGGCACCGGGCTGTGTCGTGGATTACAGCAGCGTCCACGCCAGCCAGGTCAGGGCAAAACCGCTCAGCCCCATTAAGGTGGTCAGTACCGTCCAGGTGCGCAGACCGTCAGCCACTGACAGCCCGAGATAGCGCGTCACCACCCAGAAACCTGCGTCATTGACATGTGACAGTCCCAGCCCGCCAAAGCAGGCCGCCAGCGTCACCAGTACCCGCTGCATGTCCGTTACGCCGGTCACCGCCTGCGTCAGCAATCCGCTGGTCGTCAAGATCGCCACGGTGGCGGAGCCCTGTGACGCACGCAGCGCCAGCGACAGGATAAACGCAGCAGGCACCAGCGGCAGATGCAGCGTCTCAAGCGTGACCGCCAGCGCTTTGCCGACGCCCGACTCCACCAGCACTTTGCCGAAAGCGCCACCGGCACCCGCCACCAGTATCACACTGGCAGACGTGGGAATCGCCCGGCCGGTCAGGTCTTCCAGCTTATCTTTGCTCCAGCCACGGCGTACCCCCAGCAGCCAGGCCGCCAGCCCCAGGGCAATCAGCAGAGCAATGGGTGGGGTACCGATTACGGTCATCACGCTCCGCAGCAGATTGCCCTCATCCATCAGGGTGTGGGACAGCGTGCCCAGCACAATCAGGACAATCGGCACCACAATCAGCCCGCTGATGGTCAGCGCGCCAGGCGGTGCGGGCTCATTCTTCTTTTCCTGACCCTCGGGTTTTGCCATCTGCAGCTGTTCGAGCACGTCCACTGACAGATGATAGTGGCGACGGTTCATCACCTTCGCCACGTAGTAGCCGATGATCCCGACCGGAATCGAAATGGCGATACCCAGCATCATCAGCCAGCCCATGTCGGTGTGCAGGATCCCCGCGGCGGCGGCGGCACCGGGATGGGTCGGCAGCGCCACGTGCACCGTCAGCATCACGCCCGCCATCGGCAGGCCAAACTTCAGGGGTGAGACCCGCGCCACTTTGGTAAACCCATAAATCAGCGGGATAACAATGATGAAGCCTACTTCAAAAAAGACCGGGATTCCGAGGATAAAAGCCGCCATGGTGAGGGCCGCCACGGTCCGTTTTAACCCCAGCGTCTTACTGAAACGCTGCGCCAGCGACTCGGCGCCCCCCGAGGCTTCGATGATCGCGCCGAGCATGGCACCGAGAACGATAATAATGGTGATGTGACCAAGCAGCCCGCCCATACCGGTAACAATCGTCTCCATGATTTTTTCGGCCGGGATGCCCGTGGCGATCGCCACCAGCAGACTGACAATTAACAGGGCGACAAACGGATGGACTTTAGCTTTGATCACCAGCAGCAGCAGGATCACAATGCTGGCGGTCGCTATGGCTAACAGCAGTGCGGTGGACATAGTAAGCCTCAGAAATGGTTATATTTTTTAGGTTATCGGGGTACAGGGAGAGCAGGTGCAGGGCCGGAAAAAGGGCAAGCCGCTCCCTGCCGGTGCCGGAACACCGGTTTTTTACAGCGCGTTACATCAGGCTTTTATCTTCCAGGGCGCAAACCAGCCCAGCCCCTCGGTAGTGCGACCGCGCGGGATATACTCGCAGCCCACCCAGCCGCTATAGCCGACTTCATCCAGCAGCGAGAAGAGATACGGATAATAGATTTCACCCTCATCCGGCTCATGACGGTCCGGTGCTGAGGCGATCTGCACGTGGGCATAGCGCCCGGCATAGTGACGAATCAGGTGCGTGAGATTGCCATCCACACGTTGTGCGTGGAAAAGGTCGAGCTGAGTAAAGACGTTAGGGCGATCGATCTGTTCTGCCATGTCGAGCGTCTGATACTGGCTGGCGTAGAGATAACCCGGTTTGGTGGTCGGATTCAGGGCTTCAATCAGCAGATTGATGCCGTGCGGCGCGAAGCGCTCCGCGGCATAACGCATGTTGTGAATGAAGGTGTCGGCATAGCGCTGACGGTCAGCACCCGGCGGCACGGTGGCCGCCATGACATGCACCTGCGGGCAGTTCAGCGCCAGCGCATAGCTCAGGGCGCGATCGATGTCTGCCCTGGCATCCGCTTCCCGGCCAGGAATGGCGGTGACGCCCCACTCACCCGCCGCGACGTTGCCGGGGGCGGTATTAAAGAGCACGAGCTGTAGCTGATGCTCATCCAGCCACGTTTTGATCTGGCTGGCGGGATAGTCATAGGGAAACATAAACTCTACGGCGCGGAAGCCCGCGTCAGCCGCCGCCGCGAAGCGCTCCGCGAACGGCAGTTCCGTAAACAGGGTGGTCAGGTTAGCAGCAAACTTTGGCATTATCGGCTCCTTAATTCCGCCACTTCGGCAGCATTGAGATAACGAATGGGCCGGTCACCCAGCGTAAAGATTAACCGGGCCGTCTCTTCCAGTTCTTCCGTGTTATCAGCGGCTTCCTGCAGTGATTTTCCCACCACCACCGGGCCATGATTCGCCAGCAAAAAGGCGCGGTAGCGGGGGGCCAGCCGCGCCAGATCCTCCGCCAGTCGCCCATCGCCGGGCTTATAGTAGGGCACGACCGGCACATCCCCGACACGCATCACCACATAGGGGGTGAACGGCCGGATACAGTTGTCCGTGTCCAGCCCCTGCAGACAGGAGAGCGCCGTCAGGTAGTGGCTGTGCAGATGCACGACCGCCCGGCAGTCGGGATTATTCAGGTAGAGCGCGCGGTGGAAAGCGATCTCTTTGGAGGGTTTGTCGCCAGAGAGCCACTCCCCCTCCGGCGTCACTTTTGCCAGCCGATCAGCCTGTAACTCGCCGAGGCACGAGCCGGTCGGCGTCGCCAGCAGATTACCGTCTTCAAGCAGCAGGGAGAGGTTGCCCGCCGAACCGGTGGCATAGCCGCGCTGAAAAAATGAGGCCCCCAGCCGCACCATCTCATCACGCGCCTGCTGCTCAGTTAAAGAGAAAGATTCAGTCATAGGTAAACTCCGTTTGCGCGCGGCGGAAAAAGTCTTCGTCGCCAAAATTCCCCGACTTCAGTGCCAGAGAGAGCGGCTGGTGGATATCACGCACCCAGGGCACGCCCGGCGAAATTGTCGGGCCGATGTGAAAGGCGGTCACGCCCAGCGTCTGCGCCACCACACCGGAGGTTTCTCCCCCGGCCACAATAAAGCGCTGCCAGCCGCGCCGTTTCAGCTCCCGTGTTACGGCGGCAAACAGCTGCTCAACGGCCTCACTGCTGCGCTGCGCACCATAGCGCTGCTGGATCGCCTGCAGCTGCTGTGCGTCGGTGGTGGCATAAAGCAGCGGAGCCAGAGAGTGCTGGCTGTTGGCCTCTGTCCAGTCACAGAGCTGGCGGGCATAGTCATCTGAATTCTGCAGGCAGGCTTCGACCTGCACTTCGCAGGCCGGTGCCTGCTGGCGATAGAGGCTGACCTGCCGGCAGGTCATCTGCGAACAGGAGCCGGACAGCACCACGGCGCGCCCACCCTGCGGACGCCCTGCCTGCTCTGCCTGAGCATCCGCCCCGGCTCTCGCCCACTGCCGCGCCAGACCGATAGCCAGCCCGGAACCGCCGGTCACCAGCCGCAGATCGCTGAGGGCCGCGCCCAGCGTCAGCAGATGCTGGTGATGCAGCGTGTCGATCACCACGTAGCTGACGCCCTGCTCTGCCAGCTGATGCATCGCCTGCCGGACGGAGTCGGCGCCCTGGTCAACCTGCGTGGCCGCAATCAGTCCGGCTTTGCCCGTCGCCTGTGATGTCATCAGACGCAGCAGGTTGCTCTCGCGCATGGGCGTAACCGGATGATGACTCATCCCCGACTCCGACAGCAGCTGGTCACCAACAAACAGATGGCCCTGATAGACCGTGCGGCCATTGACCGGCAGAGCCGGACAGATAACGGTCTGCGTCTCACCCAGCGCCTTCAGCAGGGCATCGGTCACCGGACCAATATTGCCCTGGGCGGTGCTGTCGAAGGTGGAGCAATATTTAAAATAGAAGCGCTGGCAGCCCTGCTGCTGCAACCATTCCAGCGCAGCCAGCGACTGAGCAACCGCCTGCTCTGCCGGACAGGAGCGACTCTTCAGGCTGATCACCACCGCCTGCGCATCGGTGGCGATTTCACCGGCGGGAATGCCGTTGAACTGAATGGTGCTCAGCCCGTTCTGCACCAGAAAGCTGGCGATGTCGGTGGCACCGGTAAAATCATCTGCGATTACACCAAGACGCATCATCCCTCCTCCTTCGCCTGCGGCAGCGTTATGCCGCTGAAGATCTTGATCACGGCGCTGTCATCCTCACGACCATAACCGGCGTTGCTGGCTTCGGTGAACATAGTAAGCGCGGTGGAGGCCAGCGGCAGCGGAAAATGCAGTGCTTTGGCGGTGTCGGCCACCAGGTTAAGATCTTTCACAAAGATATCGACAGCCGATTTCGGGCTGTAGTCACCGTCTACCACATGCTTCATACGGTTCTCGAACATCCATGAATTACCCGCAGCGTTGGTGACCACTTCATACATCGTTTCCAGCGGAATACCGGCTCGTGCCGCCAGCGCCATCGCTTCTGCCCCCACTGCGATGTGAACGCCTGCCAGCAGCTGATGGATGATTTTGACGGTGGAGCCCGCCCCGATCTCACTGCCCACGCGATAGACTTTGGCCGCGACCGCATCCAGTACCGGTTGCAGCTGGCTAAACGCCGCCTCACTGCCGGACGCCATGACCGTCATCTCACCGCTGGCCGCTTTGGCAGCCCCGCCGGAGACCGGTGCATCGAGCATCAGCAGCTGATGCTGCGCCAGCTGCTGCTCAATCTGCTGCGCGTCGCTGGCTGACAGCGTGGATGAGACCATCACCACGGTCCCCGGGCGCAGCTTTGCCGCCAGGCCATTTTCACCAAACAGAACCGCGTTCACCTGCTGCGCATTGACCACCAGCAGCAAAACAGCATCGAGCTGGTCAGCAAAGGCAGATGCTGAGGGCTGCGCATCGCGCGCACCTGCCCGGCGCAACGTCTCAAGTGCGGCCGGATTTAAATCGACGCCCCAGGTGTTGAGACCGGCGCGCAGGCAGGATTGTGCAGCCCCCATGCCCATGGATCCTAACCCGATAACACAGATGTTCTTCGCTGGCACGTTACGCCCCCTGTTAAATTAAGTGATTATTTGTTTGTTACTGTTAATCGTGCCAGCATCCGGCGGCTGAAAATGTGTCACATCTCACAAAAAACATCACAGCTTCGTCAGAGAACAATTTTTAACACGGTCGGGCTTCCCTGTTCTGTCTGGGAATCTGAACATACTCTCAGCCCTGACCCTGTGATTATCTGTTCTGATAAACCGTGAAATACTCTACAATGTGAAAAAATGGTAAATAGCAGGAGCAGGTATGATTCCGGTTGAACGTCATCAACAGATCCTTGCCTTGGTTGCCGATCGTGGCGTGGTGAGCATTGCCGAGCTGACGGAGCGGCTGGGGGTCTCACACATGACGATACGTCGTGATGTGCAGAAACTGGAGGAACAGGGTGCGGTGCTGTCAGTCTCCGGCGGCGTACGCACTGCCGATCGGCTGGCGGCTGAGCCTTCACATCTCACCAAAAGTACCCTGTTTAACGATGAGAAATATGCGATTGGCCGCGCCGCCGCCCGGCATATTCCCCGCAATAGCTGCATCTATCTGGATGCCGGCACCACCATGCTGGCCCTGGCGAGAGAGGTAGTGGATCGTGATGATTTACTGGTGGTGACCAACGATTTTATGGTCGCGAATCTGTTGATGGAGAGCAGTCAGTGCAGAGTGATCCACACCGGCGGAACGGTCTGCCGGGAAAACCGCTCCTGCGTCGGCGAGTCGGCAGCAAGAAGCCTGCGTCATCTGGCTATTGATATCGCGTTTATTTCCGCCTCCTGCTGGGGGCCACGAGGCCTGTTTACGCCCGACGAAGATAAGGTCACCGTGAAGCAGGCGGTCAGCGAGGTGAGCAGTAAGCGCGTGCTGCTCAGTGACAGTTCGAAGTACAGCCGGATAGCGACGTTTCTGGCGTTGCCGCTGGAGAGGTTTGATCAGATCATTACCGACAAAAAGTTGAGTGAAGCGGCGCTGGAACAGTTAAATGCGGGGAGCTGGGAGCTGGTACTGGCAGGTTAGGTTATTGCCGCCTTCCCGGAAGAGCCGGAAAGGCGGCAACGTCGTCGCGATTAAATCTCTTCGCTGAACTGCGGCACCGGATTACGGAAGCTGCGGGTCACAAAGGCCAGGTAGATAATCCCGATGGCGGCCCAGATCAGGCCCAGCACCATAGAACTCTCTTCCAGGTTCACCCACAGCGCACCGACCGTCAGCGCGCCGAGCAGCGGCAGCAGCAGATACTGAACGTGATCTTTCAGCGTGCGGTTACGCTTCTCACGGATCCAGAACTGCGCGATCACCGACAGGTTCACAAAGGTAAACGCCACCAGCGCACCGAAGTTGATCAGCGCCGTCGCCGTGACCAGGTCGAAGTTAATCGCCATCAGCGCAATCGCGCCCACCAGCAGCACGTTGAGCGACGGGGTACGCCATTTTGGATGGATGTAACCGAAGAAACGCTCCGGGAACACGCCATCACGACCCATGACATACATCAGGCGCGAAACGCCCGCATGTGCCGCCATGCCGGATGCCAGCACCGTGACCACCGAGAAGATCAGGATGCCGACCTGCAGCGCTTTACCGGCGACGAACAGCATGATTTCAGGCTGTGACGAGTCCGGGTCCTGGAAACGGCTGATGTCCGGGAAGTAGAGCTGCAGGAAATAGGATGCCGCGATAAAGATCACACCACCGATCAGCGCCGTCAGGAAAATCGCGCGCGGGATGGTGCGTTCTGCATCTTTGGTCTCTTCCGACAGCGAACTGATACCGTCAAAGCCGAGGAACGAGAAGCAGAGGATCGTCGCACCGGTAATCATCGGCACCACATGCGCATTCTCAGACCAGAACGGTCTGCTGCTCACCAGAGTGCCCGAACCCACGCCGCTTGCCACACCGTAGATCACCATGCCGGTGATACCGAGCATGACAACAACCTGCAGCACCACAATGACGCTGTTGAAGTTGGCGACAGTTTTGATGCCCTTGAGGTTAGAGAGCGTCATGAAACCGACCAGCAGTACCACAAAAATCCACGACGGGATGCCGGGCACCAGCGACTCAAAGTAGTTTTTTGCCAGCAGGATGTTGATCATCGGCATGAACAGGTAGTCCAGCAGGGATGACCAGCCAACCATAAAGCCGACGTGCGGACTGATTGCCTTCTGAGCGTAGGTATAAGCGGAGCCCGCAGAGGGGAAGCGGCGTACCAGCTTACCGTAGCTTACGGCAGTGAACAGAATCGCAATCAGCGCGAAAGCATAAGCAGTGGCAACGTGACCATCGGTCAGACCAGAAACAATACCAAAGGTATCGAACAGGGTCATAGGCTGCATGTAGGCTAAGCCCATCATGACGACCGGAAGTAACGTTAATGTTTTTTTGAGTTGCGCACGCTGCGGTGCGGCGGAGGTATTAAGCGACATGCTTCAGTCCCCCATGTGCGACAACCTGGCTGGGCTGGGTCACAGGGCAACTGCGCATTAAGCGACAGGGAGTAGGGTTAGCGGTTAACGCGGCGCCGTAATCATCACGAAAACGCGTGCCAGCATTGACTGGCAGTGTGGTAAACATCCCCATCTTTGTAATCCTCAATCTCACGCGTGTGCGTGTTTTCAGTGTTTATCTATCCGGGTGCGTGCCCGGCCTCGGTTAAGTCAGCAAAAATGCTCTGTTAAAACTGAATGCAAAAAAATAACCGGCGCTTAAAGCGTCGGTTATCGTCTGATTTTGCAGGCCGCGTATTCTGCCCAACCGCGGGCAGAAATTCAAGCCGTCGGGGCATCATAAGCAAAAAAAGCAATTCACATTAGCGATTAACGCCCCGGTCAGGCATTTTTCAGCATCCAGTCAATTTCCGTGGCGGTGATCAGCCGTTCAAACTGCATCAGCTCATGGTGTTTGCAGCTGTGCCAGACGCTGGCAAAGCGTTCGCCGAGTAACTTCTGCAGCGGATAGCTGCTGTCAAATTCATACAGGGCATCGCTCTGCCGGATCGGCAGGGCCAGGCCTTCCGCATGATGCCCATTGCCGGTCACCGGCTGCGGCAGCGGCAGTTGCGTATCCAGTCCGTGCAGCATACCGGCAAGAATAGCAGAAACCACCAGATAGGGGTTGGCATCCGCCCCCGCCACCCGATACTCAATGCGATGGTTGTCGATATCTCCGCACGGCACACGCAGCGCGACGGTGCGATTGTTATGGCCCCATGAGGCCTGTAACGGCACATACGCATCCGGCACAAAGCGGCGATAGGCATTCACGTTGGGCGCCAGCAGTGCCATCGACGCCGGCATCAGGTCGATCATGCCAGCCAGCGCCCGCTTCATCAGCGGCGAATCACTGCCGTCGTCACAGGCGAAGGCGTTATGATCGGCGGCATCCAGCATGCTGATGTGCACATGCATCCCGCTGCCCGCATACTCTTCATAGGGCTTAGCCATAAAGGTGGCGGTCATACCGTGGTTCTCCGCCACCTGCCGGATCAGCCGCTTAAGCTGCACCGCATGGTCGCAGGCGCGCAGCACGTCGCGGGTATGATGCAGGTTGATTTCAAACTGTCCGGGCGAGGCTTCCGCCAGTGCGCCATCGGCCGGTATCCCCTGCTGACGCGCCAGATCATCAATATCACGCAGCACATCCGCAAAGTGGTCGAGGTTATCGACCGAATAAACCTGGCTCTGCATGTTGCGTTCATCACTGCCCGGCGCACAGGGCGGCTGGATAAACCCTTCAGCATCGCGCTTTTTGTCAACCAGATAGAACTCCAGCTCTACCGCTACCACCGGAAAAAGGCCTCGGTTGCGCAGCTGTTGCCACAGCCGGTTGAGGACATTTCGGGGTTCAACGTCAAAGGGAGTGCCATCTTGGTTGCACATAGTTAACAGCAGCTGCGCAATGTGTTGAGGATCGGAGGCGGAGGGAACTAAGGTGCCGCTGACCGGCAGGCAGAGATTATCGGGTTCGCCCAGTGACTGGCCAAGTCCCGCTTCTTCCACCGTATTGCCGAGGATATCCATGGCGAATACCGAGGCGGGGAAATAACACCCTTTTTCCAGCTTGGGCAGCGCGGAGACCGGAATGCGCTTGCCGCGAAACACACCATTTAAATCATTTAACAGGATGTCGACATACTGCGTTTCAGGATGGCGCTCCAGCCAGGTTTTCACCTCAAGCTGGAACGCGCTGGTTCGTTTCTCTTCACTGTGAAGCGTGAAGTCTTCCACTTCTACCAGGTTAGTCATGATCTCACCCGCCCCTATAAGGTTTGCGTAATGCTCAAAATAACGGCCACACCACTAACATAGCGCCAACATAAAAAGTGTGCAAATGTAACAAATCTGTTTGAAGAACAAACAGCAGATTGCTAGATTGAAAAAATATTGAACACTTAACCGCCAGACGTGCCCTTTCGGTAGATATTTCGAACAGCGAAGCGAGGACGTGAGATGGGCATTATTTTTGACAAGCCGTTGATTGGCGTAGTGATGTGCCAGAAGGATACCGGCGGTCATCCGACTCAGACGGTGCACAACAAATATTGCGATGCACTCGTTCAGGCAGGAGGCGTACCGCTCGCCCTGCCCCATAGTCTGATTAACGCCCCTCATCTATTAGAAAACGCTATGGCTGTGCTGGATGGTCTGCTGCTGACCGGCAGTCCCAGCAATATCGAACCCTGGCACTATGGCGAGGCCGGTGAGGAGCCGCACGCCGATCCGGGTCGTGACCGCCTCGCCTTTCAGCTGATCACCTGGGCCACCAGCCACAAAATGCCGATGTTTGGCATCTGCCGGGGACTGCAGGAGCTGGTAGTGGCGAATGGCGGCAGCCTGTGGCGGGATCTCAGCGCCCGGCCTGACTTTCAGCGTCATCATGAAGATGAGACGCGCCCCCTGGCTGAGCAGTATGCGCCGGTGCATCAGGTGACCGTCGAACCGGACGGCGTGCTGGCGACGCTGTTTGCCGACAGCACCCTGGAGGTCAATTCTCTGCATCATCAGGGCATCCGCGAGCCGGGACCGCAGCTGCGCATCGAAGCGCGCGCAGCCGATGGTCTGGTCGAAGCCGTGAGCCTGCGTCATCACCCTTTCGCCCTGGCGGTGCAGTGGCATCCCGAATGGCAGCCGGAAATGACGCCAGGATCGCAGGCGTTGTTCAGCGGATTTATTCAGGCTGCCATTCGTTATCACAGGGGAAAAGACGATGAGTGATGCCACGCTGGCACCGGGACGACGGCTGGCGGAGATCCGGCAGACGCTGGGGCTGTCGCAGCGCCGCGTGGCTGAGCTGGCCGGATTGACCCACAGCGCAATCAGCACCATCGAACAGGATAAGGTCAGCCCGGCGGTCAGCACCCTGCAGAAACTGCTGAAGGTCTATGGCCTCTCCCTGTCGGAGTTCTTCTCCGATCCCAGGCCGGATGCAGAGCCGAAAATTATCGTCCGGCCCGGCGAACTGCTGGAGATTGGCAGTCAGGGGGTCTCGCTGAAACTGATCGACAACGGTAAAGCCCAGCGTTCGCTGGGGATGCTGCTGGAAACTTACCAGCCCGGTGCCAGTACCGGTGAGAAGCTGCGTCATCCCGGTGAAGAGACCGGTACGCTGCTGGAGGGTGAAATTATCCTGATGATCAACGGGCAGCGCTTTCATCTCTCCGCCGGAGAGAGTTATGTGATTGATACCGGCTTACCGCACAGCTTCACCAACAGTGCCGATATCCCCTGTCGCATCGTCAGTGCCCACACGCCCGCTAACTTTTAGGCGCATTCAGGAGGTTGTTATGAATTATGTGGAGAGTTATTACGCGGCAACCGCCAATGCTCATGAACCCTGGCCGACGTTGCAGGATAGCATCCAGTGTGACGTCTGCATTATTGGCGGCGGCTTTACCGGCCTCTCTGCGGCGCTGCATCTGACCGAAGTTGGCTATGACGTGGTCGTGCTGGAAGCCGCACGCATCGGCTTTGGTGCCAGCGGACGTAACGGCGGCCAGGTGGTCAACTCCTATAGCCGCGACGTGGATGTGATTGAGCAGCGCTACGGCAAAGAGAGCGCCCGCATGCTGGGCAGCATGATGTTTGAAGGCGCAGCGATCATCCGCGATCGCATTGATCGTTACGCGATTGACTGTGATTACCGGCCTGGCGGCATCTTTGCCGCCCTGAATGCTCGCCAGATGGCACATCTGCAGAAACAGAAAACCCTGTGGCAGCAGTATGGCAATCACGATCTGGAGCTGCTCGATGAACGGGGGATCCGCCGCGAAGTGGCGACCGAACGTTATGTCGGCGGGCTGCTGGACCGGCGCGGCGGCCATCTGCACCCCCTGAATCTGGCGCTGGGCGAAGCGGAAGCGATACGGCGACATGGCGGACGTATCTACGAACAGTCTGCGGCCCTGAAGGTGATTTATGGCTCACCGAATCGGGTAAAAACCGCCCAGGGTGAGGTCAGCGCCACCTTTGTCATCTTCGCCGGTAATGCCTATCTCTCGCCGCAGCTTGAGCCGCGACTGAGCAGGAAAAGCATGCCGTGTGGTTCACAGATTGTGGTTACCGAGCCGCTTTCACCCGATCAGGCGTTGTCGCTGCTGCCTAACAACTACTGCGTGGAAGATTGTAACTACCTGCTGGATTATTTTCGTCTGACGGCGGATAACCGGCTGCTCTATGGCGGCGGCGTGGTCTATGGGGCACGGGAACCGGCAGACATTGAAGCGTTGATTCGTCCCAAACTGCGTCGCACCTTCCCCCAGTTGCAGAACGTCAGGCTGGACTTTAGCTGGAGCGGCAATTTCCTGCTGACGCTCTCGCGCATGCCGCAGTTTGGCCGGCTGGAGAACAATGTCTATTTCATGCAGGGTGACAGCGGTCATGGCGTGACCTGTACCCATCTGTCCGGCAAGCTGATCAGTGAAGTTTTACGCGGCGATGCTGAGCGTTTTGACGCCTTTGCCCGCCTGCCGCATCTGCCCTTCCCCGGCGGCAGACGCTTTAAGGTGCCACTGACGGCGATGGGCGCGGTGTGGTATGCGCTGCGGGATCGGCTGGGGGTTTGAGGTGATTTGTTACCTCCCCTCAGTCAGACTTAATCATGCGGTGTTGCTATTGATACCTGGATATTTAAACGCCCGGAGAGGCAGGAAATGTGTAACGCAGAGTAGATTGCCCCACTGAATCAAATACGCTTTGCGCGCAGTTTCACTTACGGCCAGGCGTGACTGAGTCGCCTGGCGTTAATTTTTCACATGAACGTGCCTGGATGTTTTTCAACCGGTAGCAGGCTCATCTTTTTTTCTGCTTAAGCGGAATACCTATTGCATGCCTGAAAAGCGCAGTCTTCGCACATCCAAATCCTGCTCCAGATGCACATAACCCCTCTCTGCATGAACTGGGAAAATGGCCTTAACAATTTCTTGATCCTGGCGCTGCCAGGTGTCAGGATTTGCACCTCACTTTTTACAGAACTTTGCCATGCTGAAACTTTTTGCACGATACATGTCAGTTGGTGTGATTAACACGCTTATTCACTGGGTTACCTTCGCCATCTGTGTAGAAAAGGGGTTACAGCAGTCACTGTCCAACTTTATTGCATTCTGCGTTGCTGTCACCTTCTCTTTCTTTGCAAACGCAAAGTGGACGTTCAGTTCAGAAGCCACAACGATCCGCTACATCATGTATGTGTTTTTCATGGGCATGGTGGCCGTCATGATTGGCTCCTATGCTGACCGGATGAAGGTCAATCCGGTCGTAACCCTTATCGTCTTCTCAGCAATAAGTCTGGTATGTGGCTTTGTCTATTCGAAGTACATCATTTTTCGAGATAAGAAATGAAAATATCGCTTGTTGTTCCCGTCCTGAATGAGCAGGAAGCCCTTCCTGTTTTCTATCAGACGGTAAGAAATTACACGCCGCTTGCAGATGATGAAATTGAGATTGTTTTCATCAACGATGGCAGTACAGACAATACAGAATCTCAGATTCATGCGATCATGAAAAATGACGCGTTAGTCAAATATGTTTGCTTTACGCGAAATTTTGGCAAAGAGCCCGCCCTGTTTGCAGGCCTTGAGGCCTCGACCGGAGATGTGGTTATTCCTATCGATGTAGACCTGCAGGATCCCATCGAGGTTATCCCGCTTCTGATCTCGAAGTGGAAAGAAGGCGCAGATGTTGTGCTTGCTAAACGGGTTGATCGCTCATCCGATAGCCATCTGAAGCGTAAAAGCGCTGAATGGTTCTATAAATTACACAACATGATCAGCAAACCGCAGATTGAAGAGAATGTGGGTGATTTCAGGCTGATGTCCCGCCATGTGGTTGATAACATCAAGCTGCTGCCTGAGCGAAACCTGTTTATGAAAGGTATTCTTTCATGGGTGGGTGGAAGAACAGAGGTAGTCGAATACACGCGCGCTGAACGCGTCGCTGGGTCGACAAAATTTAATGGATGGAAACTCTGGAACCTTGCGCTGGAAGGTATAACGTCATTCTCTACGTTTCCTTTACGCATGTGGACCTATATCGGTTTCTTTGTTGCCGGGCTCTCGTTTTTTTATGGCGTGTGGATGATTGCAGATAAGCTGATCTGGGGAAACCCTGTAGCCGGTTATCCGTCAATTCTGGTTTCGATTCTTTTCCTGGGCGGCATTCAGCTAATTGGTATCGGTGTGCTGGGAGAATATATCGGCAGGATTTATATCGAGACCAAGCAACGCCCGAGATACATTATCAGAAATGATAGCGATATTTAGGGAAAAGGTTTGATAACTTTTTTAATGTTCAGGCGGAACTCATGAATTTAGAAATTAAAAAAAACAAAAAGTATCTTCTCAACGCTACAATATTTTTAATTATTGTTTTTCTTATAATAATGAGAAGGCCAGACATTATCTCAAACGCGCAACCCTGGGCTGAAGATGGCAGGTTTTGGTTACAGGACGCATATAACAACGGCATATTTAACACGCTTTTCATGCCTGAAAATGGTTATTTTCAGACTATATCTCGCCTGACCTACAGTATTGCTCTGCTTTTTGGTTTAAGTAAAGCTGCCTTAGTCGCTAACATAATAGGTATTTTAATCAGAGCTTGTTTCATTGCATTCATACTTTCAAGTCGTATTAAGTTTGCTCCTATAGCTTATCGGGCAACTGTTGCACTTTACGTTCTTTTGATGCCAAACGTTGCAGAAGGTTATCCAAATATCACCAATATGAAATGTAGGTGGAAAAAGTACGGGTTACTTCGAGTTACTTCGAGCTAACGCAGAGCATTGCCGCAATCGTTGCAGGTCTGTCAGTCAAGATCGAGCAGGATTGCGGCAATTTTTTGCCCCATATCTGCCCCATGGGGCAGGTGAACATTAAGGATGAGCCTAACGTCATGTCATTATCACGATTAATCTCCAGCCCAAGAGTAATTTTTCTTGTACTGATATCTGCTTGCTTTATCGCTGTGGCAGGCTCTTTCCTGTCATGGAACAAGGCAAAGAGCTTCAGTGTAGCCTCACTACAAAATGTCGATTCAGCGGACTTGAAATATAGTATTGACTCGTGTTCTGTTAATAAGGATTTTATCTCTGCAAAAGGATGGATGTTTAGCAGTGATTATCCAAAATCAGGATCGCTGATTGTAACTATCAATTCTGGCAATGGTGAGTTTGTATTGCCTTCATTCACGTTTACACGTGGTGATGTGTCTCAGTTGTTTGCGCGGACGGATTTGTTTGACAAGGTTGGCTTCAATGCGTCCATAAGCGGAAGGATGATCAGCTTTGGAACAAATCCCACCTTTAATTTCTACATTAAAGACAAGAACGGCAATGTAAAAAAGGCGCTTAGCTATGCTTGCAACAAATAAATCGTTTTCGAATTGGCTATTCTATGCATCCACATCCATTCTCTTCGTAGTCATCATTAGCAAACTACGTCTGATGAGCTATGCAGATGATGTTACGTTCTCTCACGCTCTTGATAACATATCTCTGCTCAATTATTTGCAGCATCGTTATCAGACATGGAGTGGGCGTATCGTAATAGAAGCAATCATGGTATCAACAATAGGCCTTCATGGGTTTTGGAAGATACTTATTCCACTTTGCTTCATTTCTTCAGCGTATTTGATGTGGTCTATCACACTTAAAAATAAAATTGACTACAAGATTGGCACACCGCTTGTAATGTCAGCAGCGCTTATCATAAATTCACCTGTCGCTGGTGACTCAGAGTGGTGGGTTACAGGATTCTATAATTACCTTCTCCCTATGACCTGCGCTCTTTTCCTGGCTAACGTTCTACTGTCACCATCTGCTGGCATGAGAAAGTTATTTTCTTCCCTATTACTTTCGTTTATTGCAACATCTTCCGAACAGATTGCAGTTTTCTTGGTTGTAGTAATTCCTTTCATTTTCTTTGTCGGAAGCGATAAACGTAAGGGAAACCGTGCTCTAGCTGTGGCTTACGTAACTGTATTGATTGGGGCTGCGATAACACTCCTTAGCCCCGGCTCAGCATCCAGGTTTTCTGTAGAAGCCGCAAGATATATGCCTCAGATCGCGGAGATGAATATTTTACAAAAGGCCATCATTGGCGTAGACAGATTGGTGGAGAATGTTTCATTTGGACGTAACATCATCTTTTTAGCATCCTCCTTTATCTTTATTGCTTACCTTTGCAGGAAAAGTAAAGGCGATGCCTTGAGTAAGATATGCCTCATCTTTAGCGTAACATCTACCATAATCTGCCTGACGTCTTTGTCCTTTTATATGAAAGATATTGATTACCTGACATATTATGGAAAGTTTTACAATATTGATTTCGGAAGCTTAAAAGTTTATGGGTGCTATTTGTTTTACCTAATTAGTCTAATCTGCATGGCGGTGGGGTCAATTGAGAGTTCTGATGGAACCAAGGACTACAGAGCGTTTCTTACGCTGATGATAGGCATGCTTGTGACGGTAGCAATTGGGCTGTCTCCAACCGCTTATGCTTCGGGCGAAAGGGTATTATATGTCTTCAACATATCACTCATATTGTACAGTTTGTTTAACATCAAAAGAGTCATCGATTAAAACTAAAGGCCCATTCGGGCCTTTTTTAATTTAACTGGAAAAATAGGTATATTCTAAATTATCGGCCGATATGGCTCATAAACAGACAAAATCTCCGCTGTTACTTTCCCAAGCACGATAACACCCTCCAGCCCACTCCCTTCTATTGTCTCGCCATCCTGAGTGATAATCCCTGTATTGAATAATTTCCCCAGCTGAGGGTAGTCGTCGAACTGGAATGCAACAGTGTCGCCTGGTCGGGCCTGAATCGAACGGTCGATCAGAGCAAATCCGCCAGGCGTTTCTATCCGGAGCATATGCCCTGGGTGAGGTGCAAACAGCCTGTTGAGGTCGAGGCGGCTCTCGACGTAATCCTGCGCCGGTGACTGAAATCCCATGACTACCTCACATATCCCATATTGCGCAGGGCGTAGGTGCGGTTGTCACCGTTCTCTGTCGCCAGCTCCATGAACATGTTCTGTTCGCGCCGTATCCACTGGTTGCACTGCTGCAGCGTCCAGTGATGGTTAGCGGCCTCCAAGTTTGCCTGGAATGCGCTGGTCGTCACTATCTGCCGCCCCAGCCGGTCCAGCGTTATCGCCTGTACGAATGCAGGCTTTATCTCGTAGTCTCTCGCCATCATTAATCCTCCTCTGATAAATACTGTATGGATAAACAGTAATATTGGTCGGTGGATTTGATCAAGGCGAAACGGCTCACAGTTTTGTAAAGCCATTGTTGGCGCGGGAATTTTAGGCTGGCGGCTTCGGTTATGTGTGGCTAATCTCAAATTACCCACCCCGTAGCCTGCTCAGAGAGGCGCGGTTGAGTCATTGCCCGGTCGCCGGGCTTTTTTACTTTACGCTCAGCGTCGTTCATGCATAATCTTGTGATTAGTTAACTTATACTCAATACATCAAGGGATGCCATGAATTTTCTGGTAAAAAACATATTTTATTCTTTGATATTTTTAACGCCATTAACAATTTTATTAGCTATCCATTCATTATGGGCGGAAAAAAATTTATTTGAACCACAAAAATATAAAAGAGATAAAGTTGAGAGGATGAAATTCAGTGTTGATGAGTGCATCATCAAAGATGGAATTTTATACTCTTCTGGATGGGCTTTTATTGATGCAAATCCAAACGAGCAAAAACTATTCATAACGGTAAAGGATCATGGCGCTTTCTACATGCCACAAATCATGATTAGTAATCGCGTCGATGTTTCTAAGGTTTTTAATAGGGGCGAATCGCTAGACCACTCCGGGTTCAGGTTCTCTTCAAAAATCCATGACAGTAACGATAGGTCATTCAATATAAACATTTTAAGAAAAGGAGTTCTGTATAGTGAAGAGTATAACTGCCAATAAAAAAAACCTGACGGAACGTGATGTTTTCTTTTTTACGGTTATGTTTATATTTATTTGTTTTATAGGTTTTAAAACTGGAGTTAGTACAAGCCCTGATGATGTCTCATACTTAACAGCCTTAAATAATGCAGGGTATATTGATTACTTTTGGAAAAGATATAACTCGTGGAGCGGAAGAGTTGCCGTTGAGTTCCTTGCCGTTAGTATCATGCCATATACATATGCGCTCAAGATGCTCGTGGTATCATGCTACATACTACTTTCCTATTCAGTATGGAGAATAACCTTATCGGAAAGAATTAGTTATCATTATGGAATGCCACTAGTCATAATGTTAACTTTGATGATAAATCCATCAGTTTCAGCCGAAGCTGTTTATTGGGCTGCAGGAGCATTCAATTATCTAGTCCCTGCATCACTTGGCCTATTCTCAGTTTGCGTTCTGATGAACCAGGATGCTTTCAGCGCAAAACTGAAAGTAATATCGATATTATCCTTAATAGTATCTTCAAATAGTGAACAATGCGCCATAATTCTCTTAACGATATCTTTTTTAAACCTAACTCTTACCATAAAAAGAGGGTTAAGCCTGTACTCACTTTTTTATTACATCGCCAATATAGTTTCTTCCCTTATACTTTTCCTTTCTCCAGGAGCTCACAAGAGATTTGCCATTGAATCCGGCAAGTTCATGCCTAACTTTGTTGATTTTTCTTTCTTGCAAAAATTGTCTTTCGGCATAGACAGGTATGTTTCTGGCATTTTCGACAGTGCTGAATTACTTTTTACTATAGCTTCACTTTTGATCTTGCTTGTAACCATAAATAAATCAGGATGGGTTTTTCGCGCTTTGAGGGCGTCGTTTGCAATCTTTATTTTATCTAAGCTGGTAATCTTGAATTCAGAGGTGACACAGCAATTATCCCCACAGAACTGGCTATCTAATATAAAATATATTTACTTCAGTATCGCAGCTGCCCATGCATCTTTAATGTTGATATGTACACTAGAGTCAGGAATGCCCTTAAAAATAAAAACTATTTGTGCATTCTGCTTAATAATGGGGGCAGCGATCACTGTGGCAATCGGCCTGTCACCAACAGTTTATGCTTCAAGCCAACGCGTAATTTTTTTCTCAGAGATATCTATGGTTATATTTATTTGCTCAGGGCTTGCAGGTGTGAGGCATACAGGGGCTGCATAGCCCCTGTGGTTTAGGGCTGTTGCGGCCAATCTACTTTACTTGCCGTGTTAGCATCTATGCGGCTCAAAAGTACCCTGTATTTTTTCCATAGCGGCAAGCCCGCTGCCTCCTCATCTGTAGCCATTTCTAAATCAACTGCATCCTGTAACACGCTTATCTTCTGGCTTGCTTGCTCCATAAACAACGCCTTCATTCCGATATTTGCTGTTATAGCCAGGGAGTTTTGGTTAGCAAGCTCTTCTTCAGTTAAAGGAGGTGGTGAGAACTGTTTGTTTTCATAAGTCCATCCGATACTTACAGGAGTTTCATCAGTAATCAGAACTGCCGTAATGCCTTTCCCAAAATCCACCTCAGCCTCTCCATCCCAAACAACAGTATTTACAACTTTGCCTTTCGAAATTAGTGCGTAACTATTCATCATGCATACTCCCAAACTATTACGATTCCGTTACCACCGCTACCTCCAGCTAAAACAGAAGTTGTAGCATTTGAGTTCGCACCAGATCCGCCATTACCGAGCGTTCCGCTATCACCCGCCCCTGCTGCACCACCTACCGGGGTCGTTGTGCCTGCAAAATGTGACGAGCCGCCAGATCCACTAAGGCAGTTTCCGACTGATGTCCATAGAGCCTGTAGAGCCGTGCCTCCTCGAGCATTAATAAGATTTCCTCCACTGGCTGTACCACCCGCACCACCACGCTGCTGAGTCACTCCGCTTTGATAAGTTGCATTTAGATTGTTTGCTCCCGCTACACCACCATTGCTCACTATGGACCCAAAAGATGATGCGCCACCGTTAGAAGCAGGAGCACCACCAACGCCCACCGTGACAGACTGAGATGCTGGCACCGACGTCAGGTAAGACTTGGCATAACCACCACCACCGCCACCCGTTCCTAATCCATTCGCGCTTGTGTTTGCAGCGCTAGAACTACCACCACCACCGCCAGCACCCAGAACCTCGACGATAATTTTTTTTGTACCCGAAGTAGGTGTATAGGTTCCGCTGGATGTGAACACCTGGACATTGATAAGGCTGCCAGGGCTTGCTGCCTGATTGATGTTAGTGCCATCGCCATACACAAAGGCACTAATCCCAGCAGCTACAGAAACACCGCTGCCGGTTGGAGTTTTAACTGTAACGCTGAATGAACCTGTGCAGTTATTAACGATTTCCCACCGTTTGACCCACGCAGGAACTATCAGGTTAATGTTAGATGTCAGAGTTCCTGCCAGCGTAATTCGATCACGCCCGGCCTGCAGTGTTGTGAGCGTTACACTTGAGCCAGACAAGCCCGTAATGGCCGTGGTTCCATAGAATCCAGATGGCACCCACCCGGTTAATGCAGATGTCGTGTTTTCTGGGTTAGCCGCCGATGACATTGGATGAGTTGGCGCCATTCAGCACGATAGGCTGCGCACCATCCACATCAATCACCAGGCCATTCGGCAGCTTGCATCCTACTGTTACGACTTCAGCCATTTCTTACACTCCCAGCATGGTGGCGATTGCCAGCGGTTGACGGATAATTGCACCCCAGGTGCCGCCAGATTTTTTCTGCTTCCATGATGACTCTTCAGTCACCACTGCATGCGCACGCATCTTCTCAGTGAAGGCTGCGTAAGCGGTGTCCTGCTCACCCAGGCGATCTGCGATCATCTGAACCATTTCACCGGCCGGAGTTGAGTACTCGATAGCGGTCTCAATCTTCAGGTTCGGGAAGTTCTTTTTCAGCAGGTCTGAGACGTTCACGTTGTACATGTTCGTCTTAGCCAGGTTAACCGACATTGCCGGGGACATCGCCAGCGTCATTGGCGTGCTCATATCAAGCAGGCCTTTGGTCTGCGATACCAGTTGACCGAATAGCTTCAGGATATCGTCATACACAGCCTGACCATCTTTGGTTGACCATGTAACGCCGCTACCGGTGCCGGTTGCTCCCGGGGTGATCGAGGCTGGCAGGGATGGGTCATTAAGCAGGCCATAGTTCTGCAGGCCAGCGATGCCGTAGAAGTAGGATTTGTTCTGGAACTTATTCAGCACCAGAGCAGAAGCCACGTTCAGTTCGGCTGCATATCCGCTATGACCATTATTCCCGTTAACGGAACCATTCTGGTTCAGCAGGGCTGCAGCCACTTCAACAAGCTGTACGAAGAAGCCTTTCCAGATACGAAGGAGGGCATGCACAAGGCCTATGAGTGGGCCTCTGTGATTTCACTAGGCTGGCACTCATGTCAGGACGACGACTGGAATAAGAGGTTCAACAATCATGCAGCATAACGAAGATGAATTTGTCGCACTGATGCGCGGCATGCTCGGCGAATTAGCTGAGCCAATGACATATGAGCAGGCAGCAATGGATGCGGCCGCTGATTACCGTACGGAGCAGCAGGCAGCGAGAATGGGAGTTGGTTATGAGTAAGGAATTTTACGTCAGGCTGGCAGAGATACAGCGCACACTGGAAGCGCCAAAGGGCCAATACAACAGCTTTGGCAAGTATCACTACCGCAGCTGTGAAGACATTCTTGAGGGTGTGAAGCCGCTGCTTAACGGCCTGTTCCTGTCCATCTCTGATGAAATCGTTCTGATCGGCGACCGGTATTACGTAAAAGCCACAGCGACGATCACCGATGGTGAGACCACTCACAGCGCCTCTGCAATGGCCCGTGAAGCTGTCGACAAGAAAGGCATGGATGATGCGCAGATAACTGGCGCGACCAGCTCTTACGCCCGGAAGTACTGCCTGAATGGCCTGTTCGGCATCGACGACTCTAAGGATGCAGACACCAACGAGCATCGCCAGCAGTCAGCGTCAGCACCCCAGCAGCAAAAACCAAAGCCTAAGCCCGCTGACATCCTTGCCGCCTTCTCTGAGGCTGCACTCAGCAAGAAAACTCCGGAAGAGCTGAAGCAGTCATTCGCCAGAGCGTGGCAGGCGCTGGACGGAACCCCGGAGCAGGCCAAAGCGAAGGAAGTCTACGACCTTAAAAAATCAGAGCTTGAAGGAGCAACAGCATAATGCCAATCAACACGATCACAATCGCAGGTAATGTCGGCAAGGATGCCGTTCTGCGTGTTACCCCAAACGGAAAGCACATCGCGTCATTCTCAGTGCCGGCTAAGTCAGGCTTTGGTGATAACGAGAAAACGTCCTGGCTGCAATGCAAGATGTTCGGCGCTATGGCTGAGAAGTTGTCCGCGTCAATTCAGAAAGGCGCGAAGGTCACAGTTACCGGCGAATTCGTTCTGGAAGAATGGACGAAGGATGACGGCACCAAAGTTTCAACGCCAACCATCCTTGTTCGGGATATCGACCTGCCGCCAAAGCAGAGCGGACAGCAACAGAGTCGTCCGCAGCAGTCGCGTGGGCAATCTACCGAACCTGATTACGACACCTCTATCCCGTTCTGATTTAACCCACCAATAAGGCACCGACCATGAACCTCACCGAACCTTCGGCGGACTCTGCACGCCCTGATGAAATGGAGTCACAGCGCTTGCATCGGCTGGCTATGCAGGACGCACAACAGCAGATTGCCGCCCGGTACGGTGAGCGGTGCCGGATTGAGTCACGCACAAAGGAATCACTGGAAGCACGGCGCAGGGAGCGCGCCACAAGCGAATACGCAAGACAGGCAGCATTCTATCCGCAACTTCCACGAATCATCGTGACAAATCCTGATGTTGCCTGGAACGACTATCAGACAGAGCTGCGGGGCCGCTTTGGTGCCGTGGTGCAGGATTAGCACGCATCTACAAATGCCTTATAAAGGAGATGAAATTGCAAACTCAGGAATACCGGCGTCGTGGCAATCAATTAACTCTTGGCCGTCGCTGGTCCCCCGATGAGATAGGCCTTCTGAAAGAACTCGCAGCAACCATCCCACCCAAACTTATAGCCCGACAACTCAACCGCTCATACGAGTCTGTACGCCAGCGTGCCAGTCGCAGCCGGATACGTTTTCTGGAAGAGCGCAGCAAAGCTATAGATGGCACTAAGCCAAATTTATGACACAAAAACACTGTACATATAAACAGTATTTTACTGGTTATCATCAGGTGGTGAGAGTAAGGTGGTTGAGTGAATTCACAACCTAACTCACTCAACTGAAAGAGGATTTATCATGGAACATACCGACCAGGAATTTGAAGACCTGCAAAACCTGAATGCACTGTATCGCTCTGCGATTCTGGATACCACTGAAGTAGTCGGCCTGGGCATTGAGATTCTGACCAAAGTGGTAGCGGCAAGTGAAGCCGGCACGCCGGGCTCACTTACTCCGGCTGACCAGTATCAGGCTAAGCGGACCCTGATGTATCTGAAAGAGCGCAAAAACGACAACGAAATGTTCCGCAAGCCCGGCGACCCTGAACCGCGCACTTTCCAGCAGTACGAACACCCGTAACAGGTAGTCAGTAACTGACTTTTTTAGGCCGATGGAAGTCGGCCTTTTAACCTCACGGAACTTCTGATTTTACCTTTTTAAAGGATACCGAATATGACCACTGCTACAGACCTGGCACAACAGGCGATCGATAACATCAATGCACTCAAAGCACTGGCTGAAAAAACTGGTGAAGTGCCTGCAGATGTACAGTCTCAACTGGACGACTATGCCGATCAGGTCGATAAACTGACCCGGCAGTTAGGCAGCGAGCAAGAGACCCGAGAGGGTTATCGCGTCAATATTCTGATTGATGAGGAGCAGATTGCCCTGGCACTCGAAATCATGAATAAAATCGAGAGTGGACTCACCGATAAAACCATTCCTCAGATGCCTACTACTCTACGACGCCAGCTCACTGAAACACTGGGTTATGTTACGAACCGGAAGGAAGAGATGCTTGTTTTCCGCAAAAAAGGTGACTCGGAACCTCGTACGTACGAAGAGTACCGCATGGGTATTTAATCCCATTGACTCCTTACAAAAAGCCGCCTTCGGGCGGTTTTTTATTGCCTTTTGTATGACCATTTTGCCACGCTATTGAGACTGAAACGGCATAAACTCCTGTACGCCTGAGTAAAAGTTTGTAAAAGATGAATAACGCGATAGTGCCCCTTAAAGAAACAGGCAGAACAAGACAAAATAAAGTAGTTAGCTGCTTGCAAATTAACCGTTTCTTGATGCACTTTAGAGTTAGATCATAGCGGAGGTCGACATGAATTGTGAGCTAGCTGAAAGCCTTATCCACCTTGTTTCAGAAACACACTATGCAAATTATGAATGGATAATGAGAAATGCAAATGGAAAAGCATTTACCTTTACTGAATTTGAAACCTGCAGAAAATCTGTTGTAACCGGCCTAATGCATCTAGGGTATGAGTCCAGCGCATCCCATAAAAGTCATGTGATCATGGTTAATGCATGGCGAGCTTAAGGTGACCTCACAAAATTTAGCAGCACGCAGCAGAGAAGAGCGCGACAGGATTAACATGGATTTAGCCGCGTCAGGATTCGCATACAAGGAGCGTATGAATCAGCCTGTAATACCGCATGAAGTGGAGATGCAGCAGCCTGAAGCGATGAGGGATTATTTCAGGGAGAGATTGCAGCATTACAGGAACGCTTCGCTGCAGTACCCGCGCGGCACTGCCACGGTTTATCAGAAGGAGGATAGCTGATGAAAGAAGATTATCTTGTTTTTTCTTATGCTTATTCTGGACAGCCAATGCATTGGGAGGCAGGGTTACCAACAGTCTCTATTCTGGAAAGCGAGAACCCGCGAGTATGGAAAAGCATTAAGGTCTACAGGATGAAATCTGGAGATTCTATTTACAATGTGGCATCTGAATTTGGCCCACCCCATCAAAATGAACTGGATGCGGCGGTTGCAAAATACAGCCCCCGACCATCATCAACAAATTGAGAACCACTGAACCTCGCCACAGCGGGGTTTTTTATTGCACGCAACTAATGTTTTATCTGGAAGAGCCGATGAAGTTTCCACGGGGATCGGACCCGGTTTATCAAAGGGAGTAGAAGTGATGAGGGGTGTATTCGAGCCAATCAAGATTGAGATAAACGGCAAGTCTTATGATGCTGAGGGTGAGGTAGCTTTCGTTACCTTCAATCCAACTGTTATTCATCATAGAATAATCGTCATTAATAATGATGAATCTCTGCATCCTGAACTGGCATCATTCATCAGAGATAGCTTTTATGATGTAAAGGATTTGTCATTTCCCTGTACTTATGATGGCCGCTACAGATACGTCGGCAGTAACTACAAGCATCACATTTTTGATGACACCGTAATTGCTTAAATGAATTCTTCATCATAAACCTGCTCCGGCAGGTTTTTTTACGCCCAAATTTCGGAGGTAGAACATGTCTGACGAATTAGACCAGGCCGCTGAGTTTGAAGAGTTGGAGCGCAATATCGCGCTGGCTAACCGTAAACACCCGGAAATGCAATTTAACGGGGCCTGCCATTACTGCGAAGAGGCGGTGACAGCGGGATGCTTCTGTTCGGCTGAATGTAGAGAAGATTACGAGCGCATTGAGCGCGCTAAGCAGCATCGCAGGGTAGCGTGACGCCGGTAGCAGAGAACGTGCTAAGGGCCGTAGCGCGTAAATGCAGGAGCGAAATCATCAGCGCCATAGAAGGCAGGCCCAAGAAAGAACACGACCGGATCATCACCACACTCCTCGACAAACACGCCAAATCAATCACCGCCCTGCCGCCTGATACGTTTCCAGCAAAGCTCTGGCTGGCGTTCTATGTGCGCCAGGTGGATAAGGAGAGCGCCTCTGCAAAATGAACACCATCCACGACATATCCCCCGGCGAGTTCACTCTGTGGCTCGTCTTTTTAATTTGCATCGTGCTGGCTCTGTGCTGGCCGTATAAGGAGTAGATATGGAAAACATTGTGCAGTTGATGCCGAGCAAATGGGTATCTGAATCTGTTCTTATCGCTGTCACCGGTCTTCGTCCCGGAACGATTAAGAGAGCAAGAGAGAAGGCGTGGCTGCAGGGCCGCGAATATCTCCTCTTTTCTCCAGAGGGGCAGCCAAAAGCAAATAGTGAGGCAATGTATAACCGCGAGGCAATCGACCAGTGGATCGAGAGCCAGGCAAAAAATCAACCGGGTGCGGTTATGAGGAAAAAGGCTTAACCTTATCGCCACTTCAAACAACAGGAGCACACTATGTCAAAGGTCGTTTACCCAACCGGCGTCGAAAATCACGGCGGCACTCTAAGGATATGGTTTGTACATGAGGGGAAGCGGAGAAGGGAATCGCTGGGGATTCCAGACAATGCCAAGAACCGGAAGCTTGCTGGAGAGTTAAGAACAGCTGTTAATTACAGGATAAAGACGGGGACTTTCGACTATCAAGAGCAGTTCCCTAACTCAAAACACAACTCCCAGCACACCTCATCTAACCGCGGTAAAAATACGATATCAGAGGTTTGTGACAAGTTCATGGAGCTGAAGAGGCCAACAATTTCAGCAATAACATTTAAGAACCTCAAGGCCAGACTGAAAACTGTCTGTATTCTTCTGGGCGCCGACAAGCCACTGGAAGAAATCATGCATGAAGACATCCTGGCCTTAAGAGGTGAGTTGCTTAATGGGCGTCAGTTTTCCAGGCATGGGCATGATTCGGCTAAGCAGGGAAGAAAAGTAACAACTGTCAATTCATCTATCTCTCACTTAAAAGAGGTTCTCACATTTGCTGTGAAAAATGGCTACATTAGCCGTAGCCCTGCGGATGGTATCTATCAGATGAAGAAAGACAAAACCAATCCTGACCCTTTAACGCGGGACGAATTTCTTCGCCTGATTGACGCGGCAAGTCACCAGCAAATCCGCAACTTTTGGTCTCTTGCCGTGTACACCGGCATGAGACACGGTGAGCTTTGCGCTCTAGCCTGGGAGGATATAGACCTTAGCAGGGGGACAATAACCGTCTGCAGAAACCTAACAGCGTTAGGGAATTTCTGCATGCCTAAAACTACCTCTGGTGAAAGGACGATAGAACTTATTGATCCGGCGATTCAGGTACTGAAAAGCCAGAGGGCGTTAACACAAATGAGAAGGCCTGTGAAAATAGAAGTTGCAGGTAGAGAGTACAGAAAAAAGGAATCCATGGAGGTTACGTTTGTTTTCAGTTCTGAGGTGACCGATGTCGCTGGTGTGGGGAGGGACTATTACTCGGTGATGTCAGTCAATGGTATGTGGAGGAACCTCGTGAGGAGATCGGGAATTAGGCTGAGAAAGCCATACCAAACTAGGCACACATACGCATGCTGGTCTCTATCTGCAGGAGCAAACCCCAGCTTCATTGCTACACAGATGGGGCATAGTAATGCGCAGATGGTTTATAACGTTTACGGCAAATGGATGAAAGACAATAACAGTGCGCAGGTGGCTCTCCTGAACAACAAGCTCAACGACTTTGCCCCACCCATGCCCCAGAGAAACACTGCAATATAATATATATTGATATAACAGATACATACCACCAGGTGCCATTTCTACCAATATGCACTGGTATCTTTCAATGTATCTTCTCTGTGTAATAATGTCTGAAAGGCCGGAGTCAACAGCATGGAAGATACACGATTATGTTTTATTGATAGTCAGTGGGCTAAGTGGGCCATTTGTAATTTTCATCGCTCCGTGTCTACTCATGAAGCGAGTATGCCAACATGGCGGAATTGTTAACGCCGTTAGGAAAATTAACTCCTTCGATATCGTTTTTACACTTTGTTTTTTAATTCAATTATATACAATTCTAACTTCATCTGGCGCTACCCGTTCATCGGCCCCTTTAGGCGCAAGTATTCAGTTATTCTCTGATATTACTTTTTATCGCATTATTCGTGGCGCTCTTATTGATAACACCTGGAAGCCAGGCATAAATGGCAATCAGGCATCCATTGCGTTAAATGTAATAATAATAACATCCATATTATATTATGCTTTAAAATCAGGATGGCGCTATAAGTCCATACTTCTTTTTCCATCACTGATGCTCGGATTTGCTCTTGCTAAGCCAATGATGAGCATGACAGACCCACAGTGGCCTTTATTTTTATCACCCTTGGGCGGAGAACGATATTTTTTTGTGACAAACATAGCCTTTTTCAGCTTTATAACTTTTCTGACAAGCAAAACAAAGAGGCCAGCAATCGCATTGTTGTGCCTGAATATTTTAATGGCGACAATGTACATCAGACATTTTCATATATATCCTTATTTTGAAGTTGGCTATAAAGAGCAAATCAGATTGTTTGAAAATTCCCCACCGGGAACTGAAGCAGATATAAGCATTAATCCACCAGGTTGGAAAATGCATCTGATCAAAAAGTAATGAAACTTGCCCTTTTAGGGCATTTTTCTTTACTGAAAGTAAAATTCACCTAGAGATTTTTCTGATGGAAATTAAAGCCGCCTTAAAAAAAGAAACTCTTTTAGTTTAATTCATATCATCGTTATTAGTATTATTCATCGTTTACTTTTTTGAACTTACCCACTTCACCCTATCTATTGATGAGGAATTTAGTAATAATATTGCTCACACTATCAGTATGGGTCGGTGGGGACATGTGTTGCTCAAATCAACAATCTTTCCTGAGTCATTTATTACATTTTATACTGAAATATTGTCTCTGGTTATACTTGCCCTTTCATGCTCTGTTATCTCAAAAACGTTAGGCCTAAATACGCAACAGTCTGTATTTTTCTCGATTCTTTACTCTGCCCTGCCTCAGTTTGCATATCAGCTAGAATTCTCTAACCAATCAGATACATTAGCTACAGCCGTGCTTCTATCCTCTGTATCAACTTATCTTACATTAAGAAAAAAAGGATTTTTACTGAGTGTTATAACACCTGTAATCGCATTAACATTTTCCGTTTCGATTTATCAGTCTATAATTTTCCTTCCTGTATCAATCATTGCTTCTTATATTTGCTATGCTATTGCCAACAACAAGTCTGATTTAACATTCAAAAACATCGTGTTCAAACCTGTTATTGTAATGATTGTTGCTGCTGTCGCCTATTCATTACTGACAAAGATCATTCAATGGCATTTTGGTAAAAGTTCAGAGTCATACTTTCTCAACATGATTGGCTGGATTCATCAACCCGTAAATGAAACTATAAAGTCTATAGTAGCATTCATAATTGATTATTTTTCTTTTAATGCCCCTTATGGGCTGAGTATCTATGCCTTTTCGTTACTTTTTCTTGTTGTAATTTTTGTCAGCCCCATTAAAAACCGCTTTGTTTTTCTGCTTTCAGCAGCCGCTGTAATACTATCGCCGTTCCTGATGAACGTAATAATCGGCGGATTCTTGCCTCCCAGAGCGATGAATTGCCTTGCTATATCTTTCGCAGCATCGGGTGTTATCCTATTTACTCTCTATGCTGAAAAGAGGATTTTATGGGCTGTTCCTGTGATTGTTTTACTCTATGGAACCGCTTCATCCAGCAAACTCTTCTACACCGGTTATCTCTCTTATAATCAGGATTATAATGTGTCGTCTTTTATTGCTAACGACATATACAAATATGTTGGTACGCCACCAGACAGGCCAGTCAGGATCTATTTCTATGGTGCACTCAACGTTGACTCGGTTGATAAACCTACCAACCACGACATGTTTGGAAGCTCTTTCCTCAACTGGGATGCCGGAAACTCCGCACGAATTTCGGCTTTTATGAATGCTACCGCAATAGCAAAAATAATTCCGGCTTCCTTTGATGAAATAAAGCCAGAGATTGAAAAAATAAACTCAGCTCCGTTATGGCCTGCTAAAGATTCGGTATTTAAAATTAATAACGTTGTCGTAGTTAAGCTGGGTTCAACTCCGGGCAACTGCATCAATGGCGTATCTAAAAGCACAGATCCTACTCGATGCTTGTAAAATGAAAAGCCGCGGGGAGGGCTTATCGTTGTGAGGTAAGTGACGGTCACCGCTGCCTGTCCGACTGAACTACCGGATTTCAGACGGGCACGGTTAGCCCCGGTATCTTGCTGCAAGTATGTTGTAACTACCAAACAGGCAGAACAGGAGAAGATGCAGCGGGAGCAGCCGGCTCCCGCAAAATGGTGTTCAGCGCCTTACTCCAGCGGCATCTTCACCGGATCATCATAGCGATACTCAAACCCCAGCTCGCTGCAGATACGCGACCCGTCAATCAGCTTACCGCTCTCTTTCACTGCCTCGGGCGCGAACTGAGGCGGCTGCAGCCCAAGCTGGCGCGTTACCGCCGGATAGAAGGTGTCACGGGAGGGGTGCTTCGGCGCACAGAGGTTATAGGTCCGGCCCCCTTTCGGCGACTGCAGCAGCAGCGTAATCGCCTCAACCACATCGTCGAGGTGCACCAGATTGACGCCCTGCGAACCATTGGCCACATCCTGTTTTCCCGCCAGGAAGCGTCCCGGATGGCGTTTTGGCCCGACCAGCCCCGCCAGACGCACAACATCGACGCTGGTGCCAGGCAGATCGTGCAGCCAGTTTTCCAGTTTCACCAGCGTCTTTCCGGCAACGGTTTCGGCGGTCAGCGGGCTGTTTTCCCGCTTAGGCCCGGAGCTGCTGCCATATACAGAGGTGGAGCTGGTAAAGATAATGCGTGGCACCCTGTAAACCAGCGCGGTGTCGACCACATTCTGCACCGCCTGCAGATAGGCCTCGCCCCCTTCTGCGGTGCGGCTGGCGGGCAGCGTCACGATCAGCGCATCAACGTTGAACAGCGGTTCGATATCGGCGGCCTCACACACCAGCTCAGGCGTCAGCTCCAGCTGAAAAGCCTCAATGCCGCAGCGGCGGGCCGCCTCAACACCGTCCGGCGTGGTTTTACTGCCCGTCACCTGCCAGCCCCGCGCCGTTAACGCCGTGGCCAGCGGCATGCCCAACCAGCCCAGTCCCACAATCGCGACCTTCTTCATATTGACTCCTGACGTAAAACATCCACCCTGACTTCACCGTAGTTTGCCCCCGGATTGCAAACCAGGACAACCTGTTTCAGTGCTTTCCGAACCGGGCCTATAAAAAAGTGTTGCCAACGGCACGCATCTTCGCTAGGTTAAACCCCACAAATGAATACTCATTCATCGACGAGATTATTATGACACGCGTTCAGTTTAACCATCACCACCACCATCATCCTGACTAGTCTTTCAGGCGATTGGTGCTGGAAGACTTTCAAGATCTTCCAGTGGTGCGAACGCAAGAGAACCCCCGGAAGATCGTCTTCCGGGGGTTTTTTTATGGGCTGACGTAACCACACATTCAGGACAGGATTAAGAGGACAGGAACCATGTTAGATAACACCCGTTTACGCATAGCTATGCAGAAATCTGGCCGTTTAAGTGATGATTCACGCGAACTGCTGGCGCGCTGCGGCGTTAAAATCAACCTTCAGCAACAGCGCCTGATTGCGTTTGCGGAGAACATGCCCATCGACATCCTGCGCGTGCGCGATGACGATATTCCTGGCCTGGTCATGGATGGTGTGGTCGATTTAGGCATCATCGGTGAGAACGTGCTGGAAGAGGAGTTACTCTCACGCCGGGCGCAGGGTGAAGACCCGCGCTATTTCACCCTGCGCCGCCTCGACTTCGGCGGCTGCCGCCTGTCGCTGGCGATGGGAACCGATGACGAGTACACCGGCCCGCAGTGCCTCGACAACGCCCGTATCGCCACCTCCTATCCGCACCTGTTAAAGCAGTACCTCGACAAAAAAGGCGTCAGCTTCAAAACCTGTATGCTGAACGGTTCCGTTGAAGTTGCGACCCGCGCCGGTCTGGCTGACGCCATCTGCGACCTGGTCTCCACCGGGGCCACGCTGGAGGCCAATGGCCTGCGTGAAGTGGAAGTGATCTATCGTTCAAAAGCCGTCCTGATTCAGCGCGACGGCGAGATGCCTGCCGCCAAGCAGGAGCTGATCGATAAGATGATGACCCGTATTCAGGGCGTGATCAAAGCGCGCGAATCGAAGTACATCATGCTGCACGCGCCGAGTGAGCGCCTGGAAGAGGTGATCAGCCTGCTGCCTGGTGCAGAGCGCCCGACCGTTCTGCCGCTGGCGGGTGATGTCAGCCGCGTGGCGATGCACATGGTCAGCAGCGAAACCCTGTTCTGGGAAACGATGGAAAAACTGAAGTCACTGGGTGCCAGTTCGATTCTGGTGCTGCCAATTGAGAAGATGATGGAGTAAGCCATGGCCTTTTCTACCCCAATTGAATGGCAGCAGTGCACCCCGGAACAGCAGCAGGCGCTGCTGTTACGTCCTGCGATTGCCGCCTCTGACAACGTCACACAGACGGTGCGCGACGTCCTGGAGCAGGTGAAGTCCGGTGGTGATGAGGCGCTGCGCAAGTTCAGCGCCCGGTTCGACAAGGCGCAGGTTGACCATCTGCGCGTGACTCCACAGCAAATAGCAGAAGCCAGCGCCCGTCTGAGTGACGCACTGAAGCAGGCGATGGCTGTGGCGGTGAAGAATATCGAAACCTTCCACAATGCCCAGATCCTGCCGCCCGTGGATGTGGAAACACAGCCCGGCGTGCGCTGCCAGCAGATTACCCGTCCGGTGAAATCGGTCGGGCTCTATATCCCCGGCGGTTCCGCCCCGCTCTTCTCAACCGTGCTGATGCTGGCAACACCGGCACGCATCGCCGGATGCGGGCGCGTGGTGCTCTGTTCACCTCCGCCGATTGCCGATGAGATCCTTTATGCCGCGCAGCTGTGTGGTGTTGAAGAGGTCTTTCAGGTGGGCGGCGCGCAGGCTATTGCCGCCATGGCTTTCGGCACGGAAACGGTGCCGCGCGTGGACAAAATTTTTGGTCCGGGCAACGCGTGGGTCACCGAGGCAAAACGTCAGGTGAGTCAGCGCCTGGATGGCGCGGCAATCGATATGCCGGCAGGCCCCTCTGAAGTGCTGGTGATCGCCGATGAGGGGGCGACGCCCGCGTTTGTCGCCTCTGATCTGCTTTCACAGGCGGAGCACGGCCCCGATTCACAGGTGATTCTGCTGACGCCTTCCCTGAAGCTGGCTGAGGCAGTTGCGGACGCGGTTGAACAGCAGCTGGCACAGCTTCCGCGTGCAGCCACCGCCCGTCAGGCGCTGGAGAGCAGTCGCCTGATCGTGGCGCGTGACCTTGAAGAGTGCGTGGCGATTTCTAACCTCTACGGCCCGGAGCACCTGATTCTGCAGACGCGTCAGCCGCGCGAACTGGTGGACACCATCACCAGCGCCGGTTCCGTCTTCCTGGGCGACTGGTCACCGGAGTCTGCGGGGGATTACGCGTCAGGCACTAATCACGTCCTGCCAACTTACGGTTACACCGCGACCTGTTCCAGCCTGGGACTGGCCGATTTTCAGAAACGCATGACGGTGCAGGAGCTGACGCCGCAGGGTTTCCTGAACCTGGCCGCGACGATTGAAACCCTGGCCGCCGCTGAGCAGCTGGATGCCCACAGGAATGCCGTCACCCTGCGCGTTGCCGCACTGAAGGAGCAAGCATGAGTCAGGATATTGAGCAGCTGGCGCGCGCCAATGTGCGCGCTCTGACCCCCTATATGTCGGCGCGTCGTCTGGGTGGTAACGGCGATGTCTGGCTTAACGCCAACGAGTTTCCGCTGCCGGTGCCGTTTGAGCTGTCGCAGCAGACGCTGAACCGCTATCCCGAGTGTCAGCCGAAAATCGTGATTGAGCGCTACGCCGCCTACGCAGGCTTAACCCCCGAGCAGGTGCTGGTGAGCCGCGGCGCGGATGAAGCCATTGAACTGATCATGCGCGCCTTCTGTGAGCCGGGTCATGATGCGATTCTGTTCTGTCCACCGACCTATGGCATGTACAGCGTCAGCGCCGAAACCATCGGCATCGAATACCGCACCGTTCCCGCGCTGGACGGCTGGCAGCTGAACCTGCCCGCGATTGCAGAGCAGCTGGAAGGCGTGAAAGTCGTTTATCTCTGCAGCCCCAACAACCCGACCGGCAACCTAATCAATCAGGAGGATATCCGTCAGCTGCTGGCGATGACCGCCGGAAAAGCGCTGGTCGTGGCCGATGAGGCTTATATTGAGTTCTGCCCGCAGGCGACCCTGACCGGATGGCTCAAGGATTATCCGCATCTGGTGATCCTGCGTACGCTCTCGAAAGCCTTTGCGCTGGCAGGCCTGCGTTGTGGCTTTGCGCTGGCAAATAAGCCGGTTATCGACCTGCTGATGAAGGTCATTGCCCCCTACCCGCTGGCGACGCCCGTGGCCGACGTTGCGGGTCAGGCGCTCAGCGAGCAGGGTATCGCCCTGATGCGTGAGCATGTGGCGCAGCTGAATGCCAGTCGCGGCTGGCTGCTGGATGCACTGGCTCAGCTGAGCTGCGTGGAACAGGTTTTCCCCAGTGAAACCAACTATGTGCTGGCGCGCTTTACCGATTCGCCTAAAGTCTTCAAAACCTTATGGGATCAGGGCATTATCCTGCGTGATCAAAACAAAAACCCAGGCCTGTCGGGATGCCTGCGCATCTCCATCGGCACGCGTGAAGAGTGCGAACGAGTGATCGCCGCGCTGCAAGCCTTTTCTGTGGAGCAAGCATGAGCCAGAAGACCCTTTTTATTGACCGCGATGGCACCCTTATCTCTGAGCCGCCTGAAGATTATCAGGTTGACCGACTGGATAAGCTGGCGTTTGAGCCAGACGTTATCCCGGCGCTGCTGGCGCTGCAGACCGCCGGTTATCGGCTGGTGATGATCACCAATCAGGATGGTCTCGGCACCGCCAGTTTCCCGCAGGCGGACTTCGATGGACCGCACAATCTGATGATGCAGGTACTGACCTCACAGGGTATCGCGTTTGATGATGTGCTGATCTGCCCGCATATGCCGGACGATCACTGCGACTGCCGCAAGCCGAAAACCAGAATGGTGGAAGCCTGGCTGGCGGAGGGCGCGCTCGATACCGCCAACAGCTACGTCATCGGCGATCGCCTGACCGACGTTCAGCTGGCGGAGAATATGGGCATTCAGGCTATCCGCTATGGCGCTGATGGCCAGAGCTGGCAGACCATCCAGCAGCGTCTGACCCAGCGCGATCGTCATGCGCTGGTGCAGCGCAACACCAAAGAGACGCAGGTTCGGGTTGAACTGTGGCTGGACCGCGAAGGCGGCAGTAAGATCAATACCGGCGTGGGCTTCTTCGACCACATGCTGGACCAGATTGCGGTGCACGGCGGTTTCCGCATGCACATTGAAGTGAAAGGCGATCTCTATATTGACGATCACCACACGGTGGAAGATACCGGTCTGGCCCTGGGGGAAGCGCTGCTGAAAGCACTGGGCGACAAACGCGGTATTGGCCGTTTTGGCTTCGTGCTGCCGATGGACGAATGCCTGGCGCGCTGTGCGCTCGATATCTCCGGCCGTCCGCACATCGAGTTCAAAGCCGAGTTCAACTACCAGCGTGTGGGTGACCTCAGCACCGAGATGGTCGAGCACTTCTTCAGCTCGCTCTCTTACGCCATGATGAGCACCCTGCATCTCAAAACCAAAGGCAAGAACGACCATCACCGTGTCGAGAGCCTGTTCAAAGCCTTTGGTCGTACGCTGCGCCAGGCGATTCGCGTAGAGGGTAATACCCTGCCGAGTTCGAAAGGAGTGCTGTGATGAACGTGGTGATCATGGATACCGGGTGCGCCAACCTCTCCTCAGTGAAATGGGCGATTGAACGTCTGGGCTACCGCCCGGAAGTCAGCCGCGATCCTGATGTGGTCCTGCGCGCCGACAAACTGTTTCTGCCGGGCGTCGGTACCGCGCAGGCGGCGATGACGCAGCTGGAAGAGCGTGACCTGATCGATCTGGTGAAAGCCTGTACCCAGCCCGTGCTGGGGATCTGTCTGGGAATGCAGCTGCTGGGACGCGGCAGCGATGAAAACGGCGGCGTGCCGACGCTGGGCATTATTGATGAACCGGTTTCGTTAATGGACACGCAGGGTCTGCCGCTGCCGCACATGGGCTGGAACCAGATTACCGCGCAGGCGGGCAATCACCTGTTCCGCGGCATCGACGATGGCAGCTATTTCTACTTTGTTCACAGCTACGCCATGCCGGTCAACGCCAGCACCATCGCACAGTGTCACTACGGCGAAGCCTTCACCGCAGCGGTACAGAAGGATAACTTCTTCGGCGTCCAGTTCCACCCGGAGCGTTCGGGCAAAGCGGGCGCACAGTTGCTGAAAAATTTCCTGGAGATGTAATGATTATCCCCGCGTTAGATTTAATCGACGGTAAAGTCGTTCGTCTGCATCAGGGCGATTATGGGCAGCAGCGCGATTACGGCAGTGACCCGCTGCCGCGTCTGCAGGATTACGTTCGTCAGGGCGCAACCGTTCTGCATCTGGTGGATTTGACCGGCGCGAAAGATCCGGCGAAGCGTCAGATCCCCCTGCTGAAAACCCTGCTGGAAGGGGTGGATGTGACGGTGCAGGTCGGTGGAGGCATCCGCAGCCGAGACGATGTGCACGCCCTGCTGGAAGCCGGTGCCAGTCGTGTGGTGGTGGGTTCCACCGCCATCAAACAGCCGGAAGAGGTCAAACGGTGGTTTGCCGAGTTTGGCGCTGAGGCTATCGTGCTGGCGCTGGATGTGCGTATCGACGCCAGTAACCGTAAAGAAGTGGCCATCAGTGGCTGGCAGGAAGCGGCAGGCGTGACGCTGGAAGAGGTGATTACCGATTTTCAGCAGGTGGGCCTGAAGCACGTGCTCTGCACGGATATCTCCCGTGACGGCACCCTCACTGGCTCCAACGTCGCCCTCTATCAGGAAGTGACCGCACGCTTCCCGTCCGTCGCCTTCCAGTCCTCTGGCGGCATTGGCGAACTTAATGATATCGCCGCCCTGCGCGGCAGCGGTGTTCAGGGCGTCATTGTCGGTCGTGCGCTGCTGGAAGATAAATTCACTGTTTCGGAGGCGATCTCATGCTGGCAAAACGGATAATTCCCTGCCTTGATGTGCGTGACGGCCAGGTGGTCAAAGGCGTACAGTTTCGTAATCACGAGATCATCGGTGACATCGTGCCGCTGGCCCAGCGCTACGCCGCCGAAGGGGCTGACGAACTGGTGTTCTACGACATCACCGCCTCCTCCGATGGCCGGGTCGTGGACAAGAGTTGGGTGTCGCGGGTAGCGGAAGTGATCGATATTCCGTTCTGCGTAGCGGGCGGTATCAAAACCCCCGAAGACGCGGCGCGTATCCTAGAATTTGGTGCGGATAAGATTTCGATCAACTCACCGGCGCTGGCTGACCCGACGCTGATCACCCGCCTCGCGGACCGTTTCGGTGTGCAGTGTATTGTGGTCGGGATCGACACCTGGTTCGATGAGAGCAGCGGCAAATATCAGGTTAATCAGTACACCGGTGACGAAGCGCGCACCCGCGTGACCCAGTGGGAAACGCTGGAGTGGGTGCAGGAAGTGCAGAAGCTGGGCGCGGGTGAAATCGTGCTGAACATGATGAATCAGGATGGCGTGCGTAATGGCTATGATTTGGTGCAGCTGAAGAAAATGCGGGATGTCTGCAAGGTGCCGCTGATCGCCTCTGGCGGCGCAGGTACGATGCAGCACTTCCTGGAAGCCTTTACCGAAGCCAATGTTGATGGGGCGCTGGCCGCCTCGGTATTCCATAAGCAGATTATTAATATCGGAGAGCTGAAGAGCTTCCTGATCGACAACGGAGTGGAGATTCGCGCGTGCTAACCGAACAACAACAGGCTCAGCTCGACTGGGACAAAACAGAAGGCATGATGCCGGTCATCGTGCAGCACAATGTCTCAGGCGAAGTCCTGATGCATGGCTACATGAATCCGGCGGCACTGGAAAAAACGCTGGCTGAAGGCAACGTCACCTTTTTCTCCCGCACCAAAAACCGTTTGTGGACTAAAGGTGAAACCTCCGGCAACTTTCTGCAGGTAGTGAGCATTACGCCAGACTGCGACAACGACACGCTGCTGATCCTGGCCAATCCGATTGGCCCGACCTGCCATCTGGGCACCAGCAGCTGCTTCTCCCCCGCGGCACCGGAGTGGACCTTCCTTTATCAGCTGGAGCAGCTGCTCGCTTCGCGCAAAACAGCCGATCCGGAGAGCTCCTACACCGCCCGCCTCTACGCCAGCGGCACCAAGCGTATCGCGCAGAAAGTGGGTGAAGAAGGGGTGGAAACCGCGCTGGCGGCAACCGTCAATGACCGGCATGAGCTCACCAATGAAGCCTCAGACCTGGTTTATCATCTGATGGTGCTGTTGCAGGATCAGGATCTCGACTTCAGCACGGTGATCAATAACCTGCGCGCCCGCCATCAGTAAATGTGCAACATACTGCTCAGAATGCCGTTTTTATGCGGATTCTGAGCAGCATTCTTCTCATATCCTGCACCGCTCCCCCTTAGTGATCACCGCTCATCTTCCCGGGAGAAGACCATGACCACCCATGAAAAGTTAATCGCCCTGCTGGAGCAGCATCAGGCACGCTACCGCCTGATGGAGCATGAGCCGACCGGTAAGTGCGAGGCCGTCGCGGCAATACGCGGCACCGAAATCGGTCAGGGCGCGAAAGCGCTGGTCTGCCATGTAAAGGGCAACGGCGTTAAACAGCATGTGCTGGCGGTGTTACCGGCCGATCGGCAGGCCGATCTGGGCAAAGTCGCCGCGGCGGCCGGTGGACGACGCGCCTCACTTGCCAGCCCGGCGGAGGCCGATCTGCTCACCGGCTGCGTATTCGGGGCGATACCGCCATTCAGCTTTCATCCCGACCTCCGACTGATTGTGGACCCCGCGCTGTTTGAACGTTATCCGGAGATCGCATTTAACGCCGGTCTGCTGGAGCGCTCAGTGATCCTGAACACCGAAGACTACCGGGCGCTGTGCAAGGCTGACGTGATAGAGATAACGCAATAATTGCCATCCTGGCAGCCCGGCGATACTCTGCATAATCACTCATCACGACAGAATAAGAGCAAAATCATGAACATTTTCACTCAACGCCTGCGTCAGACGCTGGCTGTCACCCTTCTGGCAGGCTGTGCATTTGGCGCGCAGGCAAAAATTGAACAGGTGCGTTTCGCGGTTGACCCGACCTATCCGCCGTTTGAATCGAAAACGCCCCAGGGCAAGCTGGTCGGCTTTGACATTGATCTGGGCAACGCACTCTGTAAACAGATGCAGGCGAAATGCGTCTGGGTCGAAAGCCAGTTTGACGGCATGATTCCCGCGCTGAAAGCACGTAAGTTTGATGCCATCCTGTCAGATATGGGCATTACGGAAGAGCGCCTGAAGCAGATTGACTTTACCGTGCCGCTGTATGACACCCACACTCAACTGATTGCCCGTAAAGGCGCCGGCATCCTGCCCACCGTCGAGTCTCTGAAAGGAAAAACGGTTGGCGTGGAACAGGGAACGGTTCAGGAGCGCTATGCCCTGGCGAAATGGCAGCCTCATGGTGTGACCGTCGTCCCTTATGGCGATCAGGCACAGGTAGAAAGCGATCTGGTTTCAGGCAGGCTGGACGCGGTCTTTACCGATGCGGCACAGGCGGCTATCGGATTCCTCAAACAGCCACAGGGCAAAGCGTTTGAGCTGGCCGGTCCGATTATTCAGGATCCGATCATCGGCCCCGGCACGGCGATTGGCCTGCGTAAAGGCGACAGTGAGCTGAAAACCGCGCTGGATAACGCCTTTGCCGACATCAAAAAGAACGGCACCTTTGATGAGATTCAGAAGCGCTACTTCGCCACGGATATCTCTATTCAGCAGTAGTGTCGCGGGCCCCATTTTCGTCCTCACCGCGATCCGGCACTATACTCTAACCTTTTCGGGACGGCGCGCTGTCGTCCTTTGCCGATTAAGGACATTAACACGGTATGCATCAACAACATCATCCACTGTTAAGCGCCTCTTTAGGCACCCAGCGTGAAATCATCAGCTTTCACTTTGCTCAGGAGCATGAGCGTCAGGTCTATATCCAGGCGGCATTGCACGGCGATGAACTGCCGGGGATGGCGGTGGCGTGGTTTCTGAAACAGCGGCTGCAGGCGCTGGAATCCGCCGGGCAACTCAAAGCCGCCTTTACGCTGGTGCCGGTTGCCAATCCTCTGGCACTGGGCCAGCACTGGCACGGCACTCACCTCGGACGTTTTCATACCCTCTCCGGTCAGGATTTTAATCGCCGTTTCCCCTCACTGGGCACCACCCTGGCGGCCGGGCTGGCTGAGAGCCTGACCCAGAGTGAATCGCAGAACAGAAGCCTGATCCGCGAGGCGATCGATCGCCACTACCGCGATACCGTCCCTAAGACCGAACTCGATGCACAGCGCTACACGCTGATGCGAATGGCCAGCCAGGCCGATCTGATGATTGACCTGCACTGCGACTGGGAAGCCGTGCCACATCTCTACACCACCCCGCATGCGTGGCCGGATATTGAGCCGCTGGCACGCTGGCTGGGCAGTGAAGTGCAGTTGCTGGCGCAAATCTCCGGCGGCGAACCCTTTGATGAAGCCTGCTGCGAACCCTGGCTGACGCTGGCGGAGCGGTTTGGCAAAGCGTATCCGATGCCACGCGGGCTGCTGCCGGTGACGCTGGAGCTGCGTGGCGTGCGTGATGTCTCACCTGAGCAGGCAGAAAAGGATGCCGATGCCATTATTTCAGCGTTGCAGGAGGGCGGCTATATCGGCTACAGCGAACCTTCAATTTCTGTGGAAGTGGCCGCGCCCGTTATTGGCGGTGATGAGCTGGTCCCGGCGAGCGCAGGCGGGGAAGATGTGGTGGCCATCAATGACGGCCCCATCGGTTTAACCGTACCCGATGCGGCTGAAGCGCCGGGAGAGACTGGCGTGATAAAAGAACGCCATAGTGAGGGTTTTGCGGCCTCCTCCCCTGCCCTGAAAAACCCGCCGACACCTCTGGCTGGCTGTGAATATATTCATTCGCCGGTGTCAGGATTGATTCTGCATCGTAAACCGCTGGGCGCAGAGATTCGTCCGGGAGAGGTGGTGGCTGAGATTGTCGATCCACTGACGGACCACATCACCCCGCTGGTGGCGGAGCATGGCGGTATTCTCTATGCACGGCACTGGGTGAGGTTTGCTACAGCAGGCATGCTGGTGGTGAGGCTGGCGGGAGAGAAAGAGATTCGCAGCGGAGATTTACTGGTGGGATAAAAAAAGGGCTTCCCGAGGGAAGCCCTTTTTAGTGATTAATCTAACCACTCGGTGTGGAACACACCGTCTTTATCAATGCGCTTGTAAGTATGGGCACCGAAGTAGTCACGCTGCGCCTGAATCAGGTTAGCAGGCAGGACTTCTGAACGATAGCTGTCGTAGTAAGCAATCGCTGCCGAGAAGGTCGGCGTCGGGATACCGTTCTGGATGGCGTAAGAAACGACATCACGCAGCGCCTGCTGATATTGATCCGCGATATCTTTGAAGTAAGGCGCCAGCAGCAGGTTAGCAATACCCGCGTCTGCTTCATAAGCATCAGTGATCTTCTGCAGGAACTGGGCACGGATGATGCAGCCAGCACGGAAAATCTTCGCGATTTCTCCGTAGTGCAGATCCCAGCTGTTCTCTTCTGATGCCGCACGCAGCTGTGAGAAACCCTGCGCATAAGAGACGATTTTACCCAGGTAGAGAGCACGACGAACTTTCTCGATAAACTCAGCTTTGTCGCCGGTGAAGGCCTGCGCCTGTGGACCGCTCAGGACTTTAGACGCCGCGACACGCTGGGTTTTCAGCGAAGAAAGATAACGCGCGAAGACAGATTCGGTGATCAGGGACAGAGGTTCGCCGAGATCCAGCGAGCTCTGGCTGGTCCACTTACCGGTGCCTTTGTTCGCTGCTTCATCCAGAATCACATCAACCAGGTATTTACCGTCTTCATCTTTCTTGGTGAAGATATCTTTGGTGATATCGATCAGGTAGCTGCTCAGCTCGCCGTTGTTCCAGTCGGTGAAGGTTTCAGCCAGCTCTTCATTGCTAAGACCCAGCGCACCTTTCAGCAGTGCGTAAGCTTCAGCAATCAGCTGCATGTCGCCATATTCGATGCCGTTGTGAACCATCTTCACATAGTGACCCGCACCATTTGGACCGATGTAAGCCACACAGGCTTCGCCATCTTCGGCACGTGCTGCAATCTTATCCAGGATTGGCGCAACCAGCTCATACGCTTCTTTCTGGCCACCAGGCATGATAGATGGGCCTTTCAGTGCGCCCTCTTCCCCGCCGGAAACACCGGTACCGATGAAGTTGAAGCCCTGGTCAGACAGCTCTTTGTTACGACGGATAGTATCTTTGTAGAAGGTGTTACCACCATCAATCAGAATGTCGCCTTTATCCAGGTGTGGAGTCAGAGAGGCGATAGTCTTATCGGTCGCTTCACCCGCCTGAACCATCAGCAGGATACGACGAGGTTTTTCCAGCGATTCGACAAACTCTTCAACGGTGTAAAAAGGAGCAAGTTTCTTGCCCGGGTTCTCAGCGATGACTTCATCAGTCTTTTCGCGTGAACGGTTGAAGATTGAAACAGTGTAACCGCGGCTCTCAATGTTAAGAGCCAGGTTGCGGCCCATCACTGCCATACCTACAACGCCGATCTGTTGCTTGGACATATTTTACTCCTGATCGATATATACAGAGCCGTTCAGCTCTATCCCACTTATGAATTCAGACAATTTTAACTTAGCGATTACCATACAACATTTTTTTAAAGAATGTTATCCGTAACACTAAGGTCGTGTTGAAGGAAAGCACTGCTAAACAATAAGAGAGGCGACAATAAGTAAAATCTCAAACCTGTCTTATTACGAATTCTTACAGTTAAACTGTGAAAGGCATTTAGCGTTAAACTGCTCTCTTTCACGATCGTTAAACCAGCCCCATTTGTTGAAATAACGGACAGCGGAAACAATATGGTAGAAAAGGAATTTAACATCCTGGTATGAGCGTCGTTGCGATTCATGCACAACGGTGGATTCAGGACAATACTGGATGCCAAGCCCGGAAGCGGAGACACGCCTGGAGAGATCCACATCTTCCATATAGAGGAAAAAGTGTTCATCAAATCCATTGGTATGATCGAGCGCCTGCCGGCTGATAAGCATGAAGCAGCCAGAAAGTGAAGGAGCATAAAATGGACGACTATAATCAGCTTGATGCAGCTCATAATCGTTATTTGAAACTTTCATATAACGCGAGCAAAAGCGTCGCATGAATAACTGATAAGGCGTCGGCAACAGCTTACAACTATGCTGAAGAGTTCCATCAGGGTAAATCACTTTAGGAATAGTCAGTGAAAGATTATTTTCTTTGGTAAATCGATAAAGAGAATCAACTTCACCGCAGCCAAAGCTGATATCAGGATTACAAATCAGCATATATTCACACTGATGCTTATATTCCTGAAAGGCTTTATTATGGCCAGCACCGAAACCTTTGTTATTTGCTACAGTTAAAACCGAAACTTTCGGATGAGAATAATCATTTAACCAGTTACAATGACCACCATTGTCAACTATGCAAACTTTATCAATACTTTTCTCAGCCAGCAATGAATCCAGCGTGCGTGAAATATCCTCATAAGCATGACGATACAGGACAAGCGATGCGATTATTTTCACAAGATTACCAAAATTAGAACCTGTTAAATAGAGCGTAAGAGAAATTCGTCATCTGCCCCAGGCGGTTTTGATGATAGACGCCCGAGGCTTTGAATAATTTTAAACGCGCAGGTAACGCGCTGTCCCTGATTTGGCGAAAAGCATCAAAAACAACCCGATTTTCAGGAGTCATTTCAGCTTTAAGTTGTGCCAGAAAGCTGAAATTCACATCATTCCAGTGCCGATTGCGTCCCTGATGAGCATCAATAAAATTACTGACTCGCTGTGTCAGCTTCATTCCGTTGCCAATCACGTTAGCGTTGTGCTGTCGGTATAACACTGATGGCTCAGGATCATAAAAGACGCTTCCACCACAGGCGGTGACGAGCAAATAAAGCGCCCAGTCATGGGCGATAACAGGCATGTCGAGTATCTTCAGAAAAAGCTGGCGCGCCGCAGCATTGAAGACCATGGTGTTTCCGCTTGCGATATTTTGCAGTAATGCGTTAGGGAAGCCAGGTCTTTTAGCATTAAGTGGCGATAAGCCCAGAACCTGATCATGCTCGTCTATTAACCGGGTTCTGCTGCAATAGAGTGCCGGGCTCTCGTCGGGCAGGGATTGCAGATATTCAACGGCACGTAACAGCTTAGCAGGATGCCATATGTCATCCTGGTCAGCAAAAGCATAAAAATTTGCCTCTATTGCCGGGTTGCCAATCAGAGACTTAAAATTTTCGCAAAACCCTTTTTTCGGACCGGCAAGCACTGTGCAGCTATTTTCTGCACCCGAAAAAAACCGCTCTGTGACAGAGCGGGTATCGTCTGAGGAGCCGTCATCAGACACCCATAAAGACCAGTTTTTCCACTCCTGATCTTTTATAGACTGCAGTTGCTTGCCGATGAAAGCGGCACCATTGAAGGTGCCCATAAGAATAGCAACCTGTCCCTTATGTTGTGTGGTTAACATTGGGGATGGTTCTTGAAGTAATCCTGAAACTTAACAACTTTATTACGTGTACTGCCCCAGGAGTCAAAATTCTCTATCTGCATGAAAAGATGATTTTTACGCCAGTCATCTTTTGTCGTCAGTGAAATAAGCGGTTCCGCCAGCTGCATCGGGGTGAGATTCACCTGTAATCTTGCTACCATCGTCAGAAAATCGTCACAAAATCTATCTACACCTTCGGTCAATTGTGCATTAATCAGATTATGATCTTTTGATTTAGTCCGGCCAGGATCCGTTACTGGATAAACACCCCCTTTAACCGGTTTGTAGCCAATAACCGTATTATGTGGTGCCGAGAAAAATAGCTCTATGGCCACGCGATTCTCATAAATCCTGTCCACTAAATCCGGACTGGTCGTATCATTATCAATAAATGCTTTCATTATCTGATGGGGTGTACGACGTTTTCTTTCAAAAGTATTGGCAATGCAAAAATAGTAGCCAATTACATTTATGTTCATGAATTTCTTGACAGTATGGATAAACGCTTCCTGAGTCGTTCCGCTCCAGCCCACGTCTACCATCGCGACAGTGTCGCCCTCTTTAATGCCCAGAGAGTGAAGATAAATGAACAATCCGCGACGATTACGCTGACATACCTTCAGAATTTCTGCGCGGAGCGCGATAAGAAACTTTTCAACTATCTCGTAATTTTCTGGGGCAATGACCAGATCAGGTGCAACACCGGCTGAGACCATCACGCTCTCAGCCGGTGGCTCTACGCCAATACGCTCCAGTAATTCACCCGGGGATAATCCATCAGAGCCTGACATCAGGAAGGGCAGGTTCTGGCTGAAGTTCTCTTCGTCCATCAGAGAGAGATTGAAAGCAATCCGGGATCCCATGAAATAGGAGAAAGAAGGCAGCTTTTCCGTGAAATAACGCGATGCCAGTCTTTCCAGCGCATAACCATCACGGGAAACAAACAATAGCTTATCAACATTGTCTGTAATGCATTCTTTTCGAATCCATTCAAGGAAGCCCCAGGTCGCGGGTGCCTGGTATTCATAGCCCAGCTGCTGAAAAGAACCGGCAGCGACATTTTCAGGCCGCAGGGTTCGCATCATGCCGTTAATCAGGGAAGAGGCCAGAGGCTGCTTTTTCCCCTTATTGATTAAATGAGGCGATTGGTAATGCCATGCAGTGATACTTTTTTCGCGTGGCTTAATAAAATCAGCCAGTTCATTATCACCGATGTGCAATACCTGATGCGGTTCCACTTCGCACTCTGCAAGCAGGTAGTCGAATATTTCTCCCGTATCACGTTTCGTCGCATTACGACTTGCAGAAATGTACAACGGCACGTCTGGCATATCATACTTCTTCAATGCCGCGCGGAAGAAATCCTCTTCAAGATACATATCTGAAGTGATAACTACGGTTTTACCCGATGAAATCAAATCGTTAAAAAAATCAACAAAGAAAGGATTTGGCTCGACCAGAGCCAGCTCAAGCTGATATTCCGCTTCCATCAGGCTTTCAGTACCGCCACGGGTGCCCTGAAAATTATTATAGATATTCTTAAGGGTGATCTCTTTTCTGCCCTCTCTGACCATCTGAGCAAAGGCATTTTTTTGCGCTTTACGACGCAACTGTCTGAAGTCTGGAAGATAGAACTTATTCGCTAACAGATCAAAAGCATCTTCAGGATCGTCCAGTGGACGAATAAAAAGAGTATCAAAAAAATCAAAAGAGATAACTCTGGCGTCTTTAGCTAAATGACGAAGCGAAATCAGATCCATCTCTTCTTTCGTATAAGCAGTGTTAACAGTGTTATCGCAATTAATCATTTCATGATCTCGAAATTATGTCCATTAAACGCAAAGTTGACATTGTAGAAAGGGTCATACTGATAGTACTGCGGATGTTTACTGTTCAGACGACTCAGTTCATTTTGCAAACGTCTTACTTTTTCAGCATCCATATGATCAAGACCGCGCGAAACAGATTCATGATGTATTAGCGTAACAGCCTGACACATAACGTTATAATAACCGTTTTCAACCAGACGCATACAAATATCAACATCGTTATAAGCGATCGGGAATGATTCATCAAAACCGTTTATCGACTCATATTTATCACGTGCAACCATCAGACATGCTCCTGTAACGGCGAGCCAGTTATATTCAATCTGATTGCGTAAGAAATAGCCGGGATGGTTTTTATCCTGTCCAATATAGGCGTGCACAGGGCCTGTCTGAAGATTGAGCACCCCGGTATGCTGAATTGTCTGCCCGTCAGCATAGACCAGTTTAGCGCCAACAGCACCCACGTGTTTCTGCTGAGCGTAGCCGCCCAGTCTGTTCAGCCAGTCGTCCTGCAGGACTTCAGTGTCATCATTGAGGAAAAGTAACAAACTCCCCTCAGCGTGCGCAACACCAATATTATTGAGCTCGGAAAAATTGAAGGGCTGGTCGTGTCGTATTACAGAGACAGCACTTTCGAGCTTGAGCTTATCGAGATACGCAAGCGTTTCGGATTTCTGAGATCCGTTATCAACCACGATTATTTCATAATGAACCCAACTGGTCTTGGTGCGAATTGAATCAATGCAGCGCGCGAGCACGTCATGATTGTCCCGCGTAGGAATGATGATCGATATTAAGGTCTCTGGACGGAGATCATAATTCACGCGGAAATAACCATGATAGCCAGGCAGCTCCTCAACAACACCTTCGATACCACGACGCTTCAGCGCATCTTCACGTACCGCTCTGGAAGCGGCTAAGACGTAAGGCTTGGCAGTAATATCCGACGCGACTGAGGCGGGGATAATACGCCAGTGATAAAGAATTTTGGGTATATGCGAAATTTTCTGAGTAATTTCACTCAGTCTGAGAATGAAGTCCCAGTCCTGACAACCATTAAATTCTGTCCGTAATCCTCCCAGCTGACGGGCAGTGCTCAGACGAACACATGCTGCGTGGCAGGTATACATAGTACCCATCATGGTATCTGGCGACCAGTCTGGTTTGAAGTGAGGCTGAGAATAGTTGCCTTCCGGGGTGAATTTATCCTCGTCACTGTAGATAAAATCAGGATCTTCTTCGTTGATGCATTTTACGAATTCAAACAGGCAATCCTGTGTTAATTCATCATCATGATCCAGGAAAACAATGTAATCACCGCTTGCATTCTCTATCGCAACGTTGGTCGCACCTGCAATCCCCTGATTTTTTTCCATATGAATGACTTTGATTCGGGGATCGGATAAAGCATCGAGAGCCGGTGCGGTCTCCTCGTCAGGACTGCAATCATTAGCCAGCACTAGTTCCCAGTTGTCATACCATTGATCTTCAACCGACTTAACCATCAACGCCAGTAAATCCAGCGGCGTGTTGTAGATAGGCACAATTATTGAGAAAAGCGGTTTGACCTCGAACTCATTGAGAATATCTTCAAAATAATTCGGCTTCCTGGCCGGAATATAAACGTACTCATCCGGACGTTCAGAGAACGAGTAGGTTCCATTATTACTGTGCGAGAGAAAAACTGGCTTATGACCTTTGCCATTATTGATAATCGTATGTTCATATAAAGCCTGATTGAAGGCAGGATGATGCCGGAACCAGGCAGGCCTTACTTTCATGGCAATTTTTAATGCTTTTTCTTTATATCGCTCAGGTAATTGCAGATAGACGTTGCGCGATACTTCTCTCACGCGCTTTTTCAAACCGCTGTTGTTAGCCTTCGCCTGTGCAATGGCCTTACCTGATTTTACTTTTATTCTCTGCCCCAGATAAAACAGCCTGAAGAAGTTTCTCTTAATTGGTTGTCTTATCTGCAATGGAACCCGGCGGCCTGCAACACGTAATGGGGCGGAAATTTTCCAGCTGGCAGAGTTCAGAATGGTTTCGACATCATGACGATATTTGTTCAGAAGATGGCTCTGATGTTCATGAAGTGCATGAAGCTGATTTAATTCATCCTGCAATCTGATGGCGCGATCACTTTCATTCTTAAGTGATTCTTCAAGATTAACAATACGCAGCTGGTATTGATCTTTGAGGTTTTTTTCGTGGCTTATTAGTGAATTGAGACCGTTCAGGTCAGTCCAGTATTCAGCACGAACGGCAAGCGAAAATCCTTTAAGCGTGCTGTAAATATCTTCAGCATTCTTATGCTGAATTTTCGCCAGAAAAGCTGACTCCTGCTTCAGATATTTTCGTGAGTCAGCCCCTGAGCATGAAAAGCCCATAGCATTCAACACTGCCGTGGTTAGTTCAGCGATGTTATTACTAATACAGTTTCGGCTATTACCAGCAGAGGTCACCCGTAGCAGGGAGTGATAAATACCGCGATATGCGATATAACCCAGCGTGATGGCGTCGGACGCGTGCCACTCCTGGTCAAAGAAGACAAACTCACCGTTGTCTTTTCTGATCACATTAAAGGGTAAGGCATCCAGATAAGAATCGGGCAGGACAATATCTTTATCTGTCACTAACGGCACCTGCGCTCTGAGCTGTAGCTGATCAAGCCACCCTTTTGCCCATGCCGCCAGTTCTTCGACACGCCAGTGAGGACGATTGATAATACGTAAAAGATCGGTCCAAAGAGATTGGCCATAAATGAACCTTTCCATATCCGCAGACTCAACATCGTTGTCCTGACTGGATCCTGAAAATACAGATAAGCCCTCATCTGTCTGTATGAATTCTACATTCTTTTTCTTATCTGCATTACGCTCATCTGAATAGTAAATAGCAGCCACGTTTTCATGAATAGCATCCTGCTTAACCGCACTTGTGACCATCAAAAAGGAACTTGAGAGATCAGCAGCAATTTCATTGTTCCAGATGTTTTTGATGCCCTGCTCAATTGAGAACAGATGCTGTGGTACAAGTTGCTTTTCTTTGTGTGCGCTTTCCATGGCTAACTGGCTTAACGCTCTGGAATGCTTCTGCCAGCCCAGCGGGGTGACCACTGTGCAGGGCAGCTTATAATCCGGTAACGGAATATATTCCAGGGTGTCCTTAAAACCGGCTTTATCCAGTTCATTTAGCAGCTCTTTACGACCAAACGTTACAACGCTCTTTTCGTCATAACTGTTATTCAGCCCATACATTGGTAAATTCACATGGTCTTCACGTGCGCCCGAGAAATATTTGATGCCCAGTTTATTTTCAATGGCTACAAATAATTTACCCTCTTTCTTCAGACGTTTTTTGCACGCCTGCAAAAGCTTCTGCTCACCGTTTTTACCAACGAAGACCCGTGCGTATTCAAGCACCCCGATCAGTAAAACCGCATCGAAATCACCGAAATCCGGGAGCGTATCGGAAGGCGCACAAATGACAGTGACATTCGGAAGATCACGACAGCGTGAGCGGGCAATCGTGGCGCGACGGAAACTTCCTTCAACAGAGACGACCTCTGCCGCATTCTCACCGAGGAACCGGCTGATTGCACCACATCCACAACCGATTTCTAATATTCTTTTCCCCTTCATCCACTCCTGGAAGGGGCGTAACAGGTTCGAACGAACAGGGCTAAGATGATAGGTTGAAGGCCAGTCTACAATGAAGGGTTCTAATTCTTTTGAGTCAACGCTGACGTCTGATACTTCACTGATTGTTTTGTATATGTAGTTTTCAGTCTCTTCGCCGTCGCTATACGCAAAATCCTTCATGTCTGAAGGCGACCAAAGGGTCGTCTTTTCATTTTTCTGAAAACCAGCATCTGATAAAATTTTTTCTAAATTAGCCATTTTCAAGTTTTATTCTCGCGTTTAAATCGGCCAAACCGGTAAAAGTACCCACAGGTCCTACAGGCAAATGAATTGAGTCATAGCGACGATCATGAGGGATTATTTCGCCCTGCGTGTTACTACTCGCGATGCCCACAGAAACAAAATAGTCGCCTTCAAAAAGAAGATTTGGCAGTGTTACCGATACGATAAAGGACTGATCGGGCTTTGCCTCTTCGACGATCGAAACGGCCTGCCACTCACTGTTGGTATTGTAGATGGTGACACCCTCTTTGGTTTTGATCGCAAAACCAAAAATAGGTCTGAAAATATAGTCATGACAAATGACTTTAAACAGAAAGTTAATGGGCAGTTTAGGTTCAAAGATACCCGGGAATGCCTGACCATCCTGTTCAAAATGATAGTCATAAATTTCTGCCGCCTTATCTCCCCACCGGTATTCTGAGGGATTGTAATGGGGCCGCTCATCGAACACGCTGTTCAGCCTGCGATGGCTTTCTGTGTTACCCTCCGCCGCTGTTTCCAGATCAGTTTCCCGCTCCAGCCGCTCCTCTTCACCTTTAGCCGCCAGCGCGATTTGCTTATCCACATCGGCACGCGTGCTGTCATTATCGCGTTTTTTTCCGAATAAAATATCCAGATAGCGGTTTATCACTTCACGGGGTGCACCACACTCCTGCGTAATCCCCCCATCAAGCAGTAATGCCCGATCACAATGCGTTACGATCTGCTCGGTTGCATGGGAAACAAAGAGAATGGAGGTGCCATTTTGTTTGAGCTTTTTCAACCGGGCAAAACATTTAGCCTGGAACTTTGCATCTCCCACGGCAAGAGCTTCGTCCACGATCAACACTTCCGGTTCGATCTGAGCCTGAACAGCAAAAGCCAGTCGGACGAGCATGCCGCTTGAATATGAGCGGACAGGAGAATGGATGAAGTGGCCGATGTCAGCGAACGAAAGAATGTCATCAAGTCGTGATTCAGTTTCTTCACGGGTCAATCCCATCAGGGATGCGTTGAGGTAAACGTTTTCGAGTCCGCTGAAGTCGTTGTTAAATCCTGCACCCAACTCCAGCAGTGCGGCCACGCGCCCGTTAACGGTGACATTACCGGATGTGGGCGTTAATGTTCCGGCGATAATCTGCAATAACGTAGATTTGCCCGAACCATTTCGCCCGACGATACCCATTGTTTCACCCTTGGGTAAAACAAAAGAAACATCCTTTAAAGCCCAAAAATCTTCATGATAAGCCCGGCTTTCGCGTCCTACTACCCGGTCTACTTTTGGCACAATAAACTGTTTTAATCGTCGTACTGGATTTTCATACACCTGAAAACATTTACTTACGCCATCTATAATAATCGCATTTTCATTAAAGGACATCAGCAAAACCTTTTCGCGTTTTTTGGAACCAGGCGTAACACAGCCACATGATCAAAAGTGAGATAAGTGTGTAGATTGCCATACCAGAAAAATCAGGTAACTTGCCCCATATAAGCACCGCCCGGGCCTGCTCAATGATGAACGTTAACGGATTGAGCATTATCAGCGGACGCAGATTTTCGGGGAGTGAAGATATCGGATAGAATACCGGCGACAAAAACATCATCACGGTCATAATTATGGTAATTGTCTGTCCCACATCGCGTAGATAGACGCCTAAAGAGGATAGGAACCAGGTTAGCCCTAAAGTCAGCAGAGCCAATGGCAAAATAACAACGGGTATAAAAACGATAGTCCAATGGATATAACCATTGAAAATGAAGAAAGCGGTGATTAAAACGAGCAAACTGATAAAGCTATGGAAAAGAACGCTCAAAAAACTCACAACCGGCAGTATTTCTAAAGGAAATACCACTTTTTTGACATAGTTTACGTTGCCGAGTATCAGTGAAGGAGCACGACTAAGCGTTTCGGCAAAAAGACCATGTATAATCAGGCCGACAAACAGAATCACGGCAAAATCAGTCTTTGATTCATTCAGCGCGCCAGCGGTTCCCCACCGGGCTTTAAAAACCACTGAAAAAACGAAGGTGTAAACCATGAGCATAAAGACTGGGTTAATAAAAGACCACAAAATGCCCATTGTCGAACCGCGATAACGACCGACAACCTCTCGTTTGGTCATTTGAAAAATGAGATTTCGGTTTGCCCATGTCTGACGAATCAGAGAAAAGAGTGAGGTAGATCTCGAACTATGCGGATTCATTAGTAATCTCTTAAAAGCTTGAGCTGGAGTTTTTACTGCTGTTACGAACTAATTTTGACTTCAAACGCTTATAGTCCCGGCAATACTGATTGCCAGACACACGATGATTAATATTTTCTCGTGTTTTAAAAGGCATCCGGGCCTGTCGGTTAAATTCTGGCGTAAACTGAGCTTTCTTCTCAATCTTTATTGATACAATCTGTGGTGGAATTTCAGCGACACTGCGCCTTAAAACAAGTAAAGGATGGCCATTTTTATTGGCTCATCCTTAACTTTAACAAATCAAAATAATCACTTCAGTTCGGACAGGAGTAATCCGGCTTTATCTTTTTCAGATAAGATAGGATCTGAAACAGGCCAGTCAATGCCTAATTCAGGGTCATTCCATGACAGACAGCCTTCGCTTGAAGGATCATAATAGTTGGTACATTTATATTCAAAATCTGCAAAATCTGAAATTACGACGAAGCCATGTGCTAAGCCTGGCGGAACCCAGAATTGCGTCTTATTTTCTTCTGACAGATAGACGCCAACCCACTGTTTATAGGTTGGTGATTCAGGCCTGATGTCGACTGCGACATCAAAAACTTCCCCTCTTACAACACGAACCAGCTTGCCCTGAGGATTATTGCGCTGGAAGTGTAAACCTCTTAACACATTTTTTGCTGAGCGCGAATGGTTATCCTGAACAAATTCACCTTCAATGTTAAGCGCGCGCTTATATTTTTCACTCTGGAACGTTTCCAGGAAAAAACCACGTTCATCACCAAAGACTTTTGGCTCAATAATTTTTACATCAGCAATTTTAGTATCGATAATCTTCATTATAAACGCCCTTCCACCAGCGCCATCAGGTATTTGCCATATTCATTTTTAAGATAGGGCTTAGCCAGTTCCTGTAATTGCGCTTTATTAATGAAACCCATTCTGAAGGCAATTTCTTCCGGACAAGCGACTTTCAGCCCCTGACGTGATTCTATGGTCTGGATGAAATTATTCGCTTCCATCAGGCTCTGATGCGTGCCGGTATCCAGCCAGGCATGTCCGCGGCCCATAATGGAAACAGAAAGCTTACCCTGCTCCATGTAGATGCGGTTGATGTCCGTTATCTCCAGTTCGCCGCGCGGTGATGGCTTGAGGTTTTTCGCCATCTCAACCACGCGGTTATCGTAAAAATAGAGTCCGGTTACGGCATAGTTACTGCGAGGATGCTCAGGTTTTTCTACCAGTGAAACAGCTTTACCTTCGCTGTCAAACTCGACAACACCATAGCGCTCAGGATCGGTCACGTGGTAGGCAAAGACCGTGGCCCCTTCGTCTTTCACAGACGCGGCTTCAAGCTGCTTGTAAAGGTCATGCCCGTAGAAAATATTATCGCCCAGAATAAGAGCGACAGAATCCTCACCAATAAACTCTTCACCGATAATGAAGGCCTGCGCCAGGCCATCCGGACTTGGCTGAACTTTATACTGAATCGAAATCCCCCACTGGGAACCATCGCCTAACAGACTCTCAAAGCGTGGCGTATCCTGCGGCGTACTGATGATCAGAATATCGTTGATACCAGCCAGCATTAACGTGCTGAGTGGATAATAAATCATTGGCTTATCATAGACCGGAAGCAGTTGCTTACTCACTGCCATCGTCACCGGGTAGAGGCGTGTTCCTGAGCCACCAGCGAGAATAATACCTTTATTCTTTTTCACTATTTCACCTTAATTGACCAGGCCGCTTGTGCAGCCTGCGGCTATTAAATAAGAGTTTCAAGCAACATACGTTCGACGCCCACAGACCAGTCCGGCAGTGTCAGACCGAAAGCCTGCTGGAACTTCTCTGTATTCAGTCTTGAGTTAGCCGGGCGTTTAGCCGGTGTCGGGAATGCACTGGTGGGTACCGCATTAATTGTCTGAACCTGAAGCTCAACACCCTGTGCTTTCGCAAACTCAATCACTTTAGTGGCATAGGCATGCCAGGTGGTCTCACCTGCTGCAATAAGATGGTAAATGCCAGCAACGCTGCTGTTACCCAGCGCCACTCTGATTGCGTGAGCAGTGCTATCCGCGATGAGTTCTGCTCCAGTTGGCGCGCCATACTGATCGTTAATCACAGACAATGCATCACGATCTTTTGCCAGTTTAAGCATAGTCTTAGCGAAGTTATTTCCCTTTGCGGCATAGACCCAGCTGGTACGGAAGATGAGGTATTTCGTCATGTTACTGACGATGGCCTGCTCCCCTTCCAGCTTGGTCTGCCCATAGACATTCAGTGGCGCTGTTGCATCGTCTTCACGCCAGGGTTGAGAACCCGATCCATCAAACACATAGTCGGTTGAGTAATGAATCAACCACGCGCCAGTTTCTTCGGCCGCTCTGGCCAGCGCATCAATTGAGGTAGCATTGACCAGACGGGCTTTGTCCTCTTCTGACTCAGCCTTATCCACTGCGGTATAGGCAGTAGCATTGACGATAACGGCTGGCCTGATTCTGCGAACTGTCTCTGCAATCCCCTCAGGATTTTCAAAATCGCCACAGAAGTCAGTAGAGTGACGATCTACGACAATCAGATTACCCAGCGGTGCCAGTGCACGCTGTAACTCCCAGCCAACCTGACCGTTCTTACCAAAAAGCAGAATATCCATTAGCTACGTTTCTCGTAGTTTTGTTCGATCCAGTTCTGATAGGCACCACTCTTTACATGCTCAACCCATTGTGAATTGTTCAGGTACCATTCGACAGTTTTCTTCAGACCTGTTTCAAAGGTCTCTTCCGGTTTCCAGCCCAAATCTTTTTCAATTTTAGCAGCATCGATCGCGTAACGGCGATCGTGTCCCGGGCGATCCTGAACGTAGGTAATCTGATCGCTATACGGGGTTGCTTTTGGACGCAACTCATCCAGCAATTCGCAGACCTTCAGCACTACATCGATGTTTTTCTTTTCGTTATGGCCACCGATGTTGTAAGTAGTCCCGGTTTTTGCATTTTTCACCACGGTATAGAGTGCGCGCGCGTGGTCTTCAACATAGAGCCAGTCACGGATCTGATCGCCTTTACCGTAGATTGGCAGTGGTTTGCCTTCAAGCGCATTGCTGATGATCAACGGGATCAATTTTTCCGGGAAGTGATAAGGACCATAGTTGTTTGAGCAGTTAGTGACAATCACCGGCAACTTGTAGGTGCGGCCCCATGCGCGAACCAGATGATCGCTGGCAGCTTTAGTCGAGGAGTAAGGGCTGCTCGGCGCATAAGGTGTCTCTTCGGTAAACAATGGCAGCTCGCCATCCATTTCATCCGGATGCGGCAGATCACCATAAACTTCATCCGTCGAGATATGGTGAAAACGGAAGGCATTTTTTCGTGCTTCAGGTAAGGCACTCCAGTAATGACGTGCCGCCTCTAACAGAGCATAGGTGCCTACCACGTTCGTCTGAACAAACTCTGCCGGACCAGTAATTGAACGGTCAACATGGCTTTCAGCGGCTAGGTGCATGATGGCATCTGGCTGAAATTCATTCAGTACGTCAGTGACAGCCTGTCCATCACAGATATCAACCTGTCTGAACGTGTAGCGGGAGCTGTCGCTGACGTCTTTTAATGACTCCAGGTTGCCTGCATAAGTCAGTTTATCAACGTTTATAACTTCATCATTCGTATTGTTAATAACATGACGGACAACTGCCGAACCGATAAAACCTGCACCACCAGTGATAAGTATCTTCATAACGTGTTTATTCCTGACAAGCTATCTGAGGCATGGGTGCCTGTATAAAATGCAGACAATCATATGCGTCCAGAGCACGCTACCGCCCCTGGGTTACAGCTCCCACAATGCTGATTGTCTTCAGACGAATGACTATGCTGATACCGAGCACTCGCTTCACGATCAGCATTTCATTGATTGATATCACTTTATTAATGAAATTGTTTAAGTGGGTTTATCATTCAACAATCGCAAATTCTATCACTCAGGTATGGCTATTACGAATAAAATGCGTTTGTTTAACAGGTGTTAGTTCAACTTATGAGCGCTTGACTGACGCAGGGGATGGTTACTGATGTGCCAGGACGAGACAATCAGAATAGTGAGAAAGGGTCGATAAGATATTTCAATGTAAACATTAAAAAAGGCGAACCTCAGTTCGCCTTTTTTCAACTACCGGAACCCATCCGGGTTCTTACTCTGCCAGTTCCACGTATCGCGCATCATCTCATCGATGCCGCGCGTCACGCGCCAGTCGAGCTCACGGTTCGCCAGGGACGCATCCGCCCAGAAGGCAGGCAGGTCGCCGTCACGACGGGGTTTGATCTCAAACGGAATCGCTTTGCCGGAGGCCTGCTCAAACGCCTTGATCATCTCAAGAACCGAGAACCCTTTGCCGCCGCCGAGGTTAAAGGCGGTGTAACCCTCAACTTTGCTCAGATGGTCCAGCGCTTTCAGGTGTCCTTCAGCCAGGTCGACCACATGGATGTAGTCACGCAGGCAGGTGCCGTCTGGCGTATCGTAGTCACCGCCAAACACACCCAGCTTCTCCAGACGACCAATCGCGACCTGTGCGATGTAAGGCAGCAGGTTATTCGGGATGCCGGTCGGGTCTTCGCCGATTTCGCCTGACTCATGCGCGCCAACCGGGTTGAAGTAGCGCAGCGCAATCGCCTTAAACTTCGGCTCTGCCTTAGCAAAGTCACGCATGACGAACTCGATCATCAGCTTAGAAGTGCCGTAAGGACTGGTGGTGCCGCCAATCGGGGTTGTTTCCACATAGGGAACCGGTGCATCCGCGCCATAAACGGTGGCCGATGAACTGAAGATGAAGTTCCAGACGCCCGCGTTACGCATCTCTTCCAGCAGCACTACCGTACCCGCGACGTTGTTCTCGTAGTACTCCAGAGGCATACGCGTCGACTCTCCGACCGCTTTCAGCGCGGCGAAGTGGATGACGGCGGAAATGCTGTTTGAGGCAAACAGGTCGCGCAGGCAGGCGCGGTCACGGATGTCGCCTTCGACGAAGGTCGCTTTCTTCCCCGCCAGCTTTTCAACGCGGTTGATCGCTTCGCGTGAGGCATTGCAGAGGTTATCCAGCACCACCACATCATCACCACGCTGCAGCAGCGCCAGTACGGTATGGGAACCGATATAGCCTGCCCCGCCCGTTACCAAAATAGCCATGTGCACTCCTTGTAAGCTGCCGCGCAGTGCGCGGCAAAGTAATTACTGTTGTTTTGCCAGGATGTTCTGAATCGCTTCGCGGAAATCGCGGCCCTGGGCGTTGTTACGCAGTCCGTAAGAGACGAACGCCTGCATGTAACCCAGTTTACGACCGCAGTCGAAGCTGTGACCGGTCAGCAGTGAAACATCAACAGGTTTGTTTTTGCTCAGGCTGGCGATCGCATCGGTCAGCTGGATACGGCCCCAGGCGCCCGGTTCAGTGCGCTCCAGTTCAGCCCAGATGTCCGCAGAGAGCACATAGCGCCCTACCGCAGCCAGGTCAGAGTTCAGCTCAGCCGGATGCTCTGGCTTCTCAACAAAGTTGGTGATACGGCTGATATCGCCTGGGTTGTTGATCGGCTCTTCGGTGGTGATCACCGAGTACTCAGAGAGGTCGGAGGCAGGCATATGCTGTGCCAGAACCTGACTGTGGCCGGTCTCTTCAAAACGGGCAACCATCGCCGCGAGATTATAACGCAGGTGGTCAGCAGTGGAATCATCCAGCAGCACGTCCGGCAGCACCACGACAAACGGATTATCACCGATCATCGGACGGGCGCAGAGAATCGAGTGGCCCAGACCCAGCGGCTGTGCCTGACGCACGTTCATGATGGTCACGCCCGGCGGGCAGATAGACTGCACTTCGCTCAGCAGCTGACGCTTCACACGCGCTTCCAACAGCGCTTCCAGTTCATAAGTGGTATCGAAGTGGTTCTCGACCGCATTTTTCGATGCATGCGTGACCAGCACGATCTCTTTAATACCTGCGGCAACACATTCGTCAACGATGTACTGGATCATCGGTTTGTCGACGACAGGCAGCATCTCTTTCGGAATGGCTTTAGTCGCAGGGAGCATATGCATACCGAGGCCCGCAACCGGGATTACTGCTTTAAGCTTGGTCATATTTATTCCGTTTAATAAAATGAAGATGTGGGTCGATTATGCAGGATCGGCCGGAAGAGCAAGTATAATCTTTATCTGAAAAGCGGACAGTAACTCTCTGTCATAACTTAGAAATTCGGCATTTTGCCCATTGCACGCGATACCATAAACTGAGTAAAGACAATCAGTAATCGCAGATTGCTACTGTGATCTGCAGCACTGTTCGTTGCATGGCTGAGACCAGCCATAAATGAAAACGGGCGACCCTGAGGTCACCCGTTAATATCGCTGTGTGATGATTACAGCCAGCCTTCAAACCACTCCGGCATGATGAACAGATTGAAGTGGTTCACCAGCACCATCAGGCCGACAAAGACCACCGACACCGCCACCCACTGCCGGGCATAGGGCATAAAACGAATGCCAATTACCGGCTTGATAAAGAACGGGTGAGCCAGCGCCGAGATCAGGATCTGCGAGATGGAGAGCGTCAGCGCCACATAGAGCACGTTAGGCCAGATAAAGGTGGTCGCCAGCACGCCCAGCACCACGATACTCGCCACGATGTTCCAGTAGAACTCGACGTTGGTGCGTCCGTTAGCCTGCGAAATGGCACCGGTCAGTCCCCCCATCGGCCGCAGCATACCGAACAGCAGCATCAGCGGGATCAGGTGGTAAACCTGCTCGTGTGACGCGCCATAAAGTATACGGACGATCACCGGCGAGAAGATGCCAATGACCAGGTACATCGCGCTGCTGAACAGCATGATCCCCAGCGTCCCCTTGAGGAACAGCTTTTTCAGCTGCTCAGCATCGTGCTGCTTCTCAGCAAAGCGCGGCAGCGCCAGACGGTTGATGACCGGCGTCACCAGCTTCAGCGGTTGCAGCACCAGCTCTTTTGCCAGCGAGTAGACACCCAGCATCTCAGCGCCCATCACCTTACCGACCACCAGCGCATCCGCCTGGGTGCGCAGCTGGTTAATGGTCTGGGAGCCAAGCTGGTAGCTGCCGTAGCGAATCGCCCCGAAGAAGGTCGCTTTGTCGAACTCCCACGTCGGGCGCCATGACTTCTCCCCCAGTGCAATCATGCAGAGGATACGGGTAAAGGCATTGATGAACAGGCCGAGAATCGCTGCCGCTACGGTCAGTGAGGTGAACTCCAGCATTGCCACCACACAGAGGAAGGCAAACAGCTTGGTGCCCATCTCAATCTTCGCCAGCGACACCATCCGCTTGGTCTTGATGTAGTGCGCCTGATACTGCGACAGATGTCCCAGCACGAGGAAGTTGAGACTGGTCAGCATGATCAGCCCCGTCAGCTCCGGCAGGTGATAGAACCAGGCCACCGGGAAAGCGATCAGCAGCATGATCAGGCCGGTGCAGAGACTGAGTGATACGTTAACCCAGTAGATGGTGCTCTGCTCACGGCGGGTGATGTTCTGGCGATGCACCAGATAACTGCTCATCCCCATATCCTGCAGGACACCCGCCACCGCCAGAATGGCGTTGATGATGGCCAGCAGTCCCAGCTCGTGGGTTTCCAGTTTGCGGGCGAGAAAGCTCAGCTGTGCAACCTGCAGCACCGCAGAAAAGCAGGTGCTGCCAAACAACCAAATCGCCTGTGACTTAAATCCACTCACGCCAGTCGCTCCAGAATCTGTGCCAGTTCGCCATAGGCGATATGCTGATTAAACTCCGTCTCAACTTTATGCCGCGCAGCAGCGACCACCGGGGCCACATCCACTTCGCCCTCAGAGAGCTTAAGCAGCGTCTCTGCCAGCGCCTCGGGATCGTCCTCTTCCACCAGCCAGCCGGAGACGTTGTTCTCAATCAGTTCGGGAATACCGCTGTGGAAGGTGGAGACCACCGGCAGGCCGACCGCCATCGCCTCCATCAGCGCAACCGGAATCCCTTCCATGTCGCCATCGGCGGCAGTTTTGGAGGGCAGCAGGAAGATGTCCGCTTCGCTCAGCGCACGACGGATCTCCTCCTGTGGTTTAAAGCCCGGCATACTGACGCAATCTTCCATCCCCTCGCGGGCGATGAAATCACGCATCATCTCATCCTGATCGCCATTGCCGATGATGGTGTACTGGAACTGACCGCCCCGCTGCTTCAGGATAGCGCTGGCTTTCACCGCCACATCCAGTCCTTTCTTCTCGGTCAGACGCGCCACCGAAACGATACGCAGCGGCTTGTGAAATGCCTGCCGCGGCTGGAAGTTAAACTTCTCTGGCTCAATCCCCATGCGTGTCACATGAATTTTTTCCGGCGGGCAGCCCATCTCAATCAGCTTGTTTTCCCACAGGTGGCTGATTGGCAGCATCAGTTCGCTCTGGCGGAACAGGTTGACGTAGTCGAGCTTGTGCTCTTCCAGAATGTGACGACGGGAAATATCGGCGCCGTGGAACACGGTCGCCTGCTTGCCCTTCAGTACGCCCAGCTCACGCAGCTTATTCGCCAGCGCACCGGCATAGCCGAAATGCACCAGGAAAACATCCGCGGTGAAGGTCTGCTTCGCATTGGCCACGATCGACGGCAGCAGCAGCTTGCTGGACTGCGCGCCATAACGACGCATGTTCAGCGAACGCAGCAGCGACGGTTTGGTCACGTTCGGCAGCACCAGCCTGATGCGCTGGTTGAGCTTATCGACAATCGAGATCTTCTCTTCCGGCAGCAGATAATGCGTCTTCGCCGCCAGACCATACTCATCAAACGCGGCGTGCCGGTTCACTAAATCGCCGGGAAAGACTGAAATAATCTCCACCTCGTAACCGGCATCAATAAAATGGGTTACCTGATTCAGAACGAATGTCTCAGAGGCAACCGGGAAACGCATGGTGAAAAAAGTCAGTTTCATCACATTACCCTAATACTTTGAGAATCTCTTCAGTGATCCGGTTGCCAATTTCCCTTTCATTCGCAACGGCCGTATTGACCTTCAGCTTAATGTCGTCGTAGTCGGCAAGCACACTCTTCACCTTGTCGATCAGCGAGCCATCCATCAGGCTTTTCACATCGGTTGCCATCTGCGGCAGACCCAGCTGGTTCATCACACCCATCGACTTGTGCTCATAGTTGATCGCCACGGCCGGGGTGCCAAAGTTCATGGAGATAATCGCCGAGTGCAGGCGGGTACCGATGGTCAGATGGCAGTGGCTCAGCAGGATGCCCAGCTCCAGGTCATTAAACTCATCCATGATGACATGGTAATGCTCAGGCTGCTCCACGTGATCGCGCAGGGTCAGTGCCACCATGCGGTCATCTTTGGCATAGCTGTCGATGCCGGTACAGGTGGAGAACGCCACGACCTGGTAACCTTCTGCGATCATCGCATTGATCACCCGACCAAAGGCTGCTTCATACTCTTTCTGTGTGACGCCCAGACGTTTATCAAACGGAGCCAGTTCGCGCACGGTGATGGCGATGGTTTTACGGCTGCTGATAATCCCCTGCCAGTGAAGCAGGTTATGGCTCGGATTTTCCACTTCACGCGCGCGCACCAGGAAAGCGGTGTCGACGCCGGCTGCGACTTTCGAGCTGGTCACGCCATCACGTTTCATCAGATCGAGGCTGACCGACTCACGCAGAACCAGGCTGTTAACGCGATCAAAAACAAAGTTCGCCAGCGCATTGACGCGCGGGTTCTGGAACGGGCCCACCGAGTGACCAATCAGGTAAATAGGCTTTTTCGCCATCAGCGCACAAAGTGCGTGGTCAAACTGGGTGACGCCATAGAGATCGACGAAGAATGACCCGCCAACCTGAATAATGGCGTCATATTTCGCCAGGCTTTCGGTAAAGGCTTTGAGGTGCGGTGGCACGGCAAACGACTTAAAGACGCCGCCCTTGCCCAGGTGCGCCATCATGATGTCGGGCATCAGACGGTTCGCGACTTTACGCTTAAACGAACCGACCAGACCTTTTCCTGACTTGCTGTTGTGCAGAAACAGCGCATCCTGCTGAATATCCTGCTGGAGCAGATAACCGGAGCTGGTTGGATAACGGCTAATCACATCAATGTCTAAATCACTGCGTGCAGACTTCATTGAATCAATCAGTCCACGAAGAATCGCGCCATCCCCACGATTCCCACACGTATGGTTACCCACCAATAAAATTTTCATAACAACTCCGAATAAATTTTTTTAATTCTGTAAGCCGCCCGGATCCGTCATGGGCAAAATGAGCTCTGTTCAAAATAATGCTTACGGGATAACGCACCCAAAGGTACCGCTCCTGTTAAAACCGGCCGCCTCCGTTGTGGCGGCCGTCATGCAAGGGTTATGACTTAATGGCAAAGTAAGGCAGGGCAACCTGTTTCCCGTTGATGACCACGGAAACAAAGCCTTCCGGCTTGCTGGTATCGACCTGATCGGCAGAGAGCGGACGCGACGCCATCAGCAGATCGCCCTGCTCGTTGGCCCCGACACCCGCTTTGCCGTTGTGCAGACTGAAGCGCTGCGGCGCGCGTTTGGTCTTATCGCCCGCCGGCGGATTGCCTGGCTCCATCCGCGCGTTAACGCGCGCGCAGCGACCGGTAACAAAGCGATCCTTGCCGGTGGTTTTCACCAGCACGGCGGCCGACGGCGTCCAGCCCGCCAGTTTGACGAAGAGGCGAACGTCGGTGTCATGTTCAGCGACATAGCGCACATCGAGGACCGGGCTGCTGCCTTCGGCTGACCAGCTCGCTTCAGAGAGGTCTTTCTTGCGCTGCACGTGGATCACGGCGCGGCCACCGGTGGTTTTGTCGCTGATCAGGTTCATCAGGGGCTTGTCGCCGCTGCCGTTGCTGAACTGCGCCTGACCAAAGATTTCGATCTCCCAGGAGTCGCCCACCGTGGGTGAGTAGAGGCTGCCGAGATCAAACCAGGTCTCCTGGTTGGTGTTGTTCTCCAGACGCCAGCGCGAGGTGATGTAGTTGTACTTCAGGCTGCCATCCAGCGCGACGCCGTAAGATTCAACGCGGGTCGACCCCATCTCCCAGATGCTGAGCAGACGATCGCCCTGCATCGAGTTATCGATCCAGCTGCCCGACTGCAGGCTGGTCTGGCGCATATTCAGACGGGTGTTGTGGGCAATCAGCGGGTTCTTACAATCCTCCAGGCTCAGCGCATCAACGATCCACTGACCGTTGGAGAGATCGCCCGGGTTGTCACAGTGCTCAATCCAGCCGTTGTGGATAATCGACTGACCGCAGCGCGGCAGGTTGAGGACTTTGCCCCCACGGCAGTACTGCGCGTTGAAGTTCGACAGCTCGATAGCGGTGCTGTGGTCCCATTTGCCCTGCTTCTGTCCTGACCAGCCCGATTTGATGACGTCGCCGCTGCAGCGGGAGGCGTACCACTGGTCGATTTTACAATCGAGGGTATCCTGCAGGCTGATCGCGGTACCGCCGACGGCGTTAAAGCGCAGGCAGGCACCCCGGAAATATTGTCCGCCCGGGCAGATGTTGTGGAAAAAGCCCTGCTGGTTCGGACTCTTATCGCTGTTGCCGTTAAAGATCAGGTTGGAAAGCTCGACCCGGCGGGCATTCATCTGGAAGACGAACTCTGACTTACCATCGGAAACGAGGGTGGTCGCCGGGAAGTAACCAAAGTTGACCATCGCACCGGACATGCGGAAGAAGTTGAGATACTTGTCGCCCAGGTTGCATGCCGAGACCATAAAGGTCCCGGCCGGGAACTGAACGCAGATCTGCTGGTTCGCCTGCTGCGACCACTGGAACATCGCCATAATGGCGGGTGCCGTATCGGTTTTCCCATCGGCGATGGCACCGAAATCAAACAGCGTCAGGCGGTTGAAATCGTCTACCACACGACGCCAGTGAAAGCCGTCACCGGCAAAGTTGACGCCGCCATCATTCTGCGCGGGCTGGAAGCTGCCGACGAACTCGCCGCCGCCCACTTCCCGTCCCTCGTGCCAGCTTTTGAGTTTGATCTTGGCCCCTTCAAACAGCGGACGGGTCTTGCGTAACTCCGCCACGGACGGGATCTCGCCAATCAGCTGATAACCCGCTGGCTGTGACAGGCGCTGACTGAAATCAGCGGCGCCCGGGCGACTGACATCCGCGATGTTAAACAGGGTCTGCCCGTTATTATCTTCTACCGTCATCGAATGCGAAGGATCGGCAATCAGCGCAGCATTATCCTGGATAAACTGCGCAAAGTTGCCCTTGTTCAACGCGATAGGCTGAGCAATCTCGGAGACCTTACCGCTGGCGTCACGCAGGAAGACCGGAATCTGGTTGCCAGGCTTGCTGGCATCCACACCGGCTTTACCAATCCAGAGCTTACCCTCAAAGCTCTGCCAGAACTGCGGTGGCATCGCGTAAACATTTTCCGGCGTCAGGATCGGCACGTCTCCTTTCGGTACGGCGGTGGCATCAACCGGTTTCAGGGCAATGCCGTTACTTTTAGCAGCGTAGCTGGAAAAGGTGCTCACGGAGAGAGCCCCCACCAGAGCGGAGGCGGCGGTCTGTAACACTTCTCTTCTTTTCATGCATCAATTCCCGTAGTCAATAAGGCCATTGGCCATGGCGGTGTCCCTGAGGCACGTCGCAAGTGAGCGTTTCCAGCTCCGGTTAAACCAATGACAGCCAGCTTTTTTTGATCTGATTACCGTCGAATTTCAGCGCGGTCTGTTTCGTTTTTTCGCTCATGGCATAGAGCAGCGCATCATCTGTCGCCAGCTGCTCCATTCGCGCCAGAAACGTGGCTTTGTCATTCATGGGCACCAGGAAACCATCTTCGCCGTGGTTGATGATCTCCTGAGGCCCGGTCGGGCAGTCGTAGGCGACGACCGGCAGTGACCAGGATTTCGCTTCCAGCAGCACCAGCGGCAATCCTTCATAGCGGGAGGTCATCAGCGCCATGTCGCTGTCGCGATAGTAGTCATTGATGTTGCTGACCTTGCCGACAAACTTCACGCTGTCGGTGATCCCCAGCACTGCCGCCTGATCGTGCAGCTGCTGACGCAGTTCACCATCACCGGCAATCACCAGCGTCCAGTCCGGGTGTTTTCTGGCAAAGTCGCGCCAGATATCCAGCATCAGGTCAAACCCCTTCTGGTTATCCAGACGTCCGACGGCCAGCGCCTGACGGGATCGGGTCTGGCGCTGATAGCCTTTGTAAACCACCGGATTGGGGATTTGCATGCTGGGAATGCGCCAGCGGCTGAACACCTGATGATCTTTGTCGGTCAGAACAATCACGCGGTCGTAGTAGCGCAGCAGCAGGAACTTGAGGAACTTAATCGGTTTGCTGAAGGAGTTAATGGCGATGTGTTCGCAGGCGTAGGCTTTGCCACGCTTCTTCTTCATCAGCAGCAGATTCCAGAAGGCGAACATCACGCTCAGGCGGCCCATGCTGATCAGGAAGACGGTGTCGAAACCCTCTTCATGGATTCGGGCAACCGCGCTTTTAATGGGGTTGCTCTGCCCTTCAAAGCTGACAATCTCTTTGACATGCTCAAACGGGTAGAAGGTTTTTCCGCTGCCTTCCAGCGAGTAGATGGTGACGTCATGCGTTTCGCCAAGACATTCTGACATAAAGTTACAGATGTTCTCGGTGCCCGCATAGGAGTAAGCATCTTTGATCACCAGGACAATTTTTTTCATGAAACGCTATCCACCTCAAATTTTAAAGACAATCCTGCCGACGAGCTTAACGATGCTTAAGGGTAAACAGCACACCATTCACCATATACCAGGCGTAATAGTAATAGATTTTTAAAGGATTGTTTTTATAGATAATTCTTAATAATTCGAGGTGCCACTGGGCCGCTTTATTCTTATTGCGCGAAAGGGAATCCCCTAACTCGTAATAGTTGACCAGAATCGTCTGAATTACGCGTGCCTGCTTGTAGCGGGTGAACAACTCATAGAGAAACAGGAAATCTTCGTGCCCTTTGCGCTGGAAGAAGAGTCCCTGAGGCGGGCGGCGGAAGCAGACGGAAGAGAAACAGACGCGATACTGCTTTTTCACGAAGTTTTCCTGCTGCAGATAAGGTTTGCCGTAGGTGATGTCGTGCTCAGCCTTGCGGGTTTTGTAGTGATACTCGGTAATGACAAAATCATCACCGGCCTCAATGGCGGCCACCTGCTGAGTCAGCTTATCCGCATGCCATTCATCATCACTGTCGAGGAAGGCGATAATCTCTTCCGTGGCCGCACGCAGCCCGACGTTGCGGGTCTCTGCTGCGCCCATGTTGACCGCGTTGTCCAGAATGGTGATGCGCGGGTCCTGGCAGTGCTCACGCACAAACGCCAGCGAGTCGTCAGTGGATTTATCGTTGACCAGATAGAGGTGCCAGTCGGTATAGTGCTGGTTGATCACCGATTGCACGGCGCGTAATACCGTCTGACGGGCATTATACATAGGCATCACAATGCCAACGGTTCCAACAGAAGTCTTCATCTTCAACCCTGAATTAAATGAAAAGAGAGTGGCTCCTGATATCAGGAGCAGAGCGGGACGCGCCGCGCGTCAGGAGATCGCTTTCTCACCACCGAAACGTGCTCTGACCTTGTCTTTGACCCGGTTCATGAAATAGGCACGGTTATCTTTGTTAGTGAGGAAGAAGTAGCGGGCAAAGCTCAGGCTCGCCATCAGCGACTTGCCATCCATCTTGTAGCGCAGCGGCAGCTTAAAGGCTTTGTAGGTGTGGATATCACGCGGGGTCAGATGCGGCTTCATGGTATCAAGCCAGAACATCGAATATTTCACCGATTCGCCTTTGTGCTTGGAGCCAAATTTGGTGACCAGATGATAGTTCGCCAGCGGCGCGGCAATCATCACGAAGTCATAGCCCATGCGGTCGGCACGAATGCAGAAATCATAATCCTGATGGCGGATATAGCGGGTATCGAACTGAATTTTTGCCGCGTCTTCCCGCTTCAGCACGATGGTGCTGGTCTGGATAAAGCCGTAGCAGCCGAACAGATACTCGGCGACGGTTTCGTTTTTGCCTGGTGGCTGCATCGGCATCACTTTCAGGAACGATCCATCCTGATAGATATTGACCTGACTGAAGATGACAAATTTCTGTCTGCCCTGCCCCTCCAGCTGCGCGATTTTCTCGCTCACCTGCTGCAGTTTGTCAGCGGCCCACTCATCATCGGCGTCCAGGAAGCTGACATAGTCGCCTGTGGCCAGCTCAATGCCTTTGTTGCGCGCACCGGCGCCGTTAAGTTTCACCTCAGAGAGCACCAGATTGATATCCAGCTCCTGATAGCGTTCGCTGCGAACAACGTCCGCCAGCGCTGCGGCATCCGCCGACTTATCATCAACGATGATGACCTCAAAATTGCGATACGTTTGAGCTTTAACGCAATCCAGCGTCGTGACAATCGATTCTGACGCGTTATAAGCCGGAATTACGATAGAGAAACGAATGTCCTTCATGGCCAGCACCTCATCAAAATAATTCAAAAATAAACAGTTCAGTCGACAACCGTCGAAGAAAAACCGGGGATCTGACAGGCGGCTGCCTCTGGAGAGTCCAGCCGCCCGTTAATCAGTGAATCAACCAAAACTCCCGCGCCACTTCATAGCCGGTCACCGCCTGCTTGGTTGAAATGGTGTTGTAGTAGAGGTAATAGAGCAGGAAGAACACCAGCATGCCAAACAGCGCGGGTTTCCATGACCGTCTGGCCTGATAAATCAGCGAGGTCAGGATGATCGGTTCAACCTGCTGCAGATAGTTAGACAGACGCGAACCGGATGGGAAGTTGTACAGGAAGATCCTGATCGCGCCGCCGATGGCAAAACTTAAAATCAGCAGATAGTTAAGACGATACTGGGCGTAATTTTCGCGCTTCAGCTCATCGGTCAGCATGAAATAGAAAAACACAAACACCAGCATGATGTTTTTCAGGTTCGACACCGCCAGGATACTGCCACCCATCGCATAAGAGGGGTCATTGTTATAGCCCGACGCCCTCTCACCCAGCGATCCCAGATGTCCGGCAATCAGGGCAATAAAGCTGGAACCGCCCACGACGGAGAGCGGCAGGCTGGCCACGATGATGATCACCGGCCACCAGCGCCAGTCACGAATAAACAGGAACGGCACCAGCGTCACGACCATGATTCCGGTGTTGTGACTGGTGAATGACAGCACGAAGAAGGCAAACGCCCACCAGTAGCGCTTGAGATAGATCGACCACAGGACGCCAAGGAACAGCGCCGAGCTCAGGCCAAAGCGAATCTGGTTGATGTCTTTGTTGATAAAGATGTGCGCCGAATAGAGCATCAGCGCCAGCACCGGATAGGGTGACATCTTCCGGAAAAAGTAAGTGTTAATGAAAACGGCAATCGCACAGAAGACAAACAGAAAGATGCTGGCGTTGTGCGAAAACAGGCTGGTCAGCCAGGCGATCGCAAAAATCAGCGGTTCATAACGGAAAAATGCGACGGTTTTAAAGAAGCCGTTAATCTCGATACGTCTGACAAAGTCTTCAAAGAAACTCCGGTACTGGAAATCATCCATGCCGGTGCCAAGACCGCGAATCCCCCCGAAAACAATCAACAGTATGGCGGCCACACAGAGCAGCCAGGTCAGAATATGATTTGTGCGTTCGTCTTTTTTTAGCGCGATTTCAAACAGCGCAAGCAGCAGTAAAAAGCCTGATACATACCAATAGGGAGCCATGGTGTGATTCCTTAATTCCACAAGTTCTCATGCCAGCAATCATCCTGCTTCGCCTTCCCGGCCGGCTTTTCCGCGAGCCAGAGAGCACGATCATAAATGACGTGCGGGCGATGCCCTGCTGGAGATGAAGTCTGTTGAGTGACGCTCGCCATGCGATTTATCGTTTTATCGCTTTTCCGGGTCCGGACAGAATAACCTGTGTCAATTGATGCGTGTCGTCATTCAAAGGGACGATAAAAAGGGGCGGTCAGACCGCCCCCTGTTGCTTACTCAATGATCAGCTTTTGTTGGTCTTGCCGTAGTCGTAGGCGTAGTAGTCGTAACCATAGCCATACGCGTTGGCCGCTTTACGCACCACGGCGTTGAGGATCACACCTTTAATCTCAATACCGTTCTGGGCAAAGCGTTTGAAGCTGACGTCCACTTCTTTCGTGGTGTTGGCTTCGAAACGCGCCACCATCAGCGAGGTGCCTGCCAGCTTACCGATAATTGACGCATCGGTAACGGCCAGGATAGGTGGCGTATCGATTAATACCAGGTCGTAGTTCTTGCTCGCCCAGTCCAGCAGCTCACCCATGCGACGATGCATCAGCAGCTCAGACGGGTTCGGTGGCACCTGACCACGAGGCAGGAAGTCAAAACCGTATACACCCTGCTGAATCAGCGCCGGGCTGAACTCCGTTTTACCGGACAGGACGTTGGACAGGCCTGATTTGTTATCCGCGCCCAGCAGTTCGTGGGTGTAGCCACGACGCATGTCGCCATCGATGAACAGGACACGCTGACCCGCTTTCGCGACCAGGGTCGCCAGGTTGGCACAGATAAAGGTTTTACCAATACCCGGGCTGGCGCCGGTGATCATCAGGATGTTGTTTTTCGCTTCCATCATGGCGAAGTGCAGGCTGGTACGCAGACTACGAATCGCTTCGATAGAGAGGTCAGTCGGGTTACCCAGCGCCAGCAGCGTTTCGTGCGGATCGGTTTTCACCTTGCTGCCGCGACGCGCCAGGGCTTCAGTATCCTTCTTACGCTGCCAGTCTGACAAAGGCACGCTGGCATAGACATTCATGCCCAGCTCTTCCAGCTGATCCGGGTTCTCGATGCCGTGATGCAGCAGCGCTTTCAGCAGAACCAGACCGACCGACACGAACAGACCCAGAATCAGGCTTGCGGCGATGATCAGCATCTTCTTCGGTGCGACCGGCGCGTTTGCTGTCTGCGCGCTGTCGATGATGCGGACATCACCCACGGTGCTCGCTTTACTGATGCCCAGCTCCTGCTGACGGTTCAGCAGCTGCATGTAGATCTCCTGACCAGACTGAACGTCACGGGTCAGACGCAGGATTTCCTGCTGAGTCTGAGGCATGCCAGAGATTTTCTTGTTCAGCTGAGCCTGCTCATTCTCCAGCGTTTTACGTTTTTCCAGCAGCGCACGGTAGGTCGGGTGATCTTTGGTGAACAGCTGAGAGACTTCCGCTTCACGGAAGGTCAGTTCGTTCAGCTGGCTCTGCACGCTGACAGAAGAGTCCAGGGCAGATTTCGCTTCCAGTGACAGGTCAACCGATTCGTTCTGACGACGGAAGGCGTTCAGTTTGTTTTCCGCATCATCCAGCTTGCTGCGAACGGCAGGCAGCTGAGTGCGCAGGAACTCCAGACTTTTCTCGGCCTGCTCAGACTTGCGCTCAACGTTCTGCAGCAGATAGTTGTTCACGATCTGATTCAGGACTTTGCTGATCTGCTCCGGATCTTCACCCAGGTACTCCAGACCCAGCACGCCGGTATCTTTACCTTTGTCAGCTACGGTCAGGTTGGAGAGAACAGAACGGATCGCCTGCAGGTCGTTCAGCTTGGTGACGGTGAAGCTGGTGCCTTCGTCAGCGTGGATCTCGCTGACCAGCATGGTGACGTCGCCGTGCGACTCCAGCTGACCGACTTTACCCTTGAACAGCTCATCACCATCTTTAGAAACGGTGTAGCTCTGCGGGCCGGTCACTTCCAGTTCCACGTTACGCTTGTCGATGGTGCGTGGGATTTCCAGGCGGGAAATCGCGATGCTGGCAGGTTTATTCCCCATCAGGCGCGACAGACCCTTACCGATAACCGGGAAGTAGTTCTGCTCAACCACGGTATCCAGACCCAGATCGTCAACCGTTTTGCCGATGACCATACGGGATTCGAGGATCTCAATTTCCGTATCAGACGCCGGGGTCGGTGGCAGAATGCTGTCAATTTCGTTCAGAACGGTGCTGGCGTTCTTCTGCTCAACCTGAACCAGCGCATCTGCGCTGTAAATCGGTGTCGCAAACAGTGTGTAGAGTGTTCCCGCCAGCATGAAAAAAGCGGTAACGGCAACAATGATCCAGCGATGATCAATTAGCTGTCCCACAAGATGCGCCAGATCCCATCCATTCGACTCCTCTCCCGGCGCGGTTCTGACCTTATTTTTTATATTCATGGATAATCCCAACTATCGGCTTAATACGTTGACCCACTTCTGGGTAGCGTTTTCCAGTAACCCGTAAATCTCTTCAAAGGCCTCACGGCTTTTTCGATACGGATCCGCAATTTCTTTCTGATTGAGCCAGTGCCCAAGCAGCATGGTTTTGCCACGCGCAGCGGGGTCGATGCGATTCACCTGTTCAATCTGTCGCTTTTCCATCACCAGAATCAGATCGGCCTGACGGCACATCTCGGCCGTCAGCTGCTGCGCCTGGTGACCGTCCAGCGACAGACCCTGCGCAGCGGCGACGTCAGAGGCTGTCTGGTCGGCCGGGTGGCCTACCAGCGCCCCCAGGCCAGCAGAACGAACATCCAAATCGGGCAGCGCGCGTTTAAACAGGCGCTCTCCGGTGGGAGAGCGGCAGATATTGCCGACGCAAACGACTAACACGGACGTAATCATGGTCAGACCTTAGTTCGACCAGTTGCGGATACGCAGCGCGCTCTCGCTCACATCGTTGATACCCGCAATGGTTGGTAGTAATTGCGAGATCACACGGTTCCAGCGCGTCAGCGGTGTAGAGGTGACATAAACGATGTCGTAAGGCTGAAGCTGGAAATCGGTGCCCATCACCATGGATGCCGCATCTTTGGTGTTCAACTGATAGATGTTGGCAATCTTGCTGCGATCGGTACCGTGCAGTGGACGGATAACGAAGACACCGGTGGCGTCAGAGGTGGTCTGATCCATCCCGGCCGCATTACCCAGCGCTTCCGCCAGCGTCATGCCGCTGCGGTCCATTTTCAGGGTCGCCTGCTGCTTCACTTCGCCCATGACGAAGATTTTCAGATCGTCATTACGCGGAACGTAGAGGATATCGCCCGGATAGAGGAGATGGTTCTGGCTCAGGTCGCCATTCTGCATCAGCGCCTGCAGAGAGACACGCTGCTCACGACCGTTGTGCGTCAGCACGACGTTACGCCAGTCTGCATCGGCAGCCAGGCCGCCCGCGGCGTTAATCGCATCCAGAATCGTCAGCGGCACGTTGGTAATCGGCTGCTGGCCTGAGGTGGTGACTGAACCGGTCACGTAGGCTTTCTGTGATTTGAACGAGGCGATGCTGACATCAACCTGAGGACTTTCGATGTACTGTGCCAGGCGGCGGGCGACTTCGTTACGAACGTCGCCGACGGTACGGCCCGCGACACGCACACGACCGATGTAAGGATAGAAGATGGTACCGTCTGAGTGTACCCAGTTGCCGGTGTCGCTGGCGCTACGATACTGACCGGCTGGGGTGGTCAGCTCCGGGTGATCCCAGACCGTGATGGTCAGGACATCGCCCACACCGATACGGTATTCGTAGTTTTGAATTTCGTTCTGGAGAGTCGGGTTCGCCTGGGCCACCAGTGGCTTAGGACGCATCTTCTCAACCAGTGAAGGGGTTAACGGAAAGACGTTGACGTATTTGTCGATGTCAAAGTTGCTATCCTGCTGCTCAATGACATCTTTTCCCGACGTAGAAAGGCGCTGACCTGGTTCGATCGTACACCCGCTGAGGAATGTGGCGGATACCAGCAAGGGTATCAATTTCATTTTGATTGTAATCATTTAGATCTTCGCTATCAGTTATTTATTGATAGAGGCGAAACCGCCGCTGTGTAAGCGTCCAACAAAAAAAGTAAATCCTGCCTGACTTAAGCTCTGAACCTGTCGTTCATTATCCTTGCTCCACTTGTTATACGTTGTCGCCATCTGTCAGGGCGAATCTGCGTGCCGTGCATCATAGTAGACCAATAATGCACGACGATATCCCTGACGATGGCGCCAACAACGACACGCCTGACAACGGCACAACACCTCTGAGTGCGCGTTAACGCACTCCTTTCGACTCACACTTAATACGCACCGTCACGTTTCAGGACGACACCCACTGTTTTGAACAGAATGGCGATGTCATTCCACAGTGACCAGTTTTTTACGTACCACGAGTCGAAATAGACGCGGGTTTCATAGTCAACATCATTACGACCGCTGACCTGCCACAATCCCGTCATGCCTGGCTTAGCCATCAGGTAATAATCAACATCACCAGCATAACGGCAGAGTTCATCTTCAATGACCGGACGAGGACCGACCAGGCTCATATCACCGCGCACCACATTCCAGAGCTGAGGTAACTCATCCAGACTGGTTTTACGAATGAAGTGGCCCACTTTAGTAATACGTGGATCATTTTTAAGTTTGAAATCTTTATCCCATTCCGCACGTGCAATCGGGTCAGTACGAAGGACCTCTTCCAGCACTTCTTTGGAATTAATCACCATCGAACGGAACTTCAGGCATTTAAATTTACGGCCATTCATTCCTACACGTTCGTGACCATAAATCGGCGGTCCACCATCACGGCCGACCAGGAAGCCGAGCACCAGCAGCGCAGGCATCAACATCAGAATAATCGACAGCGCACCGACAATATCGAATGTCCGCTTCAGGAAGCGCGACGTGCGTTTCGCCAGGTTGTTCTGAACACGCAGAATCATCACTTCATGGCTGAAGATGTAGGCCATGTCGGTCCCGTAGAGCGGCACACCGCGCAGGGTCGGGATAACGGAGACGGAACGGCAGTTGTGCATCGCCAGCGACTTCAGCCACATATCGCGGTACTGACTCTGCTCAAACTCCACCGCCACGATGAACTGGGTTTCACTGCTGGCCAGATGCCAGAGTTCCTGCTCGTCGCGCAGCACCGGCACGCCATTCATGATCTCCTGCGGGCAGGTTCCATCAACGTCATAGAAGGCCACTACGTCAAAGCCCATTACCTCTTCGCTTTGCAGCGCCTGCCAGGCTTCGTGGGCATTTTTGCTGCTGCCAATAATAATGGTCTGTTTTTTCCACAAGCCATTTTTATTAAGCAGACGTTTTGCCAGGGCGCGACAGGTTGGAATGAAAATCAGCGCCAGTACCCAGGTCAGCAGCCAGACAAAACGCGACATCTGCCACTGCGACAGCGCGGTAATCGACAGGTCAATAACAGAAAATATAAGAATGGTACGAAAAACTTCTTTTAATTCGAACCAGAAAGGTTTGCGGTAAGTGTAGTGACGAAGTCTTACCCAGAACCAGCCGATGCAAATAATTGACAGACAAATGTGCGTGGCAATTTGTAGATTCATTTCTTTTTCAGAAATATCTGCCAGCGGCGAATCTGACTGAACATTAATTAGCATCATCGCTATAAATAAAGCTGCGTTGAAACAAATTAAATCTGAACAGGCCAGCGTTAATTTGGTAATAAGACTTTTAAACGTAAATTGTGTATCGCGCATATTTAACTCTTTATTTTATTTCCTTTAACCCGCAACGGCTATCGCCTGTTTAATCGCTGAACGATGAAGCCTCTTCAGACTGAGCCGTTTCTAAGGGGAGCTCCTGCGGCGTTTACGCCCATGATCTTAACCATAAATCCAATAATATTGTGATGAATACCAACAGATTACTCTGACTTTAATCACCGCCAGCGCTGCTCATTTTATCAACGAAAAACACGATTCAGGCACGCTACCGCCCTTGGCTGTCGCTGCCAATATCGCTGTCATCATTCATATTGCTCCCCATAATGCGTCAGCGTTACCGGAACGCATCATACAGACGTTCGCGCTCAAATTACGCAATCCGGACATTGCGATTAATGTCGAATTGGTACGCAAATTACGACTCTGGGGAAGAGTTTGCTAACTTGTTGCTATACTAGTTATTACTGGCTTGTTTACAAGCAGGTCCCGCTATCCCTGGACTATTTTAGGAAAAAGACTACCAGCGATTAGTATTGAAGCCAGACAGGCAGTGCAATCCTTTCGTAATAATTCGGATTAATGCCATACTCCCGCTGCGATAAATCGCATAAGCCCCGCAGGTGAATATCGTTTTCACGGTGCAGAATGAGTAAGAATTATCTCCCCTCCCCTCTGCAGAGTTAATCAAACCGTCACACCGTTATGCTCATCTTTTGCACGATAAATCCGGGCTATTCGGCTGCAACGCCCCTGCCCTGCCATTTGTACCGGGCTTCGCACTCCACTATCATCAGAGAAAACGCAATTTAAAATATTCAGGTGAACACGAGATGCTGGACGTAATGGCGGATCCCTCGCTCTGGGCAGGATTAGTAACGCTAATCGTTCTGGAACTGGTTTTAGGTATCGACAATCTGATCTTCATCGCCATTCTGGTTGAAAAGCTTCCCGGGCCGCTTCGTGACCGGGCACGCGTGATCGGACTGCTGCTGGCGCTGCTGTGCCGGTTGCTGCTGCTGGCTTCGCTCTCCTGGCTGGTTACGCTGAAGGAACCCTGGGTTACGCTGGCGGGCCATCCCTTCAGTGCGCGCGATTTGCTGCTGCTGTCAGGCGGGATTTTCCTGTTATTTAAGGCCACAACAGAGTTGAATGCGCGGCTGGAAGGCCATGATGAAGAGAGCGGTCAACAAAAAGGCGGCGCTAAATTCTGGCCGGTGGTGGCGCAGATTGTGGTGCTGGACGCCATCTTTTCACTGGATGCCGTGATTACGGCCGTCGGGATGGTCAACGACCTGCCGGTTATGATGATTGCGGTTACGATTGCCATTCTGCTGATGCTGCTGGCCAGTAAGCCCTTAACCCGCTTTGTGAACAGCCATCCGACGATTGTCATCCTCTGCTTAAGCTTTTTACTAATGATAGGCTTCAGTCTGGTGGCGGAGGGCTTTGGCTTTGTGATCCCGAAAGGGTATCTCTACGCCGCCATTGGCTTCTCGGTAATTATTGAGGCGCTGAACCAGCTGGCTCACTTCAACCGCAGGCGGGTCCTCTCGGCGGGCCGCCCGCTGCGTCAGCGAACGGCGGAGGCGGTGCTGCGACTGCTGCGTGGCGCGGCGGAACCGGCGGAGCTGGACGCAAAGACCTCGTCACTGATTGCAGACAGCGATGACAGCATGCTGTTTAACCGGCAGGAACGGGTGATGATTGCCCGGGTGCTGGGCCTGGGTCAGCGCCACGTCAACAGCATCATGACCTCGCGCCATGACGTCGAACATATCGATCTCAGTGACGACCCGGCAGAGATCATGTCACGCCTTGACCGCAATCAGCACACGCGGATCCTGATTACCGACCACTCCAGCGAACCGCTCGGCGTGGTTCACGTCATCGATCTGCTGCATCAGTCACTGCACAATGTGTCGCTCGACCTGCGCGCCCTGATCCGCCAGCCGCTGGTGTTTCCTGAACGCCTGACGCTGCTGCAGGCGCTGGAGCAGTTTCGCCAGGCGCACACGCACTTCGCCTTTGTGGTGGATGAGTTTGGTTCGGTGGAGGGCGTCGTCACCCTGAGTGATGTGATGGAAACTATCGCCGGCAATCTGCCGAACGAAGCCGGTGAAATCGACGCCCGTTACGATATTCAGATTCTGGCTGAAGGCCACTGGGTGGCTAACGGCCACATGCCACTGGAAGATCTGGCGCTCTATGTGAAGCTGCCGCTGGATGAACAGCGCGACTATCATACGCTGGCAGGATTACTGATGGATAAGCTGCAACACATCCCGCAGGCCGGCGATGCTCTGCAGCTGGGCGACTATCTGCTGAAAACCCTACAGGTTGAAAACCACCGGGTTCAGAAGGTGGAGATCCTCTTCCAGCCCCCTGTTGTTGAGGAGGTGTAAGATCCTGCGCCCGTTACGGGCGCAGGATTTTCTTCAGGTTCTGTTTGTTCTCGTCATTTTTCTGACGATCGATCCACTGATTGAGCCGGGATTTCGCTTCACTCTGCAACCGGTCACGCAGCACGGCATCCACCGGCAGTGAATATTGCAGACTGTCCCAGTCGCCATACATACGCAGCGGAATCGGCTGAGCAGACAGCGTCTTCACCAGCGCGTCGTCGCCCTGCCAGCCGCTGATTTTCAGCCCCAGCGTGACATCCAGCTGACGCTGCGCCAGATCCACCCTGCCCGCGCCCTGTAAGCCGAGATCCTGACCATTGCCTTCGATGTCGCTGAAGCTGAGCACACCTTTATTCAGGGCGACCTGCGCACTGATCGACTCAATGCCTTCATCGGCCTTCTCAGTATTGCTGACTTTGTCGCTCACCCGCGCCACGGCGCGCTGCACCATCTGCTGAAGGTTAATCTGAGCCAGCTTCAGGTTACTGGCGCTGATCGTCGCCCTGCCCTGCCAGCGACGTTTGGCCGCCTCGACATTCAGCGTGTCGCCGGCCAGTTCGCCATCAAGACTCAGATTGCCCTGCAGACTCTCCGGCAGCGCAAATGCCTTCAACAGCGGCTGAATGGCAATCAGCCGGAGCTGGGGCTTCAGGGCCACCTGCGTCTCCGGCTGACGGATATCAATGCTGCCAGGGATCGAGAAACTGCCATTGCCCAGTTTGCCGCGCAGGGTGTTCAGGGTCATCAGCCCCTGCTGGTTGATGGCATCGACGGTGAGGCCGGTGAGCGACAGTCCGCGCCAGACCGCACTGTCCGCCTGTAATTTCAGGGCCAGATCCATCTCGTTCAGCGGGGAATCGGCATTGCGGGTTTCACGCGGCGCAGCAATCACCGGCGACCGTGCGACGGTCGCGCGCTGCACGCCGGGCGTCTCGGCAACGGGGGCACCGTTCAGCAGATTATCGAGGTTCAGCGTGGTCGCTTTCAGATCCAGCGCCAGCCGCTGCGGCGGCGCAATATGACCCTCACCCTGACCGGTCAGCGTGGTGTCATTAGCCGTGAGTTGCAGGTTGCTGAAGGCAAACTGCTGGCGGTCGCCATTCCATTCACCCTGCAGGGTCAGCGAACCTTTAATGCCCTGAGGCGGGATATCGGCACCGGAAAGGGTGTAATCAAACTGCTGGAGCTGGCCGGTGAGACGATGAGGATACTGGGCGGCATCCAGCTGACCTTTGAGGGTGACAGTGGCGTTGCGCTGGTTGCGCATCAGCGTGGTGCTCAGCGCCAGCGTCGCCTGCTTGTTCGCGTCCTGCTCCATGTTCATGTTGAGGTCGCGGAAATTGTATTCGTCGCCGCCTGGCTGCTGCCAGATCAGCAGGCTGTCTGCCACCTGCAGTTTAGCGATGTCAAACGACCAGCCGCCGGAGGGAGCAACCGGATCGGCATCACGGGGTCCCTGGGGAGCATTTTTGCTCAGCCGGGCAGCGCTGTCTGGCGTGACGCGCACCACCGCATTTTTCAGCAACACCTGGCTGACGCTCAGCTGATGGGATAACAGCGGCCAGAGATCCACATCCAGCCGCATATTGTCGGCCGAGACCAGCGGCTGGCTGGCACCCGGCGCGGTCAGACTCATCCGGCCGGAGAGAATGCTGAGCTGCGGCCAGACGTGCCAGCGCAGATCGCTGCTGACCTGAAGCTGATAACCACTGCGTTGTTCGACCTGCTGCACCATATAGGCACGAAAGTCGTTGGGATTGACCAGCAGCACCAGCGCGCTCATTCCCGTTACGACCACCACTAACAGGATGGCCAGCGTGGTTATCACTCTTTTCATCAAATCCTCAGATCAGTCTTTGTCGATACGACTGGCGTCAGCGCCCTGCTGACCCCGATATTTGGCATCTTCACGACGGTTATAAGGGCGCGCAGCCGGGCCAGAAAGCGGCTCGAAACTCAGCGCGCCGATAAGCATACCGGGACGCAGCGCCAGCGGCAGTTTACCGGAATTGTAGAACTCCAGCACGATCCGTCCCTGCCAGCCGGGATCGATGCGGTGCGCCGTGACATGCACCATCAGTCCGAGCCGGGCCAGCGAAGAGCGACCATCCAGCCAGCCCACCAGATCGTCCGGCAGCGTCACCGACTCCAGCGTCACCGCCAGGGCCAGTTCACCCGGATGCAGGAAAAAGGCTTCGCCATCCGCCAGCACGATCTCATCACTCATCACGCGATCCAGTGCCGCGCTCACTTCCTGTTTCGGGCCGCTCAGATCGATAAAGGCTGCGGTATGACCGCTGAAGGTACGGAACTGATTGCCCAGGCGTACATCGACCGTGGCGCCGTTGATGCGCTCGACCGGCGGACGCGGCTCAATCGCCAGCTTGCCGCTATCCAGCCAGGCTTCGATATCGCGATCGCATAATCTCATTGCGGTAACTCCATGACATGAGTGTAGCAAACCGGCAGGCGTGCCTGCCGCCGGTCTGCCTCACGTCCTCAGGGACGTGAACTATTCAAAAAACTGGTTGATTTTCGCCTTGAGGATATCGATGGCGATACGGTTCTTGCCGCCGCGCGGCACGATGATATCCGCGTACTGCTTAGACGGTTCGATAAACTGCAGGAACATCGGGCGCACGGTCTTCTGATACTGGCTCATCACCGAATCCATGGAGCGGCCACGCTCATTGACGTCACGTTTCATACGGCGCATCAGACAGATGTCGAGCGGCGTGTCCACGAAGATGGAGAAGTTGAGCTCCTGGCGCAGGCGCGCGTCGGTCAGCAGCAGGATCCCCTCAAGGATAATCACCTTCTTCGCCTTGAGGATCTGCGTTTCCTGGGTGCGGGTGTGCTCAACATAGCTATACACCGGCAGCTCAATATCCTGCCCGGCTTTGACGGCCTGCAGGTGCTGCAGCAGTAAATCATGATCCATCGCGCTCGGATGGTCATAATTGGTTTTAACCCTCTCTTCCATGGTGAGGTGACTTTGATCTTTGTAATACGCATCTTCCGGGATAACCCCGATATGCTCGCCACCAACCTGATCACGGATTTCACGATAGAGCGTGCTGGCAATTAAACTTTTACCGGATGCGGAAGCGCCGGCAATGCCTACAATCACGCACTGATGGGACTTGTCAGTCATACTTTTTTAAGACCTGATAACTGGAGCCTGCCACTGGTCACACATTACGCGGGCAGCTGACGGGCCGAAATGGAGAGGGTGTGTTCGCGCTAAGTATAGGGATTTCGGCCTTTTGATGCCAGAGAAATGGCGTCTGCGACTTTTCAGACTTTCTCCTTTGGACGCCACTCATTTCACCGATAAACTAGTGTCACCCCCTACTCAGAAAAAAATGGCCTGCGCAGCGGGCCGTTCAGATAACTCGTGTCGCGAACGTGACCACCGAATGATGCATCAGGAGTTGTATGCACTGGAAGACTTTGACCTATTTTGGCGACAGCATGCTGTTGATTCCGACAGCGGTGATTATTGCGCTGATTCTGCCGTGGAAGAGTGATAACCGTCTTACGGTGTTTTACTGGATTGTGGCATTTGGCCTGGCCGGTCTGACCGTCAGCCTTTCTAAAATTCTGTTTCTGGGCTTTGGCATCGGCAGCGCCCGCTTCAACTTTACCGGCTTCAGCGGTCACAGCGCCATGTCTGCCACCCTGTGGCCAGTGATGCTGTGGCTAATCTCCGGGCGCTGGCCTGCGCTGCTGCGCGTGGCGGCGATTGGCGTTGGCTATCTGATCCCGCTGATGGTCGGTTTCTCCCGTCTCGTTATCCACGCACACTCGAAAAGTGAGGTGGCGACCGGTCTGCTGCTGGGCTTCACGCTGAGCACCGCGTTTCTGATCTCCCAGCGCCGCACCGCGCTAAAGGGCTTCAGCTGGCCGCAAATCGGGGCCGCGCTGCTCGTGCCTTTTGTCCTGATGAGTCACGGTCGCGTTGCCACTACCCAGCAGTTTCTGGAGCGCTTCTCCGCCAGCCTGGCGGGTCTGGAAAAACCCTATACCCGGGCCGATCTTTTTCGCCAGTAATCAACAGGCTGCCCATCGACATTTCCCCGCCCGTCAATTCGCTGAATAGCGGGCAAACTCGATTTCATCCCTTTTTTCTTTGCCGAATGTGCTAGCATGCAGTCAGAGAATGACCGGTGCCTGATTCGCCATTGCGGAGCCCTGCACCCTGCCGGAAGTCTGCATGACGATTGAGATCTTTGCCCCGCAAAATAGCACACCTGGCCGCTGGCTCTCGGCCCTGCTCCTGGGCTGTGCGGTATTTGTCCTGACGCTGTTCTGTCTTGAACTGATCGTGGTGAGCGTGAAAATTTCACCGCTCTGGTTCCCGACCACCTTCATGACCATTGTGGTGTTTCGCTGCCCGTTACGTCAGCTGCCGCTGCTGCTGACGGCCTGCGTGCTTGGCACCGCAGCCGCTAATGCCATCGTCATCGGCCCTGCCCTCTCTAACATTAAATTCGCCCTGCTCAACCTGGTGCAGGCGGGCGTGGGCGGGATGCTGCTGCGCGCCCTGCTCGATCGGCGCGCGCCGCTGAATTCGCTGCACGACTGGGCACGGCTGGTGCTGTCGGTGGGCATTGTGACCCCTCTGCTCGGCGGGCTGCTGGCGCTGTGGATGCTCAGGGTCAGCGGGCACGCGTCGTTTCCCTTCTTCTATACCTGGGTGATCTCTGAAATCATCGGCATGCTGGTGTTAGGCCCGATGTTACTGCTGATGCCGTGGCCGCTGCGTCGCGCGCACTTCAGCGATCTGCGTCCGGCGGAGTGCGTGCTGACGCTGCTTATCACTTTAGGCGCCAGCTACCTGGCACTGCGTTTTATGCCGTGGCCCTTTACCTTTATCGTAGTGATCCTCTTCTGGTGCGCCGTTCGCCTGCCTAAGCTGCAGGCGTTTGTGCTGTTCTTCCTCAATGCCAGCTTTATCGCATTATTGCTGGCCTGTAACCTGGTCAGCGTGGTGAATAACAACACCGCGCTGGGCCCGGTCTCCAGCTGGTTACCCTTCCTGCTGGTCCTGATCCCCAGCCATATTATGTCGCTGGTGATGGATGCGTTCCGGCGCGAAAAGCTGCATATCACCGACAGTGAAACCCGTTTCCGTCATGCGATGGAGTACTCCGCGATCGGTATGGCGCTGGTCGCGCCGCAGGGTAACTGGCTGCAGGTGAACCGTTCGCTTTGCCAGATCCTGGGCTACCCGGCGGAGGAGCTGAAGCGGCTGACGTTTCAGCAGATTACCCATCCCGACGATCTGGCTCTCGACCTGCAGCATGTAAACCAGCTGCTGGAAGGTGAGATTGATACCTACACCTTTGAAAAACGCTATTTCCGCAAGGATGGCGAGATCGTCTGGGCGCGGCTGACAGTGTCGCTGGTGCGTGACGGCGACACGACACCGCTCTATTTTATTGCGCAGATCATCGACATCTCCGAGCTGAAAAAGAGCGAGCAGGTAAACCGGCGCCTGATGGAGCGCATCACGCTGGCGAATGAGGCGGGCGGCATCGGCGTCTGGGAGTGGAACCTGCTGACCGGCGAGATGCTGTGGGACAAGCGCATGTACGCCCTGTTTGGTCTGGCTCCGCACGAGTCGCCCAGTTATGACCTCTGGCTCCATCTGCTGCATACCGCCGATCGCGAATATGCCGCATTGACGGTGCAGCAGGCGATAGAGCTGCGCAGTGCGTTCCATATGGAGTATCGCATCGTGGACGCGCAGGGTCAGCGCTGGATCCGCACGCAGGCGAACCGGCAGCTGAGTAAAGAGGGCCGTATCGAGCGTATGCTCGGCATCTGTCAGGACATTACGCCGCTGCGTAATCTCAATGAAGCGCTGTTTCAGGAGAAAGAGCGCATGGCGATCACCCTGGACTCGATCGGCGAGGCGGTGATCAGTACCGATGAAGCGATGCGCGTGGCCTTTATGAATCCGGTGGCGGAGAAGATGAGCGGCTGGTCTCAGGAGCAGGCCGCCGGCAAGCCGCTGAGCGAGCTGCTGCACATCACCCAGGGACAGACCGGCCCTGAGGTGGAGAATCTGCTGCTGTGCCAGTTACCGCCGGAAAAAATTACCCCCGATCTGGATGAAGATCTGGTGCTGCACACGCCAGATGGCGGCCATATCGATATTCACTACAGCATTACGCCACTGCGCTCCGAAGCGGGTCTTGAACAGGGCGCGGTGATGGTTATTCAGGATGTGAGCGAGTCGCGAAAACTGATGAAGCGCCTGAGCTACAGCGCGCTTCATGACACCCTGACGCGTCTGCCTAACCGGGCCAGTTTTGAGCTGCAGCTTAAGCGACTGCTGTTTGACGCGGCTGAACATCATCATCAGCACGTGCTGGTGTTCATCGACCTGGATAAGTTCAAAGCGGTCAATGACAGCGCCGGCCATGCCGCCGGCGATGCGTTACTGCGGGAACTTTCAGAGCTGATGCAGCACCATCTGCGCAGCAGTGATTTCCTGGCCCGACTGGGCGGCGATGAGTTTGCCCTGCTGATGGCCGACTGTCAGGTTGACCAGGCGCGTGACGTGGTGCAGCGGATTGTGGCCGCCGTAAACGACTATCGTTTCCAGTGGCAGGAACGCCGCTATCAGGTGGGGGCGAGCGCGGGCGTCACACAGATTTCCGCCGACAACTGCATCAGCGGTGATGTGCTGTCGCAGGCAGACATCGCCTGCTACAACGCCAAACGCAGCGGGCGCGGACGGCTGGTCGTCTTTGAGCAGCATCGTCTGCCGCTGCCGGGCAACCCTCAGGGAGTGGATGCTGCGATGATTGATGCGCTGCAAATTGAGCTGCCCGCCTGGGCTGTCGCCCCACCCAAAACGCCCCAGTCAGCCTTTATCTGGCTGCTGGAGGTCCAGCTGTTGACTGCGGAGGGGATACTGGTGGATGAAACCCTGCTGCGTCATAACCTGCCGGATGAAACGCTGCGTCGCCGGCTCGATAGCAATATCATCGAGGCCTTTTTCCGCCAGGACGTCGGGACGCTGAATAAAAAAGGGATCCCGGTCATCCTGCCGCTGAGTGAAGAGCTGCTCGGTGACGCCGCTTTTGTGCAGCAACTCTGTCAGCGCTTTGTCGCCGCAGGTCTCGCCAGCAGCCGCTGTGGTTTTGCTTTCCCGGCCGCCAGCGTACTGAGTAAGAGCGATCGGCTCTATACCGCGCTGCTGCAGCTGCGTGAGTGTGGCTGTCGCATCGCGCTGCACCACTTTGGCCGCAATCTGGACGCCTTTAATCTGCTGAGTGACGAAGTGGTCGATTACCTGGTGCTGGCACCGGAACTGGTCGCTAACGCCCACACCAGCCTGATGGATGAGATGCTGCTGACCATCATTCAGGGCCAGGCAACGCAGCGCCATATTTCGGTGCTGGCGGGTCCGGTTTCCGTTCCGGCGGTGCTTAGCACGCTGGCTGATCTTGACGTCGATGGCGTCTGGGGCAGCGCGGTAACCGAGCGTCAGCCGCTCCGTTCCCTGGCAGAAGATCGCCTCTTTGCTATCCGCTGATTCCCGCGCTGGCCGCTTGCCACCCTGCTGAAGCTGCGCTAAAGTCGCCCCCTTTTTTCCGGCATGGGGGCGAAAATGTTCATAGGATTCGATTACGGCACGGCTAACTGCTCCATTGCAGTGAGCGAAAATGGCTCGCCGCGTCTGTTAACGCTGGAAAAGGGTCAGCGTCTGCTGCCGTCAATGATCTGTGCACCGACCCGCGAGTCGGTCAGCGAATGGCTCTATCGCCATCATCAGGTGGCGACCCCTGACAGTGAAACCACCGCGCTGCTGCAGCGCGCGCTGCGTTACAACCGCGAAGAGGATATCGAGGTTCAGCCCGGCAGTGTGCAGTTTGGTCTGACCGCCCTGCAGCACTACATGGTCGATCCCGAAGATGTCTGGTTCGTTAAATCCCCCAAATCCTTTCTGGGTGCCAGTGGCCTGAAGCCACAGCAGATCGCCCTGTTTGAAGATCTGGTCTGCGCCATGATGCTGCACATCCGCCAGCAGGGTGAAATCCAGCTCGGGCAGACCCTCGATCAGGCGGTGATCGGTCGCCCTGTCAACTTTCAGGGGCTGGGCAGCGATGAGTCGAACCAGCAGGCAGAGGGTATCCTGCTGCGTGCCGCCCACCGCGCCGGATTCCGTGACGTTGAGTTTCAGTTTGAACCCGTCGCCGCCGGACTCGATTTCGAAGCGACCCTGCAGCAGGAGACGCGGGTGCTGGTGGTGGATATCGGCGGCGGCACCACCGACTGCTCGATGTTGCTGATGGGCCCGCAATGGCGCAACAGAGCCGACCGTCGTGAAAGCCTGCTGGGCCACAGTGGCTGTCGCGTCGGCGGTAACGATCTGGATATCATGCTGGCCTTTAAGACGCTGATGCCGCTGCTGGGTCTGGGCGGCAACACTCAGAAGGGCACCGCCCTGCCCGCACTGCCGTGGTGGAACGCGATTGCCATCAATGATGTGCCGGCGCAGAGCGACTTTTACAGCGCCGCCTGTGGGAAATGGCTGCGGGATTTAGTGCGTGACGCAGAACAGGGTGACATCGTGGCGCGTCTGCTGAAAGTGTGGCAGCAGAAGCTGAGTTACCGTTTAGTGCGCGCGGCGGAAGAGAGCAAGATTGCGCTGTCAGACGCCCCGGTGCATACCGCCTCACTCGACTTCGTGGCCGCCGCGCTGCAGACAGACGTGAGCGTGGGTCAGCTGCAGGAGGCGATCAGTCAGCCGCTGGAGAAAATTCTGGAGCAGGTGCAGCTCGCCTTAGCCACCAGCCAGATTAAGCCTGATGTCATTTACCTGACCGGCGGCAGTGCGCGTTCGCCTCTGCTGCGCGCGGCGCTGCAGCAGACGCTGCCCGACACGCCGATTGCCGGTGGCGATGATTTCGCCTCGGTCACGGCCGGTCTGGCACGCTGGGCAGAGGTGTTGTTCCGGTAATAGTGCTCTTCTTTACTCTGCAATGAAAAAACGGCACCCGTGAGTGCCGTTTTTTTTGCGGGTAACGCTGCCCTCACTGGCTCATTAAAACATATCCATTGCTCTACCCGCGCCGTTCAGGGAAAAGCCTGAACCGGACGCTCTCTTACGGCAGGAACCCTCATTTCTGTTTTCAGCGATCTGCCACACGGACACGCTATAGCAACGTCGTTTAACCTGTCACAGGAAGCGTTTATCTGTAAGGTCGCTTCGTTTTACCTGTTAAGCCACTATTGCTGGAGCTGTGTGTTCACAGCGAACGCTCCCTCTCCTTCACAGTGGTCCGGCGATCCCGTGTCAGAGAACATCAGACCGCCATAAATAGATAACGTATGGAGAGACTCAGGATGAGTAATCGGTCAGACATTATTGAAGGCGCTCAGGCACCTTATGCAAACAGGGGGCTGGTTTATACCGAAGTGCTGGGCTGGGTCGATCTAGGCCACGCGCAGGGTACAGATATTCGGGAGCTGTTGAGGTTAATCACGCTGGGTGAGTCCTCAGGAAAGCACTATTATGAGGTCAGATATTCGCAGGGCATGAGCGGAATCCGGGGCCAGTTTCGATCAGGAAAGATGACCACCTGGCAGATCCGACATGGCCGGCCTGGCTGGGAGCAAAAAAGTATCGCGCTGGCGATGATGATGAGCATAGCTCGAAAATTCGAGGATTTTCAGAGCGCGTTTCCCTATCACCTTGGCTCTGACAGCGGTTTTAGTGGCGAAGACCTGGTCTCAGACCTGCTGGGTTTTTATCGTGTCGTGTCGATCCAAAACCCCTTTGAAATGCTACGTCCGGTGAGTAAAAATGAAGCGCTGAAACGCTGGGATTACTACGGTAACATCGGTCGCTGGAAAAACGAGACTTTCAGGCCTTTACTGTTCCCTGACCCGGAAAAATTCCCTCATTCATCTCCCCGGAGCGGAGTGCTTCCCGCCTTCATGCGCACGGTGATTCCCTATCACGATTTTTTGTCTGGAAACGTCATTTTGCCCCGGCACGGTAAAACATTCATGATTTTAGGCTCAGTTAAAAGCAGGATGGGATTATGAGAAGAGGCAGCGCCGTTCTGATGAGCGTCATTGTCATGGGGATGGTTGTGGTGGCGATGGGATGGCCCTATGTAAGGATGGCTTTTGCCAGTAGCGCTCATTATTCCCAGCAGGATAAGCGCCAGTACAACTATTACACGCCCGATTTACTGAAAGAGATGCCTCGCCTTTCTGACAATTACGAATTCAGCTACAGCAATATCAGTGGTCCACAGGCTTTTGTTTATGGTCTTCAGTTTAAGGGTACAACCGATACCAGCAGAATCCGTGACTATCTGTTCTCCAGAGGATATGAAAAACAAAAGCAGTGCCAGACCAAAGCTGAATGCTGGCGGTCCTCACAAAATCAGGACGTTGTTTCATTTTACAGTCTGGCTGAGTTAAATATGGTGAGTGTTGAACTCTATCGACGCGGACATAATGAGTAAAACGTCAGAAGATAAAAACAGACATCTGTAGCAAAGTATGGCGGGCCGGGAATGGCCCGCCATAAATCTGTCCGCTATAGCGATTTTGCGTATAGCCTGTGCTCACCGCCTCAGATCGCTATCCCCGTCCAAATCGCTCTTCCGGATAAGGCCTGAGCAGTGGATCAGAAGGCAATATTGGCGCTGATACCGCCGATAAAGGCATCTTTGACTTCACTCACCGCACCCGGTGCCACCACATACTGCAGGTTAGGTCGCAGTGACATCCAGTTCGTCACTTTGGCGTTGTAGTAAACCTCATAGTTGTACTCTGACCCTTCCTGAATCGGCAGATAGGTCGGGCTGTCAAAGCGGCTCTCACCATTAGCCTGATTCTGCTGACGCAGTGAGCGGGTATAGTCGCTGTTCACATGAATGCGTGATGCGCCTACGCCAATCTCATCCTGCGGACGGGCATCAAACGGACCGGTCCAGGTAAAGGCGACAGACTGGTAGTTGTCGGTTTTCGAGGTCTTGTGATCGTTCATCACAGCCTGCACCCGCACGCCCAGACCACGATTCACATCGCCATCCTGCGCGGTCAGCTGCTGTTGTAATAGCAGATAGCCGCCATAGGCGTGAGCCTGATCCTGATAGCCGCCGTTGCGCCAGCTGCCATAAACATCGCCATCCACTGACGAGTAGTAGTAGCCGATGCGGTAGTTACCCGGTAATTTCTCCGGCCCGAACGTCGGTTTCCAGCCCAGTTCGACCGGCACCAGATTGCCTTCAGAGTTGCTGGTATCCAGCCGGAAGCCATCGCCGCGATCGTAGTTGGCGCGGTTCTGGTTGTAGAAACCCACCTGGAAGAACAGCTCAGGCGTCATATTGATTTTTACCCGACCGCCCCACTGCGAGACCGGCCAGTTGAACCAGCGGTCGCCACGCCAGTTACCCGCCTGGCCGCTGCCCAGCGCCAGGTTCTGGAACAGGTTGCCGTCAAAGTTATCGAAGTCCTCGCCCACGGTGACCCGCCCGGCTTTCAGATCAACCACATTGTTGAACAGCCCTTTGCGCAACCAGAACTGCGTCAGCCGCCAGGTCTGACCGCGACCGTACACCTCCTGAACCGATGAGAGCATACCGGTGCGTTTATCCGCCACCTGCTCAGAGAGATTCTGTCCGTCGCGGTTAGTGACGGTCATCTGAAACTCTGCATCCTGCCAGTTCAGCAGTTTTTCCAGGTCGAAGTTGGTGCCAAACGTCCACTGATCGCTGTAGCGCATGGTGGTGTTGGTATCTGCGCCGCCACCCAGATTGGCGGCACTTTCCATGGTGTAGTTAACGTCAAACTTAATCCCTTCGTCCTGCAGCTGCGTTCGGTAACCGTCCCAGTCACCAAACATCCATTCGGAATCCGGGCTCAGAGCGTCAGCCGCCATAGCGGGCGCGGAGAGAATAGCCAGGATCAGGGTGCCGGTTGCCACACGGCGCAGCGGAAAAGCGTGCTCTGCTTGTCTGTTTTTCATGGTGCGTTTTCTTATGTGAGTGACAGGAAGTGACGCGCAGAGGATAGTGCTGGATAAGCTTCAGTTTTTGTAAATACGTGCGCATAATTTCCTGAAACATCAGTTTATTAACGCATTTGTGATCGGGATCGCTGAATGGTTATTCTGCGGGCAGAATGCGCATTTTTTGACAGGCGTAATCGATAAAGGGGCGCTAGCGCCCCCTGAATCAGCGGCTGGCCTCGTCCAGCTGTGCAATCTGCTCTGGGGTCAGGGTCAGCTGTGTCGCCCCCACCAGGTCGTCGATCTGCTGAAGCGAGGTGGCGCTGACGATCGGCGCGGTAATCCCGGGACGGGCAATCTGCCAGGCGAGTGCGACCTGCGTCGGCGTCACCTGATGCGCCTCGCTGATGGCATCCAGCGCGTCGAGAATCCGCAATCCGCGCGGATTGAGGTATTTCTCTACCACGCCCTGCCCCCGTGCGCTTTTTCCGGCATCAGCCGCATCACGGTATTTGCCACTGAGAAAACCGCTCGCCAGCGAGTAGTAGTTGATGACGCCCAGACCCTGTGCCATGACCACCGGCTCAAGCTCCGATTCATAGGGCTGACGGTCGTAGAGGTTATATTCAGGTTGTAAGGTCTCATAGCGCGCCAGCCCCTGGCTCTCACTCACCTGCAATGCCTCCTCAAGCCGCGCCGCACTGTAGTTAGAGGCTCCGATGGCGCGCACTTTCCCTTCACGGATCAGGCTGTCGAAGGCACTCAGGGTGTCGGCCAGCGGCGTATCCTGGTCGTCACGATGCGCCTGATAGAGATCGATATAGTCAGTCTGTAACCGGCGCAGTGAATCTTCGACCGCCTGGCGAATATATTGCGGCTTCAGCCCGGTTTTCTCGGGTGACAGCTCCATGCCGACCTTGGTCGCCAGTACGATCTGGTCACGTTTACCGCTTTTTTTCAGCCACTCACCAATAATGGTTTCCGATTCTCCCCCTTTGTTGCCCGGTGCCCAGCGGGAATAGACGTCGGCGGTGTCGATAAACCAGAGTCCTTTCTCCACCAGCGCATCCAGCAGCGAAAAGGAGGTCGGCTGATCCACCGTCCAGCCAAATACATTGCCGCCAAACGTCAGCAACGGCACCGCGATACCACTGTCACCTAACTGCCGGGTTTGATTCTGACTCATCCTCTGCTCCTTATTTGCCTGATAAAGGGTCTTTATTTCAGCATAGCAAAGGGATTTTCATGGCTTAATGACGATTGTGCTGCGATTAATGAAAGAACAGGCATAATTACGCCGTCCTGACAGATATCCTTAATTCCTTCAATTTCTGCCTGTCAGAGGCGACTACACTCTGTCGTTTGCAGGCTCCCCCTTTGATGCCTGCGCCTGGGACTACGTCACTGCTGGAGAGCATCAACAATCATGAGCACCCGACATCCTGTAATGAAAAAAACCCTGATCGTGCTGGCCCTGATCGCCGTGGCCGCTGGCGGCTATTACGTCTGGCAGCGCCCCGCTGAGCCGCAGAGCAGCCAGAGTGGCTCGCCAGCCCCACGCGGTAAGGGTGGCGATGACGGCGCACGCCGTTCGCTGGCACCGGTTCAGGCCGCTACAGCGACCCGCCAGAGCGTGCCGCAATATCTGAGCGGTCTCGGCACCGTCACCGCCGCCAATACCGCCACGGTGCGCAGCCGGGTGAATGGCGATCTGCTGGCGATTCATTTTACCGAAGGTCAGCAGGTCAAAGCGGGCGAGTTGCTGGCGGAAGTCGATCCGCGGCCTTATCAGGTAGCCCTCACCCAGGCACAGGGCCAACTGGCGAAAGATCAGGCGACGCTGGCTAACGCCCGCCGGGACCTGGCACGCTATGAAAAGCTGGCGAAAACATCGCTGGTGTCGCAACAGGATCTGGATACCCAGCGCTCACTGGTCAGCGAAACGCTCGGCACGCTGAAAGCCGATGAGGGCAGTGTCGCCAGTGCGCAGCTTAACCTCACCTACAGTCGGATCACCGCACCCATTGCCGGCCGGGTGGGTCTGAAACAGGTGGATGTCGGCAACTACGTGACCAGCGGCGACACCAACGGCATTGTGATCATCACCCAGACGCAGCCGATCGATGTGGTCTTTACCCTGGCAGAAAACAGCATCACGCCGATTCTGAAAGCGCAGAAAAGCGGTGAGCCACTGCTGGTGGAAGCCTGGGATCGCAGTAACCAGAATCTGATTGCCAGCGGTAAGCTGCTGAGCCTGGACAACCAGATTGATGTCACCACCGGCACCATCAAAATCAAAGCGCGTTTTGACAATCAGGATGACACGCTCTTCCCCAACCAGTTCGTCAATGTGCGCCTCAAGGTCAACACCCTGCAGGATGCGATTGTGATCCCGCCTGCCGCACTGCAGATGGGCAACGAGGGCCACTTTGTCTGGGTGGTTAACAGCGACAACAAGGTCAGTAAGAAAAGCGTGATGGCCGGGCTGCAGGACAGCCAGAAGGTGGTGGTCAGCGCCGGTCTGGAAGCGGGTGAGCGTGTCGTCACCGACGGTCTGGATCGCCTGACTGAAGGTGCGAAAGTCGAGGTCGTGACCGCCCAGAGTAGTGCACCGGGCAGCAGCCGGGCCACCCTGCCGTCAAAAGGAGAGCGTGAGTAATGCAGGTCATGCCTCCCGATCACAGTGGCGGGCCGTCACGGCAGTTTATTCTGCGTCCGGTCGCCACCACGCTGTTGATGATTGCGATTTTACTGGCCGGGGTGCTGGGTTATCGCTTCCTGCCGGTGTCGGCCCTGCCAGAAGTGGACTATCCGACCATCCAGGTGGTCACGCTCTATCCGGGCGCCAGCCCGGATGTGGTCACCTCTTCCATTACCGCCCCGCTGGAGCGCCAGTTTGGCCAGATGTCCGGCCTGAAACAGATGGCATCACAAAGCGCGGGGGGCGCCTCGGTTGTGACCCTGCAGTTCCAGCTGTCGCTGCCGCTGGATGTGGCGGAGCAGGAGGTGCAGGCCGCCATTAACTCCGCCACCAACCTGCTGCCCAACGATCTGCCCAATCCACCGGTCTACAGCAAAGTGAACCCGGCCGATCCGCCGATCATGACGCTGGCGGTCACCACCAGCAGCATGCCGCTGACGCAGGTTCAGGACATGGTGGAAACGCGGGTGGCGCAGAAGATTTCTCAGGTCAGCGGCGTCGGCCTCGTCACCCTGTCGGGCGGTCAGCGTCCGGCCGTGCGGGTAAAAATGAATTCCCAGGCGCTGGCAGCGCTGGGTCTGACCAGCGAAAGCGTGCGTACCGCGATCAGCAATGCCAACGTCAACTCCGCCAAAGGGAGCCTGGATGGCCCGACCCGCTCAGTCACCCTGTCAGCCAATGACCAGATGAAATCTGCTGAGGATTACCGCCAGCTGATTATCAGCTACAAAAATGGCGCACCGGTGCGGCTAGGCGACGTGGCGACCATCGAACAGGGCGCGGAAAACAGCTGGCTGGGTGCGTGGGCTAACCGCGATGCGGCGATTGTGCTCAACGTCCAGCGTCAGCCCGGAGCTAATATCATCGCCACCGCCGACAGCATTCGCGCCATGCTGCCTGCGCTGACGGCGACGCTGCCAAAATCGGTGGAGGTAAAACTGCTCACCGACCGCACCACCAATATCCGCGCGTCAGTCAGTGACACACAGCATGAGCTGATGCTGGCGATGGCGCTGGTGGTGATGATTATCTACCTCTTTCTGCGCAATGTGCCGGCCACCCTGATCCCGGCAGTCGCCGTGCCGCTGTCGCTGATCGGCACCTTTGCCGCGATGTATTTCCTCGGTTTTTCGATCAACAACCTTACGCTGATGGCGCTGACCATCGCCACCGGCTTTGTGGTCGACGATGCCATCGTGGTGATTGAGAACATCTCACGCTATATCGAGAAAGGAGAAAAGCCGCTCACCGCTGCGCTGAAAGGGGCTGGCGAGATCGGTTTTACCATCATCTCCCTCACCTTCTCGCTGATTGCGGTGCTTATCCCGCTGCTGTTTATGGGGGATGTGATTGGCCGCCTGTTCCGCGAATTTGCCGTGACGCTGGCGGTGGCGATTCTGATTTCTGCCGTGGTCTCGCTGACGCTGACGCCGATGATGTGCGCCAGAATGCTGAGCGCAGAGTCGCTGCGCAAACAGAACCGTTTCTCCCGGGCCAGTGAAGCGATGTTTGACCGCATCGTGGCCGTTTACGGTCGCGGCCTGAGCCGGGTGCTGAATCACCCCTGGCTGACGCTGTCGGTGGCGCTGGGAACGCTGGTACTGACCCTGGTGCTCTGGATGATCATCCCCAAAGGCTTCTTCCCGCAGCAGGACAACAGCATTATTCAGGGTACGCTGCAGGCTCCCCAGTCCGTTTCCTACGCCAGCATGGCGCAGCGCACCCGCGACGTCGCCTCGGTCATCATGAAAGATCCGGCGGTGCAGAGCCTGACCTCCTTTGTCGGCGTGGATGGCACCAACGCCTCGCTGAACAGCGCGCGGCTGCAGATCAACCTGAAACCGCTGGATGAGCGCGATGACCGTATTCCGGAAATCGAGCAGCGCCTGCAACAGCAGGTCAGTCAGCTGCCGGGCGTCCAGCTGTGGCTGCAGGCGGTGCAGGATCTCACTATCGATACGCAGGCGAGCCGCACCCCCTATCAGTTCACGCTGCAGTCGGGTTCCCTGTCGTCGCTCAGCACCTGGGTGCCCGCCCTGCTGAACCGGCTCAGAACCCTGCCGCAGCTGCGTGATGTCAGCAGCGACTGGCAGGATCAGGGGCTGGAAGCCTACGTCAATGTCGATCGCGACAGCGCCAGCCGCCTCGGCATCAGCATGGCGGATGTCGATAATGCGCTCTATAACGCCTTCGGCCAGCGGCTGATCTCCACCATCTACACCCAGGCCAATCAGTATCGCGTGGTGCTGGAGCAGGACAATCACGCCACGCCGGGCCTGCAGAGCCTGGACGCGATTCGCCTGAACAGCACCGACGGCGGCAGCGTGCCGCTGAGCGCCATTGCCCGCATCGAACAGCGCCATGCGCCCCTCAGCATCAGCCATCTCGACCAGTTTCCTTCGGCGACCTTCTCCTTTAACGTCGCTGACGGCTACTCGCTGGAAGATGCGGTGAAAGCGGTGTCGCAGGCTGAAGCGGAGCTGGGGATGCCGGCGGAGATGATGACCCAGTTCCAGGGCAGCACCCTGGCGTTCGAAGCGGCGCTGAGCAGCACCGTCTGGCTGATTGTGGCGGCGATTGTCGCGATGTATATCGTGCTGGGTGTGCTCTATGAGAGCTTCATCCACCCCATCACCATCCTCTCCACCTTGCCCACGGCCGGTGTCGGCGCGCTGCTGGCACTGATGCTCAGCGGTAACGAGCTGGATATTGTGGCGATCATCGGCATCATCCTGCTGATCGGTATTGTGAAAAAGAACGCCATCATGATGATCGACTTTGCGCTGGCGGCCGAACGTGAACAGGGGATGAAACCCTATGACGCCATCTATCAGGCCTCACTGCTGCGCTTCCGTCCGATTCTGATGACCACGCTGGCGGCCCTGCTGGGTGCGCTGCCGCTGATGCTCAGCACCGGCGTCGGCGCGGAACTGCGTCATCCGCTGGGGATTGCGATGGTCGGCGGCCTGATTCTGAGTCAGGTGCTGACCCTGTTTACTACGCCGGTGATCTACCTGCTGTTTGATCGCCTGGCGCACGCCACCCGCCGCCGCTTCGGCCGCACGGAGGCCGCAGAGTGAAGTTCTTTGCCCTGTTTATTCACCGGCCCGTCGCCACCACCCTGCTGACGCTGGCCATCGCGCTGGCCGGAATTCTGGGGTTCCGGCTGCTGCCGGTTGCCCCGCTGCCGCAGGTCGATTTTCCGGTGATCGTCATCTCCGGCTCGCTGCCGGGGGCCTCACCCGAGATCATGGCGTCGTCGGTCGCCACGCCGCTGGAGCGGTCGCTGGGACGTATCGCGGGCGTCAGTGAAATGACCTCGATGAGCTCGCTGGGCAGTACCCGCATCATTCTGGTGTTCGATTTCGATCGCGACATCAACGGTGCCGCGCGCGACGTGCAGGCTGCGCTCAACGCGGCGCAAAGCCTGCTGCCGACCGGCATGCCCTCACGTCCGACTTACCGCAAAGTGAACCCCTCTGATGCGCCGATTATGATCATGACGCTGACCTCGGATACTTACAATCCGGGTCAGCTCTACGATTATGCCTCGACGCAGCTGGCGCAGAAGCTGTCGCAGATTCAGGGGGTCGGCGACGTTACCGTGGGGGGCAGTTCGCTGCCCGCCGTGCGCGTGGCGCTGAATCCGCAGGCGCTGTTTAATCAGGGTGTCTCGCTGGATGCGGTGCGTACCGCCATTTCCGACGCCAACCAGCGCCGCCCGCAGGGCGCTGTCGATGATTCACAGCAGCGCTGGCAGTTGCGCACCAATGACGCGCTGCAGACCGCCCGCGAGTATCAGCCGCTGATCGTGCATTATAAAAATGGCGCGGCGGTGAAGCTGTCTGATGTGGCGACCGTGGAAGATTCGGTTCAGGACGTACGCAACGCCGGGATGTCACGCGGTAAACCGGCCGTGCTGTTACTGATCCGCAAAACCCCTGACGCGAACGTCATTGAGACGGTTGACCGCATCCGTGCCGAGATGCCGCTGCTGCATGAGGTGATCCCGGCCGCCATCGACCTGCAGATTGCCCAGGATCGCTCCCCTACCATCCGCGCTTCGCTGCATGAAGTGGAGCAGTCGCTGTTAATCGCCGTCGGGCTGGTGATTCTGGTGGTGTTCGTGTTCCTGCGCTCCGGACGCGCCACGCTGATCCCCGCCATCGCCGTGCCGGTCTCGCTGATTGGCACCTTCGCGGCCATGTACCTGTGCGGCTTCAGCCTCAACAACCTGTCGCTGATGGCGCTGACCATAGCCACCGGCTTTGTGGTGGACGATGCGATCGTGGTGCTGGAGAACATCGCCCGCCATGTAGAAGCGGGTATGAAACCGCTGGCCGCCGCGCTGAAGGGCGTGCGCGAAGTGGGCTTTACCGTGCTGTCGATGAGCCTGTCGCTGATTGCGGTTTTCCTGCCGCTGCTGATGATCGGCGGGCTGATTGGCCGTTTCTTCTCTGAATTTGCCATTACCCTGTCGGTGGCGATCGCCATCTCGCTGGTTATTTCGATCACCCTGACGCCGATGATGTGCGCGTATCTGCTGAAGCCTCACGCGCCACGCAGCCAGCCGCGCCGGCGCGGTGCAGGTCGGCTGCTGATGGCGATTCAGCAGGGCTATGGCCGATCGTTAAGCGTGGTGCTGAATCATGCGCGCTGGGTGCTGCTGCTCTTTTTCGCCACGATTGCCCTGACCGGCTGGCTGTTTGTCTCAATCCCGAAAACCTTTATGCCGGAACAGGATACCGGGCGACTCGCCGGGTTTATCTCCGCCGACCAGAGTATCTCGTTTCAGGCGATGCGCAGTAAGCTGCAGGATTTCATGGAGATCGTCGGAGCCGACCCGGCGGTGGACAGCGTGGTGGGCTTTACCGGCGGCATGCGCACCAACAGCGGCTCCATGTTTATCTCCCTGAAACCGCTCTCTGAGCGGAAAGAGAACGCGCAGGCGGTTATCGCCCGGCTGCGCGACAAGCTGGCGAAAGAGCCGGGTGCCAGCCTCTATCTGAATGCGGTGCAGGATCTGCGCGTCGGCGGCCGGGAGTCGAACGCCGGATACCAGTATTCGCTGCTGTCGGACGATCTCAACGCCCTGCGCACCTGGGAGCCAAAAATCCGTCAGGCGTTCTCTGCCCTGCCGCAGCTGGCGGATGTGAACTCCGATCAGCAGGATAAAGGCAGCGAGATGGCGCTGACCTACGATCGTGAAAGCATGGCCCGCCTGGGCATCGATGTCTCCGAAGCCAATGCGCTGTTAAATAACGCCTTTGGTCAGCGGCAGATCTCCACCATCTACCAGCCGCTTAACCAGTACAAAGTGGTGATGGAGGTGGATCCGCGCTATACCCAGGATATCAGTGCCCTGTCACAGATGTTTGTGATAAACAGCGAAGGCAAAGCGATTCCGCTGTCGTGGTTCGCCCACTGGCAGCCCGCCAATGCCCCACTGTCGGTGAACCATGAAGGGCTGTCGGCCGCCTCGACCATCTCGTTCAATCTGCCGGAAGGGGTCTCGCTGTCACAGGCTTCTGACGCGATTGAGCGCACCATGACCGCGCTGGGCGTGCCTTCCAGCGTACGCGGCAGCTTTGCCGGCACGGCGCAGGTGTTTCAGCAGTCGCAAAGCAGCCAGCTGTGGCTGATGCTGGCGGCGATTGCCGCGGTCTATATCGTGCTGGGGATCCTCTATGAGAGCTATGTGCATCCGCTGACGATCCTTTCCACGCTGCCTTCGGCAGGCGTGGGCGCGCTACTGGCGCTGGAACTGTTTGATACCCCCTTCAGCCTGATTGCCCTGATTGGTATTCTGCTGCTGATCGGTATCGTGAAAAAGAACGCCATCATGATGGTCGATTTTGCGCTGGAAGCTGAGCGCAACGGCCAGCTCAGCGCGCGGGATGCCATTTTCCAGGCGTGTCTGCTGCGCTTCCGGCCGATCATGATGACCACACTGGCGGCGCTGTTTGGCGCGCTGCCGCTGGTGTTATCCAGTGGCGACGGGGCGGAACTGCGTCAGCCGCTGGGGATTACCATTGCAGGGGGTCTGGTGATGAGTCAGTTACTGACGCTCTACACCACGCCGGTGATCTACCTGATGATGGATAAGCTGCGGCGCAGAAAGCGGTCGCGGTCAGCCGCACCGCAGACGTAACGCCTGGGGCTGCGGCAGGTCACCGGGCAGATCGGCTGAATCGGGGGAAGGGATGAGTACGCAAAGCACGAACGTCCGCTGGCAGTTGTGGATTGTCGCCATCGGCTTTTTTATGCAGACGCTGGACACCACCATCGTGAATACGGCTATTCCGGCGATGGCGCACGATCTGGGCGTCAGCCCGCTGCACATGCATGCGGTGATCGTCTATTACGTCCTCACCGTGGCGGTGATGCTGCCGGTCAGCGGCTGGCTGGCGGATCGCTTTGGCGTGCGCAACATCTTCTTCAGCGCGATCCTGCTGTTCAGTCTGGGATCGCTGCTGTGTGCCCTCTCCGGCACGCTGGATCAGCTGGTGCTGGCGCGGGTGGTTCAGGGGATTGGTGGTGCCATGATGGTGCCGGTGGGGCGACTGACGGTGATGAAAATAGTTCCACGTGAGCAGTATATGTCCGCCATGACCTTTGTCACCCTGCCCGGCCAGATTGGCCCGCTGCTGGGCCCGGCGCTGGGCGGGGTGCTGGTCGAATACGCCAGCTGGCACTGGATCTTCCTGATCAATATCCCGGTCGGCATCGCCGGCGCGATTGCCACCCTGATGCTGATGCCCAACTACAGCATGCAGACCCGCCGCTTCGATTTTGCCGGTTTTTTTCTGCTGGCCGCCGGTATGGCAACCCTGACGCTGGCGCTGGACGGTCAGCGCAGCAGCGGCGGCTCCGCCCTGCTGCTGGGTGCGATGATCCTCGCGGGCCTGTTCTCGCTGCTGTTCTACCTGATGCACGCGCGCGGCAATGATAACGCGCTGTTCAGCCTGAAGCTGTTTGATAACCGCCTCTACGCTATCGGCCTGCTGGGCAGTTTTACCGGCCGTATCGGCAGCGGCATGCTGCCCTTTATGACGCCCATCTTCCTGCAGCTCGGCATGGGCTACAGCCCGTTCCACGCCGGTCTGATGATGATCCCGATGGTGCTGGGCAACATGGGGATGAAGCGTATTGTGGTGCGCATCGTTAATCGCTATGGCTACCGCAACGTGCTGGTGATGTCGACCGTGGCGCTGGCGCTGGTGGTGCTGCTGTTTCCGCTGGTGGCGATCCTGGGCTGGGTCTGGCTGCTACCGCTGGTGCTGTTTCTGCAGGGCATGGTCAACGCCATTCGCTTCTCCTCGATGAACACGCTGACGCTGAAAGAGCTGCCGGACACGCTGGCGTCGAGCGGAAACAGCCTGCTGTCGATGATTATGCAGCTGTCGATGAGTATTGGCGTCACCGTTGCCGGGCTGCTGCTGGGCGCCTTTGCTCAGGAGGGCGCAGCCAACAGCGCAGCAGAACATCAGATGTTTATTTACACCTACCTGTGCATGTCACTGATTATTATCCTGCCCGCGCTGATCTTCTGGCGCGTTCCGCCGCAGGTGAGCAGCAACGTCGATTTGCGACGCCGGAGAAAACAATGAGAGTTAACCTGCGCCTGGGTATCGGGGCCAAACTGTTTATGGCGATTTTCGCCACCTGCATGCTGGTACTGATTACCATGCACTGGGGAGTCCGCCTCAGCTTTGAGCATGGCTTTGTCGACTATATCAAGCGCGGCAATCAGCAGCGCCTGAGCCTGCTCGGCGATGCGCTGGCCGATCAGTATGAGCAGCACGGCAACTGGGATTTCCTGCGCCACAACGACCGCCTGGTGTTCACCATGCTGCGTTCGCTGGAGCAGAATCCGGGTAATAGTCAGCTGCCGCCGCATGGCTGGCGCACCCAGTTCTGGATCCTCGACCAGCAGTACAGGGTGCTGGTCGGGCCGCCCACGCCGGTGCCGCCCGAGGGCACGCGACGCAATATCACCACCAGCAACGGTAAGGTGGTCGGCTGGGTTATCGGCTCACCGCCGGAGCGGCTGACGCGCAGCACCGACATTAACTTCGATCAGCAGCAGCGCCGCACCAGCTGGATTATCGTTGGCCTCTCGACGCTGCTGGCGGCGCTGGCCACCTGGCTGATGGCGCGCGGGCTGCTGGCCCCGGTCAAACGGCTGGTCGACGGCACCCATCATCTGGCCGCGGGCAACTTTGCCACCCGCGTCGAAGTCAGCAGCCGGGACGAGCTGGGCCAGCTGGCCGGTGACTTTAACCTTCTCGCCAGCTCGCTGGAGAAAAACGAAAGCATGCGCCGCGCCTTTATGGCGGATATCTCCCATGAGTTACGCACGCCGCTGGCCATTCTGCGCGGTGAACTGGAAGCGATGCAGGATGGCGTGCGCAAACTGACGCCGGAAGCGATCGCTTCGCTGCAGAGTGAAGTGGTGGTGCTGACCAAGCTGGTGGATGACCTGCATCAGCTGTCGCTGTCGGATGAGGGCGCCCTGGCCTACCGCAAACAGGCGACTGACCTGGTGCAGCTGCTGGAAGTCACGGCGGGCAGCTTTGCCGAACGCTACCGCGCGCATGGCCTGACGTTAAAGCTGAACCTGCCCGATGATGCCCCCTTCTTCGGCGATCCCGATCGCCTGATGCAGCTCTTCACCAACCTGCTGGAGAACAGCCTGCGCTACACCGACAGCGGAGGCCGGGTTGAGGTGACCCTGAAGTATCAGGCTCCGCACTGGCGGGTAGAGTTTGATGACAGCGCGCCGGGCGTGGATCGGGAACATCAGGCGCAGATTTTTGAACGCTTCTTCCGCACCGAAGGCTCCCGTAATCGGGCCAGCGGCGGATCGGGACTCGGCCTCGCCATCTGTAAGAACATTGCAGACGCGCACGGCGGCGATATCTCTGCGTCGCACTCTGATTTAGGTGGACTGAAAATCGCGCTACACTTGCGCTATGTTCCCCTTGCGTAGACGCTTATGAGCCTGGAAAACCACGACCCGCTGATTCTGGTGGTCGAAGATGAGCCCAAACTGGCGCAGCTGATGATCGACTATCTGCACGCCTCCAATTACCGCACCCATCACATCGCCGACGGCAACGGCGTGCTGGATTATGTGCGCCAGACCCCACCCGATCTGATGCTGCTGGACCTGATGCTGCCCGGCACCGACGGTTTAACGCTGTGCCGGGAAATCCGCCGTCATTCGGAACTGCCGATTATTATGGTCACCGCCCGCACCGAGGAGATCGATCGGCTGCTGGGGCTGGAGCTGGGTGCCGATGACTATATCTGCAAACCCTTCAGCCCGCGGGAAGTTGTCGCCCGGGTTAAGACCATTCTGCGCCGGGTAAAACGTTCGGCGGAAGAGCCGCAGAGCAGTTCGCTGCTCAGAGTCGATGAGAGCCGCTTTTCGGCCAGCTGGCGTGATAAGCCGCTCGATTTAACCCCGGCCGAGTTTCGTCTGCTGAAAACCCTGTCGCTGGAACCGGGTAAGGTCTTTTCGCGCGAGCAACTGCTCAACCATCTCTATGATGATTACCGCGTGGTAACCGATCGCACCATCGACAGCCATATCAAGAATCTGCGGCGCAAGCTGGAGAATCTCGACAGCGAGCAACCCTTTATCCGTGCCGTCTACGGCATGGGCTATCGCTGGGAAGCGGATGCCTGTCATTTGATCTAGTTTGATCCCGATCAATTTACTTCCCTTTTCTCACTGCCTACAATTCCGCACCTTTGGCAGGGCTTCACGGCCCTGCCGCTGCCGCCTCTGGCGGCATACTGACCTGACATCAGTGAGAATCCCATGAAACCTGAACTGCTCTCCCCCGCCGGGACGCTGAAAAACATGCGTTACGCCTTCGCCTATGGTGCCGATGCCGTCTATGCCGGTCAGCCGCGCTACAGCCTGCGGGTGCGTAATAATGAATTTACCCACGAAAATCTCGCGCTGGGCATCAACGAAGCGCACGCGCTGGGCAAAAAATTCTACGTGGTGGTCAACATCGCGCCGCACAACGCCAAGCTGAAAACCTTTATTCGTGACTTAACGCCGGTGGTGGCGATGCAGCCTGATGCGCTGATTATGTCCGATCCGGGTCTGATTATGCTGGTGCGTGAGGCCTTCCCGGCGATGCCGATCCACCTCTCGGTGCAGGCCAATGCGGTCAACTGGGCCACGGTGAAGTTCTGGCAGCAGATGGGGCTGAGCCGGGTGATTCTGTCGCGCGAGCTGTCGCTGGAGGAGATCGCCGAAATCCGTCAGCAGGTGCCGGAGATGGAGCTGGAAGTCTTTGTTCATGGTGCGCTCTGTATGGCCTATTCCGGCCGCTGCCTGCTCTCCGGCTATATGAACAAACGCGATCCGAACCAGGGCACCTGCACCAACGCCTGCCGCTGGGAATACAAAGTGGCGGAAGGCCAGCAGGATGAGGTGGGCAACATTGTCGGCATCCACCAGCCGGTGACGGTGCAGGAGGTGATGCCAGCGCTGGGCATCGGTCAGCCGACCGACAAGGTGTTCCTGCTGGAAGAGAAGATGAAACCTGGCGAAGTGATGAGCGCGTTCGAAGATGAGCATGGCACCTATATCATGAACTCGCGGGATCTGCGTGCGGTGGCACATGTGGAGCGGCTCAGCGAGATGGGCGTCCATTCGCTGAAGATTGAGGGACGCACCAAGTCCTACTACTACTGCGCACGCACCGCCCAGGTGTATCGCCGCGCGATTGACGATGCCGCCGCGGGAAAACCCTTTGATGCGTCACTGCTGCTCACCCTGGAGGGTCTGGCACATCGCGGCTATACCGAAGGCTTTCTGCGTCGTCACACTCACGACAGCTACCAGAACTATGAGCAGGGCTTTTCCGTCTCCGATCGTCAGCAGTTTGTGGGCGAGTTTACTGGCGAACGCCGGGGCGAATGGGCCGAAGTGGCGGTAAAAAATAAGTTCATGCTGCACGACAGCGTGGAGATCATGACGCCCGACGGCAACCTGCAGTGCCAGCTCGATGCGCTGCAGGACAGCCGTGGCGAACCGACCGACGTAGCACCGGGCGACGGTCATCGCGTCTGGCTGCGGGTGCCTGAGGCGGTGGATCTGCCCTTTGCGCTGCTGCTGCGTAACTTCGATCACGGCGAAGATACCCGGGCGCCTCATAATCGTTTACCAACGGAAACAAATTGATGAAATCAGAACAGGATCACAGACCCCTGCGCCGGGCTGCTTTATAGTCCCGCCTGCTGCTAACGAGTAACAACAAACGGCAGATTTACCAGGAACCACCTCATTTACCCGCCCGGCTCCCCCGTGCGGGTTTTCTTTTTTCATGCTTTCGCCAATAATCTGGTGCTGGAAGCTGTGTTATACCTTCCCCCTCCTACTCTGTAGATCATCAAGGAACGCACAATGGACAATAAACCGCTTACGCTGCTCATCCTGAATGGGAAAGGCGCCGGTAATGACGATCTGCGCGATGCTATCACGACCCTGCGGGAAGAAGGCTTTGAGATTGCGGTGCGCGTCACCTTTGAGAAAGGCGACGGCGATCGCTATGTCAAAGAGGCGATTACGCTGCGGGCTGCTACCGTCGTTGCCGGTGGCGGCGATGGCACCATCAACGAAGTTGCGACGGCGCTGGCGGCTTCGGAAGCGGAACATCGCCCGGTGCTGGGCATTCTGCCGCTGGGCACCGCCAACGACTTTGCCACCAGCGTCGGTATCCCGGAAGAGATGGAGCCGGCACTGCGGCTGGCGATTCAGGGCAAAGCGAGTGCCATCGATCTGGCACGGGTCAACCAGAGTCACTACTTCATTAACATGGCGACTGGCGGCTTCGGTACCCGGATCACCACAGAAACCCCGGAAAAGCTGAAATCGGCGCTGGGGGGTGTCTCCTACTTTATTCACGGCCTGATGCGCATGGACACGCTGAAACCCGACACCTGTGAGATCAGCGGTCCCGATTTTGCCTGGCAGGGTGATGCGCTGGTGATCGGCATCGGAAACGGGCGTCAGGCAGGCGGCGGACAGCGACTGTGTCCCTCTGCCCTGATTGACGATGGGCGGCTTGATGTCAGCATCGTCACCGCGCAGGAGCTGCTGCCGACCCTGTTCCATTCCCTGACCGGCGATGATGACAATCCCGGCATCGTCACCACGCAGCTGGAATCACTGACGATCCGCTCGCCTCATGAGATGACCTTTAACCTGGATGGTGAACCGCTCTCCGGACGCGAATTTGTGATTGAGGTAATGGCAGGCGCGCTGAGCTGCCGTCTGCCTCCGCAGTGTGCCTTACTCTCCTGATGCTGAGGGGGCAGCGCCCCCTTTTTGTTTCTCCCTCCCCTCCTGATGTTACCTTTATTAACATACACCCCTGTTTTCTCACGCTTTTTCTGGCGATAAAAACAGCATGTGACTGGCTTCACAACTCTGTCCTTTTAACTTGTATGGTAGTATTAATACGCGTACGTTTTCATCATCGAAGGCTGACTCAAGGCAAACAGGATGAAGATTGTAAAAGCAGAAGTATTTGTAACCTGCGCAGGCAGAAACTTTGTCACCGTCAAAATCACCACCGATCAGGGTCTGACCGGCATTGGTGATGCGACCCTTAATGGCCGGGAACTGCCGGTCGCCTCCTACCTGAAAGATCATGTCTGCCCGCAGCTGATCGGCCGCGATGCGCATCAGATCGAAGATATCTGGCAATACTTCTACAAAGGGGCCTACTGGCGTCGTGGCCCGGTCACCATGTCTGCGATCTCGGCGGTCGATATGGCGCTGTGGGATATCAAAGGCAAAGCGGCCAGCATGCCGGTTTATCAGCTGCTGGGCGGCGCCTCCCGCACGGGCGTGATGGTCTATTGCCACACCACCGGTCACTCCATCGATGAAGTGATGGATGATTACGCGAAGCACAAAGAGCTGGGCTTTAAGGCGATTCGCGCCCAATGCGGCGTGCCGGGCATGAAGACCACCTACGGCATGGCGAAAGGGAAAGGACTGGCCTATGAACCGGCGACCAAAGGTAACTGGCCGGAAGAGCAGCTCTGGTCAACGGAAAAATACCTCGATTTCACCCCGAAACTGTTCGCCGCGATCCGCGATAAGTTCGGTTTCGATGAGCATCTGCTGCATGACATGCATCATCGTCTGACGCCGATTGAAGCGGCGCGCTTTGGCAAAAGCGTGGAAGATTATCGTCTGTTCTGGATGGAAGATCCGACGCCGGCTGAGAATCAGGAATGCTTCCGCCTGATTCGCCAGCACACCGTCACACCGATTGCGGTGGGCGAAGTGTTCAACAGCATCTGGGATTGTAAGCAGCTGATTGAAGAGCAGCTGATCGACTATATCCGCACGACCATTACCCACGCGGGCGGCATTACCGGCATGCGACGCATCGCTGATTTTGCGTCGCTCTATCAGGTGCGCACCGGCTCACACGGCCCCTCTGACCTCTCCCCAATCTGCATGGCCGCGGCGCTGCACTTCGACCTCTGGGTACCCAATTTCGGCGTGCAGGAGTATATGGGCTTCTCTGAGCAGATGATGGAGCTGTTTGACGCCAGCTGGACCTTTGACCAGGGCTATATGCATCCTGGCGACAAGCCGGGCCTCGGCATCGACTTCAACGAAAAACTGGCGGCGAAATATCCCTATGAACCCGCCTATTTGCCGGTCGCCCGTCTTGAAGATGGCACCCTCTGGAACTGGTAAGGAGACCGTTATGAAAAGCGTTGTAATTGAAGAACCGGGCAGGCTGGTCGTCGCTGAACGTCCCCTGCCACAGCCTGCGCCAGGGGAAGTCCGGGTGAAGGTGGCCTATGCCAGCATCTGCGGCTCTGATGTGCATATCTGGCACGGCCATAATCCCTTTGCGAAATACCCGCGGGTGATTGGTCACGAATTTTTCGGCGTGATCGATGCGGTCGGTGACGGTGTTGATACTGGCCGACTGGGTGAACGCGTTGCCGTCGATCCGGTGGTGAGCTGCGGCAGCTGCTATCCCTGCTCGGTGGGCCGCCCCAACGTCTGCACCACGCTGCAGGTGACGGGCGTGCATCGTGACGGCGGTTTCAGTGAGTATGCGCTGACACCGGCAAACAATGCCTGGCGCCTGCCGGACACCATTCCCGACCAGCTCGCCAGTCTGGTCGAGCCGTTTACCATCGCGGCCAATATCACGGCCTTTCTCAGGCCGCAGCCGGACGACGTGGCACTGATTTATGGTGCTGGCCCGATGGGACTGACCGCGATTCAGGTGCTGAAAGGCGTCTATAAGGTGAAAAAAGTGATGGTGGTGGATCGGCTGCCGGAACGTCTGGCGCTGGCTGAACAGAGTGGTGCCGACCAGCTGTTCGACAACAGCGCGATCCCGCTGGCAGCGCAGCTGGAGGGCGTGCAGCCCACGCTGATTATTGATGCGGCCTGCCATCCCGCCATTCTGGCGGAAGCCGTCGCCCTCGCCTCACCGGCGGCGCGTATCGGCCTGCTCGGCTTCTCCGGTGAACCCTGCAGCCTGACCCAGCAGAGCCTGACCAGTAAAGAGCTGTCGCTGTTTACCTCACGTCTGAACAGCAACCGCTTTCCGCAGGTGATCGACTGGATAGAAAAAGGGTTAATCCAGCCAGAAAAACTGGTCACACACACTTTCCCCCTGCAGGAGATTGAGCGCGCGATGACCCTGTTCGAAAAAGATCCGCGCACCTGCTGCAAAGTGATCCTGCAGATGGGGTAATGCGTTGCTGAACACCAGGTGTCCTGAGCCAGCGTTCGCGCTGGCACACTTAAAAAGAGAAAACAGATCACGGAGTTTTTATGTTCAAGAATCTGCGCTGGACCCTCGTTTTACTGCTGTTTCTGGTTTACATGATCAATTACCTCGATCGTGTCGCGCTCTCCCTGACGGTTCCGCTGGTTGAAAAAGATCTGGCGATCAATGCAGAGCAGTTCGGCATGATTTTCGGCAGCTTTTTCTTTGGCTATGCCCTGTTCAACTTTGTCGGCGGCCTCGCCACCGACCGCTTTGGCCCTAAGATCGTGCTGGCCGTAGCGGTGGCCGCGTGGTCCATCTTCTGCGGTATGACCGCGCTGGCCACCGGCTTCTGGTCGCTGCTGATCCTGCGCGTGCTGTTCGGCATGGCAGAAGGCCCCATCTGCTCCTCGGCTAACAAAGCGATTAACGGCTGGTTCCCGAAAAAACAGGCCGCAACGGCCATGGGCTTACTGAGTGCCGGGTCGCCGCTGGGCGGTGCCGTCGCCGGTCCGATTATTGGCTATCTGGCCCTGGCTTACGGCTGGCGTCCGGCGTTTGTGATTGTCTGCTGCATCGGGCTGGTCTGGATGACATTCTGGCTCTTCTTCGCGGCGGATAATCCGGCGAAGAGCAAGCGCGTCACTGAAGAAGAGCGGCTGCTGATCGAACGCCTCAAGGCGACCAGTCCGAACGATGAGGTTGACCTGTCAGAAACGGCTCATCCGTTTGGTTACTACCTGCGCCAGCCGATTATCCTGGTCACGGCGTTTGCCTTCTTCTGCTACAACTACATCCTGTTCTTCTTCCTGAGCTGGTTCCCGGCCTATCTGGTGCAGGCACACGGCCTGGATATTAAATCGATGAGTATCACCACCATGATCCCGTGGATCGTCGGTTTCGTCGGCCTGGCGCTGGGCGGCTGGATCTCCGATAAAATCTTTAACATCACCGGCAAGCTGTTGTTGTCACGCAAAATTGTGCTGGTGGTCTCACTGCTGGCCGCGGCAATTTGCGTGGCGCTGGCGGGTACGATAAAAGAGGTCGTGCCTGCCGTGATTATGATGTCGGTATCGATTTTCTTTCTCTACATCACCGGCGCGATCTACTGGGCCATCATTCAGGATGTGGTACATAAGAGTCGCATCGGCAGCATCAGCGGCTTCATCCATCTGACAGGCAGCCTCTCCGGCATCATCGGGCCGATTGTCACCGGCTTTATTGTTCAGCACACCGGCAAATTCGACAGCGCCTTCGTGCTGGCCGGTTGTGTCGCCGCGCTGGGCGCCTTCCTGGTCTTGTTTGTGATTCGCAGTCCGAAAACCCAGGACAAACCGGTTTCGGTCTGAGTGTTGTTCCGCTAACAGAACGCTGACTGGGGCGCTGAGCGCCCCGCTTTTCAAAAGGACGGATTATGTTACAGATTGATCGCCTGCCTGCTGAGGTTAAACGCCCCTCCTACGACCGTAGCAAACTGAAGACCCGCATGGTACACATCGGTTTTGGTGCCTTTCACCGCGCACATCAGGCGATGTGCAGCGACAGGCTGGCCGAAGAACAGGGCAGCGACTGGGGCTACTGTGAGGTCAATCTCATGAACAGCACCGGACTGATTACGGCGCTGCGCCAGCAGGACCTGCTCTACACCCTCACTGAGCTGGCGGATGGTTCTCAGCAGACCCGGGTGATCGGCGTCATCACCAGCGCCCTGAAAGGCGACAAAGACGGTATCGAAGCCGTGATCAACGCCATGAGCCAGCCGGATATCGCCATCGTCTCCATGACCGTGACCGAAAAGGGTTACTGCCATCTGCCGGCCAGCGGCAATTTAAACAGCGATCATCCTGATATCGTCCATGACCTGCAGCATCCGCAAGCCCCCCGCACGGTGCCCGGTGTCATTCTGGCGGCGATCCGCCGTCGCCGCGAGCAGGGATTACCGCCCTTCACCGTGATGTCCTGCGACAACATGCCGGAGAATGGGCATGTGACCCGCAATGTAGTGACCCAGCTGGCGGAGCGGCAGGATCCTGCGCTGGCAGAGTACATTCAGCAGCACATCACCTTCCCCTCCACCATGGTGGACCGCATCGTTCCGGCCATGACTGACACCGCACTGGCCGCGCTGCACAAGCGTCTGGGATGTGAAGATCCGGTCGCAATTGAAGCAGAACCCTTCTTTCAGTGGGTGATTGAAGATAACTTCGTTAATGGCCGACCGGCGTGGGAAAAAGCGGGAGCCGAGCTGGTCAGTGATGTACTGCCCTATGAAGAGATGAAACTGCGCATGCTGAATGGCAGTCACTCTTTCCTGGCCTACCTCGGCTTTCTGGCGGGGTATGAGTACATCAGCGACTGTGTGGCCGATCCCCATTTCCGCGCCGCCGCCCGTTCACTGATGATTGATGAACAGGCCCCGACGCTGCGCACCCAGGGCGTGGATCTGAATGCCTATGCCGATTCGCTGATCGCCCGCTATGAAAACCGTGCGATTAAACATCGCACAGGGCAGATCGCCACTGACGGCACACAAAAACTGCCGCAGCGCCTGCTCGACAGTCTGCGCTGGCACCTGCAGCGTGGCAGCCGCTGCGACCTGCTGCTGCTTGGCGTCGCGGGCTGGATGCGCTATGTGGGCGGCGTTGATGAACAGGGCCAGCCGATTGAGATCCGTGACCCGATGCAGAAAAAACTGGCGGAGTGCGTTGCCGCCAGCGAAGAGGGTGAAGCGCGCGTGCGGGCGCTGCTCGCCCTCCGCGAAGTGTTTGGCGATGATTTGCTGCAGAACGACGACGTGGTCGCCCGACTGACGGCCTGGTATCAGCAACTGACCAGCCAGGGCGCGCGTGCCACAGTGCATCAGTGCCTGAATCGCGGCTGAAGGCGGGACAATAAAGCGCTGGCGCAGACGCAGCGTGCTGATTAGACTGACACTTTGCCAACGCGCTGGCCTCTGCCAGCCGTAATAGGGATATTGCTGCATGTCGAGCGCCTATACCATAACCACCAGCGAACCGGTCAATCAGCAGATTTACCGTTATCTGCGCAAAGATATTGTCACCTGCGCGATTCAGCCAGGTTCGCTGCTCTCTGAAAAAGAGGTCTCCGCACGCTTCAGCGTCTCACGTCAGCCGGTGCGCGAAGCGTTTATCAAGCTGGCGGAAGCCGGACTGGTACAGGTATTGCCGCAGCGCGGCACGTTCGTGCGTAAAATCTCTGCTAAGCGGGTCGCGGATGGCCGCTTTATCCGTGAGGCGGTGGAAGTGTCGGTGGTTCGTCGTGCCGCGCTGGAGATTAGTGATTCGGCGCTGATGACGCTGGAGCACAATCTGCAACTGCAGCGGATGGCGGCGGAGCGGCATGACAGCCAGGCGTTCCTCACGCTTGACGATGAGTTTCATCGTCTGATCGCGGAAAGCATTGACTGCAAGCTGGCCTGGGAAACGGTCGAGAATATCAAAGCGACGATGGATCGGGTGCGCTTCCTGACGCTGAGTGAAGTCTCACCGCCGGAAAAGGTCATTGAGCAGCATGAAGAGATTTATGCCGCGCTGAAACAGCACGATGCCGATGCCGCCGAAGCGGCCATGCGTCATCACCTGCAGGAGATGATCTTCTCCATCACCCCGATTGCTGAGCGGAACAGCGCCTGGTTTGAAGCCCCCTGAATCCCTCCCGCGGGGTGCCCGCCTCGCCTGATTATCCGGGCGAGACGGGCAGTCTCTCTTACCACCATTGATGAAAATGGTGAACCGGCCCGATGCCCTTGCCGACCTCCAGCGAATCCGCCTGCATCAGCGCCTGCTGCAGCCAGTTTTTCGCTTCCTCAATCGTCGTCTCCCATCTGCCATGACGCGGACGCAATGCGGCCAGTGCTGCCGACAGCGTGCAGCCGGTGCCATGCGTATGACGGGTCTTCACGCGCGGTGTGCTGAACCGCTGCTCTGCCGATGGCGTAATCAGCCAGTCAGGACTCTCCGCCGCCGTAAGATGCCCTCCTTTCATCAGCACGGCCTGACAGCCCAGCGCCAGCAACGCCCGCCCCTGTTCGCGCATCTCCGTCTCATCGGTGGCAATGGTGCAACCCAGCAGGGCCGCCGCCTCTGGCAGGTTCGGAGTGATCAGCGAAACCTGCGGCAGCAACCGCTCACGAACGCTGGCGACGGCGTCCGGTGAGAGCAGCGCATCACCACTTTTCGCCACCATCACGGTATCCAGCACCACAAAAGGGATCGCCGCCTGCTTCAGCCGCGCCGCCACCTGCTCCACGATAGCCGTTTCTGACAGCATGCCGATTTTCGCGCTGTCGATACGCACGTCATTCAGCACAGAATCGAGCTGGGCGGCGACAAAGTCCGGTTCGATGCGATAAACAGCCTGCACGCCCTGCGTATTTTGTGCCACCAGCGCAGTAATGACGCTGGTGCCGTAAGCGCCCAGCGCCGAGAACGTTTTCAGATCGGCCTGGATCCCTGCGCCACCGCTGGGATCGGTGCCGGCAATGGTCAGGGCATTAATGCGTTTCATGATCGCCCTCCAGGGTCCAGAGTGCATCCAGAAACGCCGTGGCAAAGCTGCCGGGCCCATTCGCCTGCCCCGCTGCCTTTTCACCGGCTGTCGCCATCACCTGACAGGCCGCAGCAATATTCAGCAGGCCATCGCCGGGCAGTGCGCTGAACCCGGCCACCACCGCCGAGAGCGCACAGCCGGTTCCCACAACCCGCGTCAGCATGGGAGAGCCGCCACGAATGGCAAAAGTGCGCTGACCATCGGTTGCGTAGTCCACTTCACCGGTGACGATGACCCGCGTGTTCCACTCTTTCGCCAGCTGCCGCGCCGCGTCGAGCGCCGCATCTGCCGGGTGAAGCGTATCCACGCCGCGTCCGCCACTGGCCTGCTGCGCCAGCGCCAGAATCTCTGACGCATTGCCGCGTATCACCGCCGGTTGCTGACTTAATAATTGCTGGCAGAAGTCGCTGCGCAGCGTCAGGGCACCGACAGCGACCGGATCGAGCGTCCAGGGCGTGCCCGCCTCCCGCGCCGCGCTAACCGCTGCCTGCATCGCCCGCTGACGCTCACGCGTCAGCGTCCCGACATTAATCAGCAGGGCATCCGCAAAGCCGCTGAACTGTGCCGATTCGTCAGCATCGATCACCATCGCGGGTGACGCATTGAGTGCCAGCAGGACGTTGGCGGTAAAGTTCTGCACCACGTCATTCGTCATGCAGTGCACCAGCGGTGACTGACGGCGAAAGGTGTGCAGAAGGTGCGCGAACTGCGCGGCAGAAAGGTGTTGAGATGGCTGTATCATCGTAGCTCCCAACCGGCGGACAAGAAGGCGAATGCGGTCAGGCATCAGACTTCCCTACGCTGGCATTATCCAGATCAGGTAATACGGGTATTTCTCAGCCTTCACAAAGAAGGGCACCCCGAGTCGAATTACGGTTTGCAGCATAGGCAAGCCGTCCTCTGAAAGCAAGTAACAGCCGCCAGCGGAATGACCGGAACGGAACCTTCCGCATGATCCCGATCAACGTTCCATGGTGCAAAAAAAGGCTTAATGCTGCGGGCCTCAGGGATACCTCTTAAGAGGTACTCCTGCTGTCAGGCCTGATGGGTCCTGGCCATCGCTCGGACTCTGACCATTTCATAATAATTAACCTGCGCGAAACACCGTTGTAAAAAACACTTTATTTCATGGAGTTATCGACTCCTGAAGCGGAACTTCATACTACTCAGGATGTATGATGCGATTGTCAGCGCTTATTCCTCACCGCCATCGATGGCAGGATGTTCAGATCGAACGTCAGGGTGCCATCGCCCCTAATGGCCGGCATTACCTTTCCACCTATATTTCAGCCCGTTGTGCGGGCTGCGGCGAAACCATCCATCGTGTTTATTACCGGGACATCAGCGACCAGCAGGCGCGTCGCTGGTTAGGCTGACAGCCCGCCCGACGGCCGGTTCCAAAGCAGGGAGGAGTTAACAGTTAGTTAGCGATTTGTTAGTCTGGTAACTATCCATGATTTACCCAGACGCCTCTTATGCCACTGCTGTTTGAAAGCCTGAGCCATCAGATTTACCTGTCAGCCCCGCTGTTTATCCTGATCCTGCTCGGATATGGGCTGACACGCTTCGGAAAATGGCCTGCCAGCATCAGCGAAGGCATGAACCGCTTTGTGTTTAACGTTGCGCTGCCCTGCATGCTGTTTCGGGTGATGAGTACCTTCTCGCAAAGCCCGCCGGTGGATGCTCGCCTGCTGCTGGCCTTTTTTGGCAGTTGCCTGCTGGTGTTTATCGTGGGACGCCTGCTGGCGACACGGCTGTTTCAGCTTGACGGCGTGGCCGCCTCGGTCTTTGCGCTGGGGGGGATCTTCTCCAACAACGTGATGCTGGGGATCCCGGTGGCTACCGTCCTGCTCGGGCCAGAAGCGCTGCCACCGGTGGCGCTGGTGCTGGTGTTTAACAGCCTCATCCTCTGGACCCTGCTGACCGTTTCGGTCGAGTGGGCAAAACAGGGCAGCTTTTCCCTGACAGGTCTCTGGCGCACCCTGATCGGCGTGCTGAAGAATCCGCTGATCGTCGGCATTCTCAGCGGCACGGCCTGGAGCTTCCTTCAGCACCCCTTGCCGCAGATCGTCGCTGAACCGCTGCGGATGCTGGCCTCGCTGGCAGCCCCCCTGTCGCTGGTCACGCTGGGCATGAGCCTGGCGCATTATCGGGTGCGGGATGGTTTAAAAGAGAGTTATACGATCTGCCTGCTGAAGCTGGTTCTGCAACCGATGACGGTATGGGCTATCGCGTGGCTGACCGGTCTACCCCCGCTGGAGAGTAAAGTGGTGGTGCTGCTGGGGTCGATGGCGGTCGGGGTTAACGTCTATCTGATGTCGCAGAAATTCAATGTCATTACCGGCCCGGCAGCGGCCAGTATGCTTTTCTCTACGGTGTTTGCGGCTGTGACGACGCCGGTATGGATGATGCTGATGACGCTGGCGGGCTATTAACAGGCGAATAAAAAAAGCCCCTCAGCACTGGGGCTGAAGGGCTTATTGCCTGGCTGATTAAACTTACTCAGCCGTTTTGGTACGGATCAGATAGTCAAAGGCACTCAGTGACGCTTTCGCACCTTCGCCGCTGGCAATGATGATCTGCTTGTACGGCACGGTGGTGCAGTCGCCTGCTGCGAAGACGCCTTTCAGGCTGGTTTCGCATTTCGCATCGATGATGATTTCGCCCATTTTGTTGCGCTCAACCGCGCCTTCCAGCCATGGGGTGTTCGGCAACAGACCGATCTGGACAAAGATACCGGAGAGCGGCAGCTCATGGGTGGTCTGCGTCGTACGGTCAATGTAGTGCAGGCCGGTCACTTTGCTGCCGTCGCCTTTCACTTCCGTGGTCTGCGCGTTCAGGATCACATCAACGTTCTTCAGGCTGCGCAGTTTATCCTGCAGCACGCGGTCAGCACGCATCTCACCAGCAAACTCCAGCAGCGTCACGTGTTCCACGATACCGGCCAGATCAATTGCCGCTTCGACGCCAGAGTTACCGCCGCCGATGACCGCGGTGCGCTTGCCTTTAAACAGCGGGCCATCACAGTGCGGGCAGTAGGTAACACCTTTGGTGCGATACTCTTCTTCACCCGGCACGCCCATGTTACGCCAGCGTGCGCCGGTCGCCAGGATGATGCTGCGTGATTTCAGTACGGCACCGGAGGCGGTTTCGATGGCGTGCAGTCCGCCCTCTTTCGCCGCCGGGATCAGTTTAATGGCGCTCTGGCTGTCGATGACATCCACATTGTAATCATCAACGTGTGCACGCAGTGAACCTGCCAGTTTTGCACCTTCGGTTTTAGGTACAGAGATATAGTTTTCGATATCGACCGTATCCAGCACCTGCCCGCCGAAACGCTCGCCCATCAGGCCGGTACGGATACCTTTACGCGCGGAGTAGATGGCTGCTGCTGCGCCCGCCGGGCCGCTGCCGATAATCAGAACTTCATACGCGTCACGCTTGTTCAGCTCTTCCGCTGCGCGTTTGTCCGCGTTGGTATCCACTTTGCTGACGATTTCCGCCAGGCTCATGCGACCCTGACCAAACTCTTTACCGTTAAGGTAAACCGCTGGCACGCCCATCACGTTGCGTTCCTGAATCTCATTCTGGAACAGGCCACCGTCGATTGCGGTGTGGCTGATGCGCGGGTTGATCACCGCCATCAGGTTCAGCGCCTGCACCACATCAGGACAGTTGTGGCAGGAGAGTGAATAGTAGGTCTCGAAATGGAGATCGCTGTCCAGCTCAGCAACCTGATCCAGCAGGCTCTGTGCTTCTTTAGACGGATGCCCACCGGTCTGTAACAGTGCCAGCACCAGTGAGGTAAATTCGTGGCCCAGAGGTGAACCGGCAAAACGCGGGCCGCTGTTCGAACCTGGGTTAGTGATCAGAAACGAGGGCTTACGCACCTGACGATCGTTCTCTTCGCGGAAGCTGACTTTGTCAGACAAACCGGCGATATCAACCAACAGTTCACGGATCTCGGTTGATTTTGCCCCCTCATCCAGGGTGGCGATCAACTCAACAGGTTTGGTTAATTTCTCAAGGTAAGCCTTGAGCTGCGTTTTCAAATTTGTGTCGAGCATAGTGATATCCTGGTCAAAAAATCGGGTGCCGTGGCACCCGATTGGAGAATGGTCGAAAGGCCGAAGCGGGATTAGATTTTGCCAACCAGGTCCAGAGATGGAGCCAGCGTTGCATCACCTTCTTTCCATTTCGCCGGGCAGACTTCACCTGGGTGAGAAGCAACGTACTGAGCCGCTTTCACTTTGCGCAGCAGGTCAGAGGCGTCACGGCCAATGCCTTCAGCGGTGATTTCGATAGCCTGGATAATACCTTCCGGGTCAACGATGAAAGTACCACGGTCAGCCAGACCTTCTGCTTCACGCATGATTTCGAAGTTGCGGGTCAGCGCGCCAGTCGGGTCGCCGATCATCGCATACTTGATCTTCGCGATGGTGTCAGAAGAACCGTGCCAGGCTTTGTGGGTAAAGTGGGTGTCGGTAGAAACAGAGTAGATATCTACGCCCAGTTTCTGGAACTCTTCGTAGTGATCAGCCACGTCACCCAGCTCGGTCGGGCAGACGAAGGTGAAGTCAGCAGGATAGAAGAAGAACACACTCCATTTACCTTCAACGTCTTTCTCGGTTACGTCGATGAATTCGCCGTTTTTGAATGCTGCGTTTTTGAACGGCTTGATTTTGGTATTGATAATAGACATCTGTGGCCTCCGTTAAAATATGTGATGCAGGTTACATAATTTTCGGGCCAACATCTAATATGCAGACGTTATCAATCTGATTAACGAAAGCTATCAAACGCTGAGAGCCTGATGCTCTCTGGCCCGCCGGGCAGTGTACAGCGATTTTCATGACATTAAACCCGCTTTGTCTTTCCCCCTCTCTTCCCGAATCGCTGCTAGTTTTGTAAGACCGGATAAAAAGGGAGCAGAGCTGTGGAGATACGTCCGTTTACTGAAGCCGATCGTCCTTTCCTGCGCACGCTGTTTCTGGCGGCGCGTCGGCATAACTGGCGCTGGCTGGATGGCAGCGAGTGGCAGCTTGAAGATTTTGATGGGGTGATCCTGGGGGAGACGGTGCTGGTCGCCGAGGCTGAGGGGCAGCGCGTCGGATTTGCCGGACTGCTGGAGAACGACAATTTTCTGCACAGTCTCTATGTCGATCCCGACTGGCAGGGGCGCGGCGCGGGCAGTGCCCTGCTGGAGGCGGTCCAGGCGCGCTTCACCTCAACCGGGGCGCTGAAGTGTCTGCAGATGAATAAAGCAGCCCAGGCGTTTTACCTGAAACATGGCTGGAAGATGATTTCGGAAGGCGAAGGGGAGCATGGCGGCTACGTGCTGATGCACTACCCGCTGGCGTCGGCCTATGCCAGCGGGTCGGGTCGGGCTTAGAGTGCGCGGAAGGCGATCTCGCCAGGGATCACCTCACCCTGCCAGTAAAGCTGGGCGGCGACGCGTCCGGCCAGCTGGCGATACAGCGCCGTAAAATCGCTGTCAGGCCGGCGAATCACCGTCGGTTCGCCTTCATCGAGATCTTCGCGCAGGTCGATGTGCAGCGGCAGCTGGGCCAGCAGCTGCGTCTGGTAATCTTCAACCAGCTTCTGCGCCCCGCCGGTGCCGAAAATCGGCTCATGGAAGCCGCACTGACTGCAGATATGCAGGCTCATATTTTCCACCACGCCCAGCACCGGAACATTGACCTTCTCAAACATCACCAGCCCTTTGCGGGCATCAATCAGGGCAATATCCTGCGGCGTGGTGACCACCAGCGCGCCGGTGACCGGCACGTTCTGCGCCAGCGTGAGCTGAATGTCGCCGGTACCCGGAGGCATATCCAGCACCAGATAATCCAGTTCCGGCCAGAGCGTCTCGTTCAGCAGCTGCATCAGCGCTTTACTGGCCATCGGGCCGCGCCACACCATCGCGTTATCATCGGTGACCAGATAGCCAATTGAGTTCGTCGCCAGCCCGTGCGCCATAATCGGGGCCATATGGGTGCCATCCGGCGAAGTCGGCCGCTGGTCCTGCGTGCCGAGCATGTTCGGCACTGACGGGCCATAGATGTCGGCGTCGAGGATCCCGACGCGCGCGCCTTCGGCGGCCAGTGCCAGCGCCATATTCACGGCAGTGCTCGATTTGCCGACGCCCCCTTTGCCGGAGCTGACCGCGATGATATTTTTCACACCGTTCACGCCCGGCTGATTTTTCACCCGCTTCAGGGTGGCAATATCATGACTGAGCCGCCAGTCGATCGCACGCGCGCCGGTCTGGCGCAGCAGTTCGGCGCTGACCTGCTCTTTCAGGGCGTCGAACCCGCTGGCCCAGGCAAAAGGCATCATCACTTCAATGTGCAGCGTACCGTCAAGCTGCGCCACATGATGCAGCGCCTTCAGCGCGGTCAGGTTCTGGTGCAGGGTCGGATGCTCAAAGCGTTTCAGTACGCCAGCCACAATGGCGCGCAGCCCTTCTGGCGTATGCGGTTCCCGGGATTGTGCTGTCATCCCTCACTCCTTATTTCTGCTCTGCTTACGCTGTTTTCAGCGAGGTAACCTCAATGATATCAGAAGCACATGGATTCGCGGCGACTGGCGGGATGAATCCCTTGTGTTTACGCAGGAGAAGCCTTCAGTTACCATCTAAGCCCGTTTTTTCAATCAACAGAAAGCTACGCAAACTATGACTCAAGTCGCTAAAAAAATTCTGGTAACGTGCGCCCTGCCCTACGCGAACGGATCAATCCATCTCGGCCACATGCTCGAGCATATCCAGGCAGACATTTGGGTGCGTTATCAGCGAATGCGTGGCAATCAGGTTTATTTCATCTGCGCCGACGATGCGCACGGTACCCCTATCATGCTGAAAGCGCAGCAGCTGGGGATTGCACCGGAGCAGATGATTGCAGAAATGAAACAGGAGCATGAAACGGACTTTGCCGGTTTCAATATCAGCTATGACAACTATCACTCAACGCATGGCGACGAAAACCGTGAGCTGGCCGGGCTGATCTACGGTCGCCTGAAAGAGAACGGTTTCATCAAGAACCGCACGATTTCGCAGCTGTATGACCCGGGAAAAGGGATGTTCCTGCCGGACCGCTTTGTAAAAGGCACCTGCCCGAAATGTAAGTCACCTGACCAGTATGGCGACAACTGCGAAGTCTGCAGCGCGACCTACAGCCCGACAGAGCTGATCGATCCGAAATCCGTGGTGTCCGGTGCGACGCCGGTGCTGCGTGATTCCGAACACTTCTTCTTTGATCTGCCCTCTTTCAGCGAGATGCTGCGTGCCTGGACCCGTTCTGGCGCACTGCAGGATCAGGTTGCGAACAAAATGCAGGAGTGGTTTGAGTCGGGCCTGCAGCAGTGGGATATCTCCCGCGACGCGCCTTACTTCGGCTTTGAAATTCCAGGTGCGCCGGGCAAATATTTCTACGTCTGGCTGGATGCGCCTATCGGCTATATGGGCTCGTTCAAAAACCTGTGCGACAAGCGCGGCGACATCGACTTCGACGAGTTCTGGCGTAAAGATTCCACCACCGAGCTGTACCACTTCATCGGTAAAGATATCGTCTATTTCCACAGCCTGTTCTGGCCCGCGATGCTGGAAGGCAGCAACTTCCGCAAGCCAAACAACCTGTTTGTGCACGGCTATGTCACCGTCAACGGTGCAAAAATGTCGAAGTCGCGTGGCACCTTTATTAAAGCCAGCACCTGGCTGCAGCATCTGGATGCCGACAGCCTGCGCTATTACTATGCGGCGAAACTCTCTTCACGCATCGACGATATCGACCTGAACATGGAAGATTTTGTTCAGCGCGTGAACGCCGACATTGTCAATAAAGTGGTTAACCTGGCGTCACGTAACGCGGGCTTTATCACCAAACGCTTTGACGGCAAACTGGCGGCTGAGCTGGCCGATCCGGCCCTTTATCAGACCTTCGTGGATGCCTCAGAGAAGATTGGTGAAGCCTGGGCCAGCCGTGAGTTCAGCCGTGCGATTCGTGAGATCATGGCGCTGGCTGACCTGGCTAACCGCTATGTCGATGAGCAGGCACCGTGGGTGGTGGCGAAGCAGGAAGGCCGCGATGCCGACCTGCAGGCTATCTGCTCAATGGGTATCAACCTGTTCCGCATCCTGATGACCTGGCTGAAGCCGGTGCTGCCTTCCCTGAGCGCACGCGCCGAAGATTTCCTGAAGTGCGAGCTGAGCTGGGAGGCTATCGCTCAGCCGCTGCTGGATCACCAGGTCGCGCCGTTTAAAGCGCTCTACAGCCGCATTGAAATGGCGAAGGTTGAGGGACTGATTGCGGCCTCAAAAGAGGATGCTGCCGCCGCAGCTGCACCGGCCGCAAGCGGCCCGCTGGCAGAGTCACCTGTCGGTGAGCCCATCACCATCGACGATTTCGCCAAAGTGGATATGCGCGTGGCGCTGATTGAGCAGGCGGAACTGGTTGAGGGTTCAGACAAGCTGCTGCGTCTGCAGCTTGACCTGGGCGGGGAAAAGCGTCAGATCTTCTCCGGCATCCGCGCCGCTTATCCTGATCCGTCAGTGCTGGTCGGTAAAATGACCATCATCGTCGCCAACCTCGCACCACGTAAGATGCGCTTCGGCATCTCTGAAGGCATGGTGCTGTCAGCAGGACCAGGCGGCAAAGATCTCTTCGTGCTCTCCGTGGATAGCGGTGCGGTACCGGGTATGCCGGTTAAGTAACCCGCCGCTGACGAAATCCGTTCCGGACTGAAACCCTTTGCGCCTCTGCGGGTGCGAAGGGTTTTTTTATATCCGCCACGCACGCTCTCTTCCTGCACAGGTGAACGCGGCCTCCTCTCCTGCCGCTTTCCGGCGCATAAATGTGATCGCTAGCACGCTAAGCTGTTAATGCGTATGATGAAGCTCAGTAAAAACAGGAGCCTGCCATGCTCACCGTGCTGTCTGTCTGCGGGCGCTATCTGCGCGCCTTTATCATCATCTATCTCTGTCTGTATGCCGGAATCGGCATCGCCTCGCTGCTGCCCATTACCCTGCCCGGCAGCATTATCGGCATGTTAATTCTGTTTGCCCTGCTCGCGTCGCAAATCCTGCCGGTAAGCTGGGTGAAACCGAGCTGTCATCTGCTGATTCGCTATATGGCCCTGCTGTTTGTACCGATCAGCGTCGGGGTCATGAACTACACCGATGTCCTGACCGCGCAGTTTGGCCCTATCGTGATCTCCTGTGTCGTCAGCACCCTGCTGGTGCTCTCCATTGTCGGCGTGAGCGCCCACAAGCTGCACAGCCGGAAGCCGGCCGGGGAGTCGGGCGATGAGTGAAATCTGGTGGTCACTGCCGCTGACGCTGGCGGCCTTTTTCCTGGCGCGCAAACTGGCAATACGGCTGAAGCTCCCGCTGCTCAATCCGCTGCTGGTCGCGATGGCGATAATTATTCCGATACTGCTGCTGTTGCAGCTGCCCTACTCGCGCTATTTCGCCGGCAGCCAGATTCTCAATCAGCTGCTGCAACCGGCGGTGGTGGCGCTGGCACTGCCGCTCTATGAACAGATCCATCAGATCCGCGCCCGCTGGAAATCCATTATCGGCGTCTGCTTTATCGGCAGCCTGACCGCCATGACCTCGGGCACGGCCATTGCGCTCTGGCTGGGGGCGACGCCCGAAATTGCGGCCACTATCGTGCCGAAATCGGTGACCACACCGATTGCCATGGCCGTCTCCGGTTCATTGCACGGTATTCCGGCCATCAGCGCCATCTGTGTGCTGATCGCCGGGGTGCTGGGTGCGGTCTTCGGTCATATGGTGCTGAACCTGCTCGGCGTGAAGTCTAAAGCCGCACGCGGTCTGGCGATTGGCAATGCGTCACATGCACTCGGCACGGCGCGTGCAGCCGAACTTGATTTTCAGGAGGGCGCCTTCAGTTCGCTGGCGCTGGTGATCTGCGGCATCATCACCTCACTGCTGGCCCCCTTTGTTTTTCCGCTGCTGCTGCACTGGTTTGGCTAAAACTTTGCGAGAGATCTCGCAAAGTTGAAACATGCAACACAGGTTACATTGTCAGAGCGACCTGGATCACATATAAACCGGTGACCGGCACGTCGCCCTGCTGAATTTAATGAGGCTCTCATGCAATCCCGTTTCCTCTCCGCTTTTGAGGCATTGCCATCAACGCTGCAAACGGCGCTGGCTCCCCTGCTGGACGATCCTGACTTTCAGGCGCAACTGAGCGCCAGCCAGGTCGCTGCACTGCAGCAACAGACGCAGATGGACGCCGATACGCTGGCGCTGGCGCTGCTGCCCCTGGCAGCGGCCTGCGCTGTCGCCACCGTCTCCCACTTCAACGTCGGCGCGATCGCCCGTGGCGTCAGCGGTGCCTGGTACTTCGGGGCGAACATGGAGTTTATCGGCGCCCCCCTGCAGCAGACGGTTCACGCCGAGCAGAGCGCGATTACCCACGCCTGGCTGTGCGGCGAGCCGCAGCTGGAGAGCATCACCGTCAACTACACGCCGTGCGGTCACTGCCGCCAGTTTATGAACGAGCTGAACAGCGGCACCGCTATTCGTATCAGCCTGCCGCAGCGCGCAGTGAGTACCCTGGCTGACTATCTGCCGGATGCATTTGGCCCGCGCGACCTCGACATCAGCACTTTCCTGATGGACCACGTTGACCACGGCTACGTCGCTGCGGGTGACGAACTGGTGCAGGCTGCCGTTGCCGCCGCCAATGCCAGTCACGCCCCCTACAGCCAGTCGCACGCCGGGGTTGCGCTGCTGACCGTGAGCGGTTCAATTGTCACCGGCCGCTATGCGGAAAACGCCGCGTTTAATCCCAGCTTCCCGCCCCTTCAGGCGGCGCTGGTGCGGCTGAACATGCAGGGCGGCGATGTCCGTCAGATAAAAAGAGCGGTATTAGCGGAAGCAGAAAATGCCACGCTGAGCCAGTTTGCCGCCACGCAAGCCACGCTGCAGACATTTGGCTGCAGTGAGCTGCTGCATGTGACGCTGAACAAAGCATAACCGGCTGTCAGAAAGGCCACAGTTTTGTGAGCTTTTATGAACAAACGCTGTACTTCTGCGGGAAATTTCATAGGATCTGGCGCCAGAATTCACGTCATGACAAATTACTCTGAATAATTCAGGTTGCAGGATGGCAGCACGGTCGTGAATTTCCCGCAGCGGTGACCCTGCCGCTACAGGCCTGCAGTCTGAGCTATAACGGGTAAGAAAACTGGCGCTACCTTTCCGGCGTGACGCCAGACAACACTGCAACCGGAGCATCACCGCATGGAACTCGACTACGAAAGTAAACGCCCGCTTTATATCCCATATGCTGGCCCGATTTTGCTTGAATTTCCCCTGCTGAACAAAGGCAGCGCCTTTACCCTCGAAGAACGTAACGAATTTAACCTCAATGGTCTGCTGCCTGAAGCGGTGGAGTCGATTGAAGAGCAGGCAAAGCGCGCCTGGCGTCAGTTCCAGGACTTCAAAAACAATAACGATAAGCACGTCTACCTGCGAAACATCCAGGACACGAACGAAACGCTGTTCTACCGCCTGCTGGATAACCATCTCGAAGAGATGATGCCCATCATCTACACCCCGACCGTCGGCGCAGCCTGCGAACACTTCTCTGAAATCTACCGTCGTGCGCGTGGCGTTTTCATCTCCTACCCGAACCGCGATCGCATTGAAGATATGCTGCAGAACGCCACCAAACAGAATGTGAAGGTGATTGTGGTGACCGATGGCGAGCGTATCCTGGGTCTGGGCGACCAGGGCATCGGCGGAATGGGGATTCCGATTGGTAAGCTTTCACTCTATACCGCCTGCGGCGGCATCAGCCCGGCTTACACCCTGCCGGTCGTGCTGGATGTCGGCACCAATAACCAGCAGCTGCTGAACGACCCGCTCTATATGGGCTGGCGTCATCCGCGTATCACCGGCGAAGAGTATGATGCTTTCGTCAATGAGTTCATTCAGGCCGTTAAGCGCCGCTGGCCGAAGGTGCTGTTGCAGTTCGAAGATTTCGCCCAGAAGAACGCGATGCCGCTGCTGAACCGCTATCGCGAAGAGGTCTGCTGCTTTAACGATGATATTCAGGGCACTGCCGCCGTCACCGTCGGCACGCTGATCGCCGCCAGCCGCGCAGCCGGCAGCCGTCTGTGCGAGCAGAAAGTGGTCTTCCTGGGAGCCGGTTCCGCGGGTTGTGGTATCGCTGAGCAGATCATCGCGCAGATGAAATCTGAAGGTCTGAGCGACGACGAAGCCCGTAGCCGGGTGATGATGGTGGATCGTTTTGGTCTGCTCACTGACAAACTGCCTAACCTGCTCGATTTCCAGAGCAAGCTGGTGCAGAAGAGCGAAAACCTGCAGAACTGGGATGTCGCCAGCGACGCAATCTCGCTGCTGGACGTAGTGCGCAATGCCCAGCCCGATATCCTGATTGGTGTCTCCGGTCAGCCGGGTCTGTTCACCGAAGAGATCATCCGTGAGATGCACAAGCACTGTAAGCGCCCTATCGTGATGCCACTGTCGAACCCGACATCACGCGTGGAAGCGACGCCAGCCGATATCATCGCCTGGACTGACGGTGCAGCACTGGTCGCCACCGGCAGCCCGTTCTCCCCAGTAAGCTGGAACGGTAAAACCTATCCGATCGCGCAGTGCAACAACTCCTACATTTTCCCGGGAATTGGTCTGGGTGTGATTGCCTCAGGCGCCAGCCGCGTCACCGACAGCATGCTGATGACCGCCAGCCGCGCACTGGCTGACTGCTCTCCGCTGGTCAACGAAGGCGAAGGCCCGGTACTGCCTGAGATCAAAGATATTCAGGGCGTGTCGAAGATCATTGCGATGGAAGTGGGCAAAGCCGCTCAGCTGGCGGGCGTTGCCGTGGTGACCTCAGAAGATGTGTTGTCACAGGCTATTGCCAACAACTTCTGGCTGCCGCAGTACCGTCACTATCGCCGTACCTCGATTTAATCCTCAGCCTGCCGGACCTGATAAGGTCCGGCAGTGTTCAAAAAGCGCACAGCCAGCCGGCAGTAACTTGCTTCGCTGCGACGCCTCAAGTAGCCTTGTGCCATCTCAACATTCTGATACCGAGTCTCCAGGCGCATGCTGAAACGCGTTTTCATTGGTCTGCTTTTCATCATCTTAGTGATGGTGGCAACTGCGCTCGGCCTCGATCGCTGGATCAGCTGGAAAACGGCGCCTTTCATCTACGAAAATGTCTCTTCTCTGCCGCATCGTCAGGTGGGCGTGGTACTGGGAACGGCAAAATATTACCGCACCGGCGTGATCAATCAGTATTACCTCTATCGTATGCAGGGTGCGCTGAACGCCTATAACAGCGGTAAAGTCAATTATCTGCTGCTGAGCGGGGATAATGCGCTGCAGAGTTATAACGAGCCGATGACAATGCGCCGTGATTTAATCAAAGCGGGCGTCGATCCGGCCGATATCGTGCTCGACTACGCCGGATTCCGCACGCTGGATTCGATCGTACGTACCCGTAAGGTCTTTGATACCAACGACTTCATTATTATCACGCAGCGTTTTCATTGTGAGCGCGCGCTCTTCATCGCCCTGCAGCTGGGCATTCAGGCGCAGTGTTATGCCGTGCCCTCGCCGAAGAACATGCTTAGCGTGCGCTTCCGTGAAGTGGGGGCCCGACTGGGTGCGCTGGCAGACCTCTTCCTGCTCAAGCGTGAACCCCGTTTTCTTGGCCCGCTGGTGCCCATTCCCGCCGTGCGAACCGTTCCGGATGATGCGCAGAGTTATCCTGCTGTAACGCCGGAACAGCTGCTGGAGCTGGAACAGAAGTTACGGAAGTAGCTGACGTTCAGCGGTTGAATGAAACTCTGTTATATGCGCTGAGCTGCAGTCTGGCAGCAAGGTACAAGACTCAGGGAGCATACGCCTTTCGCAAAGACGCAAAAGATGCCATCCCTGGCAGGCTCAGCGCGGGCCATCCATGGCCCGCTATGCTTTGCTGCAGGCGTACGCTCCCATCGTTTTAAGTGGGTGAGTCGTCTGTTTGAATTCCCTGAGGCTTAGGCGAATCTAACAGCAATAAATAAGCCTGAAGCGGAGGGAACACGGTCAGAAGAGGAAAGCGTCCCGCGCCAGGGACGGCGCGGGCCGAGCGTGCCATGGATGGCGGCTTTTGCGCCTTTCCGATCTGACCCTGTTCCCTTCGCATACTCCGTCTCACATCAACCGCCCAGCGCCATCCTCATAAAAAAAGCGACCCGAAGGTCGCTTTTTTCGCAGCAGAGAACGTTACTTCTTACGCGAATACTTCAGTGAATCCAGCGCCACGGCGAAGATGATGATGCCGCCTTTAATAATGTACTGCCAGTAAGGGTTAACGCCAATATAGGTCAGACCGTAGTTGATAACGGTGAAGATCAACACACCGGTTACCACACCCGCCACGCTACCCACACCACCGGCGAACGAGACGCCGCCGACCACACAGGCTGCAATCGCATCCAGCTCATACATAAAGCCGAGGTTGTTAGTCGCCGAACCGATACGACCCGCTTCCAGCATCCCGCCAAAGGCGTAGAACACACCAGACAGCGCATAAATCAGGATCAGGTTCAGCGGCACGTTCACGCCTGACACTTTCGCCGCTTCCGGGTTACCCCCGATAGCGAAGATGTTTTTGCCGAAACGGGTTTTGTTCCACAGCACCCAGACGAACACAATCGCAATCACCGCGTAGAACGTGATGAACGACAGTTTAAAATCACCAAACCGCAAAAAGCCCTGTGCGAATTTCGAGAAGCCTGCATCAAAACCGGCAATCGGTGACGCACCCACATAGTCGTAATAGAGTGAGTTAATACCGTAAACGATAATCATGGTGCCCAGCGTGGTGATAAAAGGCGTCACCTTCAGATAGGCAATGATCACACCGTTCACCAGACCAATCACTCCCCCGATCACACACACGGTCAGGATAACCAGCGGAATTGGCACCGTATCCAGCGTCGGGAACACTTTGTTCGCGTTGTCCATCGACTGCAGCAGCGTCGCTGCGACAACCGCCGCCAGCCCAACCTGACGTCCGGCTGACAGGTCAGTACCCTGGGTCACAATCAGGCCCGCCACGCCCAGTGCAATAATAATGCGCACTGAAGACTGGGTCAGGATATTACTCAGGTTCATTAAACTTAAAAATGTCGGGTCCTGGAAAATAATAATAGCCAGCAATACCAGCAGCACGACATAAATGCCGCCCTCTTTTAACCAGGTTAGCGCATTCTTTTTTGTAGTCGCTTTCATGTTAACAGCCCTTGCTTCATTAAAGGTGTAATGACGCTAAACGCAATATTTCGTTCTGCGTGGTTGTTTTGGTATCAACTATGCCTGCTACCAGACCATTACTCATTACCAGAATACGATCGGTAATGCCTAACAGCTCCGGCATTTCGGATGAGATAATAATGATGCCCTTGTCTCTTTTCGCCAGCTCAGCAATCAGCTGGTAAATTTCGAATTTTGCACCAACATCAATACCGCGTGTTGGTTCATCAAGCATCAGGATTTCAGGCTGGGTCAATAACCAGCGGCCAATAATCACCTTTTGCTGATTACCGCCCGAAAGCGAACCAATCTGCGTATGGTGGCCCGGCGTTTTTACCCGCATGGAATCGATCACCCACTGGGTGTCACTTTTCATGCGTTTATTATCCAGCAGCCCCATACTGCTTTTATATTTTTTAATATTCGAGATAAGGGAGTTAAATCCGATATCCAGATAAGCATAAATACCGGTTGAGCGACGCTCTTCCGTCACCAGTGCGAACCCGTGATTAATCGCTTCATTCGCACTGTGGTTATTAATCGGTTTACCATGCAGTTTGATGGTGCCGCCCGATTTTTCGCGAATGCCAAACAGCGTTTCGACGATATCGGTACGTTTGGCGCCCACCAGCCCGGCAATGCCGAGGATCTCCCCTTTACGCAAATCAAATGAGATGTCACGAATCGAAGGCTGACGCAGAGAGGTCAGATTCCGCACCTCAAGAATGGTTTCCCCCGGCACGTTGGTACGGTCAGGAAAACGCTGGTTCAGTGAACGGCCGACCATCATCGCGATGATCTTATCCATATCCAGCCCTTCCAGCGGCTGAGTCGCAATCCACTGTCCGTCACGCAGAATGGTAATCTCATCACACAGCTGGAAAATCTCTTCCATTTTATGTGAGATATAGACGATGCCGCAGCCACGATCTTTCAGCTTACGAATAATCGTGAACAGGTGATTAACCTCTTTCTCCGTTAACGAGGAGGTCGGCTCATCCATAATCACAATTTTTGCGTCATAAGAGAACGCTTTGGCAATTTCAATCATCTGCATCTGCGATACAGACAAATTCGCCACTTTGTCGCGCGGATCGATATCGATATCCAGCTCGTCAAAAATGGCTTTGGTATCCTGATACATCTTATCCTGATCGACAAAGAAGCCTTTGCGCGGATAACGCCCCAGCCACATGTTGTCCATCACGGTGCGCTGCAGGACCAGGTTTAATTCCTGATGCACCATCGACACGCCATTTTCCAGCGCCTCTTTGGAGCTTTTATAGTCGATCTCTTTACCCTGAAACAGGATACTGCCGGAATCTTTTTTATAAATACCAAACAGGCATTTTAATAACGTGGATTTACCGGCACCGTTCTCGCCCATTAACGCATGAACAGAGTGAGGCCGCACTTTTAAATTCACATTATCTAACGCTTTAACGCCGGGAAATGATTTTGAGACATCCTTCATCTCCAGCAGATATTCTCGCTGCGCGGTCGTATTATCACTGGCCATATTTTACCTGGCTAAAAAACGGTGGTGACATAAAAAAGGCGCGACAGGGGTCGCGCCCGGAATCGAACTTACTTCTGGAACTGAGCCAGATTCTCTTTATCAACCGGAACGTAAGGTACGCGGACGATCTTATCCACCATCTTGAAGTTCGTACCTTCTGTCGCGGCTTTGCCGTTAGCCAGGTTGTTGGCGATATCCAGCGTGGCTTTCGCCTGGTTTTCCGCATCGTTCAGCACGGTACCGGCCAGCGCACCCGATTTCACCAGCGCCATCGCTTCCGGCAGGGCATCGACGCCGAAGACCGGGATAGAGGTCATGTTGTGCGCTTTCAGCGCTTCAACGGCACCCATCGCCATCGCATCGTTGTTGGCAATCACCACTTCGATTTTCTTCGCGTTCGGGCCTGACAGCCACGCATCCATCTTATCTTTAGCCTGTGCGGTATCCCACATCGCCGTATCCATCGCTAACTGCTGGGTTTTCAGACCATCTTTGTTCAGCGTATCGATCACATATTTGGTACGGGCTTCCGCATCAGGATGGCCTGGCTCACCTTTCAGCAGCACAAACTGGATGGTGCCATCTTTGTTCAGATCCCAGGCCGGGGTCGCTTTCCAGTGTTTCTCAATCAGCTGACCCTGAATGATGCCGGACTCTTTAGAGTCGGTCCCGACATAGTAGGCTTTGTCATAACCGGCCAGCACTTTCGCGTTAGGCTCTTTGTTGAAGAAGACCACCGGCACGTCATTCGCGCGCGCTTTGTCGACCACCACGGCCGCGGCAGCCGGGTCAACCAGGTTAATGGCCAGCGCTTTCACGCCTTTTGCCATCAGTACGTCAACCTGGTCGTTCTGTTTGGACTGGTCGTTCTGCGAGTCATTCATCAGCAGCTGAATGCCGCCAAGGGTTTTCGCTTCTTTCTCAATGTCTTTGCGCACCATTGACATGAAGTTGTCATCATATTTGTAAATGGTCACGCCGATACGGGTGTCAGCTGCGTGAGCGGTTGCACCAAACATCATGCTGGCAACCAGTGCGGTAAGCGTGAAAACCTTCTTATTCATGGTATCTCCGGTTTTATTATGCAGGGTCTTTTTAGCGCTGCCGCGCGACGTGGCGCGAAAGCAATCGGTAAAACAGATCGGCGGGGCAGTCTGCGCAATTTGCCGCTTACCGCTGACGCCGTCTAAAACCTGACTTCCCTGTGCCTGAACACGTCCGTGAAGAGGGGATGAACCCGTTAACCGGCTACTGAGACCACAACTGATGCCGTTACACTGGCGTTACATAATGTTTCAGTCCGGTAAGACGCTGCCATCATAGTGAGAGCAATGTTAATTAACTGTGAATGTAATCACAGATTGAAAGCGGTTACATGGCTGAATCGCCTGAATTAGTGACGGACTCCACATTTTGCCGCTGCGCGACTGAATGACGCCGCACCAGCGTCGGCATAAAGATGTGCGTGGCGGTGTCATCCAGCAGGCCTGCCGCCCCCTGCAGCGCCAGCTCTGTCGCAATTTTTGCCATAGAAACAATAGGATAACGCACAGTGGTAAGCTGGGGATCGGTGTAACGCGAGATAGGGATGTCATCAAAGCCAATGACAGAAAAATGCTGTGGCACCTGAATGCCATTGTCTTTCAGCGCCGTGAGCGCGCCCGCTGCCATGCCGTCGTTGTAAGCAAACACCGCGCTGAGGTTGAGATTGCGCCCCAGCAGCTCCACCATCGCCGCTTCGCCGCCCTGCATGTCGGGCTCTGCGCTGGCAATCCAGCTCTCATGCGGCCGGATACCCTGCTCTGCCATCGCCTGCATCCACCCTTCGCGGCGCTGGGCGACATCTTCGATAGGATGACTGGAACAGAGATAGCCGATGCGGCTATGCCCCTGTTGTATCAGGGTCCGGGAGGCCATCAGCGCACCGGCGACGTTGTCCAGACTGACGCTGCGCTGCTCAAATCCCGGTATGACGCGGTTGATGACAACCATGCCCGGCACATGCTGCATAAAGTCAGCCAGCTCCGCGTCTGAAAGCGTTTTCGCGTGCACCACCAGGGCGCTGCAACGCTGGCGGATCAGCACTTCAATCGCATGACGCTCTTTCTCTTCCTGATGCCAGGAGTTGCTGATGAGAACATGCTTATGGACGCGCTGCGCCACGGTATCCACCGCTTTAACCAGCGCGCCAAAAAAGGGATCGGAAACATCCATCACCACCACTCCGATGGTGTCGCTGACCTGAGTCGCCAGCGCCTGCGCGTTGGCGTTAGGACGATACCCCAGCGCCTCAACCGCCTGTAACACAGCGTCGCGGGTATCAGAGGTGACGGCGCTGCTCTGATTGAGGACGCGCGATACGGTCGCCACTGAGACGCCAGCCTGACGGGCAACATCACGAATTGTTATCATGCAGCAGTTCCAGAAAGGAAAAAGAGGGCATCACGCCGGGTTGAACACCGGCGCTATTTTGTCAGGGGCGGGCGATGTGCAGCGTGAATTGCGTCACATCAATGAAAGCGGTTACATACAATTCTGTAACCTTTGTGATGGCGGTCATTATCTGGCGTGGTCGGAAAGGCGTGGTTTTCCGGCTGAGAGCAGGGTAAGCCGCCGCCACAGCCACTCCAGCGGGCCCTGTGCGAAGAAATGTAACCAGATGAGTGAAAAGAGGATATTGATAAGCCAGACCGCAGGCACCATCAGCACCAGCTCCAGCCGGGTAAAGTGCATGTAGAAGCCAAAGCGGTAGAACAGCGTGGTGCAGATCAGCGACTGCATCAGGTAGTTGGTCAGCGCCATGCGCCCGACACACTGAATGGCATAACTGAACCGCCAGCGTGAAATCTGCGGCCACCAGGCCAGACAAAGCGCCGCATAGCCCAGGCTGATCAGCGGGCTGGCGAGGTCGCGCGGGGTCTGCAGATAAAAGCCGCTCCAGCGGAACTCCCAGTGTAACAGCCACTGCGCAGCGACACCGGCCCCCGCTATCGAGAATCCCGCCGTCAGCAGCACGACGGCGGCCTGACGGTAGTGCTGCAGGGGAAACTGGCCCGTCAGCCAGCCACTGCGCAGCAGCGCGCCACCGATCATCATCAGGCCCGCCAGCTGCCAGCCATACTGCGCCGCCAGCGCCATCAGCCCCGATGAGAGGTGATCAAGCCGGTTCTGAATCGCTTCCCAGCCGCCGGCCAGTTTCCAGTAGCGCTCATATTGCAGATCGGCCGCGCCGGGCAGCCAGGAGCGGGTCGGCTCAGGATCGGAGATCGACCCGAATACCAGCAGCACACCGCAGCCCACCATGTAAAGCAGAATACCGGTGTTCATCAGGCTGCGGGTGGAAGGAACATCGCGCACGACCCGCCACACCACCAGCCCGATGATGCCGTAATCGAGCAGGATGTCCCCCTCCCAGAGAAACACCCCGTGCAGAAAACCGATCAGCACCAGCAGTGACAGCCGGGCAGTCAGCCAGCGGCTGCCGCGCGGCAGTTGCATCTGCAGACCGGCACCAAACAGCAGCGCAAACAGCGTCAGGAATTTGAGCTGGGCAAAGGTATCGGAGAGGGCCCATGTCCAGGCGTCAGCGAGGGTGACACTCCCCTGCCAGGCCGGATTCAGGTAGGCCGCAGAGGGCAGACCAAAGCCGACGATATTGAGCAGCAGAATGCCGAGAATGGCACAGCCTCGAATAAAATCCAGCGCGTGATAGCGTTGCATGCGGCACCCTGCCCCATTGAGGCGGGCAGCATTATGCGCCCGCCGTTAACTCAACTATGACGTACCGCGCGCAAAAATTCCTGGCGGGTATTCTGACTGGACTTGAACAGGCCGCCCAGTGAGGTGGTGGTGGTCGCGCTGGTGGCATCCTTCACGCCGCGCGCTTTCACGCAGTAATGCACCGCATCAATGGAAACGGCCACGTTGTTGGTGCCGAGCAGGGTCTGCAGGGCAACCAGTACCTGCTGTGTCAGACGCTCCTGCACCTGCGGGCGCTGTGCAAAGAACTGCACGATGCGGTTGATTTTCGACAGGCCAATCACCTTATCTTTGGGAATATAGGCGACGGTCGCTTTACCATCGATAATCACAAAGTGGTGTTCACAGGTGCTGGTCAGGGTGATGTCACGCACGGTCACCATCTCATCCACCTTCATTTTGTTTTCAATGACGGTGATTTTCGGGAAGTTGGCGTAATCGAGACCGGAAAAGACCTCATCCACATACATCTTCGCGATGCGATGCGGGGTTTCCATCAGGCTGTCATCTTCAAGATCCAGATTCAGCAGCTGCATGATTTCGGTCATGTGCCCGGCAATCAGGCTCTTGCGCGTGTTGTCATCAATGTCGCGTGTCGGTGCGCGTAATGGCGTTTCCAGGCCACGCGCCAGCAGCGCTTCATGAACCAGGGCAGCTTCCTGACTTAGGGTGCTCATCGTACTCTTCTCCGGCTGGGTGTTGCGCCCGTCGGCTGTTGCGGCGGGCCCTGTAATCAGGCGCGTATTGTGAAACTTTCTTTGCGGGGAATCCAGCAATCAATCAGATTGGTGAAGAAAGCGTTTATCGGCTCCGCCGCCAGACCAGCAGGCCCGCCCAGATGAGGCTCGCGCCGGCCACCCACAGGGCGGGTTCCAGCCGGTGTAAAAAGGCGGTGGAGAGAAACGAGAGCAGCGGGCCCACCAGTTGTCCCACGGCATAGCCGGTGGTCAGCAGGCCAGCCATATAGCGCAGATGATTGGAAGCCAGCTCACGCGCGCAGAGCAGCGACAGCTGCACCACGCTGAGGAAGCCGCCGCCGACCAGCAAGGCGCCCACCAGCAGGCCGCTGAAGCCCGGCAGCAGCGCCGCCGCAAAGACCCCCAGCGCCTGCGCCCAGAGCACCAGCGCCAGACGGACGTGGCTGCGCCCCCGGTTGCGCGTGAGGATGCCCAGCAGGATCCCCACCATCGCTGCGCCACCAAAAATCGGCCAGACAAACTGGGCGAATGCGCCATCCGGAAAACGCGCGGCAGCCATCTGCGACAGGAAGGTCGCAGGCAGGATATAGCCAAAGCCCGCCAGACTGTAGCTCAGCACCAGTCGTTTAAGGTTGCGGTCCAGCACCAGCGGCTCCGGGGCCTGATCGGGGCGATGCAGCTCGCCACGCCGGGGCAGATTACGGGCAATCAGCGCCACCAGCAGCAGCGCCAGTGCGCCATAGGCGGCCCAGGCCAGCCCCGCAGAGGCCTGCAGCGTGTGCAGCGCCACCCCCAGCAGGCCGCTGACAAAGATGCCGCAGCCTGGCCCGGCAAACACGGCCGCCGACAGCCCCGCCCGGCCATAACGATGCAGCTGTTCATTGCTCCAGGCGGCCACCAGCACCATCGCCCAGCCGCTGGCCCAGCCGATCAGGAAACGAATGGCACCGTGCAGCCACGGCCCGCTGGCCCAGGCTGAGAGCAGCGTCAGGATTACCGCACCCCATATGCCCGCCGTCAGGCGCAGCTCTACCCGCTTATGCGCCCGCATGGCATCGAACGAGCCACAGAGATAGCCAAGATAGTTGAGTGCGGCCACAAGGCTGGCGCTGGTAAGGGTCAGCTGGTGCGCCTGAATCATCAGTGGCACCTGCGGCGTAAAGGCAAACCGGCCAATACCCATCGCGACAAACAAAGTTAAGAACGCGCTGAGCGCGACGCGTAACGCCATGGCTGAACTCCTGTGGTTTCGGGCTGGGATCTTTTCTGACTTGCTAACAGCTTGCAGGATGTTTACACTCACGAAAAGTGAATAATCATGACCAACTTGTTTACAGGAAGAGAAGATATGGATTTAGTACAACTACGTATGTTCTGTTCCGTCGCCGAAACGGGTTCCCTGGCACGCGCCGCCGAACAGCTGCATCGCGTCCCCTCTAATCTCACCACGCGGCTGCGTCAGCTGGAAGAAGAATTGGGTGTGGATCTCTTTATTCGTGAGAAGCAGCGCATTCGCCTGTCACCGATGGGCCATAACTTCCTCAACTATGCGCAACGCATCCTGGCCCTGAGTGAAGAAGCGCTGAGCATGACCCGCACCGGCGAACCGGCGGGTAACTTTGCGCTCGGCTCGATGGAGAGCACCGCCGCCACCCGCCTGCCCGGTTTACTGGCCGCCTATCACCAGCGCTTTCCCGGTGTTGCCCTCTCGCTGATTACCGGCACCTCGGGCGAAATTATCGATCGGGTGCGTGAAGGCACCCTGGCGGCGGCGCTGGTGGATGGCCCGGTGGCGCATGATGACCTGAACGGCTGCATCGCGTTTCGCGAGGAGATGGTGCTGATTACCGGGCTGGATCATGCCCCCATCACCACCGCCCGCGACGTGCAGGACGATACCCTGTTTGCTTTCCGCAACAGCTGCTCCTACCGCGTTAAGCTGGAGAGCTGGTATCGCGACAGCCAGACCGCGCCGGACAATGTGATGGAGATTCAGTCCTATCACGCCATGCTGGCCTGCGTGGCGGGCGGTGCGGGCGTCGCCATGATCCCGGCCTCGGTGCTGAAACAGATGCCGGACCGTTCACGGGTGCAGGCGCACACCCTCCCCCCTGCTTATCGCAATACGGCCACCTGGCTGATGTGGCGACGGGACGCCTTTACTCCCAACGTGGAGGCGCTGAAGTACCTGATTATCGAAAAATTTGACGATCGGCCGCTCAATGATGAGCTGATCTACCCCTTACAGGCGGCGGAATAAGCGTTCCGCGCTATGTTTAAGAGCCTGGCTCTGATTAATCACGACCACCTGGCGCCACCGTGCGTCACAATCTGACTGGAAGAGGGATTGCATGAAAATGATCAAAACCCGTGCCGCCGTTGCCTGGGCTGCTGGCGAACCGCTGAAAATTGAAGAAGTGGATTTGATGCCACCGCAGAAAGGCGAAGTCCTGGTGCGTATCGTCGCGACCGGCGTCTGCCATACCGACGCCTACACCCTCTCCGGCACCGATCCGGAAGGCGTCTTCCCGGCGATCCTGGGCCATGAAGGCGGCGGCATCGTGGAAGCCGTAGGCGAAGGCGTGACCAGCGTGGAAGTGGGTGACCATGTCATCCCGCTTTACACTCCGGAGTGCGGCAAGTGTAAGTACTGTCTGTCGGGTAAAACCAACCTCTGTCAGGCGATCCGTGCGACCCAGGGCAAAGGTCTGATGCCGGATGGCACCACCCGCTTCTTTAAAGATGGCAAACCGATTTTCCACTATATGGGCACCTCGACCTTCTCGGAGTACACCGTCGTTCCGGAGATCTCACTGGCTAAAATCAGTAAAGAAGCGCCGCTGGAAGAAGTGTGCCTGCTGGGTTGTGGCGTCACCACCGGCATGGGCGCGGTCATGAACACCGCCAAAGTGAAAGAAGGCGACACCGTGGCGATTTTCGGCCTCGGCGGCATTGGCCTGTCGGCCGTTATCGGTGCCAAAATGGCGAAAGCCGGCCGCATCATCGCCATCGACATCAATACCAGTAAATTCGACCTGGCGCGCAAGCTGGGTGCCACTGACCTGATCAACCCGAAAGATTACGATAAGCCGATTCAGGAGGTGATTGTTGAGCTGACCGATGGCGGCGTGGATTTCTCCTTTGAATGTATCGGCAACGTCAACGTCATGCGTTCTGCGCTGGAGTGCTGCCACAAAGGCTGGGGCGAGTCCGTGATTATCGGTGTAGCCGGTGCCGGTGAAGAGATCTCTACCCGTCCGTTCCAGCTGGTGACCGGGCGCGTCTGGCGCGGCTCCGCCTTTGGTGGCGTGAAAGGCCGCTCACAGCTGCCGGGTATCGTGCAGGATTACCTCGACGGTAAATTTGCCCTGAACGACTTCATCACCCACACCATGCCGCTGGAAGAGATCAACGACGCCTTTGATTTAATGCACGAAGGAAAATCGATCCGCTCGGTTGTGCATTTCAACAGGTAATCAGGAGGCGTTATGGCATCCACTCTGGAGCTACTGGAAGAACACCGTATTTTTGGCGGCTGGCAACAGCGCTGGCGTCATGCGTCGGCCGTGCTGAACTGCCCGATGACCTTCAGCATCTATCTGCCTGAACCGCAGGGCGATGCGCCGCCACCGGTGGTCTGGTTTCTGGCCGGGCTGACCTGCAACGACGAGAACTTCACGACCAAAGCGGGCGCGCAGCGGGTGGCGGCGGAGCTGGGTCTGGTGCTGATTATGCCGGACACCAGCCCGCGCGGCGATGAGGTGGCCAACGATGAGGGCTACGATCTGGGTCAGGGAGCGGGATTTTATCTCAATGCCACCCAGCAGCCCTGGGCCGCGCATTTCCGCATGTTCGACTACCTGAGCAGCGAGTTACCTGCGCTGATTGCGGATAACTTTAAGGTCAGCGACCGTCAGTCGATCATGGGTCACTCTATGGGCGGACACGGCGCGCTCATGCTGGCGCTGCGTCTGGGCAACCGCTTTGCTTCGGCGTCGGCTTTCGCACCGATTGTAAACCCGATGCAGGTGCCGTGGGGTCAGAAAGCGTTTCAGGCCTATCTGGGCGATGACCCGGCGGCCTGGCGGGAATATGACAGCTGTCAGCTGATGGCGGAGGTGGCGCATCGTCTGCCGATCCTGATCGACCAGGGCGACAGCGATCAGTTCCTGGCCGACCAGCTGCAACCGGAGCGGCTGGAAAGCGTGGCCAGTGAGGTGGGATTCCCGCTGACGCTGCGCATTCAGCCGGGCTATGACCATAGCTACTTCTTTATCGCCAGTTTTGTGGAAGATCACCTGCGCTTCCACGCGCAGCATCTTCTGGCGTAAAAAATCAGGGCCGCAACTGCGGCCCTGAACTTTTTTGCACGATGCCGGGCCGGTAGCGACCCGCCGTTGTGTCAGACCAGCGCCGGACCGGTCAGACCATCAATCATCACCTGCGGAATGCCGCGCGAGCAGTGCTCGATTCGTCCATCGACGCCATAGACTTTCGCCAGGGTCGCGGGCGTAATCACCTTATCCGGCTGCCCCTGCGCCACCAGTGCCCCCTGTTTCAGCATCAGCGCATGCTGCGCATGACGCAGCGCAATATTGATATCATGCACCACCACCACCGTGACGATGTTGCGCAGGGCAGTTTCGCGCCGCACCAGATCCATCACATGAAACTGATAGTTAAGATCCAGCGCGCTCAGCGGTTCATCCAGCAGCAGCAGCTCAGGGCGACGGATCAGCGACTGTGCCAGCCCGACTAACTGCTTCTGTCCGCCGGAGAGCTGATCGAGATAGCGCATCGCCAGATGGGCAATGCCCAGCTGCTCCAGCAGGTGCATGATTTCGGCTTCGCTGCTGGCGCTGTGCAGGCCGCCGGAGGCGCGCTGTGCCACAATGATCGACTCCAGCACATGCAGATGCACGCCTGCAGGCAGGGACTGCGGCAGATAGACCACGTTCTTCGCCCGGCGGGCAAACGGCTGGGTCATGAGATCCTCGCCGTTGAGCCACATTTCGCCCTGCCCTTTGTTCAGTCCGGCCAGGGCCCGCAGCAGTGTCGATTTGCCGCAGCCGTTGGGCCCCAGCAGCACGGTGATCTCCCCACGCGGCAGCGGCGCCACGTTGAGATTCTCAATCACCTTATGTTTTGGGTAACCGGCACTGAAGCCGCGTAACGTCAGACCCTGTTCCATCACACTGTCCCCCGGTGACGCAGAATAATACTCAGGAAGAACGGCACGCCAATCAGTGAGGTGACGATGCCGACCGGGATGATCACGCCCGGTAGCAGGTTTTTCGACGCGACCGAGGCCAGCGACAGCACCAGCGCTCCGACCAGCGCGCTGGCTGGCAGATAGAAGCGGTGATCTTCACCAAACATCATGCGGGCAATATGGGGAGCGACCAGGCCGATAAAGCCAATCGGGCCGACAAAGGCCACGGCCAGCGCCGAGAGAATACTGATGCGCAGCAGCGTCGCCAGACGCAGACGACGCACGTCAATGCCAAAGCTGACCGCCCGATCCTCACCCAGCCGCAGCGCCGTCAGCTTCCAGCTGCTCATCATGGAGAACGGCACCAGGATCGCCAGCGCCACGGTCAGGACGCCCAGCTTCTCCCAGGAGGCGCGCGCCAGGCTGCCCATGGTCCAGAAAACCAGCCCCTGCAGGGTATCTTCGCTGGCGATGAACTGCATCATGGAGACCAGCGCATTGAAGGTAAAGACCAGTGCAATGCCGAAGAGCACCACGCCCGCCGAGGAGACCTGGGTCCAGCGGGTGATGCCGTCCAGCATCAGGGCGGCAAACAGCGCAAAAACGAAGGCGTTGGCGGAGATCAACCACTGGTCAGGAATGCCGGGGATGCCGATGCCGAGGATGATGGCCAGCGCGGCACCAAATGCCGCCGCCGAGGAGACACCGAGGGTAAAGGGGCTGGCCAGCGGGTTATTCAGAATGGTCTGCATTTCTGCGCCCGCGAAGCCGAGCGACAGGCCCACCACAATCGCCATCAGGGCATAGGGCAGACGGATGTCCCAGACGATGACGCGGGTTCCGGCGTCGACACTGTCGGGACTGAGCAGCGTATTCCACAGCGTCTCCAGCGAGAGTCCGGCCGGACCCAGCGTGAAGTCGAGGACCAGCGAGGCGATGATGGCCAGCAGCAGCACGCCGATCCAGATGACGCGGCGACGCAGCACCAGTTGGTAGCTATGCATGCTGTGCTGACGCGTCTCTTCTCCCGCCAGCAGCGAAGTTTCGGTAGTCATGTTTTAACCCTGTGTGGCTATCCTGTCAGAAAACGCAGCCACAATAGTGCAGGTGATAATAATTATCAATTCGTGAAGATAAGCGAGACGTGAAAAAAGGGTAAAAAACGGTGTTGCAGGCGGGAGAATGGCTCAGGGAGCCTGTGCCTTTCGCAAAGACGCAAAACCCGCCATCCCTGGCGGGCTCAGCGCGGACCATCCCTGGCCCGCTATGCTTTGCTACAGGCACAGGCTCCCATCGCTTCACGATTCCTGCGGCCTGCCAGAACTGCGGCAGGCACCGTGCGCAGGAGTCAGCGCACAGAACTAATCTTTATGAACCGGGAAATCCATCTCGCTGTACTTCACGAAACGGCTGCCGCGCGTCAGCTTGTAGCCGAACCAGATGATCAGGAACAGCGGAAGGCCGATGTAGGTGGCCGCTACGCTGTACCAGTCGATGGTGTCGTTGAGAAACGCCTGATAGTTCTGACCCAGCGTGATGATCAGGCAGAGCACAAAGGCGAAAATCGGACCCAGCGGGAAAAAGCCGGAGCGGTAAGGCAGCGCGTTCAGGTCATGTCCCTGAGCGACATAGCCGCGACGGAAGCGGTAGTGACTGATCGCGATACCGAGCCAGGCGATAAAACCGGTCATGCCTGAGGTATTCAGCAGCCAGAGGTAAACCTCCTGATTGCCAAATTTCGAGGTCAGGAAGCAGAGTCCCGCCACCACCGTCGTCGCCCAGAGTGCATTACGCGGCACGCCGCCTTTAGAGAGTCTGGCGAAAATACGCGGCGCTTTGCCTTCACAGGCCAGGTTGTAAAGCATACGGGTTGAGGCGTACATGCCGGAGTTACCCGCTGACAGCACGGCCGTCAGGATCACCGCATTCATCACCGCCGCCGCTGACAGCAGACCGGCATTCTGGAACACCAGGGTGAACGGACTGACGCTGATATCGTTGATGTCATTGTGCAGCAGCTTGGGATCGGTGTACGGCAGGATCAGGCTGATAATCAGAATCGCGAAGACGTAAAACAGCAGGATACGCCAGAAGATCTGCCGCACCGCACGCGGGATATTTTTTGCCGGATCTTCAGATTCGCCCGCCGCGATACCGATCAGCTCGGTGCCCTGGAAGGAGAATCCCACAATCATCGCCACACCGATCATCGCCGCAAAACCGCCCGCAAATGGCGCTTCGCCCACCTGCCAGTTATGCCAGCCCGCGTGTTCTGCACCGCGCATAATGCCGGTGATCATCAGCACGCCAACCACGATAAAAATCACCACGGTGGCCACTTTGATCAGCGAGAACCAGTATTCCGCTTCACCAAAGCCTTTGACGGAGATGTAGTTGAGCATGAACATCAGGCCCAGGAACAGCGCGCTCCAGATCCAGCCTGGCGTGTCAGGGAACCAGTAATTCATCACCAGCTGTGACGCCACCAGATCAACCGCGATGGTCACCGCCCAGTTGTACCAGTAGTTCCAGCCGAGTGCGAAACCAAAGCCCTCTTCGACATATTTTGCGCCGTAGGTGGCAAACGAACCGGACACGGGCATAAAGGCCGCCAGTTCACCCAGGCTGGTCATCAGGAAATAGACCATCAGACCGATGAGCATATAGGAGAGAAGTGCTCCGCCGGGTCCGGCCTGAGCAATAGTGGCACCCGATGCGACAAACAGGCCGGTTCCGATGGAGCCGCCGATGGCGATCATGGTGAGATGACGTGCTTTTAGTGCACGCTGTAACGCAGGTTGTTGTGTTGTTTTTGAGTCATTATGCATGTGTAAACGCTACGAAGGGTAAAAATGAGGCGAGATTGTAGCAGCCAGCTCGCCTCTGTATAGCGAAGCCACGCTGTTATTAGTTAAGTTCATGATCGCGCCCGAATTATTAGCGGTCACTCACGGCAGTAGGATAAAAAGCGCGTCAGCGCTTTGGAAATATGCTTCTGCCGGTGATGGATGCGATAGAGCGTCCGGGTCAGGCGCGGCAGCGGAATCGCCAGTTCGATCAGCGTTCCCGCCTCCAGCAGATCGGCGATCACCCGGCGCGACAGGCAGCTGATCCCCATGCCGTGGCGCACCGCATGTTTAATCGCTTCAGAGTTACCAAGCTCCATCCCCAGCTGAAAGCTCGGCAGGTGAGACAGCAGCAGATAATCGACGATTTCACGAGTGCCGGAGCCGCGTTCGCGCAGGATCCAGGGGGCGTCAGCCAGCGTTTTCAGGGTGACCGGCTGCTGCAGAACAGGCGCATCCGGCGCGGCAAACACCACCAGCTCATCCTCCAGCCAGGGTTCACTGACCAGTTCGGTCATATGGCACGGCCCCTCAATCAGGCCCACATCGACGCGGAAGTCGGAGACCGCCTGAATCGCATCCTGACTGTTGCCTACGCTCAGCTCCAGCGGCAGGCCGGGAAAATCGCGTCGCCAGGCCGCCATCATGCCCGGCAGCAGATAGTTACCGATGGTGCTGCTGGCGAAGATGCGGATGGCCCCGTTGTCCTCTTTGAACAGCTGCTCAATCTCCCCCGCCTGCTCCAGCAGACCCACGGCGCGGGGATAAAGCAGGCGGCCATGTTCGTTCAGCACCAGTCGTTTACCGACCCGATCAAAGAGCTGAACCCCAAGCTGACTCTCCAGATCGGCCAGCGCCGCGCTGACCGCCGACTGCGACAGCGCCAGCAGCTGCGACGCCTGGGTCGTCGAGCCACTCTTGAGCACTTCGGTAAAGACTTCGATTTGCCGCAGCGTAATGTGCATCGTCGATCCTTAAGTCTGTTAATGTCTGACGAGATAGATGATCAGCGCCAGCCAGATCAGCCCCACCACCACCAGCCAGCCTGCGATTTTTTTGCCGCGGGAACGCCGGGATGCGGCCCTTTCGCTGCTGCTGATGCGCACCTCACGCGGCAGCAGGCGCAGCAGCAGCATAACACCGGTCGGGATGATGACCGCGTCATCCAGCAGTCCCACAAACGGGATCACATCCGGGATGAAATCGATCGGGCTGACGCCATAGGCGACCAGGCCCAGCATGCCCAGCTTGTTCCACCAGGGCGTGCGCGGATCGCGAAAGGCGAACCAGAGTACCAGCACATCCCTCTTGATCAGCGTTGCCCAGCGGCGCAGACGCAAAACGCTCATAATGTCGGCCTTATCGTTTATTCCGGTTGATTATAAATATATTATCAATTTCACTTTTAAGCCAGTGCGCGCCATGATCGACACTCACTGAAGAGGAGTGACCCTTATGGCCGAACTGAGCATCGTTAAAACGCACTATCCCGTTGTGCGCCTGTTTCCCGGTCTGCTGCTGACCGCCGCGCTCGCCGCTGCGGCGAGCTGGCTGGGGCAACAGCCGTTGATCGCGGGGCTGGGACTGGGTTCACTGACGCTGGCGATCATGCTGGGCATCGTGGTCGGGAATAGCGTTTACTCCCCTCTCTCATCACACTGCGACAGCGGCGTCGCGCTGGCGAAGCAGAAGCTGCTGCGGCTCGGGATCATCCTGTTTGGCTTTCGTATTACTTTACAGCAGATTGCCGATGTCGGCGTCAGCGGCATCCTGATCGATGCGCTGACCCTGAGCAGCACCTTCTTTATCACCTGTCTGCTGGGTATCCGGTTACTGAAGCTGGATCGCGAAACCGTCTGGCTGATTGGCGCAGGCAGCAGTATCTGCGGTGCGGCAGCGGTGCTGGCGACCGAGCCGGTGGTCAAAGCCGCGCCGTCGAAAGTCGCGGTGGCCATCGCGACCGTGGTGCTGTTCGGCACGCTGGCGATCTTCATCTATCCCCTGCTCTGGCCGCTGGCGCATCATCTGTTTCCGGCTCTGAGTGTTGCACAGTTTGGCGTTTTCACCGGCTCCACGATTCATGAAGTGGCGCAGGTGGTGGCAGCCGGACACAGTATCAGCCCGGAAGCCGAAAACAGCGCGGTCATTGCCAAGATGCTGCGGGTGATGATGCTGGCCCCGTTCCTGCTCTGCCTGGGGACGATGCTGCGCAGCGGGCGTCAGGGCGGCGCCCGTCAGCCGGTGACCTTTCCCTGGTTTGCCTTACTGTTTATTGCGGTCGCGCTGTTTAACTCGCTGCAGCTGCTGCCTGCTGCGCTGGTGGCCTCACTGAATCAGCTGGCTGGCCTGCTGCTGGCGATGGCGATGGCCGCGCTGGGCTTAACCACCCGTTTCAGCGCGCTGCGTGAAGCGGGCGTTAAACCTCTGTTGCTGGGTGCGCTGGTCTTTGGCTGGTTAATCGCAGGCGGTGGCACGATCAATCTGCTGGTGCAACATTTCATGGGCTAACCGCATCGGGTATCATGCCGTTTCATCCGTGCATAGCCCCAGGAGAAAGGCATGAAATATATTGGCGCACACGTCAGTGCGGCAGGGGGGGTGGATCAGGCCGTGATCCGCGCCCATGAATTAGAAGCCACCGCCTTCGCCCTCTTTACTAAAAATCAGCGTCAGTGGAAGGCCGCCCCGCTGACCACTGAAGTCATTGATGCTTTTCGCGCCGCCTGCGAGACTTATCACTTCACATCACAGCAGATCCTGCCGCACGACAGTTTTCTGATTAACCTGGGCCATCCGGTTGAGGAGGCGCTGGAGAAATCCCGCGCGGCCTTCATTGATGAGCTGCGGCGTGCTGATCAGCTGGGGCTGACGCTGCTGAACTTCCACCCCGGCAGCCATCTGCATCAGATCGATGAGGAGAGCTGCCTGAAGCGCATCGCTGAGTCGATCAATATCGCGCTCGACCAGACGCAGAACGTTACCGCCGTCATCGAAAATACGGCCGGTCAGGGCAGTAATCTGGGCTTCCGCTTCGAGCATCTCGCCACTATTATTGAGCATGTCGAAGACAAATCGCGTGTCGGGGTCTGCATTGATACCTGCCATGCGTTTGCCGGCGGGTATGATCTGCGAACCGAGGCAGACTGCGAAGCGACCTTTGCCAGCTTTGAGCGCATCGTCGGTTTTCAGTATCTGCGTGGCATGCACCTGAACGACGCCAAGAGCGCCTTCGACAGCCGCGTTGACCGCCATCACAGTCTGGGAGAAGGAAACATCGGCAGGACGGTGTTCAGCTGGCTGATGAAAGATCCCCGCTTCGATGGCATCCCGCTGATTCTGGAAACCATCAATCCCGATATCTGGAAAGATGAGATTGCATGGCTGAAAGCCGAACAGCAGGCATAGAAAAAGGAGCCTGAAGGCTTTTCCAGACGGTGATGACATCAAAGCGAGGGAAGCAGGTACCTTATCAAAGCAAACAGGGAGCCATCTGGCTCCCTGTTTATTTCACTTCCGCGTATCAGGCTTTCGCCAGCTGCTCTTCCGGACGTTTCAGTACCGCGTAGCTCAGACCCGCAATCGCGGTGCCGATGACGATCGCCATCAGATAACCGAGTACCGGGGTAATCGCGCCAGGGATCAGCAGAACGAACAGTCCACCGTGCGGCGCCATCAGTTTCGCGCCAATCGCCATGGAGATGGCACCGGTCACCGCGCCACCCACGATGCAGCAAGGCAGAACACGCATCGGATCGCGGGCCGCGAACGGAATCGCACCTTCAGAGATAAAGCAGAGACCCAGAACCAGCGCCGCTTTGCCCCCTTCCTGCTGACCTTTGTTGAACTTACGACGCGCAACCAGCGTGGCCACACCCATCGCCAGCGGTGGCACCATGCCTGCGGCCATGATGGCGGCCATCGGGGCATACGTCTGCGAGCTCAGTAAGCCAACGCCAAACGCGTAAGCCACCTTGTTCACCGGACCACCCATGTCAGTACACATCATGCCGCCCAGAATTGCGCCCAGCAGAACCGCGTTGGCGGTGCCCATGTTCGCCAGCCAGTGGGTCAGACCGTTCATGATGCCCGCAACCGGTTTGCCTACCACGTAGATCATCAGCAGGCCGGTAATCAGACTGGCAAACAGCGGAATAATCAGTATCGGTTTCAGCGCTTCCATACTCTGCGGCAGTTTAACTTTGCCGCTGATCAGCTTCGCCGCATAACCGGCAATGAAGCCCGCGATAATGCCGCCTAAGAAGCCGGCGTTGATGCTGGTGGCGATCATCCCGCCAATCAGACCCGGGGTCAGACCCGGACGGTCAGCGATGGAGAAGGCGATAAAGCCCGCCAGTACCGGCACCATCAGGGCAAAGGCGCTGCCACCACCGATTTGCATCAGGGCAGCCGCCAGCGTGCCCGGCTCTTTGAATGCGGTGATACCAAAGGCAAATGAGAGTGCGATGCTCAGACCGCCTGCGACCACCATCGGCAGCATATAGGAGACGCCGGTCAGCAGATGACGATACGCCCCTGCGCCGCCCTGCTTTTTCTCCTCTTCTGCGCTGGCGTTGCTCTGTCCGCTGGCAGCCGCTTTATAAGGCTTCGCTTCGGCTACCGCTTTATCCAGTTCCTGGGCGGTTTTCTTCAGCGCCAGTCCGGTTGAGGTGCGGTACATCGGCTTACCGGCAAATTTCGCCAGGTCGACTTCGATATCAGCGGCCACGATCACCAGATCGGCTGCCGCCACTTCTTCCGGGGTAATGGCGTTACCGGCCCCGACTGAACCGCGGGTTTCAACTTTCACCCACCAGCCGCGACGGGTTGCTTCGGCCTGAATCGCCTCTGCCGCCATAAAGGTGTGCGCCACGCCGGTCGGACAGGCGGTAACGGCAACCACACGTTTCTGCGCGCCAGCCTGAGCCGGTGCCGCAGCAGATGCGCCCGCCGGTGTCGCCACCGCAGCCTGCGACTGCCAGGTTCTGGCTTCTGCTTTCGCGCGGTTCAGGAAGGTTTCCGGCTCACGGACGGCCAGCTGGACATCGCCCTGCCAGAGCGCTTTGCCGTTCAGCGCCGCGTCGTCCGGCACGTTTTTACCCAGCACAATCACCAGTTCAGCATCGGCAGGGTTTTCAGTCAGGGTCAGGCCCGCAGCAGCTGCCGCAGCAGCCAGGCGCTGTTGCGCCATGTAAGCGGAAGCCAGTCCCAGTGTAGGGTCTTTTATCAGCAGCGTTTTCATTATCGCTCTCCTGCTGTCAGTTAACGGGTTGTAAGTCGACACGCGCCATCATGGCGGCCAACTGAGTTCGATCGGATACACCAACATTACTCTGGCTGACGGCCATCGCCGCCACGGCAGTGGCAAGACGCAGCGTATGCTCGCTGGACTCGCGCATCAGCAGACCATAAATCAGGCCGCCCACCATCGAGTCGCCGGCACCCACGGTGCTGACCACATCGCAGACCGGGGGTTTGGCAATCCATTCGCCAGAGGCATTGACCCACAGCGCCCCTTCTGCGCCCAGTGAAATCACCACATGGGCGATGCCCTGCTCACGCAGTTCGTGCGCGGCACCAATGACATCCTGCAGCGTCGGCAGTTTGCGACCGGCCCAGATTTCCAGCTCACGGCGGTTAGGCTTCACCAGCCACGGGGCGGCTTTCAGTCCTGCCACCAGCGCCTCACGGCTGCTGTCAAAGATGATGCACGGGCAGTGGGTGCGCAGTTCGGTCATCCAGCGGGTAAAGGCGTCGTGATCGACTCCTTCCGGCAGGCTGCCGCTGACGCAGACCATATCGAACTGGCCCAGCCACGTCAGGGAGTCGGTGGTGAAGCGATCCCAGTCCTGACCCGTCACCTGAAAACCGGAAAAATTCAGATCGGTCACATCGCCGGTCTGTTCGGTGAGTTTCACGTTGATGCGGGTGCGGCCTGGCACCACCTGAAAACGGTTAGCAATACCCAGCTCGCTGAACAGCTGCTGGAAGCCATCCTGATTCTCTTTGCCCAGGAAGCCGCCGACGGTCACGTCAATGCCCAGATCTTTCAGGACTTTGGCGACGTTAATGCCCTTGCCCGCCGCATGCAGTCCGGTGGTTTTCACCAGATTGACTTCGCCGCGTTCAATTTCAGGGGTATAGCCCACCAGGTCATACGCCGGATTCAGCGTAATGGTGGCGACACGTCTGCTCATGCTGCCCCCTCGCCCAGACCACTGCTGATCGCCTCTTCAATGGCGTTCAGCGCCTGCTGAGCATCATCGCCGCTGGCGGTAAAGCGCAGGCGATGCCCTTTCTTCACGCCCAGCGCGACCACTTTCATCAGGCTGCGACCATTAGCAGGCTTACCGCTGCCGTCGAGGTTGGTCACGGTGATCTCGCTGTTGAACTGCTTGATAACGCTGACCAGCGCCGTGCCCGGACGGGCATGCAGGCCATGTTCGTTGCGGATGGTGAATTCAGCGGTCAGCACGTCAGCCTGCTCATCGACTTCGCTGGTCAGCAGCGCATAAACGCCTGCGGCATCCGCTTTCAGCAGACGATCGGCTTTCCCCTGCTGCAGTAAGGCGCTCAGGTAACCCAGTACCTCCAGTGGACGTTCATCGGTTGCCGACACGCTGATTAGCATCGCAGCCGATTCGCCCTGATGGTCGAAGGGATGCGCAGCACGGCTGATCGCCACGCCACTGCGCAGGTTGCCCAGGCTGCTGTCACTGAGCCAGATGCCCTGCCCCAGGTTCAGCGGGGAGGCTGAAACTACATCCGCCACATAGCTGGCATCCACAACGCCAGCGGATTGCAGACGACCGGCGTTCATCGCCTGTAAGGTGATCAGGTCGCTGGCCGCGACGTCAAGGGTAATTAATGCGGTGTCGAAGCTGAATTCGGCGGCTTGTTTCTCGCCCATCAGCAACGCACGAAGATCTTCAGCAGAGGCGGTTTTCAGCTGTTCGGCAACGGAGTCATCGCTCAGAACGTGGGTCAGCTGACGCAGCAGCGCCAGATGCTCATCAGACTTCGCGGCAATGCCGATGGCGACATAGGCGGTCTGATCGTCACCCCAGGCAATGCCCTGCGGGAACTGAAACACCTGAACGCCGGTTTTCAGCACCAGATCGCGGGTGTCTGTGGTGCCATGAGGGATAGCGATGCCGTTACCGAGAAAGGTGGAGGTTTGCTGTTCGCGTGCCAGCATGCCGTTGACATACCCTTCAGTCACATTGCCCGCCGCGGTTAACGCGGCAGCGACCTGACGAATGGCCTCTTCTTTATTCTGGGCGCTGGCTCCGGTATGGATAGCCTGCAATTCGAGCTGGAACATAATTCTCCTCGCTTGCTGAGATTGAATCGTTTCAGCCGGTGGGGAGATTTTTGCGTCGCACTGTCAGGGACAGGTTGCCGGACCACCGCTGAAACGTTTCAGGGATTGTGGTACAGCGCGATTCTGCAGGCAAGAAAATGCGCAAACGGCGTAGCAGATTTTTGATGTTACGCACATTTCATGACGGTTGTGAGGCAGAAAGGCCGATCCGGCTGAAGCTGTTGCTGTAAGGCAACCGCGCCGTCAGAAAAACGTCAGCTGCGTCAGCGCCTCAGGGGGCCGTATCCGCTTCCAGCTGCAGCAACCAGGTCATCGCCTGCTCGCGCGAGTCGCCGCACATGCTCGCTTGCGGCTGCAGCCCGGAACAGACGGCGGGACGCAGGGGCGAACCAAAGAGTTTGCAGCGCAGCAGCGCATCAAGCTGAATGCAGGGGGTATTGGCGGGCTTGCCGTCGGGCATACCGGGGATGGGGGATGAGATAGAGGGTGCCGTGCAACAGGCACCGCACTGGCTACGGCATTGCATGCTGAGCTCCGGCAAAGAAAGTCGCGGCGACAATAGCAGTCCGGCGCGACAATTACCATGAATGCGGCGGCCTGACGCAAAATTTCGCACCCGCGATATTGCCAGTTTTCACCGGCGCGAGTAACGTTGCGCGCACTTCACTCTCAAGATAGCGAGAACAGCAATGCCAAAAGCCAACGAAATCAAAAAAGGGATGGCCGTCACGCACAACGGTAAACTGCTGCTGGTTAAGGACATTGATGTCCAGAGCCCCAGCGCACGCGGTGCCGCCACCCTCTATAAGATGCGCTTTACCGATGTCCGCACCGGTTTAAAAGTTGAAGAGCGCTTCAAGGGCGACGAGATTATTGATGCGATTTCGCTCAGCCGTCGCAGCGTGACCTTCTCTTATATAGATGGTGACGAATATATCTTTATGGATGACGAAGACTACACCCCCTACACCTTCAAACGCGATCAGATCGAAGAAGAGCTGCTGTTTATTCCGGAAGGAGGCATTCCGGGTATCCATGTGCTGACGATGGAAGGCCAGGTGCTGGCACTGGAACTGCCCCAGACGGTCGATATGGAGATCGTTGAAACCTCGCCGGGTATCAAAGGTGCTTCTGCCAGCGCCCGCACCAAACCCGCAGGAATGAGCACCGGCCTCTCGATTCAGGTGCCGGAATATCTGAGCAACGGTGACCGCATCCGCATCCATATTGCCGAACGTCGCTATATGGGGCGCGCCGAGTAGGTAGAGGGCGGGAAACCGATCGTGATAATGTTATAGTATTACATTATCACGCTATCCCCGGCAGGAGCCTTTCCCATGACGCGCGTTAATCTCATCACCGGTTTTTTAGGCAGCGGAAAAACCACCCTGCTCTGCCATCTGCTGGCCGCCAGGCCCGCAGGCGAACAGTGGGCCGTGCTGGTCAATGAATTTGGCGAAATCGGCATCGATGGCGCGCTGCTGGCGGATCGCGGCGCGACGCTGAAAGAGATCCCTGGCGGCTGTCTCTGCTGCGTCAATGGCCTGCCCATGCAGGTCGGGCTGAATATGCTGCTGAAGAGCAGGCCCGACCGGTTGCTGATAGAGCCGACCGGCCTGGGGCATCCGCGTCAGGTGCTGGAGATGCTCAGCGCACCGGTCTATCAGTCGTGGCTGCAACTCAATGCCACCCTGACGCTACTCGATGCGCGCCAGCTTGCCGACCCGCGCGTGGTCGCTGATGAGAACTTTCGCGACCAGCTGGCTGCTGCCGACATCATTATTGCCAATAAGCGCGACTGCTGGGAGGATGAAGATCGTCAGCGTCTGACTGACTGGCAGCAGCAGATGCAGCCGCCACGTCCGGTGATAGCGACCGAGTTTGGCCGGATTCCCTCCGGCCTGCTTGATACGCCGCGCCAGCCACGTGAACTTCCCCTGCCACACCATCATCACCCTCACACGACGAAACCGGCGAGCGGTCTGGCCGCCTTACAGCTGGAAGGAGCGGCGCGCTGGCGGCGGGCGCTGAACCACGGACAGGGCTATAGCGCCTGCGGCTGGCTGTTTGATGGTGACACATTGTTTGACGCCGCTGCGCTGCTGGAGTGGGTCCGGCAGGCGCCGGTGGATCGGATCAAAGGCGTGATGCGCACCCGCGAAGGCACAATGCGTATTAACCGTCAGGCAAAAGAGTTGCAGAGTGAGACACTCGCCGCCACGCCACCCGACAGCCGCATCGAGATTATTCATTCTGAGCAGGCTGACTGGAATCGGCTACAATCGGCGTTGTTGAAGTGCCGTTTACGCTAACAGAGGTATTGTCGGCGGTTATTTTTTTAATTGAGCTTACTTATGCGCGCAATTCGTCTTATTACTATCCTGCTACTGAATGCCCTGGGCGTCGTGCTCTTTCTTTCGTGGTATCTGCCGCCTCAGCATGGTTTCTGGTTTGGCATCGATAAATCCATTTTTTATGGCTTCAATAATCAGATGGTGACCCATCCGCTGTTTGCGCTGATCGTCGCTATCACTAACTTCCGTGGCTTTGATGTGGTGTCACTGCTGGCGATGGGCCTGCTGTATCTGTCGATCTGGCGACATGAAGCGCCTCAGGCACGCCGCCGGATGCTGGCGATCGGTATCACCATGCTGCTGACTGCCGTGGTGCTGAATCAGCTGGGGCATCTGCTGCCGGTGAAACACTCCAGCCCGACCCTCTTCTTCGAAAACGTGCATCGCGTCAGTGAGCTGACCGGCATTCCCGCCAAAGATGCGTCGAAAGACAGCTTCCCTGGCGACCACGGCATGATGCTGATTATTTTCGCCTGCTTTATCTGGCGTTATTTTGGTTTCAGCCGTTTTTTAATCGCGCTGGCAATTGTGGTGCTATTTTCTCTGCCGCGCGTCATGGCCGGGGCGCACTGGTTTACCGATATTGCCGTGGGATCGCTGTCCGTGGTTCTGGTGGGTCTGAGCTGGTGGCTTTTAACCCCTGCCAGTGACGCGCTGGTTAACTGGTTTTATCGCAAATTACCGGGAAAATATAAGCCCGTGATGTAAATGTTAAGCGCGGTCGGTTTATTTGACAGGATGTTAACTGCCCGCGCTAATAAAAAACAGCTCATCATTATTAGTCTGCTAATTAAAATAGCGAGAGGAAAAGGTTATGACCCCGCCAGGTGGTTAAATAGTCGTCACCCGCCGCTGTCAATAAAGAAAATTCCAGAATCCGTTTCTATGCGCCGAATTGGCGCCCCTTTTACCGCTTGTTATCGCCATCATTTCCCCATAATTGTTGCTAAATTAGTCAGCGTGTTACGGTTTGATTTCACATCAAAAAAACCTATATAAAATTGATTAAAAGCACTCGCCACGGCGTGTGTAATCAGTTAACCTCAGTCCCTGTGAGGCATTAGCGGCAGAAAATTCGGATTTTTACCGTGAAAAAATGTGTCCATTAACACATTTTAGTCATTAAGGATTTGTCTTAGTCTGTCTCGCTTATTAATCTCCCTGTTTTGTTATCTGGCTGGCGACAATTCTGTCGTAAGGACATCGAAGGAAAACCCGAATAATGGTCAAGTCTCAACCAATACTGAGATATATTTTGCGGATTGTGCCCGCACTGGCGCTGGCAACCCTCCTCTCAGCTTGTAGCAGTACCCATAGCAGTCAGAACGCGAATAACGAGAATCATGAAGTTAACAACCACAATGGTTTTTTACTTCAGGCGTCTCAGGATGAGTTTGAAGAAATGGTGCGTAATGTCGACGTTAAGTCGCGCATCATGGAACAATACGCCGTCTGGAAAGGTGTGCGCTATCGTCTCGGTGGCGATACCAAACGCGGAATCGACTGTTCCGCCTTTGTACAACGTACCTTCCGCGATCAGTTTGGCTTGGAATTACCCCGCTCCACCTCTGAGCAGCAGGACACCGGCAGAGAGATTACCCGCAGTAAACTGCGTCCGGGCGATCTGGTGATGTTCCGCGCAGGTTCAACCGGTCGTCATGTCGGGATCTATCTGGGCAACGATAACTTCGTTCATGCCTCAACCAGCAGTGGCGTCATGATCTCCAGTCTGAATGATGACTACTGGAAAAAGCGTTACCGTGAAGGGCGCCGGGTACTGAGTCGTAACCCGTCCTGATCCTCAGATTCGATTTTCTCTCAGCCAGAGAACATGAAACGCTGCTTACGCAGCGTTTTTTTTCGTCTTTTGTTTTATCCGCCTTCGCCATAGCAGATAAAAGCATTGTATTTCAGATTAATAACGAGACATCCCCGGCATTCTCGTTATATTCTCGGTCGCTTAAACCGAAGCAGTCGTGTGCATTAACATAATAATAATTTGATCAGGGGAAGCTCCTCATGCCACTGTCGGGGGCGCTACAGCGCCATGCCACCTATCCTCACCGAATCGCATGGCGTAGCGCGATGGTCGGCGGCCTATTCTTTCTCCTGTTCACGCTGCTGGCGATTCATCACACCTGGCATAAGCGCGAGCGGCAACATCAGCGCCTGCTGGAGCACAGCCGGTCGGCACTACAGCAAACGCTCGCCAGCCTGTATAACAGCACCCTCAGTCCCCTGCTCCCGTTTACCCATAATGCCTGCCACACCATCAATCGTGAACTGACCTCACGCGCCGCCTTTGCCGGGAATCTTCGTGCCATCCTGCTGGTGAATAATGGCAATGCTTTTTGCTCCTCGGCCACCGGCAGTTTCAGTCTGCCGATCAACGTGATTTCGCCCCAGAGTGATATCTCGCGCGATACCGATCTGCAACTGATGCCGGGCACGCCGTTGCAGCCGGATAAACCGGCCCTGGCCCTGTGGGTGAAGAATCCCGGCAATCTGCAGACCGGGGTTTTCGCGACACTCAACATCAGCCTGGCCCCCTATCAGCTGATGGCCTCCTGGCATCCGGAGATTACCGGTATGGCGCTGGTGGCACAGCACAGTGCCCTGACCAGCTGGCAGCATGGCGTAATGGAGAATGAGAACCTGCCGACACCGCTGGTTCAGCGGTCGCTGGAAGGCTATCCGCTGCAGTTTGTTCTCTACGGTTCCACTCTCGCCTTCAGCGATTATCAGAACATCCTGCTGAGTGGTCTGCTGCTGTCACTGCTGGTTGCCGGTGGCTGCTGGCTGCTGCTCGCCCACTATCAGCGTCCGGGCAGAGAGCTGATTCGGGGCATGAAGCGCGGCGAGTTTCACGTGGAGTATCAGCCGCTGGTTACCTCTCACGATAGTCAGCCTTATGGCATGGAGGCACTGCTGCGCTGGACGCATCCGACGGAAGGTCCGATCCCGCCCGATGTCTTTATTCAGTATGCCGAGTCGCAAAACCTGATTGTTCCACTGACCCGCCATCTGTTTCAGCTGGTTTCCCGCGATGCGCACCTGCTCTGTCACACCGTTCCCCGTTATGCCAGCCTCAGCCTCAACATTTCGCCCCTGCACCTGGCCGACCGCAGCTTCCGTCAGGATGTCCTGAACTGGCTTGAGAGCATGCCGGCCGGCCACTTTAATTATGTGTTCGAGATTACTGAACGCGTCATGGTGCGCGACGAAAATGTCGGCGATCTGTTTGACTGGCTGCATCAGCAGCAGATTCGCATCGCCATTGATGACTTTGGCACCGGGCACAGCGCACTGATCTATCTGGAGCGCTACGCCTTTGATTACCTGAAAATCGATCGCGGCTTTGTGCAGAGTATCGGCACCGAGACGCTGACCTCGCCGGTGCTGGATACCGTGCTGCAGCTGGCGAAAAAGCTGAACCTGAAAAGCGTGGCCGAGGGCGTGGAAACGGGCGAACAGGCGGCGTGGCTGATCAATCGCGGCGTGACTCACCTGCAGGGTTATATCTTTAGTCGCCCGCTGCGGCCGGAAACGCTGATAGACTATTTTCAGCGTCATCGCGCCTGACCGGTCTGGCCCGGGCGGAGTCGAACACTTACTGGAGAGGGCATTCGCTATGCTGCTTCGCGCTGGACTTCTGCTGACAGGTGCCCTACTCAGCGCCCCGCTGCTGGCCGCCTCCGTTCTGCAAAGTTACGCTTTTACTCAGGCCGGGGAAGCGAAATATCCGCCCGGCTTCAGCCACTATGAGTATGCCGATCCCGAGGCGCCCAAAGGCGGCAGCATCACCCTGGCGGTCATTGGCACCTACGACAACTTCAACCGCTACGCCTCGCGCGGCAATCCGGGTATCAATACCGGTGCGCTTTATGATGGGCTCTACACCAGTTCAGACGACGAGCCGGGTAGTTACTACCCGCTGATCGCCCTGTCGGCGCGCTACGCCAGCGATTTTTCGTGGACTGAGATTCGCCTGAATCCCCGCGCCCGCTTTCACGATGGCTCACCGATTACGGCCCGCGATGTGGCTTTCAGCTTTCAGAAGTTTATGACCGAAGGCGTGCCTCAGTTCCGTGTGGCCTATCGCGGCGTGACGGTGACCGCGCTGAACGATCTTACGGTGCGCATCGACGCCACCAAACCGGACAGAGATCTGCTGATGGGCTTGCTGACGCTGCCGGTCATCCCGGCGTCATTCTGGAAAGATAAGCAGTTTAATGAGCCGCTGAGCGCCCCGCCGCTCTCCAGCGGGCCCTATCGCATCAGCCGCTGGAAGCTGGGTCAGTTTATTGAGTTCAGCCGGGTCAAAGATTACTGGGCCGCCGATCTGCCGGTGAATCGCGGGCGCTTCAATTTTGATCGGATGCGCTACGACTACTATCTGGATGACAACGTGGCGTTCGAAGCCTTTAAAGCGGGGGCTTACGACTGGCGTGAGGAGGTCTCAGCGAAGAAATGGGCCACTCAGTATCGCGGCCGCGCCTTCGACGAGGGCGATATAGTGAAGCAGACCACGCCCAACGAGGCCGCTACTGATACCCGCTGGCTGGCGTTTAACAATGAGAAACCGCTGTTCCATGACCGTCGCGTGCGCCAGGCTTTTTCACTGATGTTCGATTTTAACTGGATGAATAAGGCGCTCTATTACGGTGCCTGGCAGCGCGCCAGCAGCTACTTCCAGAACACAGAGTATGCTGCTCAGGGTGCGCCGGATGCGGAACAGCGGGCCCTGCTGGCCCCGTGGCGCGCGCAGTTGCCCGCCGGACTGTTCACTCAGCCTTACCAGCCTCCGGCGAGCGATGGCAGTGGCTACGACCGCGCCAGCCTGTTAAAAGCATACGCGCTACTGAAAGAGGCCGGCTGGCAGATTAAGAATCAGCGTCTGGTCAATGACAAAACCGGTCAGCCGTTCACCGTTGAGTTGCTGCTGCGCGGCGGCACCAGCACGGAGTGGGCACTGCCGTTCCAGCACGCGCTCTCGCGGCTCGGCATCACCCTGAACCTGCGGCAGATCGACAGCTCGCAATATCTGCGGCGCTGGCGTGAAGGCGACTATGACATGATCGCCACCCTCTATCAGGCGATGCCGATCCCCACCTCCAGCCTGCAGATCCTGTGGCAGTCGGACTACATCAGCTCCTCCTGGAATACCGCGCGGGTGAAAGATCCTGTCGTTGACCACTTCGTGCAGCAGATCGTGGCGCACCAGGGCGATCCCGCTGCGCTGCGACCGCTGGCGCAGTCACTGGATCGGGTACTGCTGTGGAATGCGTATATGATCCCGATGTGGTACAACGCAGAGCAGCGGCTGGCTTACTGGGATAAGTTTTCCCATCCCGCCCGCAAGCCTGCCTACAGTACCGGTCTGGATAGCTGGTGGTACGACGCACACAAAGCCGGACGCCTGCCGGCCAGTAAACGCTAAGGAGGCACCGTTGGCCGCTTACTTTCTGCGCAGACTCCTGCTGATCGTTCCGACGCTGTGGGCGATCATCACGCTGAACTTCTTTATCGTGCAAATCGCTCCCGGCGGACCGGTCGATCAGGCGCTGGCTAATATTGAGTTTGGTCAGACAACCGGCCTGTCCGGCAGCGGCGCCGACAGCGCCGGTTCACATGCCACGCGCAGTCATCTCAATCCTGTCGACAATCAGTACCGGGGCGCACGCGGGCTGGACCCGGAGGTAATTGCAGAGATCAAACAGCGCTACGGATTCGATAAACCCCTGTGGCAGCGCTACGGCGAGATGCTGTGGAACTATCTGCGCTTCGATTTTGGCGACAGCCTGTTTCGCAGCGCCTCGGTAGTGGGGCTGATCAAAGAGAGCCTGCCGGTTTCCATCAGTCTGGGGTTATTGAGCACCCTGATTATCTATCTGGTGTCGATCCCGCTGGGTATCCGCAAGGCGGTGCGCAACGGCTCTGCGTTTGATATCTGGAGCAGCGCCCTGATTATTGTGGGCTACTCCGTTCCGGCTTTCCTGTTCGGTATCATGCTGATCGTGCTGTTTGCCGGGGGCAGCTATCTTGACTGGTTTCCGCTGCGCGGGCTCACCTCTGCGCAGCACGACACGCTGCCCTGGTATGGTCAGGTGCTGGATTACTTCTGGCACATCGCGTTGCCGGTGCTGGCGACGGTGATCGGCGGCTTCGCCACGCTGACGATGCTGACGAAAAACGCGTTTCTGGATGAGATCCGCAAACTCTATGTGGTGACCGCGCGCGCCAAAGGGGTGCCGGAGCGGCGTATTCTCTATCATCATGTGTTTCGCAACGCGATGCTGCTGGTCATCGCCAGCTTTCCTGCCACCTTTATCAGCATGTTCTTTACCAGTTCCGTGCTGATCGAGGTGATGTTCTCCCTGAATGGCCTGGGGCTGCTCGGCTATGACGCCACCCTGCAACGCGACTATCCGGTCATGTTTGGCACGCTCTATATTTTTACCCTGATCGGGTTACTGATGAACATTCTCAGCGATCTGACCTATACGCTGGTCGATCCGCGCATCGATTTCAGGAGCCATTGATGCCGCTTTCTCCCCTCACTCAGCAGCGCTGGCAGCGCTTTCGCCATAACCGGCGCGGCTACTGGTCGCTGTGGATCTTTCTGGTCCTTTTTCTGCTGTCGCTGGGTGCCGAGCTGATTGCCAATGAAAAGCCGCTGCTGGTGCATTACCAGCAGCGCTGGATGCTGCCACTGCTGTTTAACTACAGCGAAACGGACTATGGCGGCGTGCTGCCGACCGCCGCCGATTATCAGGACCCGTGGCTGCAGCAGCGCATTGCCCGGCAGGGCTGGGCCCTGTGGGCGCCGATTCGCTTCAGCGACAGCACCCTCAATTTTGCGACCCAGGTGCCCTTCCCCTCTCCGCCGTCGGCGCAGAACTGGCTTGGCACCGACGCCAACGGGGGCGACGTGCTGGCACGGCTGCTTTATGGCACGCGCATCTCGCTGCTGTTCGGTCTGCTGCTGACGCTCTTCTCCAGCGTAATTGGCATTGTGGTCGGCGCGGTGCAGGGCTATTTCGGCGGCAGAATCGATCTGATCGGGCAGCGGCTGGTTGAAGTCTGGTCCGGCATGCCCGCGCTGTTTCTGCTGATTTTACTCTCCAGCGTGATCCAGCCCGGCTTCTGGTGGCTGCTGCTGGTCACCGTCGCCTTCGGCTGGATGAGTCTGGTCAGCGTGGTGCGGGCCGAGTTTCTGCGCACCCGTAACTTCGATTACATTCGCGCGGCGCAGGCCCTTGGCGTCAGTGACGGCCGGATTATGCTGCGCCATATGCTGCCTAACGCCATGGTGGCGACCCTGACCTTTCTGCCGTTTATTTTGTGTGGGTCGATCACCACCCTCACCTCACTCGACTTTCTCGGCTTTGGTCTGCCGCTGGGCTCGCCCTCGCTGGGGGAGCTGCTGCTGCAGGGCAAAAACAACCTGCAGGCGCCATGGTTAGGCCTGGCAGGCTTTTTCACGCTCGCGATCCTGCTTTCGCTGCTGATTTTTATTGGCGAAGCGGTGCGCGATGCCTTCGATCCGGGCAAAGGAGCCTGAATGACGACACCCTTACTGGCCATCAACGATCTTTCGATTGCCTTTCGTCAGGGCGATGCGCTTCGCCCGGTGGTGGAGGATCTCTCCCTGCGCATCAATGCAGGCGAAACCCTGGCGCTGGTGGGCGAGTCAGGCTCCGGCAAGAGCGTGACGGCGCTGTCGGTGATGCGACTGCTGCATGAGGCGTCGGTGGTTTATCCCCGGGGCGAGATCCTGTTTCAGGGTGAAGATCTGCTGCGCGCCCCGGAGGCGCGGCTGCGTGCCTTTCGCGGCAACCAGATGGCGATGATTTTTCAGGAGCCGATGGTGTCGCTCAACCCGCTGCACACCGTGGAAAAGCAGCTGTATGAAGTGCTCTCGCTACATCGCGGACTGCGTCGTCCGGCGGCCCGCGGAGAGATACTCAGCGTGCTCGATCGGGTCGGCATCCGGCAGCCTGCCGCCCGGCTCAACGATTTCCCGCACCAGCTCTCCGGCGGCGAACGCCAGCGCGTGATGATCGCCATGGCCCTGCTGACCGAACCCCAGCTGCTGATCGCCGATGAGCCGACCACCGCGCTGGATGTGACGGTGCAGGCGCAGATCCTGAAGCTGCTCCGCGAACTGCAGCGGGAGATGAACATGGGCATGCTGTTTATCACCCATAACCTGAATATTGTGCGCCAGCTGGCGGATAGCGTCAGCGTGATGCGTCAGGGTCGCATCGTGGAACAGAACCGCGGTCAGGTTCTGCTGGACCAGCCGCAGCATCCCTACAGCCAGCAGTTACTGGCCGCCGAACCGGAAGGAACCGCGCTGCAGCTGCCTGCGGACGCCCCGGTGATACTTCGGGTCGAACAGCTTCAGGTCAGTTTTCCGCTACGGCGCGGACTGTTCCGGCGGCAGGCGGCCGAAAAGATCATACTCGCCGGGCTGAGTTTTACCCTGCGGCGCGGCGAAAGCCTGGGCCTGGTTGGCGAGTCCGGTTCGGGCAAAAGCACCACCGGGCTGGCGCTGCTGCGGCTGATCCGCTCGCGCGGGGAAGTCTGGTTTGATGGTCAGCCGCTGCATCAGCTGACGCGCCGGCAACTGCTGCCGCTGCGCCAGCGCATTCAGGTCGTGTTTCAGGACCCCAACTCCTCCCTGAATCCGCGGATGACGGTGCAGCAGATTATTGCCGAAGGCATGGCGGTACATCTGCCCGCTATCGGCCGGGCAGAACAGGAGCAGCGCGTCATCGCGGTGATGGAAGAAGTGGGACTCGATCCGGAAAGCCGTCACCGCTATCCGGCCGAATTTTCGGGGGGGCAGCGACAGCGGATCGCCATCGCGCGGGCGCTGATTCTGGAACCGGAGCTGCTGGTGCTGGACGAACCGACCTCCTCGCTGGACCGCACGGTACAGAAACAGATCCTGACTCTGCTACGTCGTCTGCAGCAGCAGCGCCAGCTCAGCTATCTGTTTATCAGTCACGATCTCGATGTGGTTCGATCCCTGTGTCACCAGCTTATCGTGCTGCGTCAGGGGGAAGTGGCAGAACAGGGAGAGTGTGAAAAGTTGTTTGCTTCACCTGAGAACGACTACACCCGCGAGCTGCTGCAGTCGTCCCGGCTCAGCCTGCGTTAAAGGTTTCGGCAATCGCCACGCCCTGATTTTTCAGGCAGCAGTTAGTGGCACTCTCGTCACGGCGCTGAATGAACAGGCAGGGCTGCCCTTCACATTCGGCCACTTTACAGTCGACCTGGATCTCTGCCAGCACCTCTTTTAACTGCTGCAGGATTTCCCACGCCGGAATACCATCGTGGCTGATCAGACGCAGCGCCACGAACTCCTGGTCATCCAGGGCTTCATCAGGCTCAATAGCACTGTGGCGATCGCTGGCCCAGCGGAAACGCTGCGGCAGGCGATGCACAATTGAAAGTTGCAGCATCGTTTACTCTCCCCGAATGAGTTTATGTCGCAACACACAGCAACCGACGCTGAAAGCTGACCGACAACCGCTGAGTCCGGACGAGTGTTAATCGTCTGCCCGCGCGCATTTTTTGCGACTCGCATCGCACTTCTGGCTATATGTACCGCGTTCACACGCCGTTAACAATCATTTTAGACGCAATATGATTACTTTTTTAGCTAAAGATTTTCACAATAAAGAAACATAACCAGAAAGGCCGCTAACAGAGCCAGCGGTAACGGGGAAAAACTCCTGCGCCCGGCTAGCGGGACGCAGTATGGGGACGTGACGCGTAGAAAAAGAGCAGCAGGGAAATCGTCGCGCACAGCGCGATGGTGCCCACCATCGGCCAGGCGCTGTTGAAACTCATCAGCGACAGCAGCGCCCCCACAAAAGCCCCGACGCCAAAACGCAGGGTGCCCGCCAGTGAGGAAGCCGTGCCCGCCATATGCGGAAACGCATCAAGGATCACCGCCATCGCATTGGATGAGACGATCGACACACAGCCGATAAACAGTGCGACACCCAGCACCAGCGGCAAAAAGCCCAGGTCAAAGGCGCTGACCAGCAGCAGCCAGATCCCCATAGAGAACTGGATCAGCAACCCCAGCCGGAACATCGCGACCGGGCCAAAGCGGCGCACGGCCCTGCTGTTAATCAGGGTCAGCACGAACAGAAACACCACGTTAAGGCCAAAGTAGTAGCCGAAGTTTTGCGGCGAAACGTGATTCAGTTCGATATAAACAAAGGGACCGGCGTTAAGAAAGGTGAAGAGTCCGGCAAAGGAGAAGCCGCTCGCCAGCATATAGCTGAAGGCCCGTTTGTGACGAAACAGCGTGACGAAATTACCCAGCGTGGTGCGCAGATGGAACCGCTGGCGCTGCTCCGGCTTTAGGGTTTCGCGGATCTGCGTGGTCACCAGCAGTGTGGTGACTAATGCCGCGCCCGACAGCGCCCAGAAGATGGCGTGCCAGCTCCAGAGCACCAGCAGCCAGCCGCCGATAATCGGCGCCAGCAGCGGCGCAATGGTGGTGATCAGCATCACGAAGGACATCATGCGCGAAAAGTCCTCTTTCGAGTAACTGTCGCGCATCAGGGCGTTGATCACCACGCTGGCGGCCGCAGCCGACAGCCCATGCAGAAAGCGCATGGTAATCAGCTGATCAATACTTTGTGACAACGCACAGGCAGCGGCGGCGCAGGCAAAGATCAGCGTGCCAAGCGCAATCACCGGCTTGCGGCCGTAGCTGTCCGCCAGCGGCCCATAGATGAGCTGCCCGATCGCGAAGCCCAGAATGTAGAGATTCAGCGACATCTGCACGCTACCCGCCGACACGCCAAACTCACGCGCAATCTGCGGCATGGCAGGCAGATACATGTCAATCGACAACGGCATCAGCATGGCTAACAGACCGAGGATGACGACCAGACCTGTTGGCGAATTCTTTTCCTTACGCACACCTTCTCCTGCCCTGTGGGACTGGCACGGGCTGCTGGCAGCCCGTCCGCTTATTTAGCCTGTAACTCTTTTGGCAGACCAATACTGGCGATCTCTTCTGCCGTCAGCGGCCGGTATTCGCCCGGTTCCAGATCGGCGTCCAGCACGATGTCGCCAATGCGCTCACGATGCAGCTCCACCACCCGATTGCCCACCGCCGCAAACATCCGTTTCACCTGGTGATAACGCCCTTCGCTCAGGGTCAGCAGCACTTCGGTCGGCGTGATTACTTCAAGCTGTGCCGGTTTGGTCAGGCTCTTCTCATTGTGCAGCTGTACGCCCGCCGTAAACTGCGCGGCCGTATCGTCACTGACCGGCGATTCCAGTGTGACGCGATAGGTTTTCTCGCAGTGATGACGCGGCGAGGTAATCCGGTGTGACCACTGACCATCATCCGTCATCAGCACCAGTCCGGTCGTGTCGATATCGAGACGCCCTGCTGCGTGCAGTTTGAATGACATCGGCTCTTCGAGGAAATAGAGGATGGTGGGATGATCGGGATCGTCGGTTGAGCAGACGTAACCCTGCGGTTTGTTCAGCATAAAGTAGCGTGGACCGGTGAGCATCTGCAGCACGTTGCCGTCATAGGCGACTTCGTGGTCGGGCAGCAGTTTAAACGCGGTATCGCGTACGATCTCCCCGTTCACGGTGACACGCTGGCCGCGGATTTCGCGATGAGCGATGGCGCGGCTGATTTCCAGTTGCTGAGAGATGAATTTGTCGAGTCGCATGAATTCGTTTTGCCTGTTACTGCGGAGGGAATCTGAAACGGCCTGGTTAACCGTTGAAAATGTGCGGGAAGTATAACGTGATCTGCGTCCGCCTGACAGCGCGTTTACCGGACTTTCATGGCATAATTGCCGCCAGTTTTGCAAAAGTGAGCGCCATGTCTTTTACCTTACGCCCCTATCAGCAGGATGCGGTTAATGCCACCGTTGCGCATTTCCGTCGTCATCAGGAACCTGCAGTGATCGTACTGCCCACCGGCGCCGGGAAGAGCCTGGTGATCGCCGAGCTGGCACGGCTGGCACGTGGCCGGGTGCTGGTGCTGGCGCACGTCAAAGAGCTGGTAGCACAGAACCACAGCAAATATGAAGCGTACGGGCTGGAGGCGGACATCTTTGCCGCCGGACTGCAGCGCAAAGAGAGTCAGCGCAAAGTGGTATTTGGCAGCGTGCAGTCCATCGCGCGTAACCTCGAACAGTTCGACAGCGCCTTTTCACTGGTGATTGTCGACGAGTGCCATCGCATCGGCGATGACAAAGAGAGCCAGTATCAGCAGATCTTCAGTCATCTGCGCCAGCACAATCCTCAGCTCCGTTTACTTGGCCTGACCGCCACGCCGTTCCGGCTGGGCAAAGGCTGGATCTATCAGTTCCACTATCACGGCATGGTGCGGGGCGACGAGAAATCGCTGTTCCGCGACTGCATCTATGAATTGCCGCTGCGTTACATGATCAAGCATCAGTTCCTGGTGCCGCCGGAGCGGCTGGATATGCCGGTGGTGCAGTATGACTTCAGCCGCCTGACGGCGCAGTCGAACGGCCTGTTCAGCGAAGCCGATCTGAATCGCGAACTGAAACAGCAGCAGCGCGTGACGCCCCATATCATTCGTCAGATTGTGGAGTTCGCTGAGGATCGGCTGGGGGTGATGATCTTCGCTTCCACCGTGGATCATGCGCGTGAAATCCTGCAGCTGCTGCCCGAAAACAGCGCGCTGGTCTCCGCCGAAACGTCCGCCCGCGAGCGTGATGCCCTGATCCTGGCGTTTAAAGCGCAGCAGCTGAAATTCCTGGTGAACGTAGCGGTACTGACCACCGGCTTTGATGCGCCGCACGTAGACCTGATTGCGATACTGCGCCCGACCGAGTCGGTCAGCCTCTATCAGCAAATCGTCGGCCGCGGCCTGCGGCTCTCGCCCGGTAAGCGCGACTGCCTGATCCTCGATTATGCCGGTAATCCCCACGACCTCTTCACGCCGGAAGTCGGCGCGCCGAAAGGGGCCAGCGACAATCAGCCGGTGCAGGTTTTCTGCCCCGCCTGCGGCTTTGCTAACACCTTCTGGGGCAAGGCGACCGAAGATGGCATGGTCATCGAACATTTTGGCCGGCGCTGCCAGGGGGTGCTGGAAGATGATGAGGGAGAACGCGAACAGTGCGACTATCGTTTCCGCTTTAAGAGCTGTCCCGACTGCGGCGCGGAAAATGATATCGCCGCCCGGCGCTGTCACCAGTGCGATAAAGTGCTGGTCGATCCCGACGATATGCTCAAAGCGGCGCTGAAACTCAAGGATGCACTGGTGCTGCGCTGTGGCGGCATGACGCTGGAACAGGGATCGGATGCCAAAGGTGAGTGGCTCAAAGCGACCTACCATGACGAGGATGGCACCAGCGTCAGCGAGCGTTTCCGGCTGCAGACGCCCGCGCAGCGGAAAGCGTTTGAGCAGCTCTTTATGCGTCCGCATCAGCGCGCACCCGGCGTACCGCTTGGCTGGCAGACCGCCGCCGACGTGCTGGCGCTGCAGCCGCTGTTGCGTCATCCCGATTTTGTGGTGGCCAGGGCCAAAGGCCAGTTCTGGCAGATCCGTGAAAAGATGTTTGATTATCAGGGCCGCTACCGCCGCGCGAATGAGCTGCGCTGACGCGGATGCGCCGCTGGCAGGCGGCTATATCGTTTGCTCCTGGCAGGGATAACCGCTATACTGCCGCCCGCTTTTGCATGTGCATCAGCGGAATTGAATAACCTGCCTGTTACTGGGTCGCCTGTAGCAGGAATTAAATAAAGAGACGTATTAATGTTCACTATCAATGCAGTAGAACGTAAAGAGCAGGGTAAGGGTGCGAGCCGCCGCCTGCGTACAGCAAACCGTTTCCCGGCCATCATCTACGGTGGTTCTGAAGCGGCTGTTGCCATCGACCTGGATCACGACTCCGTAATGAACCTGCAGGCAAAACCAGGTTTCTACGAAGAAGTGCTGACCCTGGTTGTTGACGGTAAAGAAACCAAAGTGAAAGTTCAGGCTGTTCAGCGTCACCCGTTCAAGCCAAAACTGTTTCACATCGACTTCGTTCGCGCGTAATCGCGAGCCTTGTTGAACGTAGAAGGGCCGGTTGCGAAACCGGCCCTTTTATTTTGTCTGTCGCTGCCAAAGGTTATCACCGCGCAGCGTCAAAAAAGCCGGGCTGAGCCCGGCTTTTTTATTTGCTGCTGGTGCGGCGCTGTAGCTGGTCACGCAGATTGGGTGGCGTGCCTTTGATTGTCAGGGTGTCCGTTGCCGGGTCCCAGAAAATACGCTCGCCCAGTAACATGGCGTCGAAGTTCAGGGTCAGTCCCCCGCCGCTGCCGGCAAACTTCGTCAGCTGGCGCAGCGTGCTGCGATCCGCCGGGAAGCTCTCCTCAAGTTCGTAGCCCTGCTCCTGGGTAAAGGCCTGAAAGGTTTTTTCACCCACCGGTGGCAGTTCGCCTGACAGATCTTCCAGCGCAATCTCTTCGCCCGCCTGCAGCTGCTCATTGCAGTAGCTGTAGACCTGCTGGCGATAATTCTGCCGCTCCTGCTTATCCAGCCCGGATTCGTTGCAGTAGTCATCCACCGCCTGCAACAGTCCCCGGTTCTGCGCCTTGGTGTCTAATCCCACTTCGGCACCGAGGAAGTCCATGAAGAAGTCAGCCACTTTACGTCCGACGCGGCCGCGCAGGAAGGTCAGATAGCGGGTCGATTCCGGGTTGGTTTCCCACTCGGTTAAATCGATACGCGCGACGATGTCCGCATGATTGATGTCGAGATAGTGGGTGCTGCTGATATCCATCTGCTCGTTGACGCGCATGCTGGACTGGCTGTTCAGCACGGCGATCAGCAGATAGCCTACGGCCAGATAGCGGTAGTGAATAAACAGCACCACGCCGCTTTCGGCGAACGGATATTTCGCCAGTTCGTCACGCAGACGGCCGGTGGCGGCACGGCTAAAGGCGAGAAAATCATCGTTGCCCTTACGACAATTACGCAGCGCTTCTGCCAGTTCACTCTCTGCATTAAACAGGCCGTAGGCTTTGCTTTTTGCGCTGTAAACCCGGTGTAACTCCTCCACCATCGCGTTGACCGTGTTGGTGGCAGGCAGCAGCGAATCGCGCAGCGCCAGCTCAAGCTGGTTTTCATCGCGTTTGATTAACTGATGCAGGGCAATCTGGTCGATATCCAGACTCATGGTAGACTCTCCTTTTAGCTCAGGCGCGTATTCAAACACCGCCGGCATCGGCTTTCAACTCCATACGTAAAGCGGACGCGGTACTTTCGATAAAATTGCGGAAAAAAGTACGCTGTTCCGGTACTATATCGCCTTTTGAAATGAGCTCAGACGACCTTATGCCACAATCATCCCGTTACAGCGACGAACGCGTGGAACAACTCCTCGCGGAAATGGCCCAAATCCTGCAGAAGGATAAGGCCCCCACCGACCTCTCCCTGATGGTCCTGGGCAATATGGTGACCAACCTGATTAACAGCGATGTTGCCCCGGCGCAGCGTCGCTCTCTGGCCCGATCTTTCGCCGATGCCCTGCAGGCGTCAGTGCGTGACGACAACGCTCACTAATTGGCTGATTTGATTTTATAATATGGTAACCAACCGGCAGCGCTACCGCGAAAAAGTCTCCCAGATGATTAGCTGGGGGCACTGGTTTGCTCTGTTTAATATCTTATTCGCGCTGATTTTAGGCAGTCGCTACCTGTTGGTCGCCGACTGGCCTTCTTCACTGGCGGGGCGTATCTACGCCTATACCAGCTGGGTTGGCCACTTCAGTTTTATCGTTTTTGCCGCCTATTTGCTGATCATCTTCCCGCTGACGTTTGTGTTGATGTCGCAACGGCTGATGCGGGTAGTGTCCGCGGTGGTCGCCACCGCAGGTCTGACGCTGGTCATGGTCGACAGCGCGGTGTTCAGCCGCTTCCACCTTCACCTGAACCCGGTGGTGTGGGAGCTGGTGATTAACCCCGATCAGAGCGAGATGGCGCGCGACTGGCAGCTGATGTTTATCAGCGTGCCGCTGATTTTCCTGGTCGAGATGCTGTTTGCGACCTGGAGCTGGCAGAAACTGCGCAGCCTGAATCGCCGTTCATTTGGTAAGCCGCTCGCGGCCCTGTTTATCAGCGCCTTTTTTGCCAGCCACCTGATGTATATCTGGGCTGATGCCAACTTCTATCGCCCGATAACCATGCAGCGCGCTAACCTGCCGCTCTCCTATCCGATGACCGCCCGCCGTTTCCTGGAGCGTCACGGTCTGCTGGATGCGCAGGAGTATCAGCGTCGCCTGGTTCAGCAGGGCGACCCGGAAGCGCTGGCGGTGGAATATCCGCTGAGCGACATTACCTTCCGCGATGGCGGTACACGCAACAACCTGCTGGTGCTGACCGTGGATGGCCTGAATAACGCCACGATGGCCAGTGCGCTGCCGCAACTCAATCAGTTTGCCAGCGAAAACGTGCGTTTTACGCAGCACTACAGCGCCGGAGATACCCCGGAGAAAGGGTTGTTTGGCCTCTTCTACGGCATCTCCTCCAGCTACATGAACGGTATTCTGGCATCCCGTACGCCGTCTGCCCTGCTGGGCGCGCTGAGCACGCAGGGTTATCAGTTTGGCCTGTTCTCCTCTGAGGGCTTTAATCCGCCGCTCTACCGACAGGCGCTGCTGACCGACTATTCACTGCCGGCGATGACCAGCCAGCCGAACGCCAGCACCGTCGCGCAATGGCAGAACTGGCTGGAGAAGCAGACAGGTTCCCAGGCACCCTGGTTCTCCTGGATCGCGCTGAACGGCCCTGACGTCACCGGCGACAGTGCCAAAGCCCGTCAGCGCAGTTATCTGCGTCAGGCACCCGCCGTCGATCAGCAGATTCATGCCGTTCTGAGCAGCCTGCAGGCGCGTGATTTGCTGAAGAATACAGTGGTGGTGATCACCGCGCAGCGCGGTCTGGCGCTGGAGGGTAACCCTGACAGCGCAGGCAATCGCCAGACATTGCAGGTGCCATTAGTGATTCACTGGCCTGATACGCCCGCGCAGACCGTTGATCGTCTCTCCGATCATCAGGATGTGATGACGACGCTGATGCAGCGCCTGCTGCATGTGCGAACCAATCCGGTGAACTATTCGCAGGGTGAAGATCTGTTTGCTGCACGTCGTCGCCATGACTGGGTCGCCAGCAGCGAAGAGAACAAGCTGGTGATCACCACGCCGCAGGTGACGCTGGTGCTCAACAACAACGGCAGCTATCGCGCTTATGATGCCGCGGGCAATGCGCTGAAGGATCACAAGCCGGAACTGACGTTGCTGTTGCAGGTATTAACTGAGGAGAAGCGATTTATCGCTAACTGATTAATTATCAGGCAAATAGTCAGCTGGTGTCTTGCATTCATGCCGATAACCAGTAGACTAATCCTCCAGTGTTCGGCACGTAGCGCAGCCTGGTAGCGCACGGTCATGGGGTGTCCGGGGTCGGAGGTTCAAATCCTCTCGTGCCGACCAAATACATATTCTGTCAGTATCAGTTACTGACGGAAACCCGATAAAAAACCCGCATTCTCTCTGAGTTTGCGGGTTTTTTATTGTCTGTAGTTAGCAGAATTGAACAATTAAAGATAAGACACAAGTAAACGTACAATTTTAAGGTTTAAAAATTGTCCCGAATTCCGGTTTATAACCATTTATTCCCCAATAAGGCGCGAGGGAATCCGGAGACGCCTGACAGCGAATCACGCCGCGAGGATAATCAGCCGGAATGCTGATATGCACTGAATCCGGCCGCCGGTCATCTGAGGCAGTCAGGATAAAAGAAACGCAGCAATGCTTTATCAGTTCTGACTCAATAGCCTGTTTTGTCTCATTCAACACATACTGAACCGGACTGAAAACTGCATCACACCCCGCCCTGAAATAATGAATTCATCGTTCCTGTCATGAACCTCCCCCGTCTGCCTCCGCCGACTTCTTGATCAAGATCAGCACGCCGCTGCGTCAGATCGCCTAGTTAATCAGGCGTGAAAATATTTTATTTTTCCACGTTCATCATTCCGCCTGGATTGGCTGCGGCATGAAACGGAAAACTACTCCGGCTTATAAAGGGATTTTAAAATGACGCTTCAGTTTACCAACGAACTTACTCCGGCCCTTCTGGCCGCAATGGATCAGTCCCCCTTTACGGCAGAGCAGCTGGCTGAGATGAGCAGTGAAGCACGGGCGCTGGTAGCTGAGCAGGCAGCTTTTTGTCGTCAGCATCCGGTTAACGCCATTTACCGGCTGGCGGTGGCGGGCTGTCTGACCCGGCGCGGTGGTACAGGCGTTGAGTTTAATGCTGCCCCTAATCAGGGATACAAGTATCGCCTCAGTAATGGCCAGCGGGTCAGCGTACTGACTGAAGGCTGTACGGTAAGCTATCCGGACGGGACTACAGCACGGATTATCAGCAGTGCTGGGAGCAGGCATACTTATAAAGAACGGGGGGTTGCGCTGGTTGGCAGTGAGCTGGATAACGGTGACGTCATCATCAGTACGCCGCAGTCAGAGGGAATGCTGGTGGGCCGCAAAGGTGTACCGGTGCCCGAAGACTTTCTGACAGCCGGTCAGAAATAAAGATGGGTGGCTACCGGACTGACTGTTACGGGCGCGGGCTGGCACTCCACGGCGACAGAACAACAACGGGTGCAACCATTTTATCCACCCTGCCGAACTGTACTGAGCACGGTCGCGCCGTTGTCCGGGTGGGCGACCCGACGACGGCCTGTCCGAAGTGCGGTGAACATGGGGTAATTGTTGACGGTGAATCGCACTCTGTCTGGCACGGCGTCGCGGCGGCGGTTGATCGCTCTGTCGTGCGGTGTGGCTGCCCGCCAGGCAGTAACCGGATTATTGCCCCGAAAGATCAATGGCTGGGTTCCGGCCCCTCTCCTGAGCAGATAGCACAGGAAAAACATGTGGCGATGCTGGCTGCTCTGAAGGCTGAGCAGGAAGCCGCAGCGCAGCGACGGGCAGATGAGCGGGAGCGTAACCGGGTATTTGCGAAATCCTGCCTCCGGGGTGACGGCTGCAACGATGCCGGAGAGCAGAGCGAACCCCACACCAACTTTACTGACATGTGCTTTTTCCGGGCGCTGCCACCGGCGGATACTGATGCTCCGCAGCACGCCCAGACGGCTAAGAAGAAGCCCGCTGCTCCAGAGGATATCCCGAAGCCGAAAAAACGCAGCGCGCTCTGGAAGTGGTGGAACGGCAATAAGGAGGAAATGGACTATCAGGCGGCGGTAGCGACGGCCGCCGCCGCATCGCGGGCGCAGGCAGCGACAGCCGGAGCGGGTGTGCTGGAGCAGCTTGCCGGGCGTTCCCTGACTTACGGAACCTGGGCCATTCGCGGCGCTGAGATTGCCACCGCCGGTGCCGGTGCCTCAGTCGCCGGGGTATTGCTGGGGATGATGCCCGGAAGGCTCAATGACGGTGAGCAGGATTACCTTGACCGGCGGAGAATGGAATCGCTGAGCGAAGCCCCGAGCCGCGTGCGTTATACCTGGGAAAATGACAGCAGCGGCAACCCGGTGCCGCACGGCTGGCACACGCCACCGGGCAGGGATAAAGTGCGGGTGCGCAAAATGTCGTGGGACAGCCGCTATCAGGCTTACTCGTTCACGACCACGGAAGAGCCGCGAATCACCATCATCTGGACGCCGGATAATGCCGGTGTAAACACGCCGTCACACACCGGCAACCAGAAGCGGCCGGTGCTGCCGAACCCGGTAATCGTTGACCCGCTGCCGGAGAGTACCGGCATTACGTCCACCACGTCACCGGCCCCGGAAGAGAAGAGCTTCGCGGATTACATCCTTATCCTTCCGCATCCGGATATTCCGCCGATTTATATCTATCTGAGTAAACCACCGGTAGAATTTCTGGAGGTTGAGCTATACAGTGATTTTACACGGCGGTCACGGCAGGGGAAATATGAGGCAGACCATATGCCATCGGCGGCAGCAGTTCGTGAGTATCTAAAGGCTAATGCGCCTGAAATGCTACCAGACGATATTGATGTGGCTGTTCAAAATGTGGCTGCAATTATTATTCCCAAAGATATTCATCAGAAACTTAGTGAAACTTATGGTGGACGTAACACACGTAACGATGCGGCGCAGATTAAAAGGGATGTTTTAGATTTGCGGGCAGCAGTGGATCGTAATCTGGAAGCCATTAAACCCGCGTTAATAAATCAGGGTGCCACCGAGGCTCAGATAGAGACTGCAAGAACAAAAATACACAAGTTAAACAGCGATATGGGATTGTACAAATGACTGTGAACGTAGAAGCGTTGATACATAGCCTTGGAAAATCATATAATGATTTGCTTGCCGCAAATCTTGTTCCCTATAAAACCCCGCCGACTGGCTTTTCAGGTGACTCCGAAATCAGTTTAGATATGGCTAAAGAGGGAGTTTATTTATCTTTTAAGCGAGATGGGCGGATTTTACAGACCGTTGTCTTAAGGATTCAGCATGACAAAGTAAGTAATTGGGTTTTCCCAAATGAACTGCCGTCACCATTACAGAAAAACATGTCCCGGCAGTGGGTGCATGAAAATCTTGGCGTTCCATTAAGAAGCGCACCACCAAAAGTCATTATGAAAAGAGCCTTTGGATGGACTGATCTTTACGAAGGAGAAGGATATACTTTACCCATCAGTATGCAGATCAGCTATGATGTTATGGATAACGTCAGATCTGTCGCCTTCATTCCAACGTCAGAGCTACGCTGGTAAATTATAAAACTACAATTAACCGCCAAAAACATGTGATAAGCGGCGGTTTTTTTTTCAAAAAATCAGGTTCACTTTCTGAACTGAAAAGTGCAACTTTATATTGGCTGATTACATAGGCCAGCAGGACAAAAAAGGACCATTTACAGCCAATTAATATGCGAGAGTAAAAAGAAAAGCGTGGAACTTGATAAATTATTGCGATAAACCAAGCACAGTTACTTTAGTGAACATCATCAGGCGCATTTACGAGCATACCTGATGATAAATCCTGAGTAGAAAAAATCATTGCCATTTATTAATATTCTATCAATGATGGCTTTTGCATCATTAGTACGAATATATGGCTCATCCATATTTTTACCTGATAGAAACTACTCACTGATTTCATAGTTGGAAAAATTTTTCATTCTGATGACTTAATCTTTCAGATTTCCGGAGGAAAAATTTGAACAAGCTGATTCTGGCCCACCAGCTTACTTATGCTGGTCGGTCAGGATATTTTGGTATGACTCCAGAAGATATAGAGGCAGCATAGTTACAATGCTGATTTAAACCCTCCCGTGGCAAGATTGGCCCTTTTTATTTATGGCCCTTACTGTGCAAGTGCAATTGATACCCCTCTCTAAATCATGCGCCACATTCTTACTCGTCTAAGCGAACAATTGCACCTCCTCTGCCTCCCACTGCAATACACTTACCGCGGGACATATCTATGTAATATCTCACTGGATTAGGCATATTTTCCATCATCCAGGGAAGTTCTTCAGAATATGTTAAGTCTGAGGTGGAAACAACGCAGACAGATTGACCGTCTAAAAAAGCGTTTTTAACCTCATGAAAACGCTCATCCCATCCGGAGCCTGTTTCCAGCGCATATTCTTTCGCTATTTCAATTGCCTGATTTTCCGTTAGCATTTCTGAGCTCCATACCAGGCGTTATACATTAATCCTCCCACAACAACCGGGCCTGAGAGCAAACCTGCCGCTTCATGCCGCCGACTTGATCAAATCCCCCTTTCCTCGCGTCCCCGCCAATCCGATCTATACTTAACAGCCTGTGGGTAACAAGAGGAGAGTTTATGACCTTTATTGAAAAAGACGATCCAACAGAAGCACCTGAGTCAGGCGATAAGCAACCTTCCCCGCCAGACCAGAAGTAACCCACCAGGGCCGCGCGTGACGCGGCCTTTTTCTGACAGAGTAATTCCTGTTCGTATATTCAGATTAATCCTGCCAGCCGTTAACATTATCTCTGCAATCAGCCAGTTATGGCTTGCAGCAGAGGTGGATCCGCCTCACAGAAATCATCTCCCGCTACGCTTTTTCATCAAACTGAAACAAAAATGTCACAGAAACGCCTTACCCTGAATTCCCCTGAAACTGACGGATAATGTGTATGGCGATTAAAGCAAAGAGCCTGAAAGATGCAGAAACGTTATTGCACTCAGGCATCAGCAAAGTGGAACTGGCGTATGACATCGGCAGCGACGATTTCTTTCGCCTGGCAAGCCACTGGTGCGACCGCGGCGCGCGTATCAGCAAAGGTCATCACCATTTTGTTGTTTCTCTGAAGAGTTTTGCCATCCCGCCCAACGACTGATCCCGGCAGGCTGCTTGCCCTGTTTGCATGCACCTGATTTAATGCCGTTTTGGCATCCATCATGGTTCCGCATGCGCTATCCCGACCTGCCGCTGCCGCCTGTTGCAGGCGGCTTTATTCTCTCCTCGCACCTGAGCCACAGCGATCCGCTGCTGGCGGTGAGTCACTTTAATCCGCACGCTTACGATGAGGCACTGGCTGCTGCCTGGGGCATCACGCTGCCTGCCCGCCTGCAACAGGCTGTCCGCAAACGTCGTGCCGAATCCCTGGCCAGCCGGATGCTGGTGAGGTCGGTCATGGCAGAACTGGGCATCCCTGATTTTATCCTGAACAATGCCCCCGACCGCTCTCCCTGCTGGCCGGCGGGTATTCAGGCGTCGCTGTCACACAGCGCGGGCGTTGTGGTCGTCGCGGCAACGCGTCAGTCCTGCGCTGTCGGGGTCGATGTTGAACAGATCATGCCGGAGACGACGGCAAACGACATGGCCGGGCTGCTGATGAATGCGCAGGAGCAGCAACTGCTGCGGTCGCTGCCGGTCAGCTTCAGTGCCGCCGCGACCCTGCTGTTCTCTCTGAAAGAGAGTGTTTACAAGGCACTCTGGCCCCAACTGCATCAGCCGATGGACTTTCTTCAGGCGGCGCTGGTGTCGGTGGATCATGCCCGACAGCACGCCACGCTGCGGCTGACTCAGCACTTCAGTGAGCGATTTCCGGCGGGCACATTATTACAGGCGACATTTTTGTGGCGGGAAAATCTGGTGATGACGCAGGTGGTGCATCCGGTTTAAAAAACCGGCTAAACAACGCAGCTTAGCCGGGGGTAAACACAGACGAAAGAAGAAGTTTCAGGATCGCAGAAACCGCTGTTTCTGCTGTCCGCTACAGTAACCGCTTTCAGGCGCGGCCTGCCAATACGCTTTTTTGCTAAGTTTTGCCATCTGCCGCTAAAGGCCGGTGTCGGTGCGTTTTACCGAGTCGAGCGTGGCGAGGTCGCGCTCATTACCGGTCAGCTCCGTTAACTGCCCTTCGCGCATCTCCAGCAGCCGGTCAGCGTGAATGAAATAGTGATCGTCATGGCTGATGGCAAATACCGTTTTGCCCGCCTCCTGCAGCCACGGCAGCAGCTCACGATAGAAGATGCGACGGAAATGGGGGTCCTGATCGGCCGCCCACTCATCCAGCAGCAGCACATCCCGCTCTTCTGCCACCGCCAGTAGCAGTGCCAGGCGCTTGCTCTGTCCTTTGGACAGCCGGAGGTTCAGCACCTTATTACCGGCAAGTTTCAGCTTATCCTGCATCTTAAGCCTCTCCAGCCACTGCTGAACCAGCGCCGGATTGGCCGGAACCCCTTCCCGCCCGATGAGCCGATCAAACAGGTGCAGATCGGTAAAGACCGCCGAGAACTGACTGCGCCAGCGATCGAGTTCATCTGCCGTGATCGGCTGGCCATCCAGCAGCAGCGTGCCGGACTGCGGCTGATAAAGCCCGGTCAGCAGCATCGCCAGCGTCGATTTCCCGCTGCCGTTACCGCCAATCAGAAAGACCAGCTCTCCCCGGCGCAGCGTCAGGTTGATCGGCCCGACCTTAAAGCCGTTGTCGCCGTAGTGGAAGGAGACATCACGTAACTCCAGCGTCTGCCACGCCGCGGTGGCGGCTGGCGCGTGGAAGCCGGGCTGATAGGGAGCGAGATCGAAGGCGTTAAGCTTACGGAACGCCACCTGCGCGCTGAGCAGCGTAGGCAGCGCGCCGACCGCCGAGAGCAGCGGCGTGCGCAGAAACAGCAGCGTCAGAGAGAAGGTCGCGGCGACGGCCGTGTCAGCCCAGCCCAGGCTGTTGGCCATAAAAAAGACGATGCCGATAGCGCCTAAGGTCATGATGTTCGACCAGTTAACCGCACTGAGATGATAGGTGTCGGCCCGCACAATATGATGACGCCAGGCGCGGGCATCTTCCTGATAAACCGTGTCGTAGACCTGCTGAGCGCGCGACCGGTTAAGCTGCAGCTCTTTACGCCCCTCTATCACCGTCTGGTAATCGCGATAGAGGCTATCTTCGATGTCCCGCAGCTTCGCCATATGCTGATAGACCCGCGAGACCAGCAGCCAGCCGCCCACCAGCGTGACGGCCATCCAGAGACTGGTCACCAGTAACATCGCCGGAGAGAGCCAGGCGAGATAGATCGCCGAACCGAGGGTAATGATGACGCCCTGAAATAGCTCCGGCAGCCGCACAAAGGCCAGCGTAATGGCGCGCACATCGCTGGTCAGCCCGGCCAGCAGCTGGGCACTGCCGAGTTGCTCAATGCGCTCGACCCGGGTGTCGAGAATACGTTTGATAAATTCACCGCGCAGCCGCCAGACAAACTGATGGCCGAGCGTCGTCAGCGCCAGCTGCGAGGCGAGCGTGACCGCCATCAGCACCACCAGCTGCAACAGGAACTGCGGCAGTACCGCAAAAGAGGTGTTAATGGCGACAATCATTTCGCGGTTGATGAAGGCGATCATCCCGATGCCCAGCACTGCGCTTAACAGCGTCAGGGCAATCACCCCAATGAAAGGCCAGCGGAACTGGCGAAAAACAACGTGTAGCAACGTCATGCAGGCAATCCAGCAGTCAAAAAACAGCCTGCAGTGTAATGGGATGCGGAATGATAGCAATAGTTATTCTCACCACGCCGCCTCGCGCCCCAGGGCTCAGAAGGCGCGGCGGAACGTGAGGTTATAACGCCAGGCACCCACCAGCGGATGCACGCCGGGCTTGAGCGGCAGGATACCGTGATAACGCAGGCGTGACGGCCCGCCCCACACCACAATGTCGCCATGTTCCAGCAGCACCCGCTGAGTAGCGTCGCCCCGCTCAAAGCCGCCAAACTGAAACACGGCCGGTAGCCCCAGCGACACGGAGACAATGGGCTGGCGCATATCTTTTTCATCTTTGTCCTGATGCAGCGTCAGCTTTGCGCCCGGTTCATAGCGATTAAGTAAACAGGCATCCGGATTGAAGCCGGGAAAGCCCGCTTCAAGGGCGGCCTGTTGCGCCAGGGTGCGAAACAGGGGCGGCATCGGGGGCCAGCGGCGGCCATTAAGATTGTCCTGCTGCTCATACTGATAGCCGCGCGAATCCACCGACCAGCCAAAGTCGCCGCAGTTGGTCATCGCGACCGACATGCGGTGCCCGCCGGGCGTAATGCGGTGGGCAAACGGATTCTGTTCTGCAATCGCCATCACCTGCTGATACAGCGTTTCTGCCTCCTCACGCGCGCGGCGGCGCAGGATCACGGCGCCTTCTGCCAGCGGCTCCTGCCAGGGTTGCTCTTCACTAAAGAGATCTAACATCAGGGTTCTCCGGTCGTTGCAGCGGGGATCAGGAAAGCAGCAAACTGCGGCGACATCCAGCTGACAAATTTATCGCCCTGTTTGCTGATCAGATAGACCGCCAGATGCTGTTCGAGTGCCAGCGCTTTGGCTTTCTCCGTGCCGAGTACCATCAGGCCCGTATCCCAGCCATCCGCTTCCAGCGCCGTGGTGGCAATCACCGTGGCGGAAACCAGCTTATGCTCAATAGGCCGTCCGGTAACGGGATCGATGACATGAGAAATCCGTTTGCCGTCCAGTTCATAATAGTTGCGATAGCTGCCGGAGGTGCTGATGCCGTGCCCCTGCAGATCAACGCGCGCCTGAACGGCATTCTCGCGGTCGGTAGGTTTCTGGATCGCCACCCGCCAGGGCTGCTGCTGCGCATTCAGCCCGCGGCTCAGCACCGCGCCGCCCACCGACACCAGATAGTTGTTGATGCCGAGCTGCTCCATCAGTCGCGCCAGATGATCGGTCGCAAAGCCCTCGCCGACGGTTGAGAGGTCAACATAGAGCCCCGGCAGATCTTTCTGCAGCCACTGCCCCCCGGCACCCTGCACCACCCGCAGATGCTGCAGACCGGTCTCCGCACGGGCGGCCGCGATCTGTGCAGCATCGGGCGTGTGGACGGGCTGTTTCGTCGGGCCGAAGCCCCACAGATTGACCAGCGGGCCGACGGTGATATCCATCGCGCCACCGGTTTTACGGCCAATCCGCAGTGCGGTGGTGACAATGTCTGCCATGTTTTCACTCACCGGCTGCGGTGTGAGATCGCGGCTTTGGTTAAAGCGTGACAGCGCGGAGTCCGGCTTCCACGTCGAGAGTTCCGCATCGTCAGCATCCAGCCGCTGCTGAATACGCTGCTGCAGTTCCGCCTTGCGCGCCTGATCGACACCCGCAAGGCTCACCCGCCAGACGGTTCCCATCGTTTTCCCTTCCAGCACCAGCGCCGGTTCAGCCGCAGGTTTATCGCAGGCCACTAATGACAGTGCCAGCACTGCTGTAAGCAGCAGATTAGTCTGATAACGCATCCTTCCTCACTTGTAACACTTTATTCCGACCTGCTACAAAGCATAAACTTCGGGTAAAGACGCTTAAAGAGAGTTGAATATCTCTGTTAAGCCCCTCAAACTTGACCCGTCATCTACCCTCTGCCCGCCTTTAATCAGGCGATCGACATTCATTTAATAAAGGAGCAGCAGATGATCTATCTGATTCTCGCCATTGCCCTGGGGCTGTTTGTTTTCAGCACCTATAAAGTTCTGCATCAGCGTCGTCATCGTCACATGCTCCCTTCCCGGCCGCGCCATTAACAGGCTGCACTGCACCGGCGTGGGGCAATCTGCTCCCGTCGGGCGCAGCAAGTGTATCAAAGCAGGCGTAAAGTCTGTGGCTGTGAGAGCGGTTAAGCTGGCATGAATTCTGCACTGTTGAAACAGTGTTTATCTCTGATGAGAGGTGCAGAATGAAAAATTCCGGATGGCAGGCAGCCTGGCAGCACTGGCTGAGCTTTTCAGCTTTCACCCTGGCGGGTGTAGCCTTTGAAGGTGCGCGATTTGGTAGCGTGGTATCGCCAGAAACCACGGTGGCGGAACCGGCAAAATGGCGCAAGGCTGACGCGGTCAGCCCGCAGGGTCACGCAGGAGCGCAGCGGTAACTGCGCTCCCTGTTGACTCAGAACTGGTAAACCAGACCCAGTGCCACCACGTCGTCGGTATTGATACCGGCTGCGTCGGTGAAGTCGTTGTCGTCCAGCAGGTTGATCTGGTAATCAACATAGGTGGACATGTTTTTGTTGAAGTAGTACGTCGCACCGACATCAACATATTTTTTCAGGTTCTGTTTGCCCCAGTTCTGCATGTCGGTGCCGCGTGAGGTCACGTAGGCCAGAGAAGGACGCAGGCCAAAGTCGAACTGATACTGGGCAACCAGTTCCCAGTTGTCCGCTTTATCGGCATAACCGTAGGCTGAAGAGCTGTCACTGCTGTCGCCGAAGCGGGTGGCGTTGTAAGAGCGTGAGTACATGGCCGCCAGGTAGACGTTGTTGGCATCATATTTCAGACCACCGGTGTAAACTTCCGCCTTATCACCCCGTCCCAGGATACCCTCTGATCCGCCATTCTGGCGGTTCGTGCGATCGGACTGGAATGCGGCTGCACCGATACCGAAACCTGAGCCCAGATCATAGGTGGTGCTCAGACCCCAGCCGTCACCATTCTCACCCAGCACGTCGCGGCCACCAGCCGACTCGGTGTTGTTATCATTTTTGCCCTGATACTGAACAGCAAAGTTCCAGCCATCCACCAGACCAAAGAAGTTATTGTTACGGTAGGTCGCCATGCCGTTGCCGCGCTGGAACATGAAGTTATCAGCGCCATAGGTATCCCCGCCGAACTCTGGCAGCACGTCGGTCCATGCGCCGATATCGTAGGCGACACCGTAGTTACGGCCGTAATCGAATGAACCGGCATCACCGAACTTCAGTCCGGCAAAGCCCACGCGGGTATAGCTGTCGGCGGTGCCTTCATCCTCGGAGTTGTTCAGCGCAGCCTGATATTCCCACTGACCATAACCGGTCAGCTCGTTGCTGATCTCCGTTTCACCTTTGAAGCCAAAACGAACGTATGACTTGTCACCGTCAGAGCCGTCGTTGTCAGAGAAGTAGTGCAGACCGTCAACCTTACCGAACAGATCCAGTTTGTTGCCGTCTTTGTTATAAATTTCAGCTGCGTTTGCTGATCCTGCTGCTGCCAGCAATGCAGGGATCACCAGGGAGAGAACGCGACGTTTCATTTTATTACCCTCTGTTATGTGCCTTTATAATTTGCCACTGCTAACTGAATGTTTAAAATTCAGCCGGCAGGCCATTGTTCTTTTATAACGGGTAATAATCCACCTGGAAAATGCTACTAAATTTCCAAAAGTGTTACACAAGTCGAAACAGTTATTTCATAATGTAAATTACGGGGAACTAATAACCAGCACAGATCGATAAAAATTGCCGCACGAATCGCTAAACCTATTCAGATTCATTGGTTATCAATGAGTTATTTCAGATCATTCCGAAGCACTGAATGATAAAACTTATGACTCATCTGAGAATAGAATAGTCCCCGCTATCATCATTTATTCCATTATTACCTTCATTCTCCCCGAATGAGATGTACAACTTATTATTTCCCGCCGGACAGTTTGTCCGGCTTTTTTTTGCCTGCGATTTACCGTTTCGCTATATCTGCGTAAACTTTCTTAAGTGGGTTAAATTAACATCCGGCGGTTACCGCACAGAGTGGTAAATTTCGCCCCCTTTTCCCGCCTGAATGCTGAAATAACCGCCATGTTAATTTATCACCGTAATTAAGCAGGCGGTTATGCTGGCTTCAGAAAAGTCTCAGCGTTCCCGCAGCGATTCTTTGACTTTATTCAGCGGCTTAATCAGATAATCCATCACCGATTTCTGACCGGTTTTGATCTCCACGTTGGCCACCATACCGGGCACAATCGGGAATTTTCGCCCGGCCCGGTTGGTCAGCTCCGCTTTCCGGGTGCGCACGTAGACCCGGTAGTAATATTGATCGCGTTTTACCTCATCCTGCAGGGTGTCCGGTGAGACCGTCTCAACTTCACCCGGCAGGTCGCCATAGATAGAGGAGTCGTAGGCCGTCACCTTGACGATGGCTGCCAGGCCAGGCCGGATCCAGGCGATATCGCGCGGGTTGATGCGCGTTTCAATCAGCAGCTGATCCTCCAGCGGAACGATCTCCATCAGTTTGCCACCCGGCTCCAGTACGCCCCCCACCGTTGTAACCTGAATATCTTTGACGATGCCGCGCACCGGCGAGTAGAGCGTGGCGCGGGTCAGCTGATCCTCTTTGCCAGCGGCCACCTGCAGTTGCGCATCCAGTTCCGCATTGTTTTTCACCTGCTCTTCGTGCGCACGAACCAGATAGTCATTGCGCGCCTCATCGATTTTGCCGCGCAGATCGCTGACCTGACGGCGCAGACGAATCACCTCCACCTGGCCGGCCGCGCCTTTAGCTACCAGCGGCTCCGTCAGCCGCAGCTCATCCTGCACCAGCCGCAGCGACTGCTGCAGATTGCTGATCGTTTCGGTGAGGTTGCGACGTCGCGACTCATAGAGCTGACGTTCCCGCGTCACCAGCTGCGGCTCTTTAAGGGTCTCTGCGCTGAAGGTCAGCGGCGTGCCGGAGAGCTCCGCCTCCAGCCGCTCGGCAGAGGCGCGCAGCGTGCGCACCTTCGCCTGCGCCTCGCCGAAGTTCGACTGAAAGCGCGTAGGATCGAGCGTTGCCAGCACCTGCCCTTTCTCAACGATGTCACCCTCATGAACGTTAAGCTGCTTGACGATGCCCCCATCCAGGCTGTCGATCACCTGTGCGCGGCTGGAGGGGGTGACTTTGCCGGTGCCGACCGTGACCTCATCCAGAATGGCGAAGTGCGCCCAGATGAGAAAAAGGGCCAGCGCGGCGGTGCAGAGCCAGATAATCGCCGATGTGCGGCGCTCATGGCGGGCAAGATCTTTATCAACAATCACCAGACTCATGCGGCACCTCCTTTACCGGGCGACGGCGGCGTCGCGCGGCGCAGAATATCGTCGCGCGGGCCATCGGCCACAATCCGGCCGTTATCCATAACGACAATACGATCGACCATTTTCAGCAGCGCCGGACGGTGAGTCACCAGCACCAGCGTTCGCCCGCTGATCCAGCCCTGCAGCTGCCGGATCACCTGCTCCTCCAGCTGTTCATCCATCGCCGCGGTGGGCTCATCCAGCAACACCACCTGCGGCTGACGCAGGATCATCCGGCTCAGCATCACCATCTGTTTCTGTCCGCCCGACAGTCCACGTCCCCCCTCATTGATAATGCGATCCAGGCTGGCGGCATCCTGCTGCACCAGCGACAGCGCGCCGCTGATGCGCAGCGCCTGCAGCATCTCCTGCTCACTGGCGTGGGGATTGCCCAGCATCAGGTTCTGCCGCAGCGTGCCAAAGAAGAGGCGGGAGTCGTGTGACAGCCAGCCGAGCTGACGGCGCAGGTCGACGGGATCGATGCGTTCGATGTCGACGCCATCCACAATCACCTTGCCCTGGGTCGCCAGTGCCTGACCCGCCAGGATCTTCAGCAGCGTCGACTTTCCGGCCCCCACCTTGCCGAGGATCGCCACCTTCTCGCCCGGCTTGATCTGCAGCTGCTGCACGCTGAGCACCGTTTTTTCATTCTCTTCGTCATAGCTGTAGTGCACGTTGCGCAGATCGTAATGGCCGGTCAGCGTCGGACAGTGCGCCAGCGTGCTGGCTTCCGGTTGATCCAGCGGCTTCTTCAGCAGCTCATCCAGCCCTTTCATCGCCATTTTGGCGTGCTGCCAGCGTGAGAAGACCATCGTCAGCTGCATCAGCGGGGCGATGGTCCGTGAGGAGAGCAGACTACAGGCGACCAGGGTCCCGGTGGTGATTTGCGAATCGAGCACCAGGTAAACGCCAAAGACCAGCATGCCCGCGTAGGTGAGCTGCTGCACAGTCGCCGCCCAGCCGGTCAGACGCGCACCCCAGAGGCGCTGCTGATTGCTGATTGAAGCGCTGACTTCATGCGTCTGTTCCCACTGGCGCTGAAAATAGGGCTCGGCCTGCAGAGCCTTGATATCCTCAATGCCTTCGATGGTCTCCACCAGCACCGCATTGCGCAGCGCCCCCTCACGCAGCCCCTCTTTCGCCAGCCGCGCCATCGGGATCTGCACCAGCAGACCGGGGATCACGATCAGCGGAATGGCCGCCAGCGGAATCAGAACCAGCCAGCCGCCGACAAACGACATGATAAACAGGAAGAGAATAACAAAGGGGAGATCGGCAGCCGCCCCCACGGTGGTGGAGGTCAGCAGCTCGCGCACCTGGTCAATCTCACGCAGCTGCGAGATAAACGAACCGGTCGATTTTGGCCGCGCCTCATTGCGGATGCTCATCGCCCGGGCAAACAGCATGGCGGAGACTTTCAGGTCGATCCGTTTGCCCATCAGGTCCGACACCTGGGTGCGCATCAGCCGGATCAGATACTCGATAGCCGCCGCAATCAGCACGCCGACAAACAGCACCCAGAGCGTCGACTGCGACTGCGCCGGGATCACCCGATCGTAGACCTGCATCGAAAAGAGGATGCCGGCCAGCGCCAGGACATTGCTGACCACCGAGGCCAGCGAGATCTCCGTGATGCGGCGTCCCATGCCACGAAAATTTTTCCAGAACCAGTGCGGCTCATAGGGCTGGATAAACTCATCAATGCGCGCATCCCGGCCCCGCGCCGCGACGCCCGTGACCCCCACATCCCCCTGGGCACGCGCCAGCAGTTCAGATAACGGGCTTTCCCGCACCACGTCGCCGCCTTCACTCAGCCAGTAGCGCGCGCTGCCCTCTTTATCGATGCTCTCCAGCACCGCCACGCTGGCATTTTCCAGCACCAGCACCACAGGGGTGATCTCCTGACGCCAGCGCAGTTTATTCTGGGGCACCATTGTCAGATGCAGTCCCAGCAGACCGGAGAGGCGCTCCAGCTGCTGGGACACCGGCAGATGTTCAAACCAGCGCATCTGCTGTCGCAGGGTTTTGCCATCGGCCGGTTTACCGAATCGCGCGGCCACGCGCAGCATGGCGGCAATCCAGTTTTCAGTGTTCAGGGTGGCTGTACTCATTATTATTGCCTTATCGCTATTGCAGCGAAGGAAGAAGATCGCCGCTGCTCTGCTGGCGATCGATACCCATGATATCCAGCAGATTGTCGACTGCGGCGGCGTAGCGAACGGTGGCATCCCAGCCATCATAAAGCGCGGTGATCCGCGAACTGTCGGCCTGGAACACATCCTGCTCCACACTCAGGAGATCGTTCAGGCTGCGCTTGCTGAGGCGATATTCGTCGGCGTAGACAGCGCGGGTATGATCGGCACTGGCCAGCTGCACTTCTCCGGCAGCCTGCCGCTGCTGCGCGCCGATCATATCCGCATAGGCCGTTGAGGCGTTCTGATTGATGGCGAGTTTGGCCTGCTGCACCGCCGCCTGCGCCGCCTCACGATCGCCCTCGGCTGAGGCCGTTTTCGCATTCACCATGCCCCCCTGGTAGAGGGGAGCTTCCACCTGAAGCTGCACTTCATCATCCCAGTACGACTGGCGATCGTTTTCATAACGGGTCCGGCCCGCCTGCACTTTGATCGTCGGCCAGTGACCCGACTGCGCCTGACGCACCCGTTCACGGGCTGCTTCCTGTTTAGACTGGGCGCTGCGAACCGCAGCGCTGCTTTCATAGGCGATTTTGTCGAGGGTGATCTGCTGTTTCAGCAGCGCCTGCGGCAGTTCCGGCAGCGTGGCGGGCACCACGCCGGTCAGCACGGTCAGCTGGGCCGTGGCAGAGCGCAGCTGGGCGCGATACTGCTCAAGCGTGGCCTGCATGGCGGCGATGCGGGTTTCCGCCTGCAGCACGTCGGATCGGGAGTTGAGTCCGGCATCGGCGCGCAGTCCGGCAATATCCCGCACCCGCTGCAGTGAGGCGATATTGGTGTGCGCCGTTTCAGCCAGCGCCTGATAGCGTTTGACTTCGAGGTAGGCCTGCAGCGTATCTTCCGCCACGGTGGTCATTGCGTCGAACAGGCCGTAACGATAGGCATCTGACAGGGCATGCTGCTCGTCGATGGCACTGCCGGTGCGACCAAAGTCGTAGAGCAGCTGACTGAGCGTGACGCCGCCGGAGCCATTATTGTTCAGGCTGCCTGCGGAGTCGGTCTGATGCGAACGCCCCGCCGCGCCCTGCAGTGAGATTTGCGGATACCAGGCACTGCGGGCGGCGTCGAGATCGCCCTCACCGACATGGATTTGTGCCGCGGCTTCCGAGATTTTTGGATTACGGGCGAAGGCCCGGAGGATGGCGTCGCGCAGCGTTAAGCTGGCAATCTGCTCTTCGCTGGGCGCAGCGCGCCAGTTAAACTCCGCCTTCGGTAACGGTGCGGCCCAGGCCGCCGGGAGTGCCACGCCACTCAGGGCGCATATCAGAAAAGTTAATCGTGCTTTGTTCATTATCCATACCAACAGGCGTTCTTATGATCATGGTTTTTTTCCTGGTGAACAAAGCAGACAGAAAAGGCGTTACGGCGCACTTAAAGGTTTTATTGCGTTATTTTATTTATGTTTTACAAGCCACAGCCTGAATAACCCATAACATTATTAGATCATATTCTGCACCGAGTCCTGTTAAAAACTGATGAAATCTTTCATCTTTCTGCCGATTGCATAAAAAAACGCCACCTTAACAGCCTGAGCCACTCCAGACAGACTGAACAGACCTGTCCGGAAGGCCCTGCCTTTCTTAATGTTCCGCATCAGGCCAGGGGATGCGCTGCCGGATGCTGTAACAGGTGATCGGCCAGGGTATAGGGCATGCCAGAGACGATCACCCCTTCGGACGCGGACGACACCTGCGCCTCCGGCGCGTGCTCCGCCGTCACGCTGAAACTGTCGAGCAGCCGATCCACCGTCTGCGCAGGCAAGGTGCCGGCGCTTTCCGTATGGGAGGCCACCCGCACGCTCTGACTGGCCGTGGCCAGATTCCCGGCGCTGTCCTGGCCGCTGACCGTCATCGTGTAGTCACCCTCCTCCAGCGGAGCCAGCTGTCCGGCCAGAATGGTCAGCGCCCAGCCGCCATCGGCCTTCACACTGGCGCTGTAGTGCTGGTCACCGAGCGTCAGCTGCACCAGGCTGCCCGGCTGCAGATGGCTGGAACTGCCCTGAATCAGATGCCAGCTGTTCACATCGGCGGCATCAATGACGTTATCGCCAAAGGCGGTCTCCAGCGTCAGCGTCGGCCGCTGATGCACAGCGACGGTAAAGAGCGCATCCTGGGTCTGGCTGTCGCTGTTGCCATACTGATCCCAGCGATGAAACGTGGCGGCAACCGGGCCATCCGCCAGCGCCATCAGCTCGGCGGAAGTCAGCGTCACCATTCCCCCGCTATCGGGCTGGTAAGTTATGCCGTTGATCTCAACGGTGTTGCATCCCTCAACGTAGAAGCTCAGATCGTGCTGCGCCTCCTGATAGTTAAGCGTCATGTCACCGCCGATATTCATCTCGGTGTAAACCGGAATAAACCCGGTGTGGATATTCAGTACATGCGTGACGTCGGTGTAGTTGCTGGCCCCGTCGATCGACCAGGCGCGGATCTCACCCACGTTGATGAAAGCGTTCACCTCTGCAGCCGGGATCACCACCTGCCAGTGCCCGCTTTCGTCCAGTGTGGCAGCGTAATCTTTCTGATTCGCACCGGTGATCACCAGCCGATGACCCGGCATAACCGTCGAGAGGGTACCGCTGAGCAGCAGGTCCTGCTGGGTTTCCGCCAGATTGATCACATCATCCGGCGTTACGTTGTCGAACGTAATGAGTGGCAGGCTGCTCAGGTGCGTGATCAGCGTCAGATCGTGATAGTCGGTTGCGGTTTTCCCGTTGGGATCGGTCGCGGTCACTTTCAGGCTGTAGACGCCATCCTGCAGCACCTGCATATCGCTTTCAGAAAATGTGCCAGACCACCTGCCATCCCTTCCCATGGTGGCGGTGGTCGTTTGCGTGCCCAGGGTTAATTTGAGCACTGACCCTGCCGGCAGGTGGGTTGCGCTGCCGCTGATCTCAACGCCGTAGATGCTTTCAGCGATATTCACCGCATTGTCACCGCTGACCGTGTCGATGGTCAGGGTCGGACTGAGGGTGCGGTCAGCATAGAGACCAAAACCCACCTCAGTCGTGGTGCTGTGGCCTGCTTTATTGGTCAGGGTCAGCGTCAGCGTGTGATTGCCATCCGGCACCCCTTTCAGCGCCTCAGCCGGCATTGAGGCGTTCCAGTAGCCCCACTTGTTGACGGTGCTGTACCAGCTCTGGTCGTTGAAGGTGAGTGTGACGGTCGAACCCGCTTCGCCTTCAGCCCGGCCGCGCAGATGCACCCGCTTTTGTGCTTCCCAGCCAGCGATCACACCATCGGCAGCGACAGGTTCGTAGGGCCGCAGGGCTGCGGGTGACGCACTCTCAGCCGCACTGACGGTGCGGGCACTGTCGGCGGTCGCCAGGGTATGGGGTGTTTCGGCGGGCTGCGGTTTTATGGGCAGGTTCAGGCGCGGCGTGGCCACGGGCGGCATAGCGGGCACGGCGCTGTCGGCAACGGCAAAGTCGCTGACTGCCGCCTGGAAAATGGCGTCGAGCCGGGTGGTACGAAACGTATCGCGTGTTGACATCGGTCACCTCAGTTCATAACAGATCAGAAACGCAGAGCAAAACCGTCGGATAGCCCGAGAGTTGACTCTGACAACGTGGTAGTGAGTCAGCCGAAGCTGCCCGTTTCCGCTGGTCTGAACCGGTTACCCGCAGGTAACAGGGCGTGATGAACAGGACGCGAATAACGCGTCAAATAAGATCAGAAGCGTGATTGACGGCGTGTCGCCGTTTGCTGCGCCTACCCTAAGCTTTCATTCCGCTAATGAATAGTGGCGAAAATCTGGAAAGTGAAATTATCACGGAGCTGACGCAAAAAAAGCGGGTGCTTTCGCACCCGCGCCTCAGAACCGCCTGACAGACAACGTCGTGGCTACATCACATGGACCTGCAGGTTCTGCTGTACCAGCACATCCCCCAGGGTGTTATCACTGGTCAGCGTCGAGTTGTGGTAGATCTCAAAGACTCTGCCATCCACCGTCCGTTCGCCGGTCACTTCCCAGATACCGCCATTGCTGTTAGCCAGAGTCACCTGACTGCCGTCCGCGCCTTTGATCAGCAAATCGTCACTCTGTTTATCCGTCAGATTGAGTGCCTCATTGAGATCGAGTTTCACCGAGTTGGTGCCGGTTTTACCCAAATCGAGCACTTCAATGTGTTCGACTTTCAGGCCCAGCGCGGTGAGATCCAGAGTGAGGTTCTCACCGTTCAGCACCAGGGTATCGGTGCCTGCGCCGCCATCAATATGGGTAAAGCTGAGGTCACTGACCGTCACGGTATCCGCGCCGCTGCTGCCGGTAACCGAGGCCCCCTGCGCCGTGCTGCCATCCGCCAGCGTAATGACTACCCCGCCAATGGTGTAACCCGCCTCTTCGGCCGGGGCTGCAGCCACCGCTGTGTCACTGACCACGGCGCTCTGGTTGCTGCTGACCGGCGTCGCAACATCCGCGTCGGTCACCAGCGTAGAGGCCACGGCCACATGGGCGCTGCCGTCATCGCTGCTGGTGCTGCTGTTATGCTGCGTCTCCGTGCTGGCCACCGTGGCGCTGTCATCCACCACCGAGAACAGGGCCACGGACTCGGTAGCGGCCAGGGTGACCGGCAGTACAGAACCCAGCAGCAGGGTGTTGGTGGTGGTGTAGCTGTTACCCGCCACGTCGGTGATCGACACTTTTGCCAGCGTGTTGAGCGACAGCAGCAGGCCACCCACCGACAGTAGTGACGGTGAGAAGTTGACGGCATAACGCCCCAGTGCGTCGGTGGTGGTATTCAGCGTTGGGCCGTTGCTGCCGTTGGCGAGCAGCAGCGTCACGCTGACTCTTGATCCCTGCGCCGCATTGAGCGATCCGCCCTGCACCACCAGACCGGTGAGCAGCGAACCGACGAGGCTGAGCACCGGATCGACCCCCACGACCGGCTGATTATGCGACAGCGCGGTAAAGCTGCTGGTGCTGGTGGCGGTGTTACCGCCAATATCTGTCACCGTCACCGTCAGAGGACGGCTGCCATCGGGGATGCTTTTCAGCGTCGCTGACGGCACGCTGACGCTCCATGCGCCATTGGCACCAATGGTGGTCGTGAGAATGTTACCCGCCACGTTTACCGTCACCGTGCCGCCCGCCGCATTAGTACTGGTGCCTCTGATGGTTTCCGCCGCACTGGCTTCCGCGATATTGAGGTAGCCATCGCCGCCAAAGAAGCTGCTAACGCTGACCGTTGGCGTGGTGTGGCTGACGACACCCAGCGACGCGGAGATGGTGCCGCTGCTGCCCGCGCCGTTGGTGACGCTGGCCGTCACGGTCTGCAGTCCATCCGCAATGGCGGCGAGGCTGGCCGCCGGAACCGACAGGCTCCAGTTGCCGTTGCTGCTCACCGTGGTGCTGTAGGTCTGGCCGCCCAGCGTGACCCGCACCACCGATCCCTCGGCGTTACTCGCGGTGCCGCTGATGGTCTGTGCCGTTTTCACATCCGCCGCGCTGAGCGCGCCGTCGCCAAACAGCGAGGTAATCGCCACCACCGGCGTCGACTGGCTGATGACGTTCAGCGAGCCGCTGGCATTCGCCACGTTGCCGTAGGCATCCGTACCGGTCACCGTCACGGTTTTGCTGCCGTCCGTCAGCGCAACCAGATCCGCTTTCGGCACGCTGATGCTCCAGTTACCGCCGCTGGCTACCTTGGTGGTGTAGGTAATGCCATTTAGCGTGGCGCTGACGGTTGCCCCCGCAGAGAGGCTGGAACTGCCGCTCAGCGTCTGGTTTGAGGCCAGATCGGCCGCGCTCAGCACGCCATCGCCGAATACCGTGTTAACCGAGAGGGTCGGCTGAACCAGTCCCAGCGAAACGCCTGCACTGGTGCTGCTGACGTTGCCGACCGGATCGGTGACCGAGGCGCTGACGGTGAAGTTACCGTTCAGCAGCGTCGAGAGCACGGCCGGTGAGACGGTGGTTGAGAAGGTGCCGTCGGCGTTGACCAGCGCGGTCGCGGTGGTGTTGCCTATCGCCAGCCTGACGCTGCTGCCCGCGGCCACGCCGGAGACGGTGCCGCTGATGGTCTGCGTGACCAGCGACTCGGCCAGGTTGAGCACCCCGTCACCAAACAGCGGATTGAGCGTCACTTTCGGCACGTTGTGAATGCCGACCAGTGCCCCCGCCGTGGCGCTGCTGGTGTTACCGGCGCTGTCGGTGACGCTCACGCCCACCGTGAGATTGCCGTCCGCAATGCCCTGCAGCAGCGTCGGCGTCAGCGAGACGTTAAAATTACCGTTCGCATCGGTCGCCGTCACAAACTGCTGGGCGCCTACGGAGACCACCACGCGTGAGCCCGCTTCCGCGCCGCCCACCACGCCGCCGATCACCTGGGTGACCAGCGCATCCGCCACGTTCAGCAGACCGTCACCAAACAGCGGATTGATGGTGATGGTCGGCAGCAGCGTGTCGACGCGGATGCCGGCGCTGGTGCTGGCGGTGTTACCCGCCGCATCGGTCACCGATGCCCCTACCGTCAGGTTCCCCTGCGCCAGGGTGCCCAGGATATCCGGTGTGACCGTGGCGCTGAAGGCCCCGCCCGCGCCGACGGTAGCCGTCAGCTGGCTGTTCCCCACCGAGAGTGTGACGACACTGCCCTGGGCGACGTTATTTACCACCCCGCTGATCACCTGCCCGGTCGCGATATCCGCCAGATTAAGCACCCCATCCCCGAACAGCGAAGTCAGCGAGATGGATGGCGTCTGGGTGAAGATGCCGACCGTGGCACTGCCGGAGGCGACGTTACCCGCCACATCCCGGACGCTGACGCCCAGCGTCAGGTTGCCATCCAGCAGGGAGGTGAGATCGCTGGCCGGCAGGTTAACGCTCCAGGCACCGCCCGCCTGCACGGTAGTGCTGTAACTTCTGCTGCCCAGGGTCACGGTGACCTGTGAACCCACCGCCGCATTGTCGATGACGCCACCCACCACCTGTCCGGCAGCGGCTTCCGCGATGTTCAGCAGGTTATCACCGCCAAACAGCCCGGTGAGCGCGCTGACGACCGGCACCGCATCGACAATCGCGGTGACGGTTTCACCCACGGTACGGGTGTTGCCTGCCGCATCCGTCAGCGTGACGTCAACGTCCAGCTGACCATCGCTTAACAGACCCAGCACCGACGGCGGCACCACGATAGCCCATTTACCATCCTGCCCCACCGCTGCCGAGAGCGTCGTACCGCCCAGCACCACGGAGACCGTCGCACCGACGCCCGCCGAGGTCGCCACCCCGGAGATGGTCTGCGCCACCGTGGTATCCAGCGCGCTGAGTGTGCCGTCGCCGAAGACCGAATCGACGACCAGCGTCAGCGCACTGTTGACCACTTTGTTGACCGTCAGCGTGGCATCCGTCTGGTTCCCGGCGGTGTCACTGACCCGCACGCCAAAGACCAGCGCGCCCTCAGTGAGGTTCGTCAGCACCTCCGGCGTCAGATCGATACTCCAGCGGCCGTCGGCTCCGACAATAGCGGTGGCAATCGGTGCGGCATCGCCCAGGTAGAGGCCGATGGTCTGGCCTTCTGCGCCCTGCGCACTGCCGGTGAGCACCTGCGTGGTCACCAGGTCCGTGGCATTGAGGACGTTATCGCCCGCCAGGGCATCCACCTGCAACACGGGCGCCCCGGTATCCACCGTGACCGTCTGTGTCGCCGTAGTCACGTTGCCCGCCACATCCGCCAGCTGCGCGGTGATCTGCAGCGAACTGCCACTGGTGAGCGCCTGCATATCGCTGGCGGGCACCGTGGCCGACCAGCTGCCATCCCCCTGCACCACCGCGTTGTAGGTTTTGTTGTTAAAGGTCACCAGCACCGTGCGACCGGCTTCGCTGACATCGGCGGTGCCGCTGATGGTCTGACTGGTGGCACTTTCACTGCCGTTGACCTGATTGTCGCCTGCAAAGTTATCCAGGTTCAGCGTCGGTGGCGTCAGGTCAATCGCGATGTTATTGCTGACGCTGACGGTATCCGTGCCGTTCGTCGCATTTACCGTGACGGTCGCGCTGCCATCTGTTTCGCCAAACGCGCTGACCGGCAGGGTCGCCGTTGACCAGTTGCCTGACGCATCCAGCGTGGTGGGGTAGCTCGTGCCATTGATCAGCACCGTCACCGTGCCACCGGTGCCGAGATTGGCCGAGGTGCCACTCACCACCACGCCCCCCGCGACATCCTGGGTGCTGATGATGTTGTCGCCCGACACGGTGCCCAGTGTCACCAGCGGGCCGGGCGGTGGGGTCAGATCGACCGTCAGCGGAACGGAGCCGGTGGCGAGGTTGCCTGCCAGATCGGTCACCGCCAAGGCCAGCGTGGTGGAAGGCCCGAAGGTGGCCATCTGCTCTGGCGTCAGCGTCAGACTCCAGTTGCCGTTGGCCGCCACTATTGCCGTGCCAAGCGGGGTATCATTCAGCGAGACGGTGACCACTGCGCCCGTCCCTGCTCCCGTTGCGGTGCCAGTAAGCGTCTGCGGCTGAATGCTCTCCGCGTAGTTCAGCACGTTGTCGCCGGTGAACTGCGAGGCAGTGAGCACGGGTGGGGTTTTGTCCAGCACAAAGGCGCTGTTAAGCGTCGTGCTGTTACCCGCCGCGTCCGTGGCCGTGATGATGACCGGATAGGTGCCATCCGCCAGCGCGGAAAGCTGCGCCGTCGTCAGCGGCACCGACCAGTTGCCGTTCTCATCCGCAGTCGCGGTATAGACTGTGCCTGCCAGCGTGAGCTGCACCGTCTCATTGACACCCGTGGTGCCGCCCAGGGTAATGCCGCCTGCCACATCAGCTGCATTAACATAGCCCCCGAAGTAGTCCGGATTGAGCGCAGGCTGAGGTGCGCTGAGATCGGCGGTGAACGGCAGCTGCGCCGAGGCGCTGTTGCCTGCCGCATCCACCACGTTCACCGTCAGCGTCTGCGCGCCATCATCCAGGGCACTCAGCGCGTTAGCAGGGATCGTGACGCGCCAGTTCCCGTTACTGTCAACGACACCCGAATAACGGCTGCCATTGAAATCAACGGTAATGCTGGCCGCCTGGTTTGCCCCGACGCTGCCGGTGGTGCCGGTCAGGGTCACGCCAGCCGCCGCTTCACTGATGTTAAGCAGGCCGTCGCCGCCAAAGGCATCCGGGCTGAAGGTCGGCACCGGCACCGCCACTTCCGTTACCACACTCAGCGCCGTCGTGTCGCTGTTACCGGCGACATCGGTGGCGGTCACGGTGATGGTGTGCGCCCCGCTGGTGAAGGTGCTTAACTGCGCAGGCGACAGCGCCAGAGACCAGCTGCCATCGTCCTGCACCGTGGCCGTCAGCGGCGCATCGCCGTTAAAGCCTGAAATCAGTACCGAGACCGTCTGCCCGGCACCGGTAATGCCGGTGGTGCCACTGAGCGTCTGTTCACTGAGCGCTTCTTCAGCATTCAGCGCACCATCCCCGAACGGCAGGTTCAGCGTGACGTCCGGCAGCGCGTTAACAGCGACCAGCAGGCTGCCGCTGGTGCTGGCAATGTTGCCGTCCTCATCGGTGACGGTCACCGTCACCGGCCAGCTGCCATCCGGCAGGGACTGCAACAGCGCCGGTGACAGCGCCAGCGACCAGCGCGTCCCATCCTCGCTGAGCTGGGCGGCGTAGACGGAGCCATTCACATTTACCGTCACCGACGCCGCGTTATCAATGCTGACCGCGCCGCTCAGTGAACCCCCTGCGGCCGCCTCATCCGCATTGAGCCTTCCATCGGTAAAGGGCGTGTCCAGCGTGGGCGCCGCAATCGGCGTAATCGCCGAGACAAATGTCTGGGTCGTGACGCTGGTATTGCCTGCCCGATCGGTGGTGGTGAGAGTCAGCGTCTGTTCACCCGCCCCCAGGCTGGCGATCACCTCTGGCGTCAGGCTGGCTGTCCAGTTGCCACTGGCATCCACCGTCACGGACAGCGGGATGTTCTGATCGCCTACCGTCACGCTCAGGGTCTGGCCCGGGAGAGGGTCCGATGTCCCGGTGACAAGCTGAACGACACCCGCTTCACTGATGTTAATGATGTTGTCGCCGAACAACGTGCTGTCAAAGGTGGCGTTATCCGGCGCAGCCTGCAGGATCTCAACCCCGGCGGTCACCTGGGCCGGATTGCCTGCTGCATCGGTGGCAGTCACCACCACGTCGGTCACGCCATCGTCCAGCCCTGACAGCGCGCCCGCGGCCAGATTCAGCGTCCAGTTGCCGCTGGCATTGGTCGTGGTGCTGAAATCCAGCCCGCCAATGGTGATGCTAATCAGGCTGCCCTCCGGCAGATTGGTGCTGTCGCCGCTCAGCGTGAGCGCGCCCGCAGCGTCCGCAGCACTGACCAGCGCATCGCCAAACGGCGTATCCAGCGTCAGCGCAGGCAGCGTATTAAACGCCACGTCCAGCGAGGTGGTGGTATCCGTGGTGGTATTGCCCGCCGCGTCGGTGACGGAAACCGCGATCGCGTTAGCACCATCTGCAAGCTGCTGCAGATCGGCTGACGGGATGGTGACGGACCAGTTACCGTCGGCATCGGCCGTGGTGCTGTAGCTGACATTATTCAGCGTCACCGTCACCGGCAGGGCCCCCGTGGTGGAACCGCTGACGCTGATATCCTCCAGCGACTCCGCAAAGTTCAGGGTGTCACCCGTACTGACGGTGATCGCCGTCAGTGCTGGCGGTGTGGTGCTGAACGTCACCGTCTGGCTGGCAGTGGCCGGATTCCCGGCAATGTCGCTGGCGGTCACGGTAAGGGTCTCCGTGCTGCCCGCCGTCACGCCGGCAAAGGCGGTGGAGGGAAGAGTCACCGTCCAGTTGCCGTCAGCGTCCAGCGTCGTCTCATAGTCCGTTCCGTTAAACGACACGGTCACCGGGGTGCCCGCGGCCAGCTGGGTGCTGCTACCGCTGACCACCACATCCGAGGCGGCCTCGCTGGCATTGATCACATCATCCCCAGCCACCACGTCCAGGGTCAGCGTTGGCTGCGCCTGGGCGCTGGCCAGCACCACCAGTGAGGCGCTGCTGCTGGCCGGGTTGCCGGAGGCATCCGCAGAGACCACCACCAGCAGCTGATCGCCATCCGGCAGCGCGCCCAGATCGGCGGCCGGCACGGTTACCGTCCAGCTGCCATCCTGTGTCACCGTGCCGCTGTACTGAACGTTGTTCAGCGTCACCGTGACCAGCTGGCCCTCGGCCAGATTGGTGCTGCTGCCGCTGATGCTCAGATCCTGCAGCGACTCAGCCTGATTCAGGAAATTGTCACCGCTGATCGGCCCGATCGTCAGGGTCGGCAGGCCGGCACTGTCTGCATCACGCGTCAGGGTGGCGGTCGCGCTGCTGCTGTTGCCTGCCGCGTCCGTCAGCGTTACGCTGACCGGGTAGCCGCCATCGGTCAGTCCCTGCATCACACTGGCCGGCAGCGTCACCTGCCAGCTGCCATCAGAAAGCACCAGAGTGGTGTAATTACTGTTCTGGAAAGTGACGGTGACCGTCTGTCCGGCATCCTCCGCTGACGCGCTGCCGCTGATGGTGACGGCTTCCAGCACTTCCAGAGCGTTAACAATATTATCGTCACTGATCGGGTCCAGGCTCAGCGCAGGCGGCGTCCGATCCACCGTGACCGCACTGGTCAGCGAACCGCTGTTTCCGGCCCCATCGCTGGCATTCACCACCAGGGTATTCACCCCTTCGTCCAGCGTCTGCACCGCCTCCGGCGTCAGGGTCAGCGTCCAGTTGCCCTGTGCATCCACCGTGGCGGGATACTCTTCGCCACCCAGGGAGACGGTGACCGTCTGCCCCTCACCGGTGACGCCGGTGCTGCCACTCAGGGTCTGACTGACGCCGGTCTCACTCTGGTTCAGATAACCGTTGCCGAACGGGGTATCAATCGTCACCGACAGCGCGCCGGTCGCCAGCGTAATGTCACGGGTTTCCGTCACCGGATTACCCGCCGCATCACTGACCGTTACCGTCAGGGTATAGGCCCCGGCCGGGATACCGGCCAGCGCCCCGGCTGGCAGCGTCAGGCTCCAGTCGCCATCCTGAGTCACGGTGGTGGTATAGAGCTGGTTGTTGAGGGTGATGGAGACCGTCTGTCCGGCTTCGGCACTGGTCGTCCCGCTGAGCACGATCGGTCCGGTGCTCTCTGCGATATTCACAATGTCATCATCCGCGACGGCCGCCAGCGTCAGCGTCGGTGGCGTCAGATCCACCGTGACGCTGCCCTGGGTGCTGCCTGTGTTACCGGCGGCATCCTGCACCGTGACGGTGTAGCTGAGGGTCTCTTCCGGCAGGTCAGCCAGCGCCGTCGCGGGAACGGTCACCAGCCAGTTGCCATTGCCGTCGACGGTGCCGGTGTAGGTCACGCCATTCAGCAGCACGCTGACGCTCTGTCCATCGCCCGTTACGCCGGTGGTGCCGCTCAGGCTCTGTGCCGCGGTAACGTCGCTGCTGTTGAGCGCGCCATCACCAAACGCCGAGACGATGAGCGGTTCCGGCAGGCCGGTCGCCAGCACGCTGAGCGTAGCTTCGCTGCTGAGGGTTGCTCCGCCGCTATCGGTCGCGGTAACCGTCAGCGTGTAAGGTCCATCGGCGAGCGCCGTCAGTGCCTCCGCCGGAACGATAACGCTCCAGCGCCCGCTGGCCGAAACCTGGGCGGTGTAAGCGGTGTCGTTGAACAGCAGCGTGACGGTACTGCCCGCCGGCACGTTTACCGCGGTGCCGGTGACTATCAGCGGCTGACTCAGCTCCTGTGCATTGAGGTAGTTATCTTCGCTGATGGCATCCAGCGCCAGACCAGACGCGTTGCTGTTGACGTCAAAAGCGAGGTTGCTGGTGGTGGTGTTACCCGCCACGTCGCTGACCGCCACGGTAAATGTGGCGCTGCCATCGGCAAGCGCAGCCAGCGCGCCGGCTGGCACAATCAGACTCCAGGCCCCGCTGGCCTGTACGGCGGCGCTGTAGACCGTTCCGTCAAGCGTGACGGTCACCAGCTGGCCCGCCTCGACATTGGTTGTCGTGCCGCTCAGCCGCTGGTCGGTGAGGCGTTCCGCGCCATCGACCACATTGTTGCCGGCAAAGGCATCCAGGGCCAGCGTGGGCAGCGTGCCCGCCTCCACTTTCAGCGCCAGATCGCGGCTGGTGGTGGTGGCGTTGCCAACCGCATCGCTGGCGGTAACCGTCAGTGGATAGCTGCCGTTAACCAGCCCGCTGTAGACGGTGGCGGGCAGCGTCAGCGACCAGTTGCCGCTGGCGTCAGCGGTGGTGCTCAGGCTGGTGTCGTTGAAGCTGGCCACAATCAGTGCATTGGCTTCGCTGCTGCCGTTCAGCGTCAGCGGCTGCTGACTTTCAGCGGCGTTGATGATGCCGTCGGACGGCGTGACAACGGTCAGCACCGGCGGCAGCGTATCGACCCGCAGCGTGCCTGTCGCCTGGCTGCTGTTGCCCGCCACATCACTGACCACCACATTGTAAGCCGTGTCGCCCTGCGGCAGCGCAGCGAGTGCGCCAGCCGGAACCGTGACCTGCCAGTTGCCCGCAGCATCGACCGTGCCGCTGTAGCTGACACCATCCAGGGTAATGCTGACCGTCTGACCGTCACCCGTTACGCCGGTGTTACCGGTGATAGCTCCCCCGGTTGCGGCTTCCCCGCTATTCACAATGCCATCATCAAAGGCCACGCCCGGTGTCGCGACCGGCAGCGCGCTGGCCACGACCGTCAGGGTGGTGTCAGTGGTCGCCAGCGGCTGGCCGTTTGCATCGCTGACCGTGGCGGTCAGGGTCTGCGGCCCATCCGCCACGCCGCTGAAGGTGCCTGCCGGTAATGTCAGGCTCCAGCTGCCATCGGCGTTAAGCGTGGTGGTGAACGGCGTCCCGTTGGCGTCAACGGTGACCAGGCTTCCCGCAGGCAGACCGCTGCTGCTGCCGCTGACGACGACGGGGCCGTTCAGCTCGCCTGCATTCAGATAGTTATCGTCGCTGACGGGTGCCAGCGCAATCGCGGGCAGTGTGTTGTCCACACTGAAGTTAAGCGGCGCGCTAGCGCTGTTACCGACGGCGTTGTTCACGCTGACAATCAGCGTCTGACTGCCCTCGCCCAGATCCGCCAGCGCGCCCGCTGGCAGAATGATGCTCCAGTTGCCACTCGCCTCAACCACCCCGCTGTAATCGGTGCCGTTCAGTGAAACCGTGACCTGCTGACCCGGCTCGACGTTGAGGCTGCTGCCGCGCAGGGTAATCGGCTGTAACTGCTCCGCGGCGGTGACGATACCGTCACCGGCAAAGGTGCTGCTGTCGACGCTAAGTTCCGGCTGCACCGCTGGCGAGGTGGCTACATTGAGATCCACCACCTGGCTGCTCTGATTTCCGCTGGCGTCCGTTTCGGTCACCGTGACGGGATTTGGGCCGGACGGCAGCGCTGCCAGATCGCCAGACGCGATCTCCAGCGTCCACTGACCGTTCACCCCGACGGTGGTGCTGTAAGTCTGACCATTAAGCTGAACCATCACGAGGTCGCCGTTCTGTCCGCTGCCACTGACCACCAGCGGTTCTGCCAGTTCGCCGACGCTCAGCGCGTTATCCTCACTGATCGGCGCAACCACCAGTGGAGGCGGCGTCGTGTCGACGGTCAGCGAACTGTTCTGGCTGCTGCTGTTACCGGCAGCATCGGTCACCGTCACCACAACCGGATAGCTGCTTCCGCTGGCCAGACCGGCCAGTGCCGCAGGCGGCACGACCAGAGTCCAGAGACCGTCTGCGCCGACGGTGCCGGTGTAGGTCACGCCATTCAGGGTCAGGCTGACCTGGTCGCCCTCACTGCCTGCACCACTGAAACTGAACCCGGCCGCCTGTTCAGCAAGGTTCAGCACACCATCGCCCGCTAGCGGATTGATGCTGAAGTCCGGCACGCTGGTGTCGACGGTAACCGGCACCGGCGTGGTGGCGACGTTGCCGCCCACGGTAGTTACGGTGACGCTGAGATCGTAACGGCCATCGGCCAGCTGACTCAGATCGGCGGAGGGCAGCGTTGCACTCCAGCTGCCATCGGCGGCCACGACGGCGTTATAGGTTTCGCCGCCCAGCACAAGGCTGACGCTGCTGCCCGGCGCAGCGGTACCGCTGACGATCAGGTCGGCGGCGGCTTCCGCCGCGTTAATGACGCCATCGGTGGCAATCGGGTTCACGGTCAGCGCCGGTGTGCCGGTATCCACCGTCAGCGGTTCACTGATACTGGTGCTGTTACCCGCGCTATCGCTCACCGTTACGGTAATCGGGTTGCTGCCCTGAGCAAGGGCCTGCAGCGCTTCCGGCGGCAGCGTGACGCTCCAGGTGTTATCCGCCGCGACCGTTGCCGGATAGCTGACGCCGCCCAGAGTGACGCTGACGGCCTGGCCTTCCGTGACGGAACCGGTCAGGGTCTGCGGCGCGGTGGCCTCGTTATTGCTGAGGATGCCGTCAGTGAAGGGGGTATCAATCTGCGGGGCTGCCAGCGGTGTGGTTGCCACCAGCAGCGTCTGGCTGCTCTGCACGTCGCCGGAAGTAACGGTCACCGTGGTGTCACCCTGCGACAGGTTCGCCAGATCGGCGGCGGGCACGGTAACCGTCCAGTTACCGTCCGGATCGATGGTGGTGCTGTAAACGGTCCCGCCCGGCACCAGCGTCACGCTGACCGGGCTGCCTTCAGGCAGGCTGGCGGAACTGCCGCTGAGGATCAGATCGCTCTGCGCTTCCAGCGCATTCAGCGCGTTATCTTCACTTATCGGCGCAATCGACAGCAGCGGCGTGTCGCTGGTGACCACGGTGATCAGCCCCTGCGCGGGCTGCGCCGGGTTGCCAGCCACATCGGTGATCGCCACGGTAAAGGGCTTGTCGCCCGCGCCTCCCAGCGATCCGGCAGGCAGCGTCACGCTCCAGCTTCCGTTTGCCTGCACCACGCCATCATAAGACTGGTTATTGATGGTTACCACAACCGGCTGGCCTGCCGGTACGCCGGTCACACTGCCGGTAATGAGTGTATCAACACGCTGTTCCGCGCTGTCGATCTGGTTGTCGCCGGTCACAGGATCCAGGGTCAGGACCGGCGATGCGGCCGCCAGTACCGTCACGCTGGAGGCGACGCTGCTGCTGTTGCCATACGCGTCGCTGAGCACTACATCCACAGGATAGCGGGCATCGCCCAGCTGGCTGACGACCGCCGCAGGCACCGTAACCTGCCACGCGCCGCTGGTATCCACGGTGGCAGTGTAGGTTTCGCCATTGAAACTCACCGAAACCGTGTCGCCCTGCACGCCTCCGCGCCCGTCAATCGTCAGATCCTGGCTATGTTCCGCAATATTAATGTAACCATCACTGCCCGGTGTGGAGACGGTCAACTGCGGCGGCGTAGTCGCAAAGATCGGAGCGCTGTTGATCAGCGTGGTATTCCCGTCACCATCCGTCGCCACCACTGCCAGCGGCTGTGCTCCGTCAGGAACAGCGGCCAGGTCGGATGCCGGAATGGTGACACTCCAGCGGCCCCCCTCCGCCACAACGGCGGTGTAGGTCTGGTTATTCAGCGTCACGCTGATCGTATCGCCCGCGTCGCCGCTTCCGCTGACGATCAGCGGCTGCTGTGCATCGATGACGTTGATGACGCCATCGTCGCTGATCGCATCCAGCGTCAGCGCAGGCACTGCGCTGGCAACCCGCAGTGACGTGTTCTCTACGCTGCTGTTGCCCGCCGGATCGGTCACGGTGACCGTCACCGGATAGGTCTGATTGGTCAGCGTGCCCAGATCGGCCACCGGCACCTGCGCACTCCAGTTGCCATTGTCGTCAACCAGCGCGCTGTAGGTTTTGTCGTTTAACTCAACCGTAATCCGATCGCCTGGGGTGCCGGTTCCGCTGATTAGCAGCGGCTGGGTCAGTTCATTACTGGTCAGCACACCGTCACCGCCCGGCGCGTTAACTGAGACATCCGGCGACAGGGTGCTGACGGCCAGCGTCTGCGACTGGCTGACCGTATTGCCGCTGGCATCCGTCAGGGTGACCACCAGCGTATAACTGCTGCCCTCAGCCAGCGCCTGCAGATCCTCCGCGGGCAGATCCACCGTCCAGTTGCCCTGTGCATCTGCCGTGGCGCTGTAGATCAGGTTATTCAGCGTGACCGAGACGACGTCGCCCGGCGCGGCACCTGAACCGCTGACCGGCACGCCCGCCGCCACTTCAGCGCCGTTAAGAATGCCATCTCCGCCTGCCACCGCCGCCACAATCAGATTCGGTGGCAGGGTATCGACGCTGAAGTCCAGCGTCTGGTCAACACGGTTACCCGCCTCATCGATCGCGGTCAGTGTCAGCGTGTTAGCGCCCTGCGGCAGTAAGGCGAGATCGGCGGCGGGCAGCGTCAGGCTCCAGCTGCCGTCCTCATTCACCGTGGTGCTGTAGGTTTTCCCGTTGAGTTCCAGGGTGACCTGCTGGCCCGGTACGGCTTTACCGGTGTTTCCGCCGATCGTCAGGTCGCTGCCCGCTTCCGCCTGATTCAGAATGCCATCGCTGATCGCACTCTCATCCAGGGTGATTTGCGGCAGCGTGTTCACCACCACATTGAGCTGTGCGGCGTCGGTCAGCAGCGCTCCGCTGGCATCGGTGGCCGTCGCGGAGATCAGTTTTGTCCCGTCGGTGATGCCGGTGAGGTCGCTGGCCGGAACGGTGACGCTCCAGAAGCCGTTGCTGTTTACCACCGCGCTGTAGGTGTTGTCGTTGAAGGCTACCAGCACCGTCTGGCCGGGGTTAACGCCCAGTGCCGAGCCGCTGATGATCAGATCGCTGACAGCCTCCTGCTGGTTAAGGAAACCGTCGAGACTGAGTGGTTCAGCGATGGTGAGCACGCCCGGTTCGCCTGCGGCAGGCGCGACGTTGATATCCCGGCTGTCGCTGGCTGAAACGCCCGCCGCCGTGGTCACGCTGGCAACCAGGGTGGTGGTGCCCGCCGCCAGTGCGCTCAGCGCAGCGGACGGGATCGGCAGACTCCAGCTGCCATCCGCCTGAACGGTGGTGCTGTAGGTCTGCCCGTTCAGCGTGAGGGTGACCGTCTGGCCCGCCTCTACGTTGCTGGTGCTGCCTGACAGCGTCTGGTCCAGCGCTTTTTCGCTGTTGTCGAGCAGGTCGTCGCCGGCAAAAACAGCGATCGTCAGCGTTGGTGCGCCCGGCTCCGGTGAGGCTTCGACCACAATGACCCGATCTTCACTGGCGACCACACCCGCCTGGGTGGTTACGCTGGCGCTGAAGGTCGCGTTGCCCGCCGCCAGGGCGGCCAGGGCGCTGGAGGGGATGGTCAGGCTCCAGCTGCCATCGGCCCCGACGGTGGCGCTGTAACTCTGGTCGCCCAGCGTCACCGTCACCACCTGGCCCGCCTCGACATTGCTGGTGCTGCCGCTCAGCAGCTGGTCGCTGGCTTTCTCGTCGTTGCTCAGCACATCATCACCGGCGAACTGATTGAGGGTGATGACCGGCTGGCCCGGTTCCGTCACCGGGGCTTCAACGACGATACCCAGCGTGTCGCTGACAGAGGTACCGGCCGCATTGCTGACCGTCACCACCAGTGAGGCCGGGCCTGCTGCCAGGGCGCCCAGCGCATCGGCCGGAATCGCAATATTCCAGCTGCCGTCAGCGCTGACCGTTCCGCTGTAACTCTGTCCACCCAGCGTGACCGTCACAATCTGGCCCGCCTCGACGTTGGTGGTGCTGCCGGAGATGGCCTGCGCCTCCAGCTTCTCCTCATTGCTTAACACGTTGTCTTCAGCAAAGGCATTCAGGGTCAGCGTCGGGTTGCCTGGTGCGGTGCCCGCGGACTCCACCAGGAAGTCACGCGTTTCGCTGACCGGGTTCCCCGCCTGATCCGTTACCGTGGCGCTCAGGGTAGCGCTGCCCGCCGCCAGCGCTGCCAGAGAACTGGCCGGCACCGTGAGGCTCCAGCTGCCATCCGCGCCGACCGTGGCGGTAAAGGTTTCCCCGTTCAGGGTGACGGTAACCTGCTGGCCCTCTGCGATATTGGTGGTGGTACCGGTCAGCAGCTGGTCGCTGGCTTTTTCGCTGTTGCTGAGGATGTCATCCCCGGCAAAGGCGTCGAGGGTCAGCGTGGCGGCCCCCGGCTGCGTCGCCGGGGCGTCTACCGTGATCGGCTGGGTTGCGGTCACGCTGTCGCCCGCCGCATTGCTGACGGCAACCGTCAGCGTGGTCGTGCCCGCTGCCAGCGCGGAGAGCGCCGTGGCGGGCACCGTGACGCTCCAGCTGCCATCCGCCTGCACGGTGGTGCTGTAGGTCTGGCCGCCCAGTGTGACCGTGACCACCTGCCCGGCTTCGATATTGGTGGTGGTGCCACTGACCGCCTGGTCGACCGTCTTCTCGTCGTTGCTCAGCAGGTTATCGCCGGCAAAATCATTCAGGATCAGCCCCGGCACGCCAGGTTCTGTAGCAGGCGCTTCCACCGCAATATCGCGGGTTTCACTGCCGGTTGCCCCCGCGAGGTTGCTGACCGTAACGCTGATGGCATTGCTGCCCGCAGACAGGCTGCTCAGGGCGGCGGCCGGGATAATCACACTCCAGTTTCCGCTGCCATCCACGGTGCCAAGGTAAGTCTGTCCCCCCAGGGTAACGGTTACCGTCTGACCCGCTTCGACATTGGTGGTGCTGCCTGAGAGAGTCTGCGCCGTGCCTTTTTCGTCGTTGCTCAGGATGTCATCCCCGGCGAACTGATCGATGGTCAGAGTAACGTCGCCCGGCTGTGTCACCGGGGCCTCTACCGTAATCGGCAGACTGCTGGTCACGGTGTTACCGGCTGCATCGCTGACTGACACCGTCAGCGTGGTTTCACCGGCCGCCAGGGCGCTCAGGGCCGCCTGGGGCAGCGTGACACTCCAGTTGCCCTGCGCATCCACGCTGCCGCTGTAGGTCTGACCGCCCAGCGTGACGGTAACAATCTGTCCGGCTTCAACATTGCTGGTGCTGCCGGTCACGGTCTGATCGCTGGTTTTTTCTGCGTTAGTCAGCTGATTGTCGCCGGTAAAATCATCCAGCGTGAGGGCGGGCGCGCCCGGCACGGCGGGCGTATCGACGCTGATCGCGCGGTTTTCACTGGCCTCAATGCCCGCCTGGGTGGTGACCACCGCGGAGATCGTGACCGTTCCGGCGGCCAGGGCATTCAGCGCGGCAGGCGGCAGCGCAATGCTCCAGTTGCCCTGGGCATCGACCACAGCGCTGTAGGTCTGGTCACCCAGCGTCAGCGTGACAACCTGTCCCGCTTCCACATTGCTGGTGGAGCCGCTCAGCGTCTGGGCGCTGTTTTTCTCCGGATTACTGAGAATGTCATCGCCGGCAAACTGATCGATGGTAATGACCGGCGTCCCCGGCTGGGTCAGAGGGGCTGCAACACTGACGCTCAGGCTGCCACTGGCGGAGGCACCGGCCTGATTCGCGACCGTGGCCGTCACCGTGGTGGTGCCTGATGCCAGCGCTGCGAGCGCATCAGCAGGCACGGTCACGCTCCAGCTGCCATCACCGGCAACGGTGCCGCTGTAGGTCTGACCGCCGAGCGTGACGGTAACAATCTGTCCGGCTTCGACATTGCTGGTGCTGCCGGATAAGGTCTGCGGGGTGGTTTTTTCCGTGTTATCCAGCACGTTATCGCCGGCGAAAGGATTCAGGCTGATGGCGGGCGTCGCAGGGGTGCCCGGATCGGCAGCAGCCACGGTAATGGGCAGCGACCCGCTGGCGGCGGTGCCTGCTGCGTTTGTCACGCTGACTGCGATCGTGGCAGAGCCGGCGGCCAGGGCCGCCAGCGCGGCAGCAGGCACGGTCACGCTCCAGCTGCCGTCAGCGCCCACCGTCGTGTTGTAGGTCTGGCCGCCCAGGGTCACCGTGACAACCTGTCCCGCCTCGACATTGCTGGTGGAACCGCTCAGCAACTGATCGGTGGTTTTTTCGGCATTATCCAGCACATTATCGCCGGCAAAGGTGTTGAGCGTGATGGCGGGGCTGCCCGGCGTGCCGGGGTCAGTGCCGGGGTCGGTACCAGGATCCGTGCCGGGATTCGTACCGGGATCGCTGCCGCCGTCATTTCCGCCGCCACCGCCTCCGCCTCCACCCCCCAGACCCACGGCCAGCCCGGCTAAGCCAAGTACGCCGAGACCGCCTGCGGTGATCACACCCATCGAGGCGTTGGTGTTATCGGCCAGCAGCAGCGGCTCGACGCTCTCCAGTGATTCGTAGGTTGGTGTGACGGAACCGGAGGCCAGTTCAGTGCCTTCTGCGGTCTGCGGGAACAGGGCATGTTCCGGTGGATTGACCCCATCATCGAACACCAGCTCACTGTGATTACCCTCGGCATCATCAACAAAAAATTTCTGATAGCGGACGGTGCTGCCGTCACGCATGTGCAGGACCAGGTCATTTCCCTGGCGCTCATACTGCGTGACCAGTTCGCGGGTGCCATTGATGCGCACGACGCTGGGCTCGGTGAGGTTAATGGATTGTGATGAACCGGGAGTGGCCTGCGAGATGAGCGTGCCGTTTTCGCGCGAGATGATGTCTACACGGCCTTGCGTGAGTTCTGCCATTTGTAACCTCTACTCCACCAGATTAGCTAATATACTGAATCCATAAACATAAATTTATTTTACGTTTGCGGTATTCACACTTAGTTTCACCCACTGAAAAACAGCGAGCGCGTTAACCTGGTGTATGTAGTAAGGGCAAAGCCAAGCGGCGCCGGATACCCTGGTCCGGGCAGAAAAAAAACGCTTTTATTGTTAGATCAAGTTGTACAGACGGACGCGAAACGTAGCGGTTCTGACAAAATAACTTTTATCCTAAACGTGCTGAAAATCAACACCAATGTACAGATTTAATTATGATTTAATCTTTATTACATAAGTCAGTCTTGCTATAAAACGTTCACGAAAAAACGCTTTACCCTTGATTTTTCATGTCAATTTGTGGCGGGATGTTTCCATAAATGTCATAAAACGGCTAAAATATCGCCACTCTGAGAACTTCAGGGCACTGAAAAGATTTTTTTAGTTATGCGATTCAGCCAGCATTTCCCACCGAGCCGACAGCTTCGTTTAAGCAGACAACCCGTTGAAAACGGCACTGAAATTTGAGTTAAGTCGACCTGCGCGGCGTCCCGCCCTGCCAGGAAAGTTCTGGAAAAAATCCGCAGCGCATTAAAAATCGGTAAACTCCCGGTTTTGTCATATTGATGAGGGTGCTGCACCCCTGCTGATAAGAGGCGCGACGGCCACAGATTGCCGGCCGGTGCTACACTTTTTCGCTTTATCACTGATGAATCTGACCTATGACCGCACTGGACGCTGCACAACAACATCAACAGCAGAGCCGCCTGAACTGGGGCACCCGCACCATCTTTCTGATCAACGGGTTAGGCATGTCAGCCTGGGCACCGCTGGTGCCGTTTGCCCGTGATCGTTTGCAGCTGAGCGGCGCCTCACTGGGTGCGTTGCTGCTCTGTCTCGGCATCGGTTCACTGGCGGCGATGCCGGTCACCGGCACGCTGGTTGCGCGGTTTGGCTGCCGTCGGGTGATGTGTTTCTCCACTCTGTTAGTGCTGCTCATGATGCCGCTGCTGGCCACGGCGGACTCGCATCTGCTGATGGCGGCCGCGCTGATGCTGTTTGGCGCCGGGCTGGGCATGCTGGATGTCGCCATGAATTATCAGGCGGTTCAGGTTGAACAGGCGGCGGGTAAGCCGATGATGTCCGGCTTTCATGGCTTCTTCAGCCTTGGCGGCATTCTGGGTGCGGGGACGGTCAGCCTGCTGCTGAGCCAGTCGTTCTCTCCGCTGGCCGCTACGCTGGTGGTAATGGCCGTGATGCTGCTGCTGTTGTTATGGCGCATCCCGGTATTAATGAATGAGCGTCTCCATCAGCCCGACCAGCCCTGGCTGGTGATCCCCCGTGGCTGGGTGGCGTTTCTCGGCCTGCTCTGCTTTATTCTCTTTCTGGCAGAGGGCGCGGTGCTCGACTGGGGCGCGCTGCTGCTGCTGCAGAACCCGGCGATGTCAACGGCCTATGCCGGCCTCGGCTATGCCACCTTCTCCGTGGCAATGACGCTGGGGCGGTTCAGCGGCGATAAAATCATCCAGCGCTTTGGCCGCTATCCGGTCATGATAACCGGGGCGCTGACCGCCGCAGCGGGCATGACGCTGGCGGTGTGGCTGCCGTGGCCGGAGATCGCCCTGCTGGCTTTCCTGCTGGTCGGCTTTGGTTTATCCAATACGGTGCCGATGTTGTTCAATGCTGCCGGGAATCAACAGGATATGCCCGCGAACCTGGCGATTTCTGCCATGACAACGCTGGGATATGCGGGTATTCTCTCAGGTCCGGCTTTAATCGGATTCATTTCGCAATGGATCAGCCTCAGCGGCGCGTTTTTAGTGATCGCCCTGCTGCTGTTAGTGGTAGCCGCCAGTGCGCGAAGAGTTGCGCGATAATTCAGGTACCTGACACGCTATGTTGTATAAGTTTCCACTGACATCCGGCAATGTCACCCGCTTTTTTGTGGTTTTCAATCTGGTGCTGCTGCTGGCGCTGGGCTTTATGGTGCAGAACTCCGTGAATGCCTGGCTCACCGGAAAACGCTATGCCATGGACGATCTGGCCCGCGACGTTCAGAAGCGTATCGACGCCTATCGCTTTGCCACCTGGCAGATCTATGAAAACCTCTCCACCAGTGCGGCAGGAACGCCTCCGGGCAGCAGCCTGCAGGAGACGCGCCTGCGTCCTGACGTCTACTATCTGGAAAAAACCCGCCGCAAGACCGAAGCGCTGATCTTCGGATCGCATGACAGCAGCACGCTGGATATGACCATGCGGATGTCCAACTATCTGGATACGCTCTGGGGCGCGGAAAACCCGACCTGGTCGATGTACTTTTTAAATGGTCAGGACAATAGCCTGATCATGATCTCCACGCTGCCGCTGAAGGATATGGCGACGCGCTACAAAGAGAGCGCCATCAGTTCAATGGTGGACAGCCGTCGCGCTGAAATGCTGCAGCAGGCGAACGCGCTGGACGAGCGTGAGAGCTTCTCGCCCCTGCGTCACCTCGCCTTCCAGAACGATCACTACTTCACGCTGCGCACCACCTTTAATCAGCCGGGCCACCTGGCCACCGTGGTCGCCTTTGATCTGCCGGTGAACGATCTGGTGCCGCAGAATATGCCGCTGGAGAATTTCCAGCTGCGCCAGGACAGCTCAATGCCCTCTGCCAGCAGTGAACAGCAGGAGGTGGAAAATACGCACATCTCGCTGGTTAACCCGAACGTCGAGATTGCTGCCACGCTGCCCAGCACCCCGCTGCAGCTGGTCTATCAGGTGCCGATTACCCGCCTGATCGTCGACACGCTGCACAACCTGCTCTGGCCGCTGCTGATCAACCTGCTGCTGTTCCTGCTGTCGCTGGGCGGTGTGATGCTGCTGCGTCAGCAGTCCCTGCGCCCCAGTGAGAACCAGAGCGCGGAACTCGACTCGCTTCGGGTACTGAATGAAGAGATTGTGGGCAGCCTGCCGGTGGGCCTGCTGGTCTATGACTTTGCCAGCAACCGCACCCTTCTGAGCAACAAAATTGCAGAGCATCTTCTGCCGCACCTCAATCTGCAGAAGATTATTAATATGTCCGACCAGCATCAGGGCGTTCTGCAGGCTACCATCAATAACGAAGTGTATGAGATTCGCCACGCCCGCAGCGTGCTCTCACCCCATACCCAGCTGTTTATGATGCGTGACCAGGATCGCGAACTGCTGGTGAACAAGAAGCTGCAGAAAGCGCAGCAGGTGCTGGATCGCAACCATCAGATGCGTCAGCAGCTGCTGCACAATCTCGGTCATGCGCTGAATCAGCCGCTGGAGAAGATCGTGGCGCAGCTGGTGCAGCTCAGCCAGCGGGATGCCGATGAATCCGTGCTCGACCTGCTTGATGAGAGCCAGGGGCTGGCGCGGCTGGTGGATGATATTGTGCTGCTGAACCGGCTGGAGGCGCACGACTGGTCACCGGATGCCACCATCTTCAACCTGCAGGAACTGCTGGATGAGATCGCACTGGAAAGCCTGCCGCTGATGCGTCGCAAAGGGTTGTCACTGGTGGTGAATAACCATCTGGCCAATGATGAGATGCGCTTTGGCGACCGTCGCGCCCTGCGTAAGGTGCTGACCACCCTGATGCACTATGCGCTGACCACCACCCGCTGGGGAAAAATTACCCTGGAAGTTAAGGTTGCGAATAAACAGGCCGATAGACTCATCATCGAACTGGTTGATACCGGCGCGGGCCTGACCGTGGATGAGCTGGCGAATGTCGATTTCCCGTTCCTGGGCGACACCAGCCAGGATCGATACGGTCAGGCGTCAGGCATGGCCTTCTTCCTCTGTAAACAGCTCTGCAAGCAGATGGGGGGCAGTCTGGATATCGTCGCGAAAGCGGATATCGGCACCCGCTATAATATGCAGCTGCCGATGGCACTGGAGCAGAAGCAGGAAGAAGAAGAGGAAAAAATTCTGGATGGGGTCACCGCCCTGATGGAGATCACCGTGGAGGATGTCCATAAAATCGTCTGCCGCCATCTGGAAAACTGGGGAGCGCGCTGTCTCACCCCGGACGAGCGTATTTCCGGACAGGATCACGACGTGCTGGTAACCGACGATCCGTCGAAGCTGAGCGGCTGGGCACTGCTGCTGGCGGAAGATGAGCTCGGTCACCATGCACTGAACGACCAGCAGTATCGGGTCAATTTCAATCTCAGTAATGCGCTGCTGGATGCATTGCTGGCCCTGATTGAGAAGCAACTGTCGCATGATGTGATGGATAATGACAGGGAAGACGACACAGCCACGCCATTGATGAGCGGCGGCTATTTCCAGCTGTTTACCGAGACAGTACCGGTTGATGTGAAGAGACTGTATACTGAGTCAGCAGAAAAGGACTACGACTCGCTTGCTCAGACAGCGCATCGCCTGAAGGGCGTGTTTGCCATGCTCAACCTGTCTCCCGGCAAACAGCTTTGTGAAGAGTTAGAACACCACATTAAAGCGTGTGACGATTCAAACATTACAAATACCACCAGTGATATTGACGCTTACGTCAATCAACTGCTGCAGCAAGGTAACCAATAAGATGAATAACTTAAATGTAATTATTGCCGATGACCATCCAATTGTCCTTTTCGGTATCCGAAAGTCTCTGGAACAAATTGAATGGGTCAACGTTGTAGGTGAGTTCGAAGACTCAACAGCACTGATCAACAATCTGTCCAAGCTGGATGCTAACGTCCTGATCACCGACCTCTCTATGCCTGGTGAGAAGTATGGCGACGGCATCACGCTGATTAAATACATCAAACGCCACTATCCGGATCTCTCCATTATTGTTCTGACGATGAACAATAACCCGGCGATCCTGAGCTCTGTGCTTGATCTCGACATCGAAGGCATCGTGCTGAAACAGGGCGCACCAACCGACCTGCCGAAAGCGCTGGCAGCCCTGCAGAAAGGCAAGAAATATACGCCGGAAAGCGTGGCGAAACTGCTGGAGAAAATCAGCGCGGGCGGTTACGGCGACAAGCGCCTGTCACCGAAAGAGAGCGAAGTGCTGCGTCTGTTCGCAGAAGGTTTCCTGGTGACAGAAATTGCCAAGAAACTGAACCGCAGTATCAAAACCATCAGCAGCCAGAAGAAATCAGCGATGATGAAACTGGGCGTGGATAACGATATTGCCCTGCTGAACTACCTCTCCTCTGTCAGCCAGACCCAGGTCGAAAGAGACTAATCGATCGCTGAGGCGGTGCAGCCTGCACCGCCTCCCCTCTGCCCTACTTCATGCGCGTTTTACGCACCCGCTCAGCATAGATTGCCAGCGTGCTTTTCAGCACATCTAACGTCACCGGTTTCGACAGGCAGTTATCCATGCCCGCGTCCATACAACGCTGCTTCTCTTCGGCCAGCGCATTTGCCGTGACGCCGATGACCGGGAAGAGATGCCCCAGCTGACGCAACCGCTGCGTCAGGCGATACCCATCCATGTTCGGCATGTTCACGTCGGTCAGTACGATGTCGATCTCATTGCGGCTCAGCACGTTAAGCGCATCGACGCCATCCTGGGCGGTTTTCACCTGATACCCCAGCGTGCCGAGCTGTTCTGAAAGCAGCATGCGGTTAATCGGATGGTCATCGACGATCAGAACCATGATGTCATCGTTGTGAATCTTCTCTTCCACCGGGCCAGCCAGCAGCAGCGCATCTGCCGCGTCGTGGCCGAGGGAGATGCGATAGATTCGCGCCAGCAGCGCCGGCACCTCATGCAGTGTGGCGGTCGAATGAACCCAGCGTCCAGGCTGACGTTCACGCGGCATATCCACATGCGATCCATCAAATGTGACCAGCGCCCGCAGCGGTAAATCGATCTCCAGCTCGTAATCGGTCATCACCACATCGTCGGGGCCCGGTCTGCCGTTATAATCCGCAACCTGAATCCCCTGCTGCTGCATCTGACGCGTGATAAACGCCGCCAGATAATCATTGCGCATCGCCAGCCAGATTTTCTTCTCCTGCAAATCCTCCAGCAGCATCAGCGACGGCTTCTGCCCTTTGTAGACGGGAATACGCACAATGAACTGACTGCCCATGCCCGGCTCTGAGTCGACCTCAATGTCGCCGTCCATCATATTGATCAGCTTTTCACAGATCGCCAGTCCCAGCCCGGTGCCCTGGAAATTGCGCTGCACGCCATTCCCGACCTGGAAGAAGGGATCAAACAGGCGCGGCAGCTCTTTCGCCGGAATCCCGACCCCGGTATCGCGCACCCGGAAGGCCAGATAGCCCTGCGAGACGTAGGCGTGCAGGATAATACAGCCGGTGTGGGTGAACTTAATGGCGTTGTTCAGCAGGTTGGAGATCACCTGTTGCAGACGCAGCGGATCGCCATCCAGCACCTGCGGAACGTCATGTTCGATAAAGCAGTAGAGCGTCAGCCGCTTCTTCACCACCAGCGACAGATAGTTGCCGACGATGTGGGTCACGATTTCACGCGGTGCAAACGGACGCGGCTCGATCTTCAGCTGCTCTGACTCAATTTTAGAGAAGTCGAGGATATCGCTGATGATTTTCAGCAGCAGGCTGGAGGAGTTGTTCATCGCCGTCACCAGCGAGTCGATCCCGCTGGGCAGTTGCCGGGTCTGCAGCAGATCGAGGTTACCGATAATCCCATAGAGCGGCGTGCGCAGCTCATGGCTGACGGTGGCAAGGAACATCGACTTCGACTGGCTCGCCTGCTCTGCCGCATGGGCCATCTCCTGCAGCGACTGCTCCATGCGGACACGGGCCGACACGTCCACCAGTACACAAATCGCCACGTTCTCATTGCGATAGCGCGAATGGACAAAGCTGATTTGCAGGTTGGTGTTGCTGCCGGTGAGCACATCAACAAAGTTAACCTGCTGGCCGCCGATAATCTCATTCAGCCGCAGGCGATCTTCCTGGGTCAGCAGGGTCAGGTAATTGTGCGCCAGCTCGTTACTCAGAATATTGGTGCCGTCGCTGGTGCGTAAAATACAGATCCCCACCGGCGCCGAGGCCACAATCTTACGGTTGAACTGCTCATGCTCCTCCAGCCGGTGCGCATTCTCCTCGGCGGGCAGGAACATCCGGCGCTCAAACAGCCAGGCGAGCGTAAACAGAATGATGGCGCTGAACACATTGAGCAGCAGCGCATTGATGATCATCAGCTTCAGCTGATCCATCATCACGTCGGTGGGTATCGACCACACGACGTTGAGATCGGAAGGCGGCAGCGGCTTTTTCAGCACCAGCTGACGGTAACCATTCAGATAACCGAACCAGGTTTTGTCATCGGGCAGACTGTCGAGCGAGAAGCCCAGCCCGCCCCGGCGCGAATTGAGCAGTGGACGATAATTTTCGTCGGTAATCGAGGCGATGATTGGCAGACTGCCCGGCTGAATAAACTCATCCAGGCGGATATTCTGTTCGACGCCCAGCAGCGCCTGCAACTTGTTGGCCACGTAGACCGGCACCACCATGTAGAAGGTGCCGACACCCGGCTGAGCACTGCTGTTGATCCAGTACATCGGGTTGCGGCGCTCTTCTTCGTTGCTGTTACGGTAGCGCAGCACATTCTCACGCAGCGATTTCAGGCTGCGCTCCCGATCGGCGGTGCTGCTGCCAATCGTGAAGTCGGCCAGACACTGGCTTTCCCCTCCGATAAAGAACACCCGGTTCAGCTCATACGAGGAGGCGAAGTTGCTTTTCCAGTAGTTGATGTAATAACTGAGGGAGTCGAGCGAGTTGCGCCAGGTGTTGCTCATGGCGGTGCAGTCGCCATCTGAAAACAGCGGCGTAAACTGCGGCTGGGTCGTTTTACCCGGGATCATGCCGGTCAGCGCATCCATGCCGTTGCTGGCATTCGTCAGCCGGTTCTCCGTGATATATTTCAGCTCCCGCATCATGTCGGCGGAGTGCCGCACATACCACTGTATCGTGCCGTAGTTGCTGGCAAACTCCTGACGAACCTGCGTCTCTTTATTGTGCAGCACGCTGATGATGTAAAACGCGGTAAGAACAGCGCCCAGCGTCCAGATTAGCAGCGCCAGCGCGCGGAAAAGATAGCGCGAGATGCGAAGCGTAGTGCGGAAAGAGACAGGATATTTCAAAGGGAACTCGCAGTTGGCAAGGTTAATCGCATCATCAATTTTTATTGCCCATACACTAGCTTCATCGGGCGAAAAAAGCCAGCCAGCGGAAGGCCCGGCAGGCAGTTTGGGACGCTTTTCGGACAGCTTTTGCCGTCACGCCTGACGTCCCCCATCCCCCGCCTGAAGCGAAACCGTTTTCCAGCCAGAAAGAGCTGAAGCGACACCACATCCCAGCCAGAAAGAGCTGAAGCAACACCACATCCCAGCCAGAAAGAGCTGAAGCAACACCCTATCCCGGCGAGAAAGGCTTGCCATGCCCGAAGAGCAAAGCGTCCACGCCAGGGATGGCGTGGCCGATCCGCTGGGATGCGGGAATCCTTTGCGATCGGGCATGGCGGGCCTTTCGATCGCAACGGCCTGAAGCGACACCATACCCCGCCGAGAAAAGCCTTTCGATCGCAGCGGCCTCACCGCCGCCACAGGCTACCTTGCACACCGCATAAAAAAACGGCAGGCCGGGTTTCCCCTGACCTGCCGTTTCTGCAACGAACCTCAGCTTATGCCAGACAACTTACTCGTCGTCTTCAGCCGCGTCGTCTTCATCTTCCGCTTCCGGTGCAATCTCTTCATCGTCAGAATCCGCTTCAGGCGCGATATCATCCTCGCCTTCCGCCACGCTGCCGTCGATTGAATCCAGCTCTTCCTCTTCAACCGGCTCGGCGACACGCTGCAATCCGACCACATTCTCATCCTCTGCGGTGCGGATCAGAATCACACCCTGGGTATTACGACCCACGACGCTGACTTCTGAAACGCGGGTACGCACCAGCGTACCGGCATCGGTGATCATCATAATCTGATCGCTATCCACCACCTGAACAGCGCCAATCACCGGACCGTTACGATCGGTCACCTTGATTGAAATCACACCCTGCGTCGCACGCGACTTGGTCGGGTATTCGCTGTTGGCGGTACGCTTGCCGTAACCATTCTGCGTCACGGTAAGAATCGCACCCTCTTCACGCGGCACAATCAGAGAAACTACGCGATCGCCTTCAGCCAGCTTGATACCGCGAACACCTGACGCGGTTCGGCCCATGGCACGCACAGCGCTCTCGGCGAAGCGCACCACTTTACCGGCGGCGGAGAACAGCATCGCTTCGTCATTACCGTTGGTCAGCGCCACACCGATCAGCTCATCGTCGTCACGCAGATTCACGGCAATAATGCCGGCGCTGCGCGGACGGCTGAACTCTTTCAGCGCGGTCTTCTTCACGGTGCCCAGCGCGGTCGCCATAAAGATATTGAAGCCTTCGGTATACTCGCGAACCGGCAGAATCGCCGTAATACGCTCGTTCGCTTCCAGCGGCAGCAGGTTGACGATTGGACGTCCACGCGCACCACGGCTCGCTTCCGGCAGCTGATAAACCTTCATCCAGTAGAGACGGCCACGGCTGGAGAAGCAGAGAATCGTATCGTGGGTATTGGCCACCAGCAGACGATCAATGAAGTCCTCTTCCTTGATGCGTGCCGCTGACTTGCCTTTACCACCACGACGCTGCGCTTCGTAGTCACTCAGCGGCTGATACTTCACATAGCCCTGATGCGACAACGTCACCACCACGTCTTCCTGATTGATCAGGTCTTCGATGTTGATGTCCGCGCTGTTCGCGGTAATCTCGGTGCGACGATCGTCACCAAACTGATCGCGCATCAGCTCCAGCTCTTCGCGGATCACTTCCATCAGACGTTCAGCGCTCGACAGAATCAGCAGCAACCCGGCGATCTGATCCAGCAGCGCTTTATACTCATCCAGCAGCTTCTCGTGCTCAAGGCCGGTCAGTTTCTGCAGACGCAGATCCAGAATCGCCTGAGCCTGCTGCTCGGTCAGGTAGTACTGACCGTCGCGGATGCCAAACTGCGGCTCCAGCCACTCCGGACGGGCGGCGTCATCACCGGCACGCTCCAGCATCGCTGACACGTTACCGAGATCCCACGCCTGCGAAATCAGACCCGCTTTTGCTTCTGCCGGCGTTGGCGCACGGCGGATCAGCTCGATGATCGGATCGATATTCGCCAGCGCAATCGCCAGACCTTCAAGGATATGCGCACGGTCACGGGCTTTACGCAGTTCAAAAATGGTACGGCGCGTCACCACTTCACGACGATGGCGAACAAAGGCTTCCAGAATCTCCTTCAGCGCCATAATCTTCGGCTGACCCTGATGCAGGGCAACCATGTTGATACCAAACGAAGTCTGCAGCTGAGTCAGTGAATAGAGATTATTCAGCACCACTTCGCCGACCGCATCACGCTTAATCTCGATCACGATGCGCATGCCATCTTTGTCAGACTCATCGCGCAGCGCGCTGATGCCTTCGACACGCTTCTCTTTCACCAGCTCTGCAATCTTCTCGATCAGGCGGGCTTTGTTGACCTGATAAGGCAGCTCGTGAATGACGATGGTCTCGCGGCCCGTTTTGGCATCCGCTTCCACTTCGCCACGCGCACGAATATAAATCTTACCGCGTCCGGTGCGGTACGCTTCTTCAATGCCACGGCGGCCGTTGATGATGGCGGCGGTCGGGAAGTCAGGTCCCGGAATGTGCTCCATCAGCCCTTCAATGCTGATGTTCTCATCTTCAATGTAGGCCAGGCAGCCGTTAATCACTTCGCGCAGGTTATGCGGCGGAATATTGGTTGCCATCCCCACGGCGATACCGGAGGAACCGTTAACCAGCAGGTTAGGGATTTTGGTCGGCAGAACTTCAGGGATCTGCTCTGTGCCGTCATAGTTCGGCACAAAATCGACGGTCTCTTTTTCCAGGTCAGCTAACAGATCGTGGGCGATTTTTGACATGCGGACTTCGGTATAACGCATCGCCGCGGCAGAGTCGCCATCGATGGAGCCGAAGTTGCCTTGTCCGTCCACCAGCATGTAACGCAGGGAGAAAGGCTGGGCCATACGTACAATGGTGTCGTAAACGGCGGAATCACCATGCGGGTGATATTTACCGATAACGTCACCGACGACGCGGGCAGATTTTTTATAGGGTTTGTTCCAGTCGTTACCCAGTTCGCTCATCGCAAAGAGTACGCGACGATGCACCGGCTTCAGGCCGTCACGCACATCGGGTAAAGCTCGGCCAACGATGACCGACATGGCGTAATCGAGGTAAGAAGTCTTTAATTCTTCTTCGATATTGACCGGTGTAATTTCTCTCGCAAGGTCGCTCATGGAGCCGCTATCCCTCTACTTAATCCCGGATTTTAAAGGTGCGAAAGTATATCACACTGCAATGCTCTGGTGAACGTTAACCACCGATTTCACCCGCTTTTCCTTGTGCCTGAAAGGTGTGCCATCGGCGGTTAAGCGTTTATACTGTGGGGACATTTTGTCAGGAGTTACGATTCAATGAATGCACAACCGCAGAATCATCAGCAGAACGTCGATGCACAGGAAATTGCCAAGTTTGAGGCCGTTGCCTCGCGCTGGTGGGATCTGGAGGGTGAATTTAAACCGTTGCACCGCATTAACCCGCTTCGCCTGGGCTATATCGCGGAGCACAGCAACGGTTTGTTTGGTAAAACCGTGCTAGACGTCGGCTGCGGCGGCGGCATTTTAGCCGAGAGCATGGCGCGCGAAGGTGCGGTAGTGACCGGACTGGACATGGGAGCGGAACCTCTGGCGGTCGCACGTCTGCATGCCCTTGAGAGCGGCGTCACGCTGGACTACGTGCAGCAGACCGTAGAAGCGCATGCGGAAGAGAATGCTGGAAAATATGATGTGGTGACCTGCATGGAGATGCTGGAGCACGTTCCGGACCCGCGCTCGGTGGTGCACGCCTGTGCGCAGCTGGTTAAGCCGGGCGGCGAGGTCTTCTTCTCCACGCTGAATCGCAATCCCAAAGCCTGGCTGCTGGCGGTGTTCGGCGCAGAATATGTGCTGCGCATGGTGCCACGCGGCACCCATGACGTGAAAAAGTTTATCCGTCCCTCTGAGCTGCTCGGCTGGGTCGATGAGACCACCCTGCGTGAACGTCACATCATTGGCCTGCACTACAACCCGGTGACCAACCGCTTCAAACTGGCACCCGGCACCGACGTCAATTATATGGTGCACACCCACCGCGCCCGCTAAGTCTCTGGCCCGCCTCTTTCTCCGGCGGGCCTTCTCCCCGCGCAGCCGCTCAGACCGCCACACCATTCTCATATCTGCCAGTCACTTAGCTCAGGCTGGCCCTGACAGATTTCACCTGTCCGCCCGCCTTTTCTGCCAGAGCCGCAGAGCGCTAGCGGCTTTTGCGCAATTTTCATCCCTTTTTCTGCGCACATCTGAGGATTGAATAAGAAATACGCGTCCGATCAAATTAACAAAAAAAAGTGTGATCGGGTTGACAGGGTGTCAGGCCTTATAAGGCGTGGGCTAAAAATTTTCGCCAGAATTACAACCCCTCCCGTCATCATTTTTTGCTCTTGTTAACCCGCCGCAAAATACTAAAATATGCCTCCATGTAGTTGCAGGTTTTCCCATCACCCCCTAGATGTTGTGTTTATCCACATATTATTCACAATGAATATGCTGTGTATAAACCGGGATTTCTTTTAATTTTTGGATACTCACGCAAAGGTAAAAACGCGACATGAACCAGAGTCTGCTCGTTACTAAACGCGATGGCCGCCAGGAGCGCATTGATCTCGACAAAATTCACCGTGTGCTGGACTGGGCAGCTGAAGGGCTGAACAACGTCTCAGTGTCACAGGTGGAGCTGCGTTCCCATATTCAGTTCTATGATGGCATCAGGACCTCTGACATTCATGAGACCATCATCAAGGCCGCAGCAGACCTCATCTCTCGCGATGCCCCTGACTATCAGTACCTGGCTGCCCGCCTGGCAATCTTCCACCTGCGCAAAAAGGCGTATGGTCAGTTTGAGCCACCAAAGCTCTATGACCAGGTCGTCAAAATGGTGGACCTCGGCAAATATGACCGCCACCTGCTGGAAGATTACAGCCCGGAAGAGTTTGCACAGATGGACGAGTTCCTCGACCACTGGCGCGACATGAACTTCTCCTATGCTGCCGTGAAGCAGCTGGAAGGCAAATATCTGGTGCAGAACCGCGTCTCCGGTGAAATCTACGAGAGCGCGCAGTTCCTCTACATCCTGGTCGCCGCCTGCCTCTTCTCTGGCTATCCGCGCGACACCCGCATGGATTACATCAGACGTTTCTATGATGCGGTTTCGACCTTTAAGATCTCCCTGCCGACACCTATCATGTCGGGCGTGCGTACCCCGACGCGTCAGTTCAGCTCCTGTGTCCTGATCGAGTGCGGCGACAGCCTGGACTCAATCAACGCCACCTCCAGCGCGATCGTGAAATATGTCTCTCAGCGTGCCGGTATCGGCATCAACGCCGGTCGCATCCGTGCGCTGGGCAGCCCGATCCGCGGCGGTGAAGCGTTCCACACCGGCTGTATCCCGTTCTACAAACATTTCCAGACTGCGGTGAAGTCCTGTTCTCAGGGCGGCGTTCGCGGCGGTGCCGCCACGCTGTTCTACCCGATGTGGCATCTGGAAATCGAAAGTCTGCTGGTGCTGAAAAACAACCGTGGTGTTGAAGGCAACCGCGTGCGCCACATGGACTATGGCGTGCAGCTCAACAAACTGATGTACCAGCGCCTGCTGAAAGGGGAAGAGATTACCCTGTTCAGCCCGTCTGATGTCCCGGGTCTGTATGACGCCTTCTTCGCCGATCAGGATGAGTTTGAGCGCCTTTACACCAAATATGAGCAGGATCAGAGCATCCGCAAACAGCGTGTCAAAGCGGTCGATCTCTTCTCTCTGATGATGCAGGAACGCGCCTCAACCGGCCGTATCTACATTCAGAACGTTGACCACTGCAACACCCACAGCCCGTTTGATGCCAGCATCGCGCCGGTTCGCCAGTCTAACCTCTGCCTGGAGATCGCGCTGCCGACTAAGCCGCTGGAAGATGTGAACGACGAGAACGGTGAAATCGCCCTGTGTACGCTCTCTGCGTTCAACCTGGGTGCCATTGACAGCCTCGACGATCTGGAAGAGCTCGCGACCCTGGCGGTGCGTGCGCTTGACGCCCTGCTCGACTATCAGGATTACCCCATCCCGGCAGCGAAGCGTGGCGCGATGGGTCGTCGTACCCTGGGTATCGGCGTGATCAACTACGCTTACTACCTGGCGAAGCACGGTGTGCGCTACTCCGACGGCAGCGCCAATGGCCTGACGCACAAGACCTTTGAAGCCATTCAGTATTACCTGCTGAAAGCCTCAAACGCGCTGGCGAAAGAGCAAGGTGCCTGCCCGTGGTTCAACGAAACCACCTATGCGCAGGGCATCCTGCCTATCGACACCTACAAGAAAGATCTGGACGCGATCAGCAACGAACCGCTGCATCTCGACTGGGAAAGCCTGCGTGAAGAGATCAAAACTCACGGCCTGCGCAACTCGACGCTGTCAGCGCTGATGCCGTCTGAGACATCGTCACAGATCTCCAATGCCACCAACGGCATTGAGCCGCCACGCGGTCACATCAGCATTAAAGCCTCGAAAGATGGCATCCTGCGTCAGGTGGTGCCGGAGTATGAGCGTCTGAAAGATCAGTATGAGCTGCTGTGGGAAATGCCGAACAACGATGGCTATCTGCAGCTGGTGGGTCTGATGCAGAAATTCATCGACCAGGCGATTTCGTCTAACACCAACTACGATCCATCCCGCTTTGCCAACGGTAAAGTGCCGATGAAGCAACTGCTGAAAGATCTGCTGACGGCGTACAAGTTCGGCGTGAAAACGCTCTACTATCAGAACACCCGTGACGGTGCGGAAGATGCTCAGGATGACCTGGCACCTTCTATCCAGGATGATGGCTGCGAGAGCGGCGCCTGTAAAATCTAATGGCCAGGCGGGAGATTCTCCCGCCTCATTCATTTCACGAGGCCACTTCGCTTCCTCTTTTTTTGGACAACTTTTATGGCTTACTCCACCTTCTCACAGAACAAAAATGATCAGCTGAAAGAGCCGATGTTTTTCGGTCAGTCGGTCAACGTGGCGCGCTTCGACCAGCAGAAATATGACATCTTTGAAAAGCTGATCGAAAAGCAGCTCTCTTTCTTCTGGCGTCCCGAAGAGGTCGACGTGTCCCGCGACCGTATCGACTATCAGGCGCTGCCGGAACATGAAAAGCATATCTTTATCAGCAACCTGAAGTATCAGACGCTGCTGGATTCGATCCAGGGCCGCAGCCCGAACGTCGCGCTGCTGCCACTGATCTCGATCCCTGAGCTGGAAACCTGGATCGAAACCTGGGCCTTCTCCGAGACGATTCACTCCCGTTCTTACACCCACATTATCCGTAATATCGTGAACGATCCGGCGCTGGTGTTTGATGATATCGTCACCAACGAGCAGATTCTGGCGCGCGCTCAGGATATCTCACGCTATTACGACGATCTGATTGAGATGACCAACTACTGGCATCAGCTGGGTGAAGGCACGCATCAGGTCAACGGCAAAACGGTTGTCGTCAGCCTGCGCGCCCTGAAGAAGCAGCTTTATATCTGCCTGATGAGCGTCAATGCGCTGGAAGCCATCCGCTTCTATGTCAGCTTCGCCTGTTCATTCGCCTTCGCAGAGCGTGAGCTGATGGAAGGCAACGCCAAAATCATCAAGCTGATCGCCCGCGATGAAGCGCTGCACCTGACCGGCACCCAGCATATGCTGAACCTGCTGCGCAGCGGTGAAGACGATCCGGAGATGAAAGAGATTGCGGCAGAGTGCCGTGATGAGTGCTTCGAGCTGTTTAAGAAGGCCGCCGAGCAGGAGAAAGAGTGGGCAGACTATCTGTTCAGCGGCGGCTCAATGATCGGCCTGAATAAAGATATTCTCTGCCAGTACATTGAGTACATCACCAATATCCGTATGCAGGCGGTGGGCCTTGATTTGCCGTTCCAGACGCGGTCAAACCCGATTCCGTGGATCAACTCCTGGCTGGTGTCTGACAACGTTCAGGTTGCGCCGCAGGAAGTGGAAGTGAGCTCCTATCTGGTGGGTCAGATTGACTCTGAAGTGGGCGCTAACGACTTCGACGACTTCCAGCTGTAATCATGAGCCGCGACGTTGTTATTCTGCGCAGCTCCGGCACCCGGCTGGAATGCACGGACGAGCACACGAATCTGCTGACGCTGCTGGAAGCCAACAATCTCTGCGTGGAGTTCCAGTGCCGCGAAGGTTACTGCGGCTCCTGCCGGATGCGGCTGCTGAAGGGTGAAGTGCACTACCCGCAGAAGCCGCTGGCCTTTGTGCAGCAGGATGAGATCCTGCCCTGCTGCTGCAAAGCCAAAGGCGAGATTGAGCTTGAGTTGTAACTGAGGTAGCTATCTCTCTGACTGCGACGCTGCCTGAATGCGGGTGAAACTCACCGCAATGGCTAAGTAAAAGCACAGGGAACCCGGTCAGAAAAGGAAAGCGTCCCGCGCCATGGACGGCGCGGGACGAGCTGTCAGGGATGACGCTGTTTGCGTCTTTCCGATCTGACCGGGTTCCCTGCGCAGGCTCGATCTGGCAGCCATCAGGGCTAATCTGGCCAGCAGTCAGAATAAAACGGGCGCCTCAGGCGCCCGTTTTATTTTCCCTGTTCTCACTGTCTGATAGTTTCAACCACATCAATCCAGCCGTGACCGGTGCTGACTTCGCTGCCGTGCAACCAGCGGCGCAGCATGTTCATCGCCATCATTGCCACTACCTTCTGCCGCGTCTCCAGGTTATGACGACCGGTGCTGAATTTCACCCGCTGTCCGACACTGCCTTCCGGAGTATACAGGGCAATCGCTATCTCTTCCTGATCCAGACTGCCGACAGAGAGCGCCAGCGCCGCCTGCTGCTGCGCGGCGAGCTGACCGGTGCGGGCAACCTGCTGCTCAAGCGTCTCAGGACGGGAAGGCAGAATGTCTGCACCGCGCAACGGCACACTGGCAGCAGCCAGTTGCCAGTAGAGCAGTCCGGCGGTGTACTGCTCACTGATCGCCAGCGCTGAACCGCGCTGCGTCAGTTCACGGGCCAGCAGGGCTGGTAACCCTTCGGTGCCTTCAAAAATGGTGCATTCCGCCAGCAGCAGCCGAACCTGCTGCCACGCCTGCTCCATCGCCACACGCTGACTTGCCGGGCCGGTGAGTTTGATCTCGATAATCGGCATGGAGGAGCGATAACCCATCACCACACCCTCGGGCAGCGGCAGCGACTCCAGCTCAGCGGCGATATCGCTTTCGCCGCGACCAAAGGTCGTCAGTCGCAGACAGACCGGCGGCTCGGGCGGCGTAAACTTCGCCTTCAGGCGCGGAATGATCTGCTGCTCCACCATGACTTTAAACTCAGAGGGAACGCCGGGCGTGAAAAACATCCAGCAGCGATTGAGCTGCAGGGCAAAGCCACAGGCGGTGCCGACCGGATTATCAATCAGTTCTGCATTGGCCGGGATCTCGGCCTGCTTGCGATTACTCGCCGCCATCACCCGTCCCCGGCTGGCAAACCAGGCTTCCATCTGCTCCAGCCACCCCTGCTGCATCTCCAGTTCCACGCCACAGGCCTGAGCCGCCGCCAGCGCACTGAGATCGTCACTGGTCGGCCCCAGCCCGCCATTCACGATCAGCACATCCGCCTCGTGACTGCGCGCCTGCAGCGTCGCGATCAGCGAATCGAGAGAATCCCCGACCGTGGTGCGGCTGGTCATCGGCAGGCCGTGCTGAAATAGCACATCCGCCAGCCAGGCCGCGTTGGTATCGACGATTTGGCCATGCAGCACCTCATCCCCGGTTGACAGCATCTCTACTCTGATCACGTCGCATTCTCCTTTTTAACGTTTGCTTTACTTTAGGAACTCCATCAGAGAAACACAATGCGCATTCCCCTCGAGAGCACAGGGCGCTTCAGGCCGGAAAGAGAAAAACGAGGATTTGCGGAGGCGGGCCGTGCGTACAGGAAAAACAAAAACGGCGGGTGAGACCCGCCGTTTAATGACTGTCAGGGCGTCGCGATTATCGACGCGCCAGCAGCAGCCCCAGGATCAGACCGGCGGTAGCGCCGATGCCAACACCCTGCCAGGGTTTTTCGTGCACGTAATCGTCGGCACGGTAAGCGGCCTGTTTTGCACGATAGTAGTAGCTATCGGACGCCTGGCTGACACGTGATTTCACATCGTGCAGCGCCTGTTCGGCTTTGCTTTTAAGCTCGATGTACTTCTGGTCAGCCGGATCACCGGATGCCTTCAGTACTTCTTCCAGCGTTTCCGTCAGTAACGCAATATCGTCATCGAGGCCCGTTTCGAATTGATTTGTCTGGTTTACCATCGTTTCCTCCGTGTGAATTGCAAAGCAGTTCATTAACTATAGCCACAATCTGACGCTCTGCCGATTTCCTGCGCCAGGAATCACCTGATTTTTCATTTGTTAACCGAGCCAGCGTCAGGCAGCGCGCCCTTCCCTGTGCAAAGATGCGTAAGACGCAGCGGCAGAGACGCAATTTCGCTTCGCTTCTTTGATTAATCTGATAAATTTTAACGGAACTGAATTTTCCAGTTACCCTGCTGTCGTACCCCTCTGTTGCCTGTGATTATCGGGCCATGAAAGTGCATTTTGCACGACAGTCACGACACCCTCGAACAGCTAAGGAATGATCTCTGGCATGAATCGAAGAATGTTTATGAAAGCGTCAATGGCCTTCTCCGCCGTCAGCGGCATGACCGGCCTGTCAACGCTGTTTGCGCAATCCGCCTGGGCAGAAGATGGCATTGCTGACGGAACCGCAGTACGCTTCGATTTCGACGTATTGAAGAAAAAAGCGGCCGCGCTGGCGAAGCAACCCTGGGGCGGCGCGCCAGGCGCACTGCCGGAGACACTGGCAACGCTGACGCCGCAGGCGTACAACGAAATTCAGTATGACGCGAATCACTCGCTCTGGAACAACCTGCCCGACCGTCAGCTGGACGTGCAGTTCTTCCACGTCGGCATGGGCTTCAAGCGCCGCATCCGCATGTTCTCGGTTGACAGTGCCAGCCGCGAGGCGCGCGAAATCCACTTCCGTCCTGAACTGTTTAACTATAACGATGCGAAGGTCGATACAAAGCAGCTGGAGGGTAAAACCGACCTGGGCTTCGCCGGTTTCCGCGCCTTTAAGAAACCGGAACTGGCTCGCCGGGATATCGTCTCCTTCCTCGGCGCAAGCTACTTCCGTGCGGTTGACGATACTTACCAGTACGGCCTCTCGGCACGCGGCGTGGCGATCAACACCTTCAGCAACGGTCAGGAAGAGTTCCCCGATTTCACGGCCTTCTGGTTTGAAACGCCAAAGGCGGAAGATACCACCTTTACCTGCTACGCCCTGCTGGATGGCGCGAGCGTCACCGGTGCCTACAAGTTCATCATCCATTGCGAAGAGAAACGCGTGGTGATGGAGGTGGAAAACCACCTGTTTGCCCGCAAAGAGATCCGCCAGATTGGCATCTCGCCCATGACCAGCATGTTCAGCTGCGGCACGAATGAACGCCGCATGTGCAACACCTACCATCCGCAAATCCATGACTCCGATCGCCTGGCGATGTGGACCGGTAAAGGGGAATGGATTGCCCGTCCGCTGAACAATCCGCAGCGACTGCAGTTCAACGCCTATGAAGATGAGAATCCGCGTGGCTTTGGCCTGCTCCAGCTTAATCACGACTTTAAAGATTATCAGGATGTGATTGGCTGGTATGACAAGCGTCCGAGCCTGTGGGTGGAGCCGGTCGGCAAATGGGGCAAAGGTGCGATTAACCTGATGGAGATCCCGACGACCGGCGAAACGCTGGATAACGTGGTCTGCTTCTGGCAACCCGCAGAACCGGTCAAAGCGGGCAGCGAGCTGAACTTCTCCTACAAGCTCTACTGGAGTGGTCTGCCGCCGGTGCGCAGCGGTCTGGCGCGCGTTGACGCCACCCGCACCGGTATCGGCGGTTTCCCGGAAGGCTGGGCGCCTGGCGAACACTTCCCGGAAACCTGGTGCCGCCGCTTCGCCATTGATTTCATCGGGGGTGATTTGCAGGCTGCCGCGCCGAAAGGCATCGAGCCGGTCATTACCGTGTCGTCCGGTAGCGTGAAACAGGTCGAAATTCTGTATGTCGATCCGCTGAAGGGTTATCGCATTCTGTTTGACTGGTATCCGAACAGCGACTCGACCGCGCCGGTCGAGATGCGCCTCTTCCTGCGCACCAAAGAGGAGACGCTGAGCGAAACCTGGCTCTATCAATACTTCCCACCTGCGCCGGATCAGCGGAAATATGTCGATGACCGCCAGATGACGGTCGGCTGATGTAAACAGGCGAGGCTCCGGCCTCGCCTTTTTTATGGCGCGACCTTCAGCATATCGACGTGGGGGATCCCATCTTCCAGATAGACCTCCCCTGTCGCCACAAAACCATGCTGCCCGTAGAAGTTCTCCAGATGCGCCTGCGCAGAGAGAAACAGGTCGCGGCCCGGCCAGTGCTGCTGACAACGGCTGACCGCCTGCTCCATCAGACGACGTCCCAGCTGCGCACCGCGCACCCGATCGGACACGATCACCCTGCCGATTTTTACCGGGCCAGAGGCCTCTTCCGGAGACAGCAGGCGCGCATAGGCCACCAGCTGGTCACCGGCCATCCCCAGCAGATGGCGGTTTTCTGCCTGTAAATCTCTGCCATCCACATCCAGATAGGCGCACTGCTGCTCCACCACAAAGACCTGACTGCGCAGCGCCAGCAGCGCATAGAGTTCGGCGGGCGTGAGTTCACGATGGTGTTTATCGAGCCAGCAAATATCCATGATTTCTCCTGAGAAGGCCGGATGGGTTATAGCGACGAGGTCATAACGTCGCGGTTTACAGATGACAGGTCAATGGCAGACAAAAAAAATCAGGCCCGGAGGCCTGATTCATCAGAGCGTCATTCCGCTTACATCAGCGGCTGAGCCATCATCACCAGTCTGATCAGGGGCTGCGGGTAGACCCCTAACAGCAGCACCAGAATGGCGGAGATCAGCACGACCACACCACCGGCGGTAAACGCCCAGTTTGCTGGCGTATCGCGGGTGTGCAGCTCTGGCGGGCTGAGGTAAAGACTGACCGTGACGCGCAGATAGTAGTAAAGGCCAATCGCACTGCCCGCCACCACGGCACCGGTCAGCCACCACAGGTGGGCACTGACGCCGGAAGCGATGATGTAGAATTTACCGATAAAGCCCAGCGTCATCGGGATACCCGCCAGCGACAGCATCATCACCGTCATCACCGCAGAGAGAATCGGACGATGCCAGAACAGGCCACGGTAGGAGTAGAGCGAGTCCGCATCCGGGCCACGATACGGGCTGGACATCAGACTGACCACACCAAACGCGCCCAGGCTGCTGAACAGGTAGCCGGCCAGATAAACCCCGGACGTTTCCATCGACAGCTCATGATCTTTCACCGCAATCAGCGCCACCAGCAGATAACCCAGGTGGGCGATGGAAGAGTAACCCAGCAGACGCTTGATGTTGCTCTGCGAAATCGCCATCAGGTTACCGAACAGGATCGATACGAAGGCGATCAGGCCCAGTACCGTGCGAACGGCCTCGCTGTCGGTCACCGGCGCATACATGAAGAGACGCATGATGACACCGAAGATGGCGATCTTGCTGGCGGTCGCCAGGAAGGTCGACACCGGCGCGGGCGCACCCTGATAGACATCAGGCGTCCAGAGGTGGAACGGAACCAGCGAAAGTTTGAAGCCCAGACCGATGATCATCATGCCCAGCCCAACCAGCAGCAGGGGCTCCTGAATCATACTGTCGGTTAGACTCTGACCCAGCGCAACGAAGCTCAGGTTACCGGAGTCGGCGTAGATCAGCGCGATACCAAACAGCAGGAACGAGGAGGCCGCCGCGGAAAGAATGGTATATTTCAGCGCCGCTTCCAGCGAACGTTTCTGGCGGAACGCATAGCCAATCAGACCAAACAGCGGCAGCGACAGCAGCTCAATCCCGATGAACAGCGCCGCCAGATGGTTGGCACTGGCCAGCACGATGCCACCCAGGGCCGCAATCAGCACCAGCAGGTAGAACTCATCTTTGTTGTCCGGGAAACCGGCCAGCCACGGATAGGCAAAGGTGCAGGTCGCCAGGCTCGCCAGCATCACCAGCGCGGTGTAAAACATCGAATAGCCATCGACACGCAGCAGCGGCGTGACATCCATTGCGCCGACCTGACCGACAAAATAGAGCGACAGCAGCGCCAGGTTCAGGCCAACGACCGTTAGCGTGGCGTTAACGAAGTGGTTGCGTCGCCAGGCAATGGACAGCATCACAACCACCACCGTCAATCCGACGATTAACAGCGGCAGCAACGCAATCAATTGGTGAGGAGTTATTGTCATGGCGAATTACGGCCTTGTAGTTGAAATTGAAGCGGTAAACCACTGCTGAATATTGCTCATGGCAGCGTGCGAAGTATCCAGAATCGGCTGTGGATAGACGCCCAGCAGCACCAGCAGGACCACCAGAACCCCGATGGTCATGAACTCACGCGGTGACATGCCTGGCAGCGGATCTTTTGATTTCGCTTCGCCGTAGTAGGCGCGCTGCATCATGACCAGCGAGTAAACGGAGGCGAACACCAGACCAAAGGTGGAGATGATGATAATCGTCGGCACCACCTGGAAACTGCCCGTCAGGATCATGAATTCGCCGACGAAGTTACCGGTACCCGGCATCCCCAGGTTGGCGACAGCAAAGAATAGCGACAGGCCCGGAATCCATTTGATGCGTGACCAGAGTCCACCCATCTGACGCATATCACGGGTATGCAGACGCTCATACAGCTGACCACACAGGATGAAGAGCGCGGCAGCCGAGAGCCCGTGCGCAATCATCTGGATCACCGCACCCTGCAGCGCCAGCTGGCTGCCGGTGTAGATAGCAATCAGCACAAAGCCCATGTGTGAAATCGAGGTGTAGGCAATCAGACGCTTGATATCGGTCTGCGAAAACGCCATCCAGGCACCGTAGAAGATCCCGATAATGCCCAGCCACATGGCAACAGGCGCAAACTCCGCCGAGGCGTTCGGGAACAGCGGCAGGCTGAAACGCAGTAAGCCATACGCTGCGGTTTTCAGCAGGATGCCCGCCAGGTCAACAGAACCCGCCGTCGGCGCCTGACTGTGTGCGTCCGGCAGCCAGCCGTGCAGCGGCACCACCGGCATTTTCACCGCGAAAGCGATAAAGAAGCCCAGCATCAGCAGATATTCAACACCGTGTGTCATCGGCGTCTGCAGCAGCTGCTCATAGTTGAACGTCCAGACGCCGGTTGCGTTGAAGTGGACAAACACCAGTCCCAGAATCGCAATCAGCATCACCAGACCTGACGCCTGGGTGTAGATAAAGAACTTGGTTGCAGCGGTAATACGGGTTTTGCCATCGGAGGCTTTATGACCCCAGAGCGCGATGAGGAAATACATCGGCACCAGCATCATTTCCCAGAAGAAGAAGAACAGGAACATATCGATGGAGAGGAACACACCGATGACGCCGCCCAGGATCCACATCAGGTTGAGGTGGAAGAAGCCCTGATACTTTTCAATCTCATTCCAGGAGCAGAGCACCGCCATCAGACCGAGCAGGCCGGTCAGCACCACCATCAGCAGCGACAGACCGTCGATAGCTAAATGGAAGCTGATGCCGAAGCGTGGGATCCACGGAACGGAGAAACTTGACTGCCACTGCGGAATGCCCGCTGCCTGCGTCAGTGAATAGCCTCCCTGCAACCAGAGTTGCAGTGAAAGCGCCAACGTCAGCCCCATGGTGATCAGCGCGATCCAGCGTGGCACCTTCGCGCCGAGGCGCTCGGTCAGCCAGCAGATCAGACCGCCGACGAAGGGTATGATAATTAGCCAAGGTAATAACACGGCACACTTCCCTTTTCTTTGTCTTAGTTCGGGCTATCTTACTGGCCACTTTGCTTCCCGGCAGTGCTCGCAATCTTCACATACTTCAGTATGCTGCGGTTGCTGCGCGCTGGCGGAAACCAAACTGGCTGCGACGATAACGCCCTTGCTCAGGACAATTTTTGACATTCTCAATGGGCAGATTAACTAACCTGCCCCGCTCATCAATCTTTACATCACCAGCAGCAGAGCCAGCACCAGCACGGCACCCACGCTCATTGACGCAACGTACCAGCGCAGGTAGCCATTCTCACTGACGACCAGGCCTTTGTTGGCAATACGTGACAGCAGTGCAGGCAGGTTCATCAGGCCATTCAGTGGGTCGCGCTTCAGCAGCCACGCAATACCCAGGTAAGGTTTGACGAACACTTTATCGTAGAGCCAGTCGAAGCCCCAGGCTGCAAACCACCAGGTGCCGAAGAAACGGCCAGGTGCACTGTTTGCAATCCGGGTGACCAGCTCACGTTTGCCCAGCCACAGCGCGGCAGCGATCAGAATGCCGACAATCGCGACAACGCCTGAGGTGATTTCCAGTCCCACTTTGCCCGCTTCGCCGAACTCACTGGCTGGCAGGACACCCGCCAGCGGTGGCGTGATCAGCGCACCAATAAAGGTGGAGAGCAGCAGCAGCACAATCAGCGGCAGATGATGGGTAATCCCCTTACCGGCATGCGCATGAATTTTCTCTTCGCCGTGGAACACGATAAAGATCATGCGGAAGGTATAGATTGAGGTCAGGAATGCCCCGACCAGTCCGGCCACCATCAGATTGATGTGACCGTTAACCAGTGCGCCAAACAGGATCTCATCTTTACTGTAGAAGCCCGCGGTGACCAGCGGCAGGGCCGCCAGGGCCGCGCCACCCACCAGGAAGCAGGTGTAGACCAGCGGAATACTTTTACGCAGGCCGCCCATTTTGAAGATGTTCTGCTCATGATGGCAGGCCAGAATGACCGAACCAGAGGAGAGGAACAGTAACGCTTTAAAGAAGGCGTGCGTCATCAGATGGAAAATCGCCGCATCCCACGCCTGAACACCGAGTGCCAGGAACATGTAGCCAATCTGGCTCATGGTGGAGTAAGCGAGCACGCGTTTGATATCGGTCTGTACCAGCGCAGCAAAGCCCGCCAGCACCAGGGTAATCGCCCCGACAATCCCTACCAGATGCAGCACTTCCGGCGTCAGCAGGAACAGACCGTGGCTACGGGCAATCAGGTAGACGCCCGCGGTGACCATGGTCGCGGCGTGGATCAGTGCTGAAACCGGTGTCGGACCGGCCATGGCGTCTGCCAGCCAGGTCTGCAACGGCAGCTGAGCCGATTTACCGACCGCACCACCCAGCAGCATCAGGGTTGCCCACTGCAGCATATGATTGTCTGCGGCAAAGTGCGCCGGTGCCAGCGCCATCATCTCACGGAAGTTCAGCGTGCCCAGCTCGTTGTAGAGGATGAACAGACCGAATGCCAGGAAGACGTCGCCCACGCGGGTGATGATGAACGCTTTCATCGCCGCTTTGCCATTTTCCGGATTGCTGTAGTAGAAACCGATCAGCAGATAGGAGCAGAGGCCTACCCCTTCCCAGCCCAGATACATCAGCATCAGGTTATCGGCCAGCACCAGAACCACCATGCTGGCGATAAACAGGTTGGTGTAGGCGAAGAAGCGGGAGTAGCCCTCTTCACCCCGCATGTACCAGGAGGCGAACATGTGAATGAAGAAACCCACACCGGTTACCACAGACAGCATCGTCAGCGACAGGCCATCCAGCGCCAGGTTCACCTTCATGTCGAAGTTGCCGACATGCATCCAGGTCCAGAGCGACTGGGTATAAGCCTGCTGACCGTTAGCGAAGAAGTCGAAACCGATCATCGCTGTGGTCAGGGCCGCCAGGCCTACCGATCCCATACCAATCGTGGCCGACAGGTTCTCTGACCAGCGACCGCGGGAAAACGCTAACAGCAGAAAGCCGATTAGCGGAAACAAGACAGTTAAATTGAGAAGATTCATCCGCGCATCTCGCTCACAGTATCAATGTTCAGCGTCTGACGACGACGATAGAGCTGAAGCAGCAGCGCCAGACCAATACTGGCTTCCGCTGCTGCCAGGCTGATAGCCAGGATATACATCACCTGTCCGTCGGCCTGACCCCAATAGCTCCCGGCAACCACCAGGGCTAACGCGGCGGCGTTGATCATGATTTCCAGGCCGATCAGCATAAACAGCAGATTGCGGCGGATAACCAGCGACGTGAGTCCAAGGACAAACAGCACGGCAGCCAGAATCAATCCATGTTGTAACGGGATCATGCGCTCTCCTTTTTCGCCTGTGCGGCGTCAGCAGGACGGTTGCTCAGGACTTCACCCTGGCGCTCTTCACGACCGATATGGAAGGCCACGACCAGACCGGCCAGCAGCAACATCGACGCCAGCTCTACCGCGAGGACGTACGGACCAAACAGGCTGATACCGACCGCTTTAGCGTCGATGATCGTGCCGTCAATACCCTGGTCATTAGCGGTCAGGATGGCGTAGACCATCACCACCAGCAGCAGCAGCGACACCAGGCCCGGACCGATCCAGAGTGAGGGGCTGAGCCACTCACGCTCCTGTTTCTGCGTCTGTTTGCCCAGGTTCAGCATCATCACAACGAAGACGAAGAGCACCATAATTGCGCCGGCATAGACGATGATCTCCAGCGCACCCGCAAAATAGGCTCCCATTGAGAAGAAGACGCCGGCGATCGATAACAGCGAAACGATCAGGTACAGCAACGCATGTACCGGATTGGTGTGGGTAATGACGCGCAACGTCGTCAGCACCGCCACCAGTCCGCAAAGATAAAACGCAAATTCCATGCCTTGCTCCTTAAGGTAATAAGCCTTTGACGTCGATTGGCTTCGCTTCGTTTTCCGCTTCGCCTTTATCTTTACCGTCAATCGCCATACCTGCCATGCGGTAGAAGTTGTACTCCGGATATTTACCCGGTCCCGAAATCAGCAGATCGTCCTTTTCATACACCAGATCCTGACGCTTAAACTCGCCCAGTTCAAAATCGGGCGTCAGCTGAATCGCGGTGGTCGGACAGGCTTCTTCACACATGCCGCAGAAGATGCAGCGTGAGAAGTTGATGCGGAAGAACTCCGGATACCAGCGGCCATCTTTGGTTTCCGCTTTCTGCAGCGAAATACAGCCCACCGGACAGGCAACCGCACACAGGTTACAGGCCACGCAACGCTCTGCCCCATCCGGATCGCGCGTTAACACGATACGGCCGCGATAGCGAGGTGGCAGATAAACCGGCTCTTCCGGGTACATCTGCGTTTCACGTTTGGCAAAGGCGTGCAGCCCTATCAGCCAGATACTGCGAACTGTCGTGCCAAAACCGACGACAATATCTTTCAAAGTCATTTGTTAACCCCTTACGACGCTGTGTAGAGAATCACTGCGGCAGTCGCCAGCAGGTTCAGCAGCGTCAACGGCAGACACACTTTCCAGCCGAATGACAGCACCTGGTCGTAGCGTGGGCGCGGAAGCGCGGCGCGGATCAGGATGAACATCATCATAAAGAACGCCGTTTTCAGGGCGAACCAGATGAACGGCGGCAGGAAGGGTCCATGCCAGCCACCAAAGAACAGCGTAACGATCAGGGCGGAGACCGTGGTAATCGCCACATATTCGCCGACGAAGAACAGGCCGAACTTCATCCCGGCGTATTCGATGTGATAACCGTCAGCCAGTTCCTGTTCCGCTTCTGGCTGGTCAAAGGGATGACGGTGACACACCGCCACACCTGCAATACAGAAGGTCACAAAACCGAAGAACTGAGGGATGATGTTCCAGAGATGCGTCTGGCTGTTGACGATGTCGTTCATATTGAACGAGCCCGCCTGCGCCACTACGCCCATCAGCGACAGCCCCAGAAACACTTCATAGCTCAGGGTCTGCGCCGAGGCGCGCATCGCGCCCAGCAAGGAGTATTTGTTGTTACTCGACCAGCCGGCAAACAGCACCGCATAGACCGCCAGACCTGCCATCATCAGGAAGAAGAGCAGACCGATGTTCAGGTCGGTCACCATCCAGGTCGGTGAAACCGGCACGATAGCAAAGGCCAGCAGCAGCGAAACAAAGGCGATAACCGGTGCCAGAGTAAAGATAAAGCGGTCGGTAAACGGCGGGACCCAGTCCTCTTTAAAGAACATTTTGATCATGTCCGCCACCAGCTGCAGTGACCCGCCCCAGCCTACGCGGTTCGGTCCGTAACGGTTCTGGAACAGGCCGAGCAGACGACGCTCGGCGAAGCTCATGAACGCGCCGCAGGCCACGACCACCAGCAGAATGACGATGGCTTTAACAATGGCCAGCAGAATGTCGATAACGTCCGGTGTTAACCAGCTCATTGCGCCGCCTCCTGCAGAGTGTCGATTTTACCGTTCGCCAGGAACGGCGGAACGCCCGGCATGCCCAGCGGCAGACCAATCTGTCCCGCCTGCAGTGACGCCGAGAAACGCACCGGCAGACGCACGGTCTCACCGGCACAGCTGAACTCGACGGCTGCGCCATCGTTGACGCCCAGCTTCGCCGCATCGTCCGGGTTGATCACCAGAGCAGGCTGCGCCATACGCTGCTGGAAAACCGGGGAACGCTGCGACATCTCCTCACTACCAAACAGCTGGTAGCACGGCGCCACACGCCACTGCCCTTCACTGACAAAGGCGTGAGGGACACGGGTAAACCAGGGTAGCTGACCGGCGCTGGCTTCAAACAAGCGCACGCCCGGATCGCCATGACGCAGTTTGCCGCCCACTTCGGCCTGGAATTTGTTCCACGCCTGAGGGGAGTTCCAGCCCGGTGCCCAGGCAAACGGGATCTGAGAACGCGGGGCCGACGGCTGGTTGTTCCCTTCCATCGAGAAGGCAAACATCGTGTCCTGATCCTGCGGCTGACGCGGTTCGTGGACGCTGATGTTGGCGCGCGCGGCGGTACGACCACTCGCACGGATCGGCGAACGTGACAGTTTCTGGCCCCGGATACGGAAGCTGGCGTCAGGCGCCGCCTCTTTGATGCCGGCCAGCTGCGGCAGACGGGTAACCACGGCATCGATAACGTGATCGAGCTGGGTCCAGTCCACGTGACGGCTTTCCAGGGTGCTGTGCAGCGAGTGCAGCCAGCGCCAGCTCTCCAGCATCACGACGCTGTTGTCGTAATAAGCGGGATCGTAAACCTGGAAGAAACGCTGCGCGCGGCCTTCATGGTTAACAGAGGTACCATCGCTTTCGGCGAAGCTCGCAGTCGATAAGACCAGACCCGCCTTCTCCACGGTCGCGGTGCGCTGATGATCCACCACGATCACGTTCGTGGTCTGAGCCAGCGCCGCATCCACCAGCGCTTTGGGCGCATGGCGATAGAGATCGTTTTCCAGCACCACCAACGCATCGGCTTCACCGCCTGACAGCTGCTCCAGCGCGTGCTCCAGTGGATTGCCGCCGATCAGGCCAAGTCCGACACTGTTGGCGTGGCCGGCCAGCAAGGTAATGCCGACATCGGCGCCGCGGGCCTTCAGGGCTTTGGCGACGTTTGCGGCGGCTTCAATCATGGCGCTGCTGCCGGAATGGGTACCGGAGATGATTAATGGCTTTTTCGCGCCCGCCAGTGCCTGAACCACTACATCCATTCTGGCGCTGAGTGCGCTGTCGAAATCGGTCACCGCAGGCGCAGATTCATCCAGCGCACTGGCGATGGCGAAACCGAGACGCGCCTGATCGTCAACCGGCGCACGATAGCTCCATGCGGCTATATCATCCAGACGGGTTTCATCAACGTGGGTGACAAACAGCGGATGTTTCGCATGCTGACCGATGTTCAGGATCGCGGCGATCTGCCAGTCTGCTACCTTCTGTGCCGCGGCCATATCACGCGCTTTGCCTTTCACCGCCTGACGGACGGAGAGCGCCACACGTGCGCCGACCTGGGTCAGGTCTTCACCCAGCACCAGCACCGCATCGTAGCTTTCAATCTCACGCAGCGAAGGGGTGTAAATCCCCCCCTCACGCAGCACTTTCAGCATCAGTTCAAGCCGGGCCTGCTCAGCTGCCGGTATACCGGTTGAGAAGTTCTCCGCCCCAACCAGTTCACGCAGGGCAAAGTTACTTTCAACGCTGGCGCGCGGTGAGCCGATACCGATCACTTTCTTCGCCTGGCGCAGCAAATCAGCCCCGGCGTTGACCGCCTGCTCGGCGTTCAGCGTCACCCAGTCGTTGCCACGCAGCAGCATTGGCTGACGCGGACGATCTTTACGGTTCACATAGCCATAGCCAAAGCGGCCACGGTCACAGAGGAAGTAGTGGTTAACGGTGCCGTTGTAACGGTTTTCGATACGGCGCAACTCACCATAACGTTCACCCGGGCTGGTGTTACAGCCCACGCTGCACTGCTGGCAGATGCTCGGCGCGAACTGCATATCCCATTTACGGTTATAGCGTTCGGAGTGCGTTTTGTCGGTGAACACGCCGGTCGGGCAGATTTCGACCAGGTTACCGGAGAATTCGCTTTCCAGCGTGCCATCCTCCGGGCGACCGAAGTAGACGTTGTCATGTGCGCCGTAGACGCCCAGATCTTTGCCATCGGCATAATCTTTGTAGTAACGCACGCAGCGATAGCAGGCGATACAGCGGTTCATCTCGTGCGAGATGAAGGGGCCGAGATCCTGATTACGGTGGGTGCGCTTGGTGAAGCGATAGCGGCGGAAGCTGTGGCCGGTCATCACTGTCATATCCTGCAGGTGACAGTTACCGCCCTCTTCACACACCGGACAGTCGTGTGGGTGGTTGGTCATCAGCCACTCCACCACGCTTTCGCGGAACTCTTTCGCTTCGCCATCGTCGATGGAGATAAATGTGCCGTCAGAGGCCGGCGTCATGCAGGACATGACGAGACGACCACGGGTATCTTCGGCATTCTGGAATTGCTTTACCGCACACTGGCGGCAGGCCCCGACGCTTCCCAGCGCCGGATGCCAGCAAAAGTAAGGAATATCAAGGCCCAGAGAGAGACACGCCTGTAGCAGGTTGTCCGCTCCGTTCACATCATACTCTTTACCGTCTACATGAATTGTAGCCATAGTGACATGCTTCCGTAAGGCTCGTCAGAGACGAGCGTTAATCATATTCTTGCCCCGACGCACGACATTGTCGGGGCGGCGGCACCAGGCCTGTTCCGTGTGCGGCGGCGAATTACCAGCGCGCTTTCAGCAGGTTTGGCTGGATCCCGCCAATGGAGCGGGTATTGCCAAAGACCTGCGGCGCCATGCCGGCTTCAAACTCTTCACGGAAATATTTAATCGCACTCTGCAGCGGCTCGACCGCGCCCGGGGCATGCGCACAGAAGGTTTTACCCGGACCGAGCTGACGGCAGAGTTGCAGCAGGGTTTCGATATCCCCTGGCTGCCCCTGCTTCTGCTCCAGCGCGCGCAGAATTTTTACGCTCCACGGCAGACCGTCACGGCATGGCGTACACCAGCCGCACGACTCACGGGCAAAGAACTCTTCCAGGTTGCGAACCAGCGAGACCATATTGATTTCGTGGTCGACGGCCATCGCCAGGGCGGTGCCCAGTCGGCTGCCTGCTTTGCCGATGCTGGCAAATTCCATCGGCAGATCCAGATGCTGGTCTGTCAGGAAGTCGGTGCCTGCGCCACCGGGCTGCCAGGCTTTGAACTTCAGCCCGTCGCGCATGCCGCCCGCGTAATCTTCAAGGATTTCACGCGCGGTAATGCCAAATGGCAGTTCCCAGACGCCAGGATTTTTAACCCGCCCGGAGAAGCCCATCATTTTGGTACCGGCATCTTCACTTTTTGAGATGCTCTTGTACCACTCCACGCCGTTGGCCAGGATCGCCGGGACGTTAGAGAGGGTTTCCACGTTGTTCACGCAGGTCGGCTTGCCCCACGCACCGGCACTCGCCGGGAAGGGCGGTTTGGAACGCGGGTTAGCACGGCGGCCTTCCAGGGAGTTAATCAGCGCCGTCTCTTCGCCGCAGATATAACGTCCTGCGCCGGTGTGGACGATCAGCTCAAAGTCGAAGCCGGTGCCAAGAATATTTTTGCCGAGAAAGCCCGCTTCGGTCGCTTCGGCAATCGCGCGGCGCAGATGCACCGCTGCTTCAATATATTCACCACGCAGGAAGATATAGCCACGGTAAGCCTTGAGAGCGAAGGCGCTGATCAGCATCCCCTCGACCAGCTGGTGCGGCATCTGCTCCATCAGCAGGCGGTCTTTATAGGTGCCCGGCTCCATCTCATCGGCGTTACACAGCAGGTAACGGATGTTCATCGACTCATCTTTCGGCATCAGGCTCCACTTCAGCCCGGTCGAGAAGCCTGCACCGCCGCGCCCTTTCAGGCCGGAATCTTTGACTGCCGCGACGATCTCATCCTGCGACATGGTTTTCAGCGCTTTTTCCGCACCGGCATAGCCGTTTTTGCTGCGGTATTCGTCCAGCCAGACCGGCTGCTTGTCGTCGCGCATCCGCCAGGTCAGCGGGTGAGTTTCAGCAGTACGAATGATCTGTTTGATTGTCATTGATACTGCTCCAGCAAAGAGGGAATGCCTTCCGGCGTCAGATGAACATGGGTATCTTCGTCCACCATCATGGTCGGCCCTTTATCGCAGTTCCCCAGGCAGCAGGTCGGCAGTAGCGTAAAGCGGCCATCAGCTGTGGTCTGACCCGGTTTAATATTCAGCTGCTGCTCCAGTGCGGCCTGGATGCCCTGATAGCCGGTGATGTGACAGACCACGCTGTCGCAGTAACGGATCACATGACGCCCTACCGGCTGACGGAAGATCTGGCTGTAGAATGTCGCCACACCCTCAACATCACTCGCCGGAATCCCGAGGACGTCGGCAATTGCGTTGATGGCACCATCCGGTACCCAGCCACGCTGTTTCTGCACGATCTTCAGCGCTTCAATGGAGGCTGCACGCGCATCTTCATAATGGTGTTTTTCGTGCTCAATGGCGTGATGCTCTTCCGCGCTCAGCACGAAGACCTCATCAGGGTCGATCGTTTTAATGGCAATGTGTTGATCGTGCATAATTAGCGGTCCACGTCTGACATAACAAAATCGATACTGCCCAGGTAAACGATCAGGTCGGATACCAGGCTGCCACGGATTACCGAAGGAATCTGCTGCAGATGCGGGAAGCTCGGCGTACGCACACGGGTGCGGTAGCTCATGGTGCTGCCGTCGCTGGTCAGGTAGTAGCTGTTGATCCCTTTCGTCGCTTCAATCATCTGGAAAGATTCATTGGCTGGCATCACCGGCCCCCACGACACCTGCAGGAAGTGTGTGATCAGCGTTTCGATGTGCTGCAGCGTGCGCTCTTTCGGTGGCGGCGTGGTCAGCGGGTGATCCGCTTTGAACGGTCCCTCTGGCATGTTGTTGAGGCACTGCTCAAGGATGCGCAGCGACTGCCACATCTCTTCCATCTTCAGCTGGACACGGCTGTAAGCATCGCTGACGCCGGAGCCGACCGGGATCTCAAAATCGAAGTTTTCATAGCCAGAATATGGACGCCATTTGCGCACATCAAAGTCGAGACCGGTGGCACGCAGACCGGCACCGGTGGTGCCCCACGCCAGCGCCTCTTCCATGTTGTAAGCGGCCACGCCTTTGGAACGACCAACCAGCACGCTGTTACGCAGTGCGGCTTTGTCATACTCCTTCAGGCGTTTCGGCATCCAGTCCAGGAAGTCACGCAGCAGACGCTCCCAGCCGCGTGGCAGATCGTGGGCAACCCCGCCGATGCGGAACCAGGCCGGGTGCATACGGAAGCCGGTAATGGCTTCAACCACGTCATAAATTTTCTGGCGATCGGTAAAGGCGAAGAACACCGGTGTCATCGCACCGACGTCCTGAATAAAGGTCGAGATATAGAGCAGATGACTGTTAATGCGGAACAGCTCAGAGAGCATCACGCGGATCACGTTTACGCGATCGGGCACCACGATGCCGGCCAGTTTCTCAACGGCCAGCACATACGGCATTTCATTGACGCAGCCGCCCAGGTATTCGATACGGTCAGTGTAGGGAATGTAGCTGTGCCACGACTGACGCTCGCCCATCTTTTCGGCACCACGATGGTGATAACCGATGTCCGGTACGCAGTCGACAATCTCCTCGCCATCCAGCTGCAGGATGATGCGGAACGCACCGTGCGCTGACGGGTGGTTAGGCCCGAGGTTGAGGAACATAAAATCTTCGTTGGTGGTGCTGCGCTTCATGCCCCAGTCTTCAGGCTTAAAGGTCAGCGCCTCCATCTCTAAATCTTCTTTCTGCTTCGTCAGCGTGAAAGGATCGAACTCCGTGGCGCGCGCCGGATAATCTTTGCGCAGCGGATGGCCTTCCCACGTGGGGGGCATCATGATGCGCGTCAGATGCGGGTGCCCATCAAAGGTGACGCCAAACATCTCCCAGGTTTCACGCTCATACCAGTTGGCATTCGGGAAAAGCCGGGTAAGCGTCGGCAGATGCATATCGTTTTCAGATAAGGCCACCTTGAGCATAATGTCACGATTGCGTTCAATCGACAGCAGGTGGTAGAAAACGGAGAAATCCGCAGCAGGCAGGCCTGCACGGTGGGTACGTAAACGCTCATCCACACCATGCAGGTCATACAGCATGACGTAAGGCTTCGGCAATTTACGCAGGAACTCGGTAATTTCCAGTATCTGTTCACGCTTTACCCAGACAACCGGAATTCCGGTACGGGTAGGCTGAACAGTGAAGGCGTCCGGCCCAAAACGGTTACGCAACTCGCCGATCACCGGATCGTCCAGGTGATCACGGGTTTGCCATAGCGGCTGAGCGAGATCTTGCGTGGTCAAATCTGTCATACGTTACTCACCATTCCGGCCTGATCTCAGGCACTCAAATGAAGGCGTCAGGATGGGGCCATGCATTAAATTGTGATGTTCTGCTGCAGGCGCGATTTTCCATCCGTACGGTTTTAGACTTCGTCCGGGCTACGCAGGTTAGTGACGGCGATGCGCTCGCCGCGCTTTCTTTCCCGCTCGGATTGCATGTTGGCGCGATAAACGCCCTGATCGCCGACAACCCATGAGAGAGGACGGCGCTCTTTACCGATCGACTCCTGCAGCAGCAGCAGTGCCTGCATATAGGCTTCAGGACGAGGCGGGCAGCCAGGAATGTACACATCAACCGGCAGGAACTTATCTACACCCTGCACAACGGAATAGATGTCATACATGCCGCCGGAGTTGGCGCAGGCCCCCATGGAAATAACCCATTTTGGCTCCAGCATCTGATCGTACAAACGCTGAATGACCGGGGCCATTTTGGTGAAGGGGGTACCGGCAATGACCATAAAGTCAGCCTGACGTGGCGAGGCACGCATCACTTCCGCGCCGAAACGGGCCACGTCGTGCACGGCCGTGAACGACGTTGTCATCTCTACATAACAGCAGGAGAGACCAAAGTTGTAGGGCCAGAGGGAGTTTTTACGTCCCCAGTTCACCATGTCATGCAGGGCATTTTCGAGTTTGCCCATGTAGACGCTGCGATGAACGTGCTGCTCCAGCGGATCGCTGACGATTTCCTGCTTTTGCAGAGGATAACGGTCGTTCTCACCACCGTTCGGGTCTATGCGGGTGAGCGTATAGTCCATCTTATTGCCTCTCTTTTACTGCTTGTGAGGTTTGGTGTGGCTGACCGTAGTGGTTTTCACCACTACGCGACGGCGGGCAGGCGCCCAGTCCAGCGCGCCGATGCGCACCAGATAGACCAGCCCCGCCAGGAGCACCAAAATGAAAATTGCGGCTTCCGCAAAGCCGATCCATCCGCTTTCACGGATTGAGGTCGCCCATGCGTATAAAAAGAGGGCTTCGACGTCGAAAATGACGAAAAACATCGCAACCAGATAAAATTTCGCCGAGAGGCGGATATGGGTATCACCAACGGATTCGATGCCTGATTCGAATGGCGTGTCTTTGTAGCGGGCGCGTGCTTTGCCGCCGAGCAGCCATCCTCCGGTCAGCATGAAAGCACACAGGCCAAAGGCAATAACGATAAATACGATAAACGCCCAGTGCTGAGCGATGATTTCGGTGGTAGTTGACATACTCATTGCTTACTCATCAAAAGTGGCGCTGGCATCCTGCACGCGTTTCCCGCAGCAAACTGACCACATCGATTCAAGGGAAGGGTAAAAACCTTTCAAACGTCGCTGTTATTTGTCAATAAGCAGCAATTTTATGGGGTTTTTTACTCCTTTCTATAACCTTTTGTCAACTTTGACAAAAGTATCCAAACATTATTTCACACCTGCATCATATTATTAACAAATGATGCCCCGCTTTCCAGCTAAATCGCTTCAGTCTGTAGGGTTAATTTTAGTGTAGCGGGTATTCACACGCATGGATCGTGCATTTAACAATCATATTTTGACAGGTCTCACGCTGTTTTCCTTCCCCTTACCAGGGGTATTTTCTTGATCAGGAACACAGTTTTGCCCTTTTTGCCGCAATTTTATCCACCTCAAATGAGACATCATGGAACAAAATAGCGGGTTTATGACTGGCAGGTTTCAGTAGAGAGTGGTGTGAGGCCGAAAAGGACGTGAATCAGCGGGACAGGACGTGTGCGGAGGGGCGTCAAAGGTGCATCAGACAAAAAAAAGCCTCTCGTCCGGTCAGGAAATCGAGAGGCGATTTATAAGCGTCTATTAAGACAGCCACGCTGGCATGGGGTGTAATACGTAAGCGAAACTACTCTTCGTCATCCAGCAACAATGCACCGTCGGGATTATTGCTCAGATTGTAGGGATCGTTAGTGGACTGCATGGCATTGAAGATCGCCAGTGCCAGTTCGTTATCGCTATCCGGATTGCGGCACAGCAGGTATTGCGTATCCGGCAGCACCGGCAGCCCTTCCGCCGCACCCATCACACGCAGTTCCGGACTCATCATCTCAACCGGACGGGCTGTCACACCCAGACCCGCTTTTACCGCGGCGCGTACGGCAGCCAGGGTTGAAGCGACATAGGAGATCCGCCACGGGATACCGGCTTCGTTAAGATGGTCGATGGCCATATCACGATAAGGACTTGGCTCATCCAGCAGCACCAGTGGAATGGCTTCACCACGCTGGAAGATATAATCCGCAGCGCAGTACCATAAAGTCGGTGATGTCCGCAGCACCTGATAGGTGAAATTACCCGGGCTGGAGGTCGTCACAACCAGGTCCACTTCACCCTGGTTGAGCATTTCCATCATGAAAGGATTACGTTTAACCCGCACATCGATAGCCAGCTTCGGATACACCGAGGTCACACGGTTCAGCAGGAATGGCAGGATCGTGTCTGAGGTGTCATCAGAGGCGCCGATAGTCAGTACGCCCTGAATGTTACTGTACATCAGTGAGGTGCAGGCTTCGTCATTAAAACGCAGAATTTTTCTGGCATAGCCCAGAAGCTGAATTCCATGCTCTGTTAACAGTTTGTTACGTCCATGTCTGGCAAACAGCTCTTTACCTACCAATTGTTCCAGACGTTGCATCTGCTGACTGACTGCTGACTGGGTTCTGCAGACCGCTGCAGCGGCGGCTGCAAAGGTATTCAAATCCGCAACGGCAACGAAAGTTCTCAGCAGATCGAGGTCGAGATTCAGTATCGGACGATTTGCATTAGTCATGTTTTTTTCTTCACTTATAAGATTTTACGAACTACTACCCTGGTGTTATTACAAGCTTATCAAAGTGATAAGCAGTAATGGTGCTTAATGACAGTCCTGTGTGAAGACTGGCACAAAAAATCTCTTGTGCGGATTCCGCACGGCTCACTCACCTGATGGGTCATACGCTGTCGTGAAAAAGACCACGTCTGAACCGTAAGCGCGGGGGGCGCGAATGCAGGAAGCTGCGTCATAATCGTGATCCTGCCGAAAAGAACCGGACAGGACGAAATTCACACTTTACGGGCTGGCGGGACAAAGCGGTAAAGTGCATTAAATAATAAATTATACTTAATCATTTTTGACTTCAAAATGGAAATGATTTTGTGAAAAGCGCTGTAAATTTTGCGGCAAAGGCATTTCCAGACCCTTATGCCACATTATTGATCACTTTTTAAGCCTTCATCGCTCTGAAATTTAGTGAGAAACTGTTAACTGCTGCCCACAATAGTTCAATCTGATGCCTCTTTTACCCTCTGCTTTTGGACCTTTTCCGGCGATCACAACACCTTAAACCGGATACTCTTAAGCAGCGTTAAGGCGTAAGTATTAACGAGGCCGCAAAATCGTCCACAAAATGAGCATTCATAAAATATCCTTTAACTATTTCTCCTGGGGTATATTTCCGCGGCGGAAAAATGACCGCTTCAGATTATTTACGGTCCGCTTTGAGAAAACGCGCACCGCAGCCCTGCCCCTGCCACGCTATTCATCAGTTTAAAAACCTAAACTTACCCTTATTTATGGTTTTAATGACCAGCTAAAGCCGTGGTAAATAATTTTTTCGCTATGCGGCGGGCAAAAAGGTGTTGAACCCGCCAAAACCGGACGGCACCCTTCTTTTGTTATCCTGAGGAGAGTACATTGTGCTGGTTTGATTTCTGTGGCAGCCAAAAGGATTCTGCCCATTAAGGCGGTAACAATGACTTTTCAAATTGATAAATCCGGGAAACTCGACAATGTCTGTTACGACATCCGTGGTCCGGTACTGAAAGAGGCAAAACGCCTCGAAGAAGAAGGCAACAAAGTTCTTAAGCTGAACATCGGCAACCCGGCGCCTTTCGGCTTTGAAGCGCCGGACGAGATTCTGGTCGATGTGATTCGTAATCTTCCCAGCGCCCAGGGCTATTGCGACTCTAAGGGCCTCTACTCTGCCCGCAAAGCGATCATGCAGCACTACCAGGCGCGCGACATGCGCGACGTCACGGTAGAAGATATCTACATTGGCAACGGTGTGTCAGAACTGATCGTGCAGGCGATGCAGGCGTTACTGAACAGCGGTGACGAAATGCTGGTCCCGGCTCCCGACTATCCGTTATGGACGGCGGCCGTCTCCCTCTCCAGCGGGAAAGCGGTGCACTATCTTTGTGATGAGTCTGCAGGCTGGTTTCCCGACCTGGATGACATCCGCAGCAAGATTACGCCCCGCACCCGCGGCATCGTCATTATCAACCCGAATAACCCGACCGGCGCGGTCTACAGCAAAGAGCTGCTGCTGGAAGTGGTTGAGATAGCCCGTCAGCATAACCTGATCATTTTTGCCGACGAGATCTACGACAAGATCCTCTATGATGAGGCACAGCATCACAGCATTGCCGCACTGGCGCCGGACCTGCTGACCGTGACTTTTAACGGCCTCTCTAAAACCTATCGCGTGGCCGGTTTCCGTCAGGGCTGGATGGTGCTTAACGGGCCGAAGAAACATGCTAAAGGCTACATCGAAGGGCTGGAGATGCTCGCCTCAATGCGTCTCTGTGCTAACGTGCCGGCGCAGCATGCGATTCAGACGGCGCTGGGCGGTTACCAGAGCATCAGCGAATTTATCATGCCTGGCGGACGTCTCTACGAGCAGCGTCAGCGCGCCTGGGAACTGATTAACGATATTCCGGGCGTCAGCTGTGTGAAGCCACAGGGCGCGCTCTATATGTTTCCGAAAATCGATGCTAAAAAATTCAACATCTTCGACGATCAGAAAATGGTGCTGGATTTCCTGCTGCAGGAGAAAGTCCTGCTGGTTCAGGGCAGCGCATTTAACTGGCCCTCGCCCGACCACCTGCGCATCGTCACGCTGCCGCGCGTGGACGATCTGGAAATGGCCATCAATAAATTTGGCCGTTTCCTGCAAGGCTATCGTCAGTAATCCCGCCCGCGTATACTGAAGCTATTTGGGGAGAGCCTGTCTCTCCCCTGCCGGCTAACAGGAACGCGCATGACTCAAAGTCACTTCTTCGCCCATCTCTCCCGTCTCAAGCTGATCAATCGCTGGCCGCTGATGCGCAACGTGCGCACCGAAAACGTGTCTGAACACAGCCTGCAGGTTGCCATGGTGGCGCACGCCCTGGCCGTGATCAAAAACCTTAAGTTCAGCGGGTCGCTGAATGCCGATCGCATCGCCATGCTGGCGCTCTATCACGATGCCAGCGAAGTGCTGACCGGCGACCTGCCCACACCGGTCAAGTATTACAACGCGCAGATCGCGCATGAATATAAAAAAATCGAGAAAATTGCGCAGCAGAAGCTGATTGAGATGTTGCCGGAAGAGTTTCAGGCGATCTATCGCCCGTTAATCGATGAGCACCTGCACAGTGAAGAGGAGCAGGCCGTCGTCAAGCAGGCCGATGCGCTCTGCGCTTATGTTAAGTGTCTTGAGGAACTCTCTGCCGGGAACAATGAGTTTTTACTGGCGAAAGCGCGACTGGAGACAACGCTGGCGCAACGGCGTTCGCCTGAGATGGATTATTTCGTTGAGGTCTTTATTCCGAGCTTCAGCCTGTCGCTGGATGAAATCTCGCAGGATACGCCACTCTGAGCCCGGCGGCGTGACCGCCGGCCCCTTCCTTACGCCTGCTGGCTGAAGGTAAAACTGCCGTCAGCTTCCCGGGTCACGACCAGTGATGCCAGTGAGCTGAGGCGAAGCGCCACCTCATCCAGCCGGGGGGTGTCCGCCGGAGCGTTGATGGCGATCACCGCGCAGCCTGCGTTCAGTCCGGATACGATGCCGGCGGGGGCATCCTCTGCCACCACACAGGCTGCGGCGTCTAAGCCCAGTTTCTCCGCCCCGAGCAGATAGGGATCGGGTTCCGGTTTACCTTTTGCCACCTGCTCCGCAGTAATAAACACCGCAGGTTTCGGCAAGCCTGCGGCTTTATGTCGGGCATGCGCAACCGGCACCGAACCGGAGGTGACAATGGCCCAGGGGATCTGCAGCGCGTTCAGCCTTTCCAGCAGCGCTCTGGCACCCGGCAGCGCCTGCACACCGTCGGTGTCCGCCGCTTCCGCCTGCTCCAGCGCCACAAACTCCGCCTGAATCGCCTCTTCCGGCTGGCCTGCCATAAAATGACGCAGAGAAGTAATGGCCTGTTTGCCATGAATAAAATCGAGGATCTCATCGGCAGCAATACCATGACGCGCACCCCACTGGCTCCAGGCGCGTTCTACGGCGGGCAGCGAATCGACCAGCGTGCCGTCCAAATCAAAAAGAAAACCTCTGTAGGTCACGCGCTTCTCCTCATCATGCATTAATAACCTGTGCAATCTCGTTGGCACTCAAATGGTACTGGCGCGGACAAGTCTGCCATAAAGCCAGCATGCGTTGATACTTTTCCCACATCGGGGTTTGCGCGTTAAAGCCGTGGGTGCCGGAATCGAAGTGGGTGTAGCGCCCTTCCGTGTTGACCATGAAGCGCACATATCCCAGCAGGCGGGCTTCTGTCGCGGCATCAAAACCGAGAAAAGCGAGACGGCGCTCATCCGTCTGACTTTTATCTTTCAGGTTTGACCAGGAGACGTGCAGCGCGTGATGCATTTCCATAATGTCGATCACCGTCCGGCAGGTTGCTTCGCTGAGTTCGCCGAACTCTTTATCCAGCTCCCGCATCTGCAGCGCATAACCGCGCTCAATGATGGTCTGGTAACGGCGAAAACGTTCAGCATTTTCCGGCTCCAGCATCGCCATGATTTTGTACTGGTTGGTTAGAATTAAACGCTGTGCATGGGTCATTTCCATGATTCACTCCCGGTCGGTGACCGCTCAGTTAATCGACAAGGAGGAAATGATTGCATAGCGTTAGCGATACGGAAATCGCCGTATCGCCTTTCTTTGATTTGGTTGCGGGTTAGCGGTAATTAAATTACCGCCCGCCTGAAGAGGATCAGAGATCGTCGAGGAACGTGCGGTCAAGCTGTTTAAACGCGCGTTTCAGCAGGTCGGCCAGCGCCTGATAGGTCGGTTTGCCTTCTACCGGCGCGATAGCCTGTCCCGCCTCTTCCAGTCGGGCGCGGACTTCATGAAACCAGCTCAGCAGCGTCGGCGGCAGCGGCGTAACAGAACGCTTACCGAGCCACCACAACCCCTGCATCGGCAGGCTACAGGCAAACAGCGCCGTCGCCACGGCCGGGCCAAGCTGGCCGCCCATTGCGATCTGCCAGGTCAGGGTAAAAATCGCCAGGGGAGGCATAAAGCGAATGGCAAAGCGCGTCACGGATGAAACACGGTTTTCCGGAAACACGGGGGCCAGGCGCTTATCAGCAGGCCAGGTCTTCATGTAGTGCTGACCGCGCTGAAACATCTGAAACCAATTGGTACTGCCAGATTCATTCGCCATGGCTCACCTCAACTAATCCTGCAAACATTAAAAAAAAGTTATAACCACACAACTTTACGTGACATCCTTCAATTTTTTTTGTCTTTAAAGATGACTCCAGCTATTCTGACGCCGTTTCAACACCTTTCCGGGCGCGGGATGCCGTTGGGAAGAGGCTTGAGCCATGTTTCGACAAGGCGATCTTCAAATTTTTGCGTAAGATTACCGAAATTTTTTGCGGAAATGCAGATTTCTGTCTACCGCATGATGTTTGTCATTAATCTACCAGCTTTCATGGGCTACGCTGTTAGTCTGATTGCGTTTTATTTAGCCACTCTCAAAAAATAGGTACTTCCATGTCGAGTAAGTTAGTTCTGGTTCTGAACTGTGGCAGCTCTTCCCTTAAGTTTGCCATCCTCAACCCTGCCAGTGGCGAAGAGTTCCTGTCGGGCCTGGCAGAATGTTTCCACCTTCCAGAAGCACGTATTAAATGGAAACTGGACGGCGAAAAACAGGAAGCACCTCTCGGTGCCGGTGCAGCGCATAGCGAAGCGCTGAACTTCATCGTTAAATCCATTCTGGCACAAAAACCAGAGCTTTCGGCACAAATTGCTGCAATCGGTCATCGTATTGTTCATGGCGGTGAAAAGCTGACTCAGTCCGTTATCATCTCTGAAGAAGTGATTCAGGGCATCAAAGACGCCTCCTCCTTTGCCCCGCTGCATAACCCGGCTCATCTGATCGGGATTGATGAAGCGATGAAGAACTTCCCGCACCTGTCAGATAAGAATGTCGCCGTATTCGACACCGCTTTCCATCAGACAATGCCGGAAGAGTCTTACCTCTACGCCCTGCCCTACAAATTGTATAAAGAGCACGGCGTGCGTCGCTACGGCGCGCATGGCACCAGCCACTTCTATGTGACACACGAAGCGGCCAAAATGCTCAATAAACCGCTTGAATCACTGAACATCATCACCTGCCATCTTGGTAACGGCGGTTCTGTCTCTGCCATCCGTAATGGCGAGTGCGTCGATACCTCCATGGGGCTGACGCCACTGGAAGGGCTGGTGATGGGCACCCGCAGTGGCGACATCGACCCGGCGATTGTTTTCTTCCTGCACGACACCCTGGGCATGAGCGTTGACGCCATCAATAAACTGCTGACCAAAGAGTCTGGCCTGTTAGGTCTGACCGAAGTCACCAGCGACTGCCGCTACGTGGAAGATAATTACGCGACGAAAGAAGATGCGAAACGTGCGATGGATGTGTTCTGCCACCGCCTGGCGAAATATATCGGCAGCTACACGGCGCTGATGGACGGTCGTCTTGATGCCGTGGTCTTCACCGGCGGCATCGGTGAGAACGCGGCGATGGTGCGTGAACTTTCACTGAAAAAACTGGCGCTGCTGGGCTTTGAGGTTGATCATGATCGCAACCTTGCAGCGCGCTTCGGTAAATCTGGCTACATCAATAAAGAAGGCACCCGTCCGGCCCTGGTGATTCCGACCAACGAAGAGCTGGTCATCGCCCAGGACGCCGCGCGTCTGACTGCATAACCCCTTCTCTCCGTCAGCTCAGGCTGACGGAGTTGTTTTTGACACCCTGCCATTACTGAGAGGTTCAAACGTGTCACGTACAATTATGCTCATTCCGACCGGCACCAGCGTCGGCCTGACCAGCGTCAGCCTCGGCGTTATCCGCGCCATGGAGCGCAAAGGCGTCCGCCTCAGCGTCTTTAAGCCGATTGCGCAGCCGCGTGCCGGCGGCGATACCCCGGATCAAACCACCACTATCATTCGCAAGAACTCCTCGATTCCTGCGGCCGAACCGCTGCAGATGTCCCGTGTGGAATCACTGCTGGGATCGAACCAGCAGGATGTGCTGATGGAGGAGATCATCTCCCGCTATCACGCCAACACGCAGGATGCGGAAGTGGTGCTGGTTGAAGGTCTGGTGCCGACCCGTAAGCATCAGTTCGCCAACGCACTGAACTATGAAATTGCCAAAACGCTGAATGCCGAGATCGTCTTTGTGATGGCGCTGGGTAATGACTCACCGGCCCAGCTGAAAGAGCGCATTGAGCTGACCCAGAGCAGCTTCGGCGGTCAGAAGAATAAAAACATCACGGGCGTGATCATCAATAAACTGAACGCGCCGGTTGACGATCAGGGACGTACCCGCCCTGACCTGTCAGAGATCTTCGATGATTCGTCGAAAGCCAGCATCGCCAATATCGATCCTAAGCAGCTCTTCTCAGACAGCCCGCTGCCGGTTCTGGGCTGCGTGCCGTGGAGCTTTGATCTGATTGCGACCCGCGCGATCGACATGTGCCGCCACCTGGGTGCGCGCATCATCAACGAAGGTGAGATTCAGACCCGCCGGGTGAAATCGGTAACCTTCTGCGCCCGCAGTATCCCGCACATGCTGGAGCATTTCCGTCCTGGCTCTCTGCTGGTCACCTCCGCAGACCGCCCGGATGTGCTGGTCGCCGCCTGTCTGGCTGCCATGAACGGCATCGAGATCGGCGCTATCCTGCTGACCGGAAACTACGAGATTGACGATCGCATCGCCCGTCTTTGCGATCGCGCCTTCCAGACCGGCCTGCCGGTATTTATGGTGAAAACCAACACCTGGCAGACCTCCCTGAGTTTGCAGAGCTTCAACCTTGAAGTCCCGGCTGACGACACCCAGCGCATTGAGAAAGTGCAGGAGTATGTTGCCAGCTACATCAACGCTGACTGGATTGAGTCGCTGACCGCTACGTCAGAACGCAGCCGTCGCCTGTCGCCACCGGCCTTCCGCTATCAGCTGACCGAGCTGGCGCGTAAAGCGGGCAAACGCGTCGTTCTGCCAGAGGGCGATGAGCCGCGCACCGTTAAAGCGGCCGCTATCTGTGCTGAACGCGGTATCGCCACCTGCGTGCTGTTAGGCAACCCGGATGAGATCCAGCGTGTTGCGGCGGCTCAGGGGGTTGAGCTGGGCAAAGGGGTTGAGATCGTTGACCCGGAACAGGTTCGTGAAAACTATGTGCCGCGCCTGGTTGAGCTGCGCAAGAACAAAGGTATGACCGAAGTTGTCGCGCAGGAGCAGCTGGAAGATAACGTGGTGCTGGGCACCATGATGCTGGAGAGCGGTGAAGTGGATGGTCTGGTATCCGGTGCGGTTCATACCACCGCCAACACCATTCGTCCGCCACTGCAGCTGATCAAAACCGCGCCGAACAGCTCACTGGTTTCATCGGTGTTCTTTATGCTGCTGCCTGAGCAGGTGCTGGTTTACGGTGACTGCGCGATTAACCCGGACCCTACCGCTGAGCAGCTGGCCGAAATCGCGATTCAGTCCGCCGATTCTGCCAAAGCCTTTGGTATCGACCCGCGTGTGGCGATGATCTCCTACTCCACCGGCACCTCCGGTGCAGGTAGCGACGTGGAAAAAGTGCGTGAAGCCACACGGATTGCGCAGGAAAAACGTCCTGACCTGGTGATCGATGGTCCGCTGCAGTATGACGCTGCCATCATGGAAGATGTGGCAAAATCAAAAGCGCCCAACTCACAGGTTGCGGGTCGCGCCACCGTGTTTATCTTCCCGGATCTCAACACCGGTAACACCACCTACAAAGCGGTTCAGCGTTCCGCCGATCTGATCTCGATCGGGCCGATGCTGCAGGGGATGCGTAAGCCGGTCAATGACCTGTCGCGCGGCGCGCTGGTCGACGACATCGTCTACACCATCGCGCTGACCGCCATTCAGTCACAGCAGGCTGAAGGCTAAGCGCCAGGTGAGAACAGAAAAGGCATGCCCCGGGGCATGCCTTTTTTTTAATCCGCAAATGTGCGATTCGGCGCTGCCCGTTGAGGCAAGGCGCCGGAAGCGTCTCAGTCGCGGCTATCGCCGTTACGACTCATCCACAGCGACAGCGCTTTCAGCGAATCGTCAGTAAACTCATCGCAGCGGGCGGTGATCTCGTCGGGCGTCATCCAGAAAATCTCATCGACTTCGGACTCCTGCATCGCGAAAGGCCCGTGGGACACGCAACTGAACAGGCCACCCCAGACGCGGCAGTGCTGATCTTCAAAGTAGAATTTGCCATGCTCAGCAAAAGGCACGGCGGCAATGCCCAGTTCCTCTTCAGCTTCGCGACGCGCAGACTCCAGCATATCCTCACCGCTCTGCACCACACCACCCGCCGTTGCGTCGAGTTTGCCCGGCATGAAATCTTTTGTTTCCGTGCGACGCTGAACCAGAATCTTGCCCATACCGTCATGAACCACGATATAGGTGGCGCGGTGACGCAGGCACTGAGCGCGCATCTGCGCACGTGTCGCCTGAGCAACGACTTCATTCTCTTCGCTTACAATATCGACCCACTCGATGCCGTCACCCGCAGTTTGATCCACCATCCGTAACCCTTTCCTGTTTGGCGTGCCCAGATGCACGCAGTTTGCCACTTGTTATTTTAATGTGGCGTAAGGTAATCACTTCCGTCAGCCTGAGCAAGCCCTGACAGTTATCGATTTTTACCACTTTCTGCTAACCACAGCTGGACTGAGGCTCGCTGCCATTGAAATTCAGCATAGTGCTGCAAACGTGTCGGTAAGGGATCGCCATGCAATACCAGCCGGTTGAGCATCACCGCCAGATCGGTATCCGCGATGGACCATTCGCCAAACAGGTTCTGCTGCCCTTCCGGCAGCAGACGCTCAACGGCTGCAATCAGTTTACTGACCGCCTGCTGTGCTGACGCCGTCAGTGGCGCAAAACGTTCACCGGCAAACAGCACTTCCGTCGGGCGCTCCTGGCGGATCCACATAAAGTCACTGCGCAGCCAAGCCTGAAGCTCTCTGGCGCGGGCGCGCTTCTCGCGGTCATGGGGATAGAGCCGCTCAAATTCAGGTGCCGGAAAACGCTCTTCCAGATATTCGCTGATGGCGGAAGACTCGCTCAGCAGAAAGCTGTCAATCTGCAGCGTTGGCACGCGGCAGGTCAGTGAGAGCGCCCGATAGGCCTCCGCATATTGCTGATTCTGCGATAAATCGACGCGTTTCAGCTGAAAAGGCACCCCTTTTTCGGTAAGAGCAACATAGGCAGACATGGCATAAGGACTGAAAAATGATGAATCTGACCACAGGACAATGGGCGGATAATTCATCGGTTACCTCGATTGGCTGTCAGGGTTGCATCATGTTTACCGACTTTTTTTTGGGAAGGCAACGCTGAGCTGCTCCGACCTCTCACGCCGGAATAACAAAGCGCGACGCGACGCACTTCAGAGTGGCTCCGCTCTTCTATGCTGAAAGGAGCAGATAACAAAAACACAAAGGGAGCCGCAACATGCACATTCTTATTACCGGTGGCACGGGACTGATTGGGCGTCATCTGATTCCACGGCTGCAACAGCTGGGGCATCAGATCAGTGTCGTGACGCGGGATATCGTCAGCGCACGCGAAAAACTGGGCGAGAGCGTGGCGCTCTGGTCAGGTCTGGCGCAGCAGACAAACCTCAATAACATTGATGCCGTGATTAACCTGGCGGGCGAACCCATTGCCGATAAACGCTGGACAGAGCCCCATAAACAGCAGCTCTGCGAAAGCCGCTGGCAGATCACCGAGCAGATTGCCTCACTGATTAATGCCAGCGCAACACCACCCGCCGTCCTGATTTCTGGTTCGGCAACCGGCTTCTATGGCAATACCGGCGATCTGGTGCTGACTGAAGAGGATGAGGGCCATGATGAGTTTACCCATCAGCTCTGCGCCCGCTGGGAGCAGCTGGCACTCAGCGCCGCGAGTGAACGTACCCGCGTCTGCCTGATACGCACCGGCGTGGTGCTGGCTCGTGAAGGCGGCGCACTCAGTAAAATGAAACTGCCGTTTAAGTTTGGCGCGGGCGGGCCGATCGGCAGTGGCAAACAGTATATACCGTGGATCCATATCGATGACATGGTCAACGCGATTCTCTGGCTGCTGGATCATGAGGATCTGCACGGCCCGTTCAACATGGTGGCTCCTTACGCGGTGCGCAATGAGCAGTTTGCCGCCACGCTGGGGCGGGTGATGCATCGTCCGGCCTTTATGCGCACGCCTGCCAGCGCCATTAAGCTGATGATGGGGGAGTCGTCGGTGCTGGTGCTGGGCGGTCAGCATGTGCTGCCGAAGCGGCTGGAAGCCTCTGGTTTTGGCTTCCGCTGGTACGATTTGCAGGAAGCCCTGCAGGATGTCGCAGGATAACCCTGCAGCGGCCCAGGGCCGCCGCAGGGGTAATCAGCTTCGCTGTCCGGCGACCCGCGACTGCATCGCCTTCTCTTCCCGCGTGTGCCCCGGTTGTGGCACGCGGATAATGAAGGTCAGCACGCCAGCGAACACATACAGCGCGGTGTAGGCCCATACCACTCCGACGATGTCGAAGAATGGCAGCATGACAGAGGCGATAGCCGGTGCCACAAAGTTACTGAGTCCCGCGGAGAGATTGTAAATCGAGACCGCTGCCCCTTTGTGATGCGGCTCCAGCGTCGGAAAGACGGCGGTCATCGGCACAAACGCGGCGACAAAGATCCCCAGCATGACCGCAGGAATTAATGCCACCCAGAAATTATGCCCCGCATACAGCGGCAGGTAATAGAAGGTCAGGCTGGAGATAGCCATTCCCAGGCAACCAAACCAGCGTACCTGACGGATCCAGCCCAGCTTCTCACCGGTGAGGCCCCAGAAGATATTCGTAAAGATGGTAACAAAGAAGAACACCGCCCAGATCTGCAGCCATTCAGAGATGGTAAAGCCGAGACGGTCGACAAACAGCAGTGGCATGATAATGGCGAAACCAAACAGCGACAGCGTGTTGATGATGCGAATCAGGCAGGCATAAAAGACATGCTGATTGGTGAACAGGATAGTCACGGCACGCGACATCTCTGTCATCTTGTCACGCATCGGCAGATTCACGCGGGAACGATCTACCGGCACGTTGCGCAGGCTGAACCAGGCAAGAATCCCGCCACAGGCTACCCAGATGATGGCCAGCCACAGCGTTCCGGTCTCCCCCAGCATCGGAATGGTCAGACTGGGCAGATAGCTGCCCACCACGCCAATGCCGATTGAATACATCGCCCAGAACCAGCCGGTCGCCGCCGCCAGTTTCTCGCGCGGTAAGACCTGCACCAGCATCATCATGAAAGAGTAGATAAACAGCGGATAAGCCAGCCCGCGAATGCCGTAAAACAGCACCATGAGGGGATAGTTACGCAGCCCAAGCCCAAGTGACATAAACAGGGCATGCATGACGATCCACAGCACAAAGCCAATCATCATCGCGCGCTGCGGCGTGATCAGCTCGGCGACCACACCCGATGCCCAGGCTGCCAGCGCGGCTGCCAGACCATAGAAGGTGAACACGACGGCAGACTGCGCGGGCGAAAAGCCCATGTCGGTGATATGGCGAGACAGAAACGCCATTTCAAAGCCATCACCCGCCATAAAGATGGCGATAGCGAGGAAGCCCCAGAACATCTTTTTCGGTAAGCCAAACCAGTATTCGTTCGATTGCATCACAATCACCTTCTGTTTGGTTAGTCTTTATGCAGGCAGCAGGTTACGCACCTGTTGCTGCTGGATGTAGAGTTCCCGGAACAGACGCAGCCGCTGTTGCAGCACGGCTGCGCGAGCGTCGTCCGGTTGATAGCGCGCCTGGACTGGCGGCTTCAGGCACACCTCATGCTCAGCACCGCCATCAGCCAGCCACGCCAGACGTGCCGCCCCCAGCGCGCCAGAGGCGCTGGCCGGGTGAGTAACAACCGGCAGTTGCAGCACATCGGCAATCAATTGCGCCCACAGCGTGCTGCGCGCGCCTCCACCGGTGAGGCTGTATTGCTGAATGGGGTGCCGGGCCTCGCCGAGCGCCTCTGCCCCATCAGCCAGTCCGAATGCCACGCCCTCAATCACCGCATAGCCCAGCAGGGCGCGCGGCGTTTCATGGCGCAGATTGAAGAAAGAACCGGAGGCGTCAGGATCGTTGTGAGGGGTGCGCTCCCCGGAGAGATAGGGCAGAAAAATCGGGGCGCTGCGCAGCTGTTCATCACTGAGCTGAGCCATCTCCTCCATCAGCTGGCTTTCACTCACTGACAGCAGATTGCACAGCCAGCGCAGACAACTGGCGGCGCTGAGCATCACACTCATCTGATGCCAGCGGCCCGGCAGCGCATGGCAAAAGGCGTGCACCCCGGATTGCGGGTCCGCCTGCAACCGGTCATTGACCACAAAAATCACCCCGGACGTCCCCAGTGAGATAAAAGCATCCCCGGCGTTCACCGCGCCTACCCCGACGGCCGACGCGGCATTGTCCCCGCCGCCGCCTGCCACCGTGACTGAGGTGGATAAGCCCCACTCGCTCGCCAGTGTCGGCTGCAGATGTCCACTTACTGCACTGCCTTCCACCAGTTCAGGCATGGCGGCACGCGTCAGTCCGGTGATGGCCAGCAGTTCGTCCGACCAGTCACGCCGGGATACATCGAGCCACAGCGTTCCGGCAGCATCTGAAGGCTCAGTGACAAAGCGTCCGGTCAGACGCCAGCGCAGGTAATCTTTCGGCAGCAACACCTTATCGATACGGCTGAAGATCTCTGGCTCATGTTCCGCAACCCAGCAGAGCTTTGGTGCAGTGAAGCCAGGCATAATCATATTGCCGCTGATCGCTATCATCCGGGGATGCTGCTTCGCCAGCCTTTCACACTGTGGTGCGCTGCGCGTGTCGTTCCACAGGATACATGGACGCAGCACCCTGCCTCCGGCATCCAGCAGCACGGCCCCGTGCATCTGACCGGACAATCCTATCGCGCGAATCTCAGCCCATGCCTGAGGAGACTGATGACGCAATCCCGCCAGAACCTCACAGCAGGCTTGCCACCAGCGCTCAGGCTCCTGTTCTGCCCAGTGAGCATGCGGACGCTGCACGCTGAGCGTGGCGTGCTGAGACGCCACAATCTCACCCTGCGTGTTCACGATCAGCGCTTTAAGCTCTGAGGTACCGATATCAATACCGAGATACATGATTACACCGCCGCCAGTTCAGGCTGCTTCAGCCACTGCTGCAGATTCGCCACCTGGCGCGTCACCAGCTCATGAAACGCCTTATCGGACGCCAGTTCCGCAAACAGCGCGCGATCGCTCAGGAACGCACGGAGCGGATCGGCGCTGGCGAACTGTTTACGCAGCGTCTCGGCCTGAAGCGCACCATCCTGATAGGGATAGGGTAAGTCGTCACTGGCCCAGCGCTGCATAAACAGGAAGAAGAGTGCCGGGATCACCGCCGTTGCGGTCGGCTGCACGCCGCGCTGGTAACACGCCTGCAGGGTTGGCGTCACCATGCCGGGAATTTTGGACAAGCCATCGGCACCGACGCGCTGATTGGTGTCCTGAATATAGGGATTACTGAAGCGGGCCAGCACCACATCGCGATAATCCGCCAGATCGAGCGGGCTGGGTGACAGTGAGGGAATGACATCCTGGGTCACGTAGTCGTGCGCCAGTTGATAAATGGCCGGATGACGGGTGCTCTCATCGATATAGTTCAGCCCAATCAGCGTGCCCGCCCAGGCAATCGCGGCATGGGTCGCATTAAGGATGCGAATTTTCGCCTCTTCCCACGGCAGCACCGATTCCACCAGCTCAACGCCCACCTTTTCGAGTGCCGGGCGCCCGGCAATGAAATCATCCTCAATGACCCACTGAATAAAAGATTCGGCCATCACTGCGGCACCCTCCTCCCTGCCGGTCGCCGCCTGCACGCGTTCGGCCACCTGCGGGGTGGGTCGCGGGGTGATGCGATCCACCATGGTATTCGGTGAGCGGGTCTGTGTACGCACCCAGTCGGCCAGCGCGGTATCGCCTTTGGCCGTCAGAAACGCCAGGAAGGCGTCACGAAAACGCTCGCCATTGTGGCGCAGATTGTCGCAGTTCAGCAGCGTGACCGGTGCTCCGCCCACGGCAACCCGCTGTGTCAGAATGCGGCTGAGTGCGCCGTAGAGGGTGCGGATGTCGCCACCCAGATCGGCCTTCACGTCCGCCTGAGTGAGATCCAGCGTAAACGCGGGCGTCAGGTAGTAACCTGCTTCTGTCACGGTGAAGCTAATCACACGTGTTTCCGCACGGGCGCCCTGCTCAATCAGCGCGCTGATGTCGCTATCCCAGGGCAAAATTTTGCGCAGCGACGTGATGGTCTCATAGTCGCGCTCACCTTCGGGCGTCACGGTTTCCAGCACATATTCGCCCTGCTGCTGCGCGAGCTGATCAAGCAGCGGCGCGGCGTCCTGGCGGATATTGCCCAGCGCGATGCCCCAGCTTTCGTCGCCCTGCTTACGCAGCTGATGCAGATACCACGCCTGATGTGCCCGATGAAAAGATCCTGCGCCGATATGCATCCACACGGATTGATTGGTCATAATCGCCTCAATTAAACATTTGCCACAGTGAGGGGCATTTGCCCGATAGCCGTTAGCATAGTGTTCATTACGCGGATCCTTCTGCGAACTCTGTCACAAATAATACTTTTGCTCTTTTATTGGGCTTTTGCCCGGTTAGCGCTTTTTGCCCGGCTCGCGTTAAGATGTCTCCCTGAATTCGACGGAACAGCGTGATGAGCAGAGAAGAGAAAAAGCAGGAGCTGGCCGCGCGTGCCGCATGGATGTATTACGTTGCGGGCGTGACACAGCAGGAGATTGCGCAGGCGCTGGGATTGTCGCGCCAGGTGGCGCAGCGTCTGGTATCCAGTGCTCGTGAAATGGGCATGGTGAACGTAAAAATCGATCATCCCGTCACGCACTGTCTGCAGCTGGCGCGTGAGGTCCAGGAGAAGTTTGGTCTGGAACTCTGTCGCGTCGTGCCCTCGGCCAGTCTGAACGAGGATGCCATTCAGCAAATGCTGGCCGTCGAAGGGGCGGCGGTCATGGCACAGTTCATCAGTGAGGAAGCGCCACAGGTCTTTGGCATTGGTTCCGGTAAAACCTTACGCTCGATCATCGACGCGTTACCCTGGGTGGATCGCCCGCAGCATCATTGCGTTTCGATGATTGGCGCCATCGCGCGGGATGATTCCGGGACACGTTATGATGTCCCGCTGAAGATGGCTGAAAAGATGCAGGGTAAGTATTTCTTTATTCCGGCCCCCCTCTACGCCGACACGCCTGAAGATAAAGCGATGTGGGTGCAGCATAAGGTGTATCAGCGCGTCACCGAACGCGCCTTACGTGCAGACGTAGCCTTTGTCGGGATTGGCGAAGTGATGCCAGGCTGTCCGCTGAACGCCGAGGGATTTATTACCGATGCGCAGGTTGAGGCGCTGAATGCGCGTGGCGTCGCGGGCGAGATGCTCGGTCACTTTTTCAATCAGGAGGGTGAACGCGTGTGGGGGGAAACGGATGAACTCCTGACCAGCGTGCATCTGGAAAGCCAGACACAGCGCAAAATCATTGGCTTTGCCGGTAGCGAACGCAAGTATCCGGCGATCCGGGCCGCCTTACAGGGCGGCTGGGTATCGGGTCTGGTGACCGACGAGGACACGGCGCTGAAGTTACTGCAGACGTGACGCAGCGGGCAGGCGCAGGGCACGCCGATGCCCTGCTTCCCGCACCTGTCCGCCCCGCTATTCGTTACTTCAGCGATCCCTTGAGGAACTGCTGCAGTCGCGGGCTTTTCGGGTTACCGAACAGCTCCGCAGGCGCTCCCTGCTCTTCGATTTTGCCCTGATGCAGGAATATGACGTGGCTGGAAACGTGGCGGGCGAACTCCATCTCATGGGTAACGACGACCATGGTTTTTCCCTCCTCAGCCAGCTTCTGCATGATGCGCAGCACTTCGCCTACCAGCTCCGGATCGAGCGCCGAGGTCGGCTCATCAAACAGTAACACTTCCGGCTCCATGGCCAGCGCACGCGCAATCGAGACACGCTGCTGCTGACCACCCGAGAGATGAACCGGATACTTCGCCTGTGCCCGTGCGTCAATGCCGACTTTATCGAGATAGCGGATCGCCCGTTCACGCGCTTCCGCCTTGCTCAGTCCCAGCACCTGAATCGGCGCTTCCATCACGTTTTCCAGCACCGTCATGTGGCTCCAGAGATTGAAGTGCTGGAACACCATGGTCAGGCTGGTGCGCAATGCGCGCAGCTGCTCTTTATCAGCCACTTTCAGCTGACCATCTTTGTCACGGACTAAGTTGATCTGCTGGTTGTTGACGACGATGCTGCCTTCACTCGGTTTTTCGAGAAAGTTGATGCAGCGTAAAAAGGTACTTTTCCCTGAACCGGACGATCCTATGATACTGATCACATCGCCCGCTTTAGCAGTTAACGAGACCCCTTTCAGCACTTCATGTTCACCGTAACGTTTATGCAATTCGGTGACGCTTAATTTATTGTCAGCCATAGTTCTACTCAATGCGATGAAGAGGGTTTCACGTGGGCCAGCCAGCGGCGTTCCGCCAGGCGGAACAGGCTGATCAACACGTAAGAGATAATCAGGTATAACACCGCCGCCAGGCCAAAGGCGGTGAACGGCTGATAGGTCGCGGAGTTAATATCCCGCGCGATTTTCAGCAGATCCGGCACCGTCGCGGTGAAGGCCAGCGCCGTGGAGTGCAGCATCAGAATCACTTCGTTGCTGTAGGCTGGCAGCGCCGTGCGCAGCGCCGACGGCAGAATGATGCAGCGATAGAGTTTAAAGGTCGAGAAGCCATACGCCCGCGCCGCCTCAATCTCCCCGTGCGGCACAGAACGAATGGCCCCGGCAAAGATCTCCGTGGTGTAGGCGCAGGTGTTAAGCGTAAAGGCGAGTAACGTACAGTTCAGGCCACTGCGGAAAAAGGCATTCAGCAACTCCGTGCCTTTCACAATCTCCAGCGTGTACATCCCGGAGTAAAACACCAGCAGCTGCACGTAGAGCGGCGTGCCACGGAAGACGTAGGTAAAGAGCCAGACCGGAAAACTGATAAAGCGATTAGGGGAAACCCGCGCAATCGCCAGCAGAATAGCCAGGCATCCGCCAATGGCGACCGAGAGGATCAGCAGCCAGAGCGTGATCGCCACGCCGGTAAAGCGATAACCGTCTGTCCAGAGCAGCGATTTCCAGTATTCCTGAATAATATCAATCATAAGTCGCCCTCTTCACGCCTACCGTATAGCGCCGGTTCAGCCACCACAGCACGCCATTCGACAGCGTGGTGAACAGCAGGTAAATCACGCCCGCCACGATGGCGAAATAGAACGGCTGCCAGGTGCTTTTTCCGGCCAGCTGCGTCGCCTTAACGACATCTTCCAGTCCGAGCAGCGAGACCAGCGCGGTGGCTTTCAGGATCACCTGCCAGTTGTTACCGATGCCGGGCAGCGCATAGCGCATCATGGCCGGGAACAGAATGCGGCGAAACACCTGCGCGCCGGTAAAACCAAACGCGGTGGCCGCTTCAATCTGCCCTTTCGGCACCGCCATAAAGGCACCCCGGAACGTTTCAGTAAAGTAGGCACCATAGATAAAGCCGAGCGTGATGATACCGGCGACCATCGGGTCGATATCAAACTGCGCCATGCCCAGCGCATCGGTGATCTGGTTGAGGACAATCTGCAGACCGTAGAAGATCAGCAGCATTAATACGAGGTCGGGCACGCCACGGATCAGCGTGGTGTAGCCTTCAAAAATCATCGCCAGAGGCCGGCTGCGCGACAGTTTCGCGCCTGCGCCGATCAGCCCCAGCAGCACTGCCAGCACCACGGAAGTGAGCGCCAGTTCCAGCGTCACCAGTGTGCCCCTGAGAATTACATCAGAATAGCCATACAGCATCGAAAGGGTCCTGTCGTGGGGTGAAAACAAAACGCTGCCCGCCAGACATCGACGGGCAGTTTAGCTTTATCACTCTGGCGTCTCTGCCATCCGCCCGCGGGGCGCAGCGGCGTTAAGCCGTCCGTTCCGGCGGGCTTCAGCAACCAGAGGATAAAGCGACAGGATGGTTAGTCGCCGTACACATTGAAATCGAAGTATTTCTTCGCAATCTTGTCGTAGGTGCCATCTTTACGCATATCAGTAAAGGCTTTGTCGATAGCGGCCTTCAGCTCGCTGTCATCTTTACGCAGCCCCATGCCTGTTCCGACACCAAAGATCTTGTCATCTTTTACCGCCGGACCGGCAAACGCGTAGTTCTTGCCCACCGGCTGCTTCAGGAAGCCTTCGCTGGCCTGAACTTCATCCTGGAAAGCGGCATCAATACGGCCCGCATTCAGATCCTGATAGACCAGATCCTGGTTCGCATAAGGCGTAATCGTCACCCCTTTTGGCCGCCAGTTCTCATTGGCATAGGTTTCCTGCGTGGTGCCCTGCAGCAGACCGATGTTTTTGCCTTTCAGCGATTCAATCGTCGGCTCGATTTTTGATCCCTTCGGTGCCACTAAACGTGCGTTGGCGGCGTAGAGTTTTTCTGAGAAGGCGATCTCTTCCTGACGTTTTGCTGTGATGGAGAGTGAGGAGATGATGGCATCAATTTTCTTCGCTTTCAGTGAAGGGATCAGCGCATCGAAATCACTTTCGACATAGGTACATTGGGTATGGATACGTTTGCAGATTTCGTTAGCGAGGTCGATATCGAAGCCCACTAACTTGCCTTGCGCGTTTTTCGACTCAAACGGTGGGTAAGTTGGATCTGTACCGATGCGGATTGACCCCGGAACCGCCGCAAAGACGCTGGCAGCACTGGATAAGCCCAGCATCAGGGAAAGAGCCAGAACACGCTTTTTCATAGATTACCCTCAAGTGAAGTGCTTTTTGTTATGTGGTTCGTGATGTGAATGCGCTAATTAATCTGCATGTTTCATGCCAGATCTGCAAGTTATCCACGCAGTTAGCGTGACGCCAGTGCGGTGAAAACCGCCTGTTTATAGGGGGGAATATAGCAGTGAAGTAAAAGAGAAAAAGCGATGATGTTAACTTTTGGTGCGTCAGATGCACGAAGAGTGATCCGGGGCGCGCTTATGCACTAATTAAGTGCGCCCGCGGAACTTTATGCACCCTGCCAGCGCATAAACAGATCTTCCGGCAGGTCGATATCAAACTGATCGATAACGCGATTAACGGTCTGGTCGATGATCTGCCCGATGGTATCAGGACGGTGATAGAACGCCGGAACGGGCGGCATGATGATAGCCCCCAGTTCGGCTGCCGTGGTCATCATGCGCAGATGACCGACATGCAGCGGGGTCTCGCGCACGCACAACACCAGTTTACGCTGCTCTTTTAACACCACGTCCGCTGCCCGGGTCAGCAGGGAGTCACTGTAGCTGTGAACGATGCCTGACAGGGTTTTCATCGAGCAGGGTAAGATCGCCATGCCCAGCGTTTTAAACGACCCGGAGGAGATATTCGCGGCAATATCGCGCACGTCGTGCACCACATCGGCCAGCGCCTGTACGTCGCGAACCGAGTAGTCGCTCTCCAGTCCCAGCGTCTGACGCGCCGCCTGACTCATGACCAGATGCGTTTCCACCTCTTCCACCTGCTGCAACACCTGCAGCATGCGCACGCCGTAGATCACCCCGCTTGCGCCAGAGATGCCAATGATGAGTCGTTTCATAGTCCAACCTTGTCTCCGCTAATGCACCATCATAACGCGGCCGGACGATTTCTGAAAACAAACAGGGCGGGATTGCTCCCGCCCTGTTCTGTGCTGTCCGCCTGTCGGGGATATCAGCCTTCGTTGTGCAGCTCGAGGTTCTCGACTTCGTTCTGGCGCTGAAGCGCTTTCGCGTCATCATTACGCAGCGACTCAAGATACTCCAGATACTGCTGATCGACATCTTTGGTCACGTAGACGCCGTTGAAAACCGAACATTCAAACTGGGTAATATCCGGATTCTCTTCACGCACCGCTTCGATCAGATCGTTGAGATCCTGGAAAATCAGCGCATCCGCTTTGATCAGCTGGCGGATCTCTTCCACTTCGCGGCCATGGGCAATCAGCTCCGTGGCGCTCGGCATATCGATGCCGTAGACGTTCGGGAAGCGAATTTCCGGGGCCGCTGACGCCAGGTAAACCCGTTTTGCGCCCGCTTCACGCGCCATCTCAATGATCTGCTCGGAAGTGGTGCCACGCACGATGGAGTCATCCACCAGCAGCACGTTTTTATCACGGAATTCCGCGCGGTTCGCGTTGAGCTTACGACGCACTGCGCTGCGACGTAACTGCTGGCCCGGCATGATAAAGGTGCGGCCGACGTAGCGGTTCTTCACGAAGCCCTGGCGATAGGGTTTATCGAGAATACGCGCAATCTCCAGCGCGATATCGGTTGAGGTTTCCGGGATTGGAATCACCACGTCGATATCGAGATCTTCCCACTCGCGGGCAATTTTTTCACCCAGCTTGGTGCCCATACGGACACGGGCGCTGTAGACCGAAATCTTGTCGAGGAAGGAGTCGGGACGTGCAAAATAGACATACTCGAACAGGCATGGATTGCTTTTCGGGTTTTCAGCACACTGACGGGTCGACAGCTGGCCCTCTTCAGTGACATAAACCGCTTCACCCGGTGCCACGTCACGGATGAACTCAAAGCCCAGCGTATCAAGCGCCACGCTCTCTGAGGCAACCATATATTCGGTACGGCCGTCAGCGATGACGCGCTTGCCGAGGACCAGCGGACGAATGCCGTTAGGATCGCGGAAGGCGACCATGCCGTGTCCGATAATCATCGCCACGACGGCGTAAGCGCCGCGCACCTGCTGATGCAGGGCTGCAACCGCAGAAAAAATGTTGTCAGCTTCCAGCGGATCGTTCTGGAAGCGATCCAGTTCCTGCGCAAAGATGTTCAGCAGGATTTCAGAATCTGACGTGGTGTTAACGTGACGGCGACCCTTTTCGAACAGATGCTTACGCAGTTCATGGGCGTTGGTCAGATTACCGTTGTGCGCCAGAGTGATGCCATAGGGCGAGTTGACGTAGAAAGGCTGCGCTTCAGAGGCACTGGAGCTTCCCGCCGTAGGATAACGCGCGTGACCAATGCCCATGTTGCCCTGCAGACGCTGCATGTGACGTGCTTCGAAAACGTCGCTGACCAGGCCGTTTGCCTTTCGCAGGCGAAAACATTTCAGCGCATCGATAGTACAAATGCCTGCGGCATCCTGCCCGCGGTGCTGGAGCACCGTTAACGCGTCATAGATCGACTGGTTGACCGGCATGAAACCGGTGATACCGACAATACCGCACATGTTGTCATTTCCTCATTAAGCCGCACTCCCGGTCACATCACCGGGGTAAAAAACTCGACGTGCTTTTCAGGTAATCAAAAAACCACCTGATGATATAACTGAACTCGGGAATGAGTTGAGACTGTTGCCAGTCCGGACTTTTGGAAAAGCCAGTGAATGTATCAAGGAAGAACAGCAAAGCGGCCACAATCAGCACACCACGCAACGCCCCGAAACAGACTCCCAACACCCGGTCGGTTCCCGACAGGCCGGTTTTTTCCACCAGCGTGCCGATAACGTAGTTCACTATGGCCCCGACTATCAGGGTTGCCACAAACAGCACACCGATGGCGATACCGTTACGAACCAGTTCGTCGTCAAAACCTGTAAACCAGACTGCAAGGTAGGCGTAGTAATGACTGGCGACAAAAAACGCGCATCCCCAGGTAACAAGAGATAAGGCTTCCCGGACAAACCCACGAATCAGGCTGACCAGAGCCGAAAAACCAACTACCGCAATAATGACGTAATCAATCCAGATCATGAACTCTTCCAGCGCCAGTGCAATTGCACCCCTGCATCCAGTTCGGGGCGCATTCTAACAGAAAAAGAAAACGTTTGCGTAGCGGTTTTCCTTTTCTGCATCCATAAAAAAGGCGATAAAAAAATTCGCTATCGCCCGGGTGATTCTCAGCCGTTCATGCCGTTGAAAATCGTCACTTTTTCCGTCACGCTGCGCTATAAATGAACGCGCCAGCCGGTAAAAGACGCTGCCTGTTACTGCTATCGGCAGCGCCAATCACCCGATTAGCGGGCACTGTAGGGTTTCACCACACCGCCCAGTCCGGAGATGTTTTTCAGCTCGCCCACTGCGCTCTGCATTTTGGCTTTAGAGGCGTCCGGCCCGACATAAATTCGGGTAATCTGCCCCTGCACCGGCGTTGACGGCACGGTAAAGGCGCGATAGCCCGAGAGCCGAAGCTGTGCCACGATCTCGTTCACTTTGCTGGCGTTTTTCAGCGCGCCCAGCTGCACCACGTACGCCTGCCCTGCCGGCGCGGTGGTCTCTGCCGCTTTCGGCGCCGTCTCTTCCTTCGGCTGCTCAACCGCTTTAGGCTGTTCAGCCGGCTTCGGCTTCGGCTGCTCTGCCACTTTCGGCTTCGGCTGTTCCACGGGCTTCGGCTTAGGCTGCTCGGTTACTCTGGCTTTCTGCTGCTCGGTGACCTTCGGCTTCGTGACCGTCTGCGCAGGCGCAGACTGATGAACCGGTGGCGGCGAGACCACAGCCGGATCGCTCTCCTCTTCCGGCTGGGTGCGGCCCTGTTCTGCCGTCACGTTGGTTTTACCGCTGCCGTTACTGCTGCTCACCGCATTGCCCGCCCCTTCCGGCGGCTGCGACGGCAGCGACTGCGTGACCGGCGGCACCATTTCGCTGTCCTGCTGGTCGTCCGGTTTTGGCACCAGCGGAATCGCGGCGAACTCCTCTTTATAATGCTTTTTCTGACCATCCAGCAGCCCTGGCAGGACAATCACGCCAACGGCGACCAGAATAATCGTGCCGACTAAACGGTTCTGAAACTTACTTGCCACGTCCTTTCTCCGTTTCAATCGATTCCATGACCTGCGCCACGGTGTGGAATGACCCACAAACCAGCACAACGTCCTGCGGCGCGGCCTGCTGACGCGCCTGCTGCCAGGCGAGTTCAACCGAGCTGAACGCCTCGCCCTGCGGCAGGCTGCTCAGCAGCTGCTCCGCCGTGGCACCGCGCGGGCCATCGAGTGGCGCGCAGTACCAGGCATCCACCACCGGAGCCAGCGCTGCCAGCGTTCCGGCGATATCTTTATCATGCAGCATACCCACAACCGCGTGCACTTTGCCGCGTGCCGGCAGGGCGGCCAGTCGAGAAGCCAGATAGCCCGCCGCATGCGGGTTGTGCGCCACGTCCAGAATCACACGCGGGGATTCACTGATGGTCTGAAAACGTCCTGGCAGCATCGCCAGCGGCAGGCTGGCGCGAATCTGCGCCTCGCTGACCGCAAGCCCGGACATGCGCAGGGCCACCAGTGCCGTCGCCGCGTTGGGCAGCGGCACCTGCGGCAGGGGCAAATCGTTCAGCTCACCGGCCGCATCCCGCAGCGACCAGCTTTCCGCCTGCGCATGAAAGGACCATTCACGGTCGCGCTGCATCAGCTTAGCGCCCTTTTCCTGCGCCACCATGGCAATACTCTGCGGCATTTCCGGCTCACCGACCACCGCCGGTTTGCCTGCCCGGAACACACCCGCTTTTTCCCGCCCGATGCTTTCGCGATCCGGGCCAAGCCAGTCGGTATGATCCAGAGCAATGCTGGTGACGACGGCGACATCAGCATCAACAATATTGGTGGCATCCAGTCGTCCGCCGAGGCCCACCTCGAGGATCACCACATCCAGCTTCGCCTGGCGAAAAAGATTGAGCGCGGAGAGCGTGCCGAATTCAAAATAGGTCAGTGAAATGTCTGCCCGTCCCGCTTCAATCTCCGCAAAGCTGGCGCAGTGCTGCGCTTCGCTCAGCTCCTCTCCCTGAACCCGGACGCGCTCGGTGTAGCGCACCAGATGGGGTGAGCTGTAGACGCCAACCCGATAGCCTGCGGCCATCAGCAGGGTTTCCAGCGTGCGGCAGGTGGTGCCTTTGCCGTTGGTACCGGCGACGGTAAAAACAAAGGGGGCGGGTTTCAGCAGGTCGAGACGTTGTGCCACCTGGCGAATGCGATCCAGACCCAGTTCGATCGCCTGGGTATGCAGGTGCTCAAGATAATAAAGCCACGTGGCCAAAGGCGACGTGGCTTGAGGAAGGTGAAGATTGTCCATATGTCCCGTTTTGCTTATTGATACCCGGCAGACTGCTGCTGCGGTATACGGTGCATTGGTAAGAGGCGCGGTGGACGCGCCTCTCTATCTCCTGTCAGGCCTCGTTGCTTTCCGATTCAGTCGGCGCAGGGGCGGACTGTTCACCGTCATGCAGCGGTGCCGGCAGGTTCATCATTTTTGCCAGCAGGCTTGCCAGTTTGTAGCGCATTTCCGGACGGCGGATGATCATGTCGATCGCGCCCTTTTCAATCAGAAACTCACTGCGCTGGAAGCCTGGCGGCAGTTTTTCACGCACGGTCTGTTCGATAACGCGTGGGCCGGCAAAGCCGATCAGCGCTTTCGGTTCCGCCACGTTGAGGTCACCCAGCATGGCAAAACTGGCGGAAACACCGCCCATGGTCGGGTCAGTCAGCACGGAAATGTAAGGCAGACCGCGCTCCTGCATTTTCGCCAGCGCCGCACTGGTCTTCGCCATCTGCATCAGCGACATCAGCGCTTCCTGCATACGTGCACCGCCACTGGCGGAGAAGCAGATCAGCGGACAGTTATCTTCTAACGCCTGCTCAACCGCACGGACAAAACGCGCGCCGACCACAGAGCCCATTGAACCGCCCATAAAGGCAAATTCAAAGGCGGCCGTAACAACCGGCATGCCGTGCAGCTGACCTTTCATCACGATCAATGCATCTTTTTCGCCGGTGTCTTTCTGGGCGGCGACCAGACGATCTTTATACTTCTTGGAGTCGCGGAACTTGAGCAGATCTTTCGGCTCGAGTTCACTGCCAAGCTCAACCAGGGTGCCCTGGTCGAGGAAACTGCCGAGACGCTCACGGGCGTGCATACGCATGTGATGGTCACACTTCGGGCAGACCTCAAGATTACGCTCCAGCTCGGCGCGGTAGAGAACCTGGCCACAGCTGTCGCACTTGGTCCAGACCCCTTCCGGGATACTGGCTTTGCGCGCAGGCGTCGTGGTGCTTTTATTAAGAATTCGTTCAATCCAGCTCATTGATGACCTTTCTGTTTAAAACTGACCTGGTCCAGTCGTCTTGATACTGCTGAAAACCGCTTCAGCAGACGGTAAATGTCGCTCATTAAACCACAACCTGTTCAGACTGTGGATAAAAATCTGGTCTTACCCCTGAGCAAAGTCTCAGGGCAGCTTCTGCTGTTTAGCCTGACGGCGATGACGCCAGACTTCGATAACGCCCGGCAGGACGGAGACCAGGATAATGCCCACAATCAACAGCTTCAGGTTTTCCTGCACCACCGGCAGATCGCCAAACAGGTAGCCCGCATAGGAGAAGAGCAGGACCCATAACAGCGCACCGGTGACGTTGAACAGCGCGAAGTGGCGATAGGACATATGGCCCATACCGGCGACAAACGGCGCAAACGTGCGGACAATCGGCACAAAGCGCGCCAGGATGATGGTTTTTCCGCCGTGACGGGCATAAAACGCATGGGTTTTATCCAGATAGCTGCGGCGGAAAATCTTTGAGTCCGGGTTACTGAACAACCGTTCGCCAAACAGCCGGCCAATGGTGTAGTTCACCGCATCGCCCAGAATCGCGGCGGTCACTAACAGCGCCACCATCAGATGCACATTCAGATCGTTCCCCGGCAGGGCTGCCAGCGCGCCTGCGACAAACAGCAGGGAGTCGCCCGGCAGGAAGGGCGTCACCACCAGTCCGGTTTCGCAGAACAAAATCAGGAACAAAATCGCGTAAATCCAGACGCCGTACTGAGCAACCAGCTCGGCAAGGTGCACATCAATGTGCAGAATAAAATCAACCAGAAAATGGAGGAACTCCATAGCGTGCCCTTTAATGTCCTGAAAGTGAATTAATCCGCGAGGAACAGGGGTCCCATCGGCGGCTGTGGTAACGCAAAGTGGGATGGATAATCCACCGCCACCAGATACAACCCTTCTGCCCGGGCTGTAGCGGCCGCTAACGTCCGATCTTTCGCCGCCAGCAGCGTTGCCATCCATGACTCCGGCTTGTTGCCGCAGCCTATCTCCATCAGGCTGCCCACGATATTGCGCACCATGTGATGCACAAAGGCGTTGGCTTTGATATCCACAATCACGTAAGGGCCCTGACGCGTCACGTTGAGGTGAATCACGTTGCGCCACGGCGTACGCGACTGGCACTGCACCGCGCGGAATGAGGTGAAATCATTCTCGCCCAGCAGGCATTGCCCGGCGCGCTGCATCTTTTCCGCATCCAGAGGATGGTAAAAGTGCGTCACGCCCTGCGCCAGCACCGCCGGACGCAGACGCTGATTGTAGATCAGGTAGCGATAGCGGCGGGCGGTGGCGCTGAAGCGGGCATGGAAATCTTCCGGCACCGCTTTCACCCAGCGAACGGCTATGTCCGGCGGCAGATTGGCGTTGACGCCCAGCGTCCAGGCGCCGTCAGGCCGCTGCGCCGTGGTGTCGAAATGGACCACCTGCCCGGTGCCGTGCACGCCGGCATCTGTCCGGCCGGCACAAAAGATGCTGACCGGATGATCGGCGACTTTCGACAGCGCACGCTCAACCTTCTCCTGCACGCTGCGGACTTCATTCTGGCGCTGCCAGCCGTAGTAACGGCTGCCGTCATACTCAATGCCGAGCGCCAGTTTTTGCATCTGACCTTCGGACATGGTTACAGGTACTCCTGAACCAGTTTCTCTGCGGTTTTCACCGCCATCAGCGCGCCGCCGAAACGGATGTTGTCCGCCACGGACCAGAACTGCAGCAGCTCCGGGATGCCGTAATCGTTGCGCACAGCGCCGATGCTGAGCTCGCCGTTGCCTGATGCATCCGTAACCGGCGTCGGCACCTCATCTTCTTCACTGAGACGAATGTCAGACGCCAGCGCCAGTTCGGCACGCGCTTCCTCAGCCGAGAGCGGACGCAGGTTTTCAATGTGCACGATCTGCGCATTTCCGTAGAAGACCGGCGCCTGAACGCTGCTGACCGCAATCGGCAGGCCTTCGTCCTGCAGCACTTTACGCACCTGCTCAACCACCCGGCGCTCACTCTCAACGCTGCCTTCCGCATCCGCCTGTTGCGGCATCAGGTTAAACGCCAGCTGACGACCAAAATGGTGATCGTCGGCCGGGATGCCATTCAGCAGGCGGGCACTTTCACCGGCCAGCGCATCGACCGCCACTTTGCCATAGCTGGAGACCGAGATCAGATTGGTCACCTGCAGGCGGCTCAGTCCGGCCGCATCGAGCAGCGGTTTAATCGCGGTCAGCAGCTGGCTGACCAGATTATCCGCCACGCTGATGATATTGCGATTACGGTAATCTGCCAGCACGTGCGGGTTCACATCCGGTACCACCAGCGGCACATCCGGCTCCAGCGCAAACAGCTCGCTGCTGTCGATGACCAGACACCCGGCGTTGGCCGCTTCCTCCGCAAAACGGGCTGAGGCGTCACGCCCTGCGACGAAAAAGGCCAGCTGCGCCTGCGACCAGTCGAACGTCTCAGCATTTTCGACCCGCAACGTGCGGCCCTCGAAACGTTTGTTTTCGCCCGCGCTATTTTCGCTGGCCAGCAGATACAATTCACCAACCGGGAACTGGCGTTCCGCCAGCAGTTCCAGTACAGCGTTCCCTACTGCGCCTGTCGCGCCCAGTAGCGCAATATTCCAGCCGTCAGACATGTTGGTTTACTCCAGACAATGACATAAAAACAGAAGGCGGTGATATTCACCGCCCAGGGATTCAGATTTATCCCCCTCCTTAACCAGCACGCGGCAGCGCCGCCTGCGTTCACTGCGGCATCGCGCGCCGGTTACGCCGGAGAGTGGATTGCGTTAAAGCCCAGCTGATTCAGCATCTCAGCCGTGGTGGCGTCATTACACTTCACCCGCAGCGATGACCACTCACGGCGCTCCAGATATTGCTTACGCAGGCGATCAAATTCGCCGGGCTGCGCCGCCACTTTTCGCAGGGGGGCATCATCGCGGCGCACATCATACACCAGATGCGCCAGGCGTTTCAGCGTTGGCTGATCCAGCGGACCATTCAGGGTGATTTCACTGAATTCCGGCTCCGGCAGCAGGGTGCTGAGCGGCACCTGCTGCGGCTGACCGATAAAGTCACACCAGGCTTCGAACACCTGGGTCGTGCCGCGAGCCTTGCCTTCCAGCGTGTAGCCTGCAATGTGTGGCGTGGCGATGTCGACCCTGTCCAGCAGCGCCAGAGAGAGGTCCGGCTCCGGCTCCCAGACATCCAGCACCACGCTAAGGTCGTGCCGCATTTTCAGCACCTCCAGCAGCGCGACGTTGTCGACCACCGGGCCGCGACAGGAGTTAATCAGAATAGTGTTGGGCTTCAGCGCCATCAGCAGCGCGGCATCGGCCAGGTGCCAGCTCTTATAAGGCCCCTCTTTAAACAGCGGCGTGTGGAAAGTCAGGATATCGGCCTGCGCGGTCACCGCCTCCAGCGACAGGAAATCCCCTTCGTCACCGCGATCGGCGCGCGGCGGATCGCACAGCAGGGTTTTGATGCCCCAGGCTTCCAGGCGCTTCTGCAGCCGTCCACCGACGTTGCCGACACCCACGATACCGACCGTGCGATCGCGCAGCTGGAAACCATCACGTTCCGCCAGCAGCAGCAGCGCGGAGAAAACGTACTCCACTACCGCAATGGCGTTGCAGCCGGGCGCCGCAGAGAACGCAATGCCGGCCTGCTGCAGCCAGGCCTCGTCGATATGATCGGTGCCCGCCGTGGCGGTGCCGACAAATTTCACCGGCTTGCCCGCCAGCAGCGCCTCATTCACCTGCGTCACTGAGCGCACCATCAGCCCGCTGGCATCGGCCAGTTCATCCACCGGCAGCGGACGTCCCGGCACCGCGACCACGTCGCCGGTCCGGCTGAACAACTCACGGGCATAAGGCATATTTTCATCGACCAGAATTTTCACCACGGCTTTCCTGTCTGTTGCATGAGAGGCAATTATTCTGGCACAAAGCACCGCTTTAGCCTAACCGGGCGCGGTAGCGCTCCGGCGTGGTGCCCGCCTGCTGCTGAAACATCACAATCAGCGCCGAGGCGGAACTGTATCCCAGCTCATGGGCGATACTCTGCACGCTTTCGCCCTGCTCCAGCAGCACGATGGCGCGCAGAAAGCGCAGCCGCTGTCGCCATTCACCAAACGTCATGTGAAGCTGCTGCTGGCAGCGCCGCGCCAGCGTCCGTTCGGTGGTAAAGACCCGCGCCGCCCAGCCTGCCAGGGTGGTGTTATCTCCCGGGCAGGCTTCAAGGGCATGGAGCACCGGCGCCAGAAATTTATCCTGAGAGGTGGGCAGATAACTCTCCTGCACCTCCGCCAGCAGCAGGCGATCGCGCAGTACCTCACACAGCCGCCACTGCGCTTCGGTTTGGGGCTGTTCAAGCTGTTGATCGGCAAAGGTATCCAGGATGGCGTGTGCAATCGCGTCGATTCGCATCAGGCAGGCCTGCTGCGGCAGACCAGCGCAAAGCGGGGCCGCCAGATTAAAGGTGCGGAACTGCGCCTGACGATGGTTATAACTGCTGTGCTGCTGCCCCGGCGGGATCCAGACCGGCATGTCAGCCGGGGTCAGCAGGCGTTCACCCTCTACCTGCATCTCCAGCACGTAACTCTTTACCAGAATCAGCTGGCCCCAGGCATGGGCATGCGGCAGATATTCCGTGCGGGCATTGGCCTGTTCATAGCGCATAAAGTAGCGCAGCTGCGAGACGTCAGCGGGCGGCTGGTAAGTCACTTTCAGAGTCATTCTGTCCGCTCTGTTAAAATTTTTGTCCGATATTAACTATCTGGATAAAACCGGACAAGCGTACACTGCGTCGCATTATGATTCAGGAGAGTCCGTATGTTTTTTCTCTATCCGCTCGGTGCGGTGATGATCTGGTCGATCAACGCGATCGTCAGCAAACTGTCGGCCAGCGCGATCGATCCGGCAGCCATCTCATTCTATCGCTGGCTGCTGGCGCTGCTGGTGCTGACGCCGTTTGTGCTGCCCGGTGTGTGGCGCGCCCGTCAGGCGATTAAGCCCCATCTCTGGCGGCTGGCGATACTCGGTCTGCTTGGCATGGTGCTCTACCAGAGCCTCGCCTATTACGCGGCGCACAGTGTCAGCGCTCTCTTTATGGGGATCATCGGCGCGCTGATCCCGCTGCTTACCGTCCTGCTGAGCGTGGTGATCCTGCGTATTGCGCCGACATCCGGCATCCTGTTCGGCAGCATCCTCTCCTTTGGCGGTCTGGTGTGGCTGGTCAGTGAGGGCAACGTGCTGCAGTTGCTGCATCACGGACTGGGTAAAGGGGAGCTGATGATGCTGGCGGCTTCCACCGCCTATGCCCTTTATGGCGTGCTGACTAAGCGCTGGGCGCTGCCGCTGCCCATCTGGCACAGCCTCTATGTGCAGATTCTGGCAGGTGTCCTGATGTTGCTGCCCGGCTTTCTGCTGGCACCTGATGTCTCGCTTGACCGGCATAACCTGCCGCTGGTGATGTTTGCTGGCCTGTTCGCCTCCCTTATCGCGCCATTTTTGTGGATCCACGGTGTACAGCGCCTCGGCGCGAGCACCACCAGCATCTTTATGAATCTGACTCCGCTGTTCACGGCGCTTATCGCCGTGCTGTTCCTTCATGAGCAGCTGCACAGCTATCACTGGATCGGCGGGGGGCTGACGCTGGGCGGGGTGATCCTGGCGCAGCGACTGCGCACGCCCTTAACCCGGTACAAATCGGCTAACCTGCGTGAGCTTTAAATAATATGGTCACCCGCAGTCCGCCCAGGAGCGAACTGCGATCCAGGTGCATGGTTGCCCCATGCCAGGCACAGATATCCTGCACCAGTGCGAGACCGATACCGGCTCCCGGCTGGATACCGACATTGTCCAGCCGCTGAAAAGGCTGTAACGCCTTCAGCTGCTCCGCCCCCTCAATGCCCGGCCCGCTGTCCTCAATTTCAAGGCCCCCCACAATCACCCGCGCGGTGACAATGCCGCGACAGGGGGTATATTTAATCGCATTGTCCAGCAGGTTGGCGCACAGTTCGCCAATCAGCACGCCATCGCCCCTGACCAGACAGCTCTCCTCCCCTTCGAAACCCAGATCGATCTGCCGGGTACGGGCCGCCATATAGCGGCTGAAACAGGCATCGCGCACGATAGCCGCTAAATCAACCCGCGCCATCGGTTTATCCTCGCCATGACGCGCTTTGATACGGGCTAACTGTAACAGCCGATCGGTCAGAATAATGGTCTCATCCAGTGTATGACGCATCCCGAGCAGACTCTCCTGCCAGGCTTCAGGACGCTCACTGCTGAGCGCGACGCTGACCTGCGTTTTGAGGATGGTCAGCGGTGTGCGCAGCTGATGTGCCGCGTCAGCACTGAAACGATCCTGGCGCGCCAGCAGTCCCCGCAGTCGGGCAAGATAGCGGTTAAAGGCGATGATAAGCGGTTGCAGTTCTGACCACGGCAAGGAGGGAAGAGGCGTTAATTCGCCACCGTCGCGCTGCAATACGATGCGCGACAGCCGCCGTAGCGGGCGCAAAACCCGACGCAGCATCAGGCTGGCCAGCAGCAGTGTCATCAGAACCAGTCCGCTCTGGCTGATCAGCGCAGTTTGCATTAGCTGGCGGGCAAACTCCTGACGTGAGTTGATGGTTTCCGCCACCAGCACCAGCGCCATGCCATCCACTCCCGCTTCGCTCACTGGCTGCCATAATGCCGCAACGCGAATCCGATGCTGGTGATAGCGTCCATCATAAAAATGCACCAGTGCGGGATAAGCGTTCGACATTTTGCTGGTGATGGGTATGGGCGGCAGATCGTTATAGCCCGATAACGTTTTTCCCTGCGGTGAAATCACCTGATAAAAGAGCTGATCGTTCATGTTGCGTTCGAAGCTGTCGAGCACAACCCACGGCACATCAACCTCCAGATGCTGTTCCCGCACCACCAGCCGCTCTGCCACCGTTCGCGCTGACGCCAGCAGCGAGCGGTCATAAGCCTGATTAGCGGCCGCCAGCCCGCTCTGATAGTGGGTATAGACTGAGAGCGCCCAGAGCAGTAAAAGTGGCAGGCCAAACCATGCCAGCAGCTCACCCCGCAGCGAATGAATCAGCCGCATGAGAGCGTTTCCAGGCTGTAACCCAGCCCGCGCAGGGTCACGATCGCCACGTTGCTGCCTGCCAGCTTTTTACGCACCCGATGTACATAGAGCTCGATACTCTCCGGGCTGGCTTCATCTGACAGGGTAAAGGTCTGCTCGTACAGTGACTGACGCGAAACCGGCCTGCCCTGCCGCTGCATGAGTGTCGTCAGGATGCTTGCTTCCCGCGGCGTCAGCGCCAGGGGTCTGTCTGCCAGCAGAAAATAGCCTTCGCCATCCAGCACCAGCTGACCCAGTGACTGGTTTTGCGATGTGTGACTCTGACTGCGTCGCAGCAGCGCCCGTAACCGCGCTTCGAGTTCATCCATTTCAAAGGGTTTCGTCAGGTAGTCATCTGCCCCCAGGTTCAGACCCCGTACACGATCGTCCAGCGCACTGCGTGCAGTCAGTAGCAATACCGGCACACTTTGTCCGCGTCGCCGCAACCGTGCCAGCACCTCCAGTCCATCCATGCGTGGCAGTGAAATATCGAGCACGACCAGTGCATAGGCTTCACATTGCAAAGCATGGTCGGCCGCCATGCCATCCGCGACCCGGTCGACGGCGAACCCTTTTTGTGTGAGGGCTTTTTCCAGCCAGCGTGCCAGGTCTTCCGTATCTTCAACCAGTAAGAGACGCATATCACATCCTGCTATTAAATCCGCGCACTGAAAGGTAAATGAAAGGTAACTGTTTTAACAATTCGGTAACGCTGATGTTTCAGCGGCAATCACACTCTGGAAGAATGAATGGAGCATAAGATGAAAAAAATCATCCATACCGCCCTTGCCACTACCCTGCTGTCGCTGATGGCAACACCCCTCGTTGTCGCCGGGGAGCCCGGTCGCACCGAATGTATCGCGCCAGCTAAACCGGGTGGCGGATTCGATCTCACCTGCAAGCTATTGCAGGTCTCTCTTCAGGAAACCGGACAAATTAAGACGCCGATGCGCGTCACCTACATGCCCGGCGGTGTCGGCGCGGTGGCCTACAACGCGATTATTGCCCAGCGGCCGGCTGAAGCGGGCACCGTTGTCGCCTTCTCTGGCGGCTCACTGCTGAACCTTTCACAGGGTAAGTTTGGTCGTTATACCGTGGACGACGTTAAGTGGCTGGCGGCGGTGGGTACCGATTACGGCATGGTGGCCGTTCGTGAGGATGCACCGTGGAAAACGTTAGGTGAGCTGATGACGGCGATGAAAGCCGATCCAACCAAAGTGGTGGTCGGTGCCGGTGCGTCAATAGGCAGTCAGGACTGGATGAAAACGGCGTTGCTGGCGCGCGAAGCGGGAATCGATCCACGCAAAATGCGTTATGTCGCCTTTGAAGGCGGCGGTGAGCCGGTAACCGCCCTGCTCGGAAACCATATTCAGGTGGTCTCAGGTGATATGAGTGAGATGGTGCCGTATCTGCAGGGCGGCAAAATGCGGGTGCTGGCCGTGATGTCCGATCAGCGTCTGCCGGGTCAGCTGGCCGGGGTACCCACGGCAAAAGAGCAGGGTTTCAATATCGTCTGGCCGATTATTCGTGGCTTTTACCTCGGTCCAAAAGTCAGTGATGCGGATTATCAGTGGTGGGAACAGGCCTTTAAAAAAATGGCTGAGACGCCGGAGTTTAAAAAGCAGCGTGATCTGCGCGGACTGTTCGAATTTAACCTGACAGGCCAGGCACTCGACAGCTACGTGAAGAAGCAGGTGGCGGATTACCGTGAGCAGGCTAAATCCTTTGGTCTGGCCAAATAACGGGAGCAGATGATGAGCGATCGCATTTTTGCCAGCCTGTGGCTGGCCCTCTGCCTTGGCGGCATGGTGATGGCCTGGCAGATTCAGAGTGAATACAGCTACGAACCCGTGGGGCCGCGTCCTTTCCCGATGGGGATCCTTGGCCTGATGGCCATCTGCGCCCTGCTGATGCTCTTTCGGAAACCGGACACCATTCAGTGGCCCGCAGCTGGCACGCTGAAACGGCTGGTAGCGCTGGCGCTGATGATGATGCTCTATGGCTGGCTGTTTGAGACGCTGGGCTTTGCCATCTGCACGACGCTGCTGACCTTTGGCATCGGCCTGCTGTTTGGGGCGCGCTGGTGGGCCGCCGCGCTGGCCGGGCTGGTGATGGGCACCTCGCTGTTTTACGCCTTTGACCGTCTGCTGGAAGTCACCCTTCCGGTCGGCAGCTGGCTGAGTTAAGGAGAGCATCATGGATACCTGGTCCTTTTTAATGCAGGGCTTTGCCGTCGCCATGACGCCAGAGAATCTGCTGATCGCCCTGATCGGCTGCTTTATCGGCACCATTGTTGGTCTGCTGCCTGGCCTGGGGCCAATCAATGGCGTAGCCATTCTGATGCCGCTGGCTTTTGCGCTGCACCTGCCGGCCGAGTCGGCGCTGATTCTGCTGGCCACGGTTTATATCGGCTGTGAGTATGGCGGGCGCATCTCCTCCATTCTGCTCAACGTTCCGGGCGATGCCGGCGCAATCATGACCGCGCTGGATGGGTATCCGATGGCGCAGCAGGGCAAAGCGGGCGTCGCGCTCTCCATTTCGGCGGTCAGCTCGTTTGTTGGCTCCACGATTGCCATCGTCGGCATTATTCTCTTCGCCCCGCTGCTGGCCAGCTGGTCACTGGCGTTTGGACCGGCAGAGTACTTTGCCCTGATGGTGTTTGCCATCGCCTGCCTGGGCAGCATGATGAGCCACAATCCGCTGAAATCTTTTCTTTCGGCGCTCATTGGCCTGGGCATGGCCACGGTCGGGGTGGATGCCAATACCGGCGTCTATCGCTTCACGTTTGACAGCGTTCATCTCTCTGACGGCATTCAGTTTGTGGTCGTTGTCATTGGTCTGTTCTCGGTCAGTGAAATTTTGCTGATGCTCGAGTCGACCAGTAGCGGCCAGAAAGCGGTGCGGGCAAGCGGCCGCATGATGTTCAACATGAAAGAGGCGGCGATGGCCACAGGCGCGACGCTACGCTCCTCTTTTCTGGGGTTCTTTGTCGGCGTTCTGCCTGGTGCCGGAGCGACCATTGCCAGCGCTATCGCCTACATGACGGAGAAAAAAATCAGCGGCAGTGAACAGTTCGGGAAAGGGGATATTCGCGGTGTGGCCGCACCGGAAGCGGCAAACAATGCCTCAGCCTGTGGCTCCTTTATCCCGATGCTGACGCTGGGTATCCCCGGCTCCGGCACCACAGCGGTGATGGTCGGCGCTTTAACGCTCTATAACATCACGCCAGGTCCGGCGATGTTTGTTGAGCAGCCAGATATCGTCTGGGGTCTGATCGCGGCACTGCTGATTGGCAACGTTATGCTGCTGGTGATGAACATTCCGATGATCAATGTTTTCGCCCGGATGCTGAGCATTCCGCTCTGGTTACTGGTGCCGGCCATTGCCGCCATCTCCGCGGTGGGCGTCTATGCCGTGCACAGCACCACCTTCGATTTGCTCCTGATGGTCGGCCTGGGAATCTTTGGTTATATTCTGCGCAAGATGGACTTTCCGATGTCGCCGCTGATTCTGGGCTTTGTGCTGGGTGAGATGCTGGAGCAGAACCTGCGTCGTGCCCTCTCAATCAGTAACGGTAACCTGGTTATTCTGTGGGAAAGTCCTATCTGCAAAGTGCTGCTGGTGCTGGCGATTTCGGTGCTGGTTCTGCCACCGATCTGGAAACGCTGGCGTCGCTATCGCCTCAGACTGGCTGAAGAGTAAATCTCACGCTGAACTGTGCGTCCCCCGTGGGATTTCGCGGGGGCTTTTGCTATCATGGCCTATTCTTTTTCCGGCGCACCCGACGCTGTTCTGTTTTCCCAAGGAATCCGCCATGCAACCTCTCAGCGGCCCCGGTGTGCCGGTCGGCGATCGTTCATCTCTTAATCCGCAAACCGGCGTAACACGTCACGGTTCTGTGGCGGGTGAACAGCCCCTCTCCCCGGCTCAGCGCACGACATTAGAACGCCTGATCGTGCGTATCTTATCGCTCAGCAATCTGAAGGCACCTGAACTCTGGGCGGGCGTCCGGCATGAGGTGGGCGTGAAGAGTGAGGCGGAGCTGCAGTCGCGTCACTTTCCGGCTGCGGAGCAGTATCTCAATGGTCGTCTGACTCAGGCGCAGAATGGCCATGCCACGCGTCAGTTGATGACTCAGCTCACAGAACTGCTGCCGAAGGGCAATAACCGTCAGGCGGTGAGTGACTTTATCCGCCAGCAGTTTGGTCAGACCGTTCTGAGTTCGCTGAGCCAGGACCAGCTGCGTCAGGTGCTGACGATGCTGCAGAACGGGCAGATGGCGATCCCGCAGCCGCAGCAGAGCCGCGTCAGCGATCGGACCCTGCTCCCGGCGGAGCATCAGACGCTCAATCAGCAGGTGGTCCGACTGGCCGCCGCCACCGGAGAACCGACCGGCAAACTCTGGACGGCGGCGCTGAAACTGGTCGGACTGACCAGCGGCGATCCCATCCCCTCGCGCCACTTCCCGCTGCTCACCCAGTATCTGCAGGTACGTCAGACGCTGAGTCAGCACAGCGCACCGACCTTACAGCTGCTGGAAGCCTCGCTGAAACAGCCGCTGGATCAGCACGAGCGGCATAGCCTGGAAGAGTACAGCCAGCAGCGTTTTCAGGCCACACCGCAGACGGTGCTAACCGTGACGCAGACGCAGGATCTGCTGAACTTCCTGTTCAGCCGTCGCGCCGATCGTGCCGAGAAAGTTCACGAACAGCCGCTGGCCGCCAGTGAGATTAAACCGCAGCCGATCTGGTCGCCCTTTGTCGCCTCGCTGCCATCACCGCTGCAGCCCCTGGCGCAGCGTCCCCTGCTGGGTCTGTTTGTTGCGCTGGTGGTGATCACTCTTCTGCTCTGGCTGGTGCTTTAGGTCAGCAGCCACAGGATGCATCGGGTGCGGTGACGGGCCATTCGCCCGGCGCCTCCCCCCAGGTCAGCGGATGACCTTCCCGTTTCCAGAAATCCAGCCCGCCAGTCAGCTCCTTCACCTGAAATCCCAGTTCCGCCAGCTTCAGAGCCGCTTTCGTCGAGCCGTTACAGCCGATGCCGTCGCAATAGGTGACATAAACGCGGTCGCGGTCGAGCGGCTCGCAGCTGGAAGCATTGATCTCACGGTGGGGAAAATTAATCGCGCCGCTGATATGGCCGGCGCGATAAGCCGCCGGTGCGCGCGCATCGATCACCTGAATGCCGGGCAGATTCCGGGCCAGATCCTCCGCCAGATCCCAGGCGTCTGTATAATAAGCGAGTTTTGCCTGCAGATAGTCGAGGCTTTGCTGCGGCGTGGCGGCGGGAAAATGTAATACAGATGACATCGCGATTCTCCTGTTGAAGTGAGCGTGCAGTTTACGGCAGAGTGGACTGCCTGCTGATACCCATTTTGCGCCAGGAATAAGACCCATATGAGTTCTCCGCTGTTGCAGCTTTTCCAGCATCAGGCCAGCGGCGGCGTGCGTGAGCGCCTCTGCACCACCCTGCGGCTGGCCATTAACCGGCATCATCTGCACGCCGGTCAGCAGCTGCCCTCCAGTCGCCAGCTGGCGCAGGATCTCCGGATTTCACGCGTCACGGTGGAGGCCGCCTATGGTCAGCTTGAGAGCGAAGGCTATCTGCGACGCGAGATCGGTCGCGGAACGTTTGTGGCCATCACGATTCCCGCAGGCACCGCTTCAGCGGCACGCGTTCAGCCCGCCCGTTTCTCAGCGCGGGGGCAGCAGGTGCTGGCAACCGGAGGCTGTCAGGATCCCCCGTTTCCTCACGCCTTTGCTGCCGGTTCCCCGGAGTTACGCGCTTTTCCTCATGACAGCTGGCGACGCCTGAGCAGCAGCGTGCAGCGTTCGCTGGGCAGCGCCGCCATGGGATATGGCGATCCCTGCGGCTACCTGCCGCTGCGCAGTGCGATTGCTGATTATCTGGCGCTCTCGCGGGGTATGCAGTGCCAGCCGGAGCAGGTGATTATCCTGACCAGTTCGCAACAGGCGCTGCAGCTGCTGGCGATGATGTTCGTCGATCCCGGAGATGATGTGTGGATAGAGGAGCCAGGCTATCCCGGCGCACGAAACGCGCTGCTCGCCGCAGGCGCAAAGGTGCACGGGATAACCGTCGATGCCGAAGGCGCAGTGCCGGGTCACGGCTGTGCAAAGCTGATGTATCTGACCCCTTCACACCACTATCCGACCGGGGTAACGCTGAGCCTGCCCCGCCGTCTCGCCTGGCTCGCCTGGGCGCAGCGCAACCAAAGCTGGCTGATTGAAGATGACTACGACAGCGAGTTTCATTATGACGAGCGCCCGATTCCTGCGCTGCAGGGACTGGACCGTCATCAGCGGGTCATTACGCTCGGCACCTTTTCGAAATCGCTGTTCCCTTCACTGCGTCTGGCGTGGATGGTGGTGCCTCCTGCGCTGATTGCCCCTCTGGGCCAGGCTCGCAGCGTGCTGGATGGACACAGCGCCCTGCTGCCCCAGGCGATTACCGCGGCCTTTCTGCAGCAGGGACATTTTGCCACTCATCTGCGGCTGATGCGTCAGCTCTATCACAGCCGTCGCGATCGGTTGCTGGAGCAGATTGCGCAGCGACTCTCACCGTGGATCACGCCCATCGCCAGTGGCGGCGGACTCCAGTTGACGGTGACAGTGGAACAGGACGAAGCGCGCTTAACCGCGCTCGCGGCACAACAGGGGTTGCTGTTGCCTCGTCTCAGCCCGCTCTATGCCGGCTCCGCGTCTCAGCAGGGCTGGATACTCGGCTTCGCCGCGCTGACGCCTGATGAAATTGTTGCAGGGTGCGATAAACTGCTGAGGCTGCTGCAGCGGGAGGGATAAATCTGGCCGGCGCCGGTTTACCGTAAGCCAGAAAACAAAAGGGCCGGCAAAGCCGGCCCTTCAGCGTGCTGACGTAAAAGATTACGCCTGATATTTACGCATGGTCAGCGTGGCGTTGGTGCCACCGAAACCAAAGCTGTTGGACATCACGGTCGTCAGCTCTTTTTCCATCGGCTCAGTCACGATGTTCATGCCGGTGGCAGCTGCATCCAGTGAGTTGATGTTGATACTTGGCGCGATAAAGCCATGCTCCAGCATCAGCAGCGAGTAGATCGCTTCCTGCACGCCAGCCGCACCCAGTGAGTGACCGGTCATTGCTTTGGTTGCTGAAATGTAAGGGGTTTTCTCGCCAAACACTTCACGAATCGCACCCAGCTCTTTCACGTCGCCCACTGGCGTAGAGGTACCATGGCTGTTCAGATAGTCGATTGGCGTGTCGACGCCGTTCATTGCCATCTTCATGCAGCGCACCGCACCTTCACCTGAAGGCGCAACCATGTCTGCACCGTCAGAGGTCGCACCGTAGCCGACGATTTCGGCATAGATGTGTGCACCGCGAGCCAGCGCATGCTCCAGCTCTTCAACCACCACCATGCCACCGCCACCGGCGATAACAAAACCGTCGCGCTCGTTGTCATAGGTGCGTGACGCTTTTTCTGGTGTGTCATTGTAACGGGTGGAGAGCGCGCCCATGGCGTCGAACTCACAGGCCATTTCCCAGCAGAGCTCTTCGCCGCCGCCGGCAAAAACGATATCCTGTTTGCCCAGCTGAATCTGCTCAACGGCGTTACCGATACAGTGCGCAGAGGTGGCACAGGCGGAGCTGATCGAGTAGTTTACGCCATGAATTTTGAATGGCGTGGCGAGACAGGCAGAGACGCCAGAAGCCATCGCCTTGGTGACCACGTAAGGGCCAACCGCTTTCAGGCCGCGTGGGCTGCGCATTGCATCAGCACCAAAGACCTGGAAGCGCGGGGAACCACCGCCCGAACCTGCAATCAGCCCTACACGCGGGTTGCTCTGATACATTTCATCAGTCAGGCCGGAATCTTTAATCGCTTCTTCCATGGAGAGATAAGCATAGATGGACGCATCACTCATAAAGCGCACAACTTTGCGATCGATGAGGCCGGTGGTATCTAATTTGACGTTACCCCAGACGTGACTACGCATGCCGGAATCTTTCATCTCTTCAGAAAAGGTGATGCCAGAGCGTCCTTCACGCAGAGATGACAGCACTTCCTGCTGGTTATTACCAATACTGGAAACGATCCCTAAGCCAGTAATCACAGCACGTTTCATTCAATCTTCCTCATCCACTTCTTCGTAATTGGCATGCACTCTAGCGTACACTTGTACGCCGAACAAGTCCGATCAGCTATTTCCTTTTGTAAATTTGCGTCATGTGACCTGGGTCGTTAAAATCGCGCCACTGCCTGAAAAACGAGCCTTTCCCGTGAAATTAACCCCGGTTAAACATGCGCAGCTAAACTGGAATGAACAGGGTACACCTGTTTCCCGAGCGTTTGGCGACGTCTATTTCTCTAACGACAACGGTCTGGAAGAGACACGCTATGTGTTCCTTGGTGGCAACGGTTTCCCGCAGCGTTTTGCGGCGCATCCGCGCGATCTGCTGATCGTGGCGGAAAGCGGGTTTGGTACCGGCCTGAATTTTCTTACTCTGTGGCAGGCCTTTGACGCCTTTCAGCGTGAACAGCCTGGTGCGACAGTAAAACGTCTGCATTTCATTAGCTTTGAGAAATTTCCGTTAACCCGCGCGGATCTGATCGCGGCGCATCAGCACTGGCCCGAACTTGCCCCCTGGGCAGAAGCGCTGCAGGCCCAGTGGCCGGCTGCCCTGCCCGGCTGCCAGCGACTGCTGTTTGACGGCGGGCGCATCACGCTGGATCTGTGGCTGGGCGATATCAACCTGCTGATGGAAAAGGTGGATGAGAGCCTGCATCGTCAGGTCGATGCCTGGTTCCTCGATGGCTTCGCGCCCGCAAAGAATCCTGATATGTGGACGCCTGCGCTGTTCAGCATGATGGCGAAGCTGGCGCGTCCACAGGGGACTTTCGCGACTTTTACTGCTGCAGGGTTTGTGCGGCGCGGTCTGCAGGAGGCGGGATTTGATGTCACCCGCCGCAAAGGTTTTGGCCCGAAGCGGGAAATGCTGTGCGGCAGCCTGCAGGATGCGCCTCTGCTCCCCGGCACGCAGCCCTGGTATCATCGCCATCCGGCGGCGCAGCAGGAGGTCGCCCTGATTGGCGGCGGCGTGGCCAGCGCGACCCTGGCGCTGGCGCTGCTGCGCCGAGGCTGGCGGGTAACGCTCTACTGCGCCGATGCGGCGCCCGCGCTGGGTGCCTCCGGTAACCGGCAGGGCGCACTCTATCCGCTGCTCAATCAGCATGATCCGGCCCTCGCCACCTTCTTCCCGGCGGCATTCAGCTTTGCCCGGCGACTCTACGACCAGAGCGGGGTCACCTTTGAGCATGAGTGGAGCGGCGTGCTGCAACTGGGCTGGGATGAAAAGAGCCGCAAAAAGATCGAACAGATGCTGGCGATGGATCTGCCTGAAACCCTCGCCTGCGGCGTCGATGTCGCAGAGGCGGAAAACCGGGCGAAGGTAGCGCTGGGCTGCGGCGGCATTTTCTATCCGGAGGGCGGCTGGCTCTCACCGGCTGAGCTGACCACCGCGCTGCTCGCCCATGGCGAGACACAGGGCTTACGCATTCACTGGCTGCACCGGGTGAGCGGGCTTTCTCAAGAGGAAGATGGCTGGACGCTGACCTTCAGCGACCGCCCGGCGGTTCACCATTCTGCGGTGGTCCTGGCAAACGGTCACGCGATCGCCGACTTTGCGCAAAGCGCCCCGCTGCCAGCCTACCCGGTAGCGGGTCAGGTAAGCCATGTTCCCGCCACGCCTGCCCTCAGCGCGCTGCAGACCGTGCTCTGTTACGACGGCTATCTGACGCCGGTCAGCACCCAGTTTGGTACCCACTGTATCGGTGCCAGCTACCATCGTGGTGAAACCGCAACGCGTTATCGCGAGGCGGATCAGCAGGAGAATCGCAGTCGACTGCTGCACTGTCTGCCTGACAGCCGCTGGGCGGAAACGGTGGATGTCAGTGAGGGAGAAGCCAGAATGGGCGTGCGCTGCGCCACGCGCGATCACCTGCCGATGGTGGGCGGCGTGCCCGATTATGCCGCGACGCTGGCACAGTATGCCGATTTACCGGCCCGGCTTGCGGCAGGCAGTCAGATTGCTGACGCGCCCGATCTGCCGGGGCTTTATCTGTTTGGTGCGTTGGGTTCACGCGGCTTATGCAGCGCACCGCTGGCGGCCGAGGTGCTGGCCGCCCAGCTGGCAGGTGAGCCACAGCCGCTGGATGCGACCACGCTGGCAGCACTCAATCCGAATCGCTACTGGGTCAGGAAACTGCTGAAGGGGAAAGCGGTGTAAAGCGGGTCTGCAGGGCGGCGCTTACCGCCCTGTCATATCATGCGGAGAGCTGGCGCGCCTGAACAAACAGGTTGTCCCACATGCCGACCACCAGCGCCTGGTCGCGCGGTGAGAGCTCACCTGCTGCAATAGCGTTCTGCAGGCTGCGGGTCACCTGAACCTGTAGCGCTTCTGGCGTATGCTCATCCAGCTGCTCCACTTCAGCGACCGCCAGGGTCAGGTGCCCGCGCAGATAACCGCTGGCGAACAGTTCATCGTCACTGGCATGCTCGACCATGTCGTCAATCAGGGCCAGGATACGCGCTTCAAATTCTGCGATCATCTCAATTCCTCTTTTGATAATGTCATCCTGCATCACAGATCGTCCGGCCAGGGAAACTGCGCCGCTGTTAATGAAGGCCTGCCATAAAATTCCGCCAGGGCGGTAATAAAACGCGCGGGACGCGCGGGAATACCCGCCGTCAGATAGCTCATGACCTGAGCATGTACCTTACGCTGAAACGCAATGCGATCCGGCTCACAATCTCCGTCGAGATTGTCACAACTGACGTTGAAGGGAAAGCCCGCCGCCATACAAAACATCCACTCCAGCGCCTGTGGCTTCACTTCAACGGCTTCAAACTGGCTCTGGGTCAGCGCATCGCGGCCATCCGGGCAGTACCAGTAGCCAAAATCGACCAGTTTACGGCGTGCCTCACCGGCGATGCACCAGTGAGAGATCTCATGCAGGGCGCTGGCGTAAAAGCCGTGGGCAAAAACCACCCGGTTCCACGGCGACTCTGCATCAGCAGGAAGATAGATCGGTTCATCGTCGCCTTTAATCAGGCGTGTCTGAAATTCATCGCTGAAGCAGCGATCGAACAGCGTAATCAGCTGTTCATAATGATGGGTCGGGTTCATGACGTTATCACGTAAAAAGTTACGATTGCAGTGTGGAGAGCCACGCCATCACGGCGCTGCCATGGCTGTCCCACAGGAGTTTTATGCTCATTACGGCAGAGACAATCACCACCATCGGGCGGATCAGTTTCTGCCCGCGGCTCAGCACCAGCCGGGCGCCCAGACGCGCGCCGCAGAACGCGCCGAGCATCATAATCAGGCCGGTTCCCCACACCACTTTGCCGCCGAACATAAAGAACAGCAGACTGCCCACGTTAGAGGTGAAGTTGAGAACTTTGGCATGGGCTGTCGCCTTCGCCAGGTTGTAACCGCAGAGCGTGACGAAGGCCAGCGCGTAGAAAGAGCCCGCGCCCGGCCCGAAAAATCCGTCATAGAAGCCCACGGCCCCGCCCCCGACCAGCGCATAGGCGAGGCCGTGCAGGCGACGCGCCCGGTCTTCTTCACCGAGACGCGGCATCAGCAGAAACCACAAGCCAATCGCGATCAAAAACAGCGGCAGCATCTGACGCAGAAAGTCCGCCTGCAGGCGCTGGATCAGCACCGCGCCCAGCACGGACCCCAGCAGCGTCATGGCGATATTCAGCCACTGCTCACTCAGATTAACTGCGCCGCGTCGCACAAAGTAGAGGCTGGCCGAGAACGACCCGCCGACCGATTGCAGTTTATTGGTCGCCAGCGCCTGAGCCGGTGAGAGACCCGCCGCCAGCAGCGACGGTACCGTCAGCAACCCCCCGCCACCCGCAATTGAGTCAATAAAACCGGCGAGCATGGCAATCAGAAACAGCAGCCCGACCAGCAGCGGACTGACCACGAACCACTCCATGGAATCCCTTACAGTAGATGTTTATCCAGCAGAGCCTGACAGGCAGGCGGTAACGGCGGCGGTTCACGTTTCACCGGCGCGCCCGATCCGGGCTGCTTCGGCAGGAACCAGCTCTGCAGCTCTGCGCCACAGCCATCGCCCGGAGGCGGTGGCGGCTGATCTTCACAGCCGATACTGCCGGTCGGGCAGCGCAGCCGCACATGCATATGCGCCCGATGCGCGAACCAGGGGCGCACTTTGCGCAGCCAGTCACGATCGGCACCGGCATCCGCACAAAGCTGCTTTTTAATCGCCGGGTTGACGAAGATGCGCGTGACATCATCATCTTTCGCCGCCAGTTTAATCAGGCTGTCGATTTCCGGCTGCCAGTGGCGCGCAATCACGTTTTTATCACCCGGCCCGACCAGATCCAGCGGCTGCGGCTTCAGCAGCTGCTGCGCGGTCCAGCGGGTTTTCGGCAGTTGCAGCCAGATATCGACATCCAGCCCGGTCTGATGGCTGGCGTGACCGCTGCTGAAACGTCCGCCAGCCGCCATGCCCATATCCCCAATCAGCACATTACCCAGCTGCAGGTTGTGCACGCGGGTCGTCAGCCGCTGAATAAACGCAATCAGATCGGGATGACCGAAATAACGACGCTGATCCTGACGCATCACCTGATAGTCGGGTGAATTGAGCGGCAGTGCCCGGGCGCCAATAATACAGCCATTCGCAAAGCCGCCGATGGACTGCGGTGCGCCGCTGATGGGCTGCTGAATACGCTGCCACGGCGTCGCCGCCAGGCTGGAGGCGCTGAACAACAGCGCGCTCAGAGTAAGCAGAAGTGCCTTCATGCCATCACCAGCGCGGCACGGTGCTGTTAACATCACCGTTCTGCGCCCGCTGGCGCAGCAGATGATCCATCAGGACGATCGCCATCATCGCCTCGGCGATCGGCACGGCGCGGATCCCGACGCAGGGATCGTGGCGGCCTTTGGTGATCATCTCCACCTCTTCGCCATCGCGGGTAATGGTTTTACCCGGCACGGTGATGCTGGAGGTCGGTTTCATTGCGAGGTTGGCGCTGATGGTCTGACCGCTGCTGATGCCGCCCAGAATGCCGCCGGCGTGGTTACTCTGGAAACCATCGTGACGGATTTCATCCCGATGCTGGCTGCCGCGCTGGCTGACCACCGCGAAGCCGTCACCGATCTCTACCCCTTTCACCGCGTTGATGCTCATCAGCGCGTGCGCCAGGTCGGCATCCAGACGGTCAAAGACCGGTTCGCCCAGGCCAGGCGGCACGTTATCAGCCATGACCGTGACTTTAGCCCCAATGGAGTCGCCCTCTTTTTTCAGGCCGCGCATCAGTTCATCCAGCGCCTCCAGCTTCTCCGCATCCGGGCAGAAGAAGGGATTCTCTTCCACGATGCTCCAGTCTTTCAGCTCACAGGCGATATCCCCGATCTGCGCCAGATAGCCGCGCACCACCACACCATGTTTCATCTGCAGATACTTCTTCGCTATCGCACCGGCGGCCACGCGCATCGCGGTTTCACGCGCCGAAGAGCGGCCACCACCACGGTAGTCGCGCTGACCATACTTCTGCTCGTAGGTGTAATCGGCATGGCCGGGACGGAAGAGATCTTTGATCGCGCCATAATCCTGCGACCGCTGATCGGTGTTCTCAATCAGCAGGCCAATAGACGTGCCGGTGGTCACACCCTCAAACACACCGGACAAAATTTTCACCTGATCCGGCTCGCGACGCTGCGTGGTGTAGCGCGAGGTGCCAGGACGACGACGGTCGAGGTCATGCTGGATATCCGCTTCGGTCAGGGGGATGCCCGGTGGCACCCCATCAACGATGCAGCCCAGCGCAAGACCGTGGGACTCGCCAAAGGTAGTTACTCGAAAAAATTGTCCGATGCTGTTTCCGGCCATGCTGTTTCCTTGTCAGGGTTCGGCGGGCGAGGCTTCGCCCCACTTTTAGTCTTTGTAAAAGGAGAAATGGTGTTGTGCGTCGACGATCTGCTGGCGCGTCAGCGTAAAGACACCGTCACCGCCGTTGTCAAACTCCAGCCAGGTAAAGGGCACATCGGGATACTGCTCGATCATATGCACCATGCTGTTACCGACTTCGCAGACCAGAACGCCCTGCTCGCTGAGATAGTCAGGCGCGCAGGCCAGAATGCGGCGCACCAGCTTCAGACCATCGCTGCCCGCCGCCAGACCCAGCTCCGGTTCGTGGCGATACTCATTGGGCAGATCGTCCATATCTTCCGCATCCACATAAGGCGGGTTAGTGACGATCAGGTCATACTTCAGCGGCGGCAGTTCGCGGAACAGGTCAGCACGAATCGGCGTGACCTGATTGATCAGGCCATGTTCTTCAATATTCTGCTCGGCCACCGCCAGCGCACCGGTCGAAATATCGACGGCGTCGACCTCCGCTTCCGGGAAGGCGTAAGCGCAGGCAATCGCGATGCAGCCGCTGCCGGTGCACATATCCAGAATATGCGCGGGTGGCGTGCTGATAAGACCGGCAAAGCGGTTCTCGATCAATTCGCCAATCGGTGAACGCGGCACCAGCACGCGCTCATCAACAAAGAATTCGTGACCGCAGAACCAGGCTTTGTTGGTCAGGTAGGCGACCGGAATACGCTCGTTAACGCGACGAATGACGCGCTCGACGATCAGAAGACGTTCGCTGGCGGTCAGACGCGCGTTGCGCATATCTTCCGGAATATCCAGCGGCAGCCAGAGAGACGGCAGGACCAGTTGAACGGCTTCGTCCCAGGGATTGTCTGTGCCATGTCCGTACCAGATTCCGGCAGCGGAAAAGCGGCTTACCGCCCAGCGCAGCATGTCCTGAATGGTGTGCAGTTCGTTCACTGCCTCATCGACGAAAATTTTGTCCACGTAGCCCTCCGCAGGCCTTTTGCTAAATCGGCCGATAGTGTGCCATGAAGCCGGGGAGAATTCAGCGCAGCGAGGTGAAAAAGCTGACAATTAATGACACTTAACGGTAAGGTATCAGCTCTGCTGTGTGACAGCCTTTTCTGATAAGACTGACCTGCCATGAGTAAAAAAACACCGCTAAGCCCGGATGATGAGGCGCTGTTTCGCCAGTTAATGACGGGGACACGTCAGTTAAAACAGGACACTTATGTCCATAAAGCGCCGGTAAAAACCCGCGAGATTCCGGTAAAGCGTCTGCTTTCCGAGCAGGCGGACAACAGCCATTACTTTTCGGATGAGTTTCAGCCCCTGCTCTCGACCGAAGGGGCTACCCGTTACGTGCGCGCCGATGTCAGCCATTTTGAGCTGAAAAAACTGCGCCGGGGTGACTATACCCCGGAGATTTTTCTCGACCTGCACGGCTTAACGCAGATGCAGGCCAAGCAGGAGCTGGGCGCACTGATCGCCGCCTGCCGCCGTGAACATCTGTTCTGCGCCAGCGTCATGACCGGACATGGAAAACATATTCTGAAGCAGCAGACGCCGCTGTGGCTGGCCCAGCATCCGTGGGTCATGGCGTTTCATCAGGCGCCGAAAATGTTCGGCGGTGATGCTGCGCTGCTGGTGCTGATTGAGATTGAGGAGTGGCAACCGCCTGAGTTGCCCTGACAGGGCCGGTGTCATCGGCCCCTCGTCGTCAGATGGCTTTCGCCAGCTTCTTCGGACTGACCTGCCACAGCAGTTTACCGGCACTCTCTGCCGGATCGAACTCGACGCAGGCAATGGCGGAAGTGGCAAACATCGGTGGGGTTTCCTGCGGGCAGAGTTCGGAAACCAGGTAGCCCACCAGGGGCAGATGGGAGATGACCAGCGCCGATTTCACCCCTTCGTTCGCCAGCGCCTGCAGATAGCAGCCGACCAGGCCCGGATCGCCACCCGGCGTTAACTCCGGTAACACGTCCTGGCCTTCCGGCAGGGGATAGGCTTCACGCACGGTAGCGAGCGTCTGCTGCGCGCGTAAATAGGGACTGACCAGGACACGCTCGATGTCCGGCGTCTGGCTGTTAAGCCAGTGGGCCATCTGACGCGATTCATCACAGCCACATAAGGTTAAAGGCCTGACTGAATCACTTGCTGCTTCCAGAGCCGCATCGCCGTGACGCATGATAAAAACTTGCATAAAGCACCGCTGTTGTTTGTCGATATCGCCCGACGCGACGCGTCAGACTCTTCACTCTGCGAATGAACGCTGTGTTTTACCCTAATGGCTTCAGTATAGTCAACCGGTTGTTTATTAAATAAGCACTTCTCAGATTCATGCTGCGCCGCACACGCGGGCGGCGCTTTTCTAACCCGCTGAATCGGAGCCGTTATTCCATTTCACAGAGAAATGTAAAATTTCGTCTGTTCTGCAGCCGCCTGAATCAGCGCCTCACAGGGGGCAAATCGTTCACCGTGCTGCTGCGCGAGACGGTTCAGCCGGCTGACCATTTCCGCCGCGCCCAGTTTATCCATGTAGTGGAACGGCCCGCCCAGGAAAGGCGGAAAGCCGATGCCAAACACCGCCCCCACGTCGCCGTCCCGGGCGCTGCGAATTACCTGCTCATCGAGACAACGGGCGGCCTCATTCAGCATCATCATCACACAGCGTTCTGCAATCTGTGCCCCACTCTGCCTGGCCTGCGGCGTGACCTTCAGCAGGCTATAAAGCGAGGCGTCCGGTTTTTTACGCTGCCAGCGCGGCAGGTCATAACGATAGAAGCCCCTGCCATTTTTACGGCCCTTACGGCCATCCCTGATCACCGCATCAAACGCGGCGGGTGCGGCAAAGCGTTCACCATAGGCCTGATGCAGAATGGGGCTGATTTTGCTGCCGACATCAATGCCGACCTCATCAAGCAGCTGAAGCGGACCAACCGGAAAACCAAACTTCACCAGCGCCCGATCGATGTGCTCAATCGGCTCCCCCTCCAGCAGACAGCGCATCGCTTCATTTATATAGGGGGTCAGGATGCGGTTGACATAGAAACCCGGCTTGTCTGCGACGACGATCGGCGTCTTGCCCTGACTGCGCGCCAGTGCCACAACGGTAACCAGCGTCGAGGCCGAAGTATTCAGATGCGGTATCACCTCCACCAGCGGCATTTTTTCCACCGGACTGAAATAGTGCAGCCCGATGACATTCTCAGGACGCTGCGCCCCGGCGGCGATATCCGCAATCGGCAGTGAAGAGGTGTTGGAAGCAAACAGGGTATGCGACTGACAGTGTGCCTCGACGTCGTGCACCATCTGCTGCTTCAGGGCAAGATCTTCGAACACCGCTTCGATCACCACGTCGCGCTGCGAGAATCCCTGATAATCGATGCCACCAGTGATGCGCGCCATCTGCTGCTGGCGCGCTGCCGGGGTCAGCTGACGACGACGGACCTTTTTGCTGAGCAGATCCCAGCTGGTTTTCAGCGCATGGCTGACGCCTTCCAGGCTGATATCTTTGATGCGCACCGGCAACCCGGCATTGATCGCGGTGACGCTGGCAATGCCGCCGCCCATCAGCCCGCCGCCCAGTACCGCAACACGCTTCACGGTCGCGGGTTCAGCTTCACCGCCCCGCTCCTTTTTCATCGCCGTGGTGGCAAAGAAGAGTCCGCGCAGCGCAACGGACTCCGGCGTCATCGCCAGTTCGCCAAAGGCGCGCGCCTCCGCATCATGGCCGGCGCGGCTGCCCTGCTCCAGCCCGATGCGCACCACCTCAATCAGCCGTCTGGCGGCCGGATAGTTATCCTGCGTTTTCGCCGCGGTCTGGCGTGTCGCCAGCGCAAACAACGCCTGGCGGGCGACCGGGCCATGCTGCAGCCGATCGCGCAGCGGCAGGACGCGTCCGCTGACCTTGCCCTTTTTCACCCGTGCAATCGCGGTCTCCAGCAGGATCGGGCGGGGAACCGCATCATCGACGACGCCGAGCTTTCGCGCCTGCTTCGCGCGCAGACTTTTGCCGGTCAGCATCAGCGGCAGCGCCTGCTGAACGCCGATTAAATGCGGCAGCCGCTGCGTCCCGCCAGAGCCAGGCAGCAAGCCGAGCTGTATCTCCGGCAACCCGAGGCGGGTTTTATCATCCAGCGAGCAGATGCGCGCATCGCAGGCCAGCGCCAGTTCCAGTCCACCGCCCAGGCAGGCCCCGTGAATGGCCGCCACCACCGGAAAAGGCAGCGCGTCGATCATCGCCATCACTTCCTGGCCCTGCTTCGCCAGCGCTTCAGCTTCCTGCGCACTCTGGCAGCGGTCAATCATGCTGATGTCCGCGCCCGCGATAAAATTGTCCGTTTTGCCGGAGATCAGGACCAGTCCCGCCAGTTGCGGATCGCGTCGCGCTTCCGCAATGATGGCGGCAATCTGGCCGGCGAATTCCGCTTTCAGGGTGTTCATCTTCTCGCCAGGGACATCAATCGTGATAATGCCGACGTGATCCTGTCGCATCGTCAGCTGAAACGCATTCTGCTCCATTATTCGGCCTCCAGAACCATTGCCGCACCCAGACCACCCGCCGCGCAGGCGGTGACCAGTCCCAGCCCGCCTCCACGGCGGCGCAGTTCATTAAGCGTCTGGGTAATCATACGCGCGCCCGTGGCGGCAAAAGGATGACCATAGGCGATGGAACCGCCCAGCACGTTAAAACGCTCTTCGTTGACCTCGCCCAGCGCATGCGGCCGGTTCAGCACCTCACGGGCGAAACGCTCGTCACGAAACAGCTGCAGATTGCTCAGCGTCTGGGCCGCGAACGCCTCATGCATATCTATAAGCGTCAGATCGGCCAGGCTCACCCCGGCACGATCCAGCGCCAGCGGCGAAGCATAGGCTGGCCCCAGCAACATGTCCTGCTGGACATCAATGGCGGTAAAGGCGTAGCTGCGCAGGAAGCCCAGCGGCGTGGCGCCCAGTTCCCGGGCGCGCCCTTCCCGCATCAGAATGACGGCTGCCGCGCCATCCGTCAGCGGCGTGCTGTTGGCGGCGGTAACGCTGCCGTGCTGGCGGTCAAAGGCGGGACGCAGTCGGGCGTAATCCTCTGCTTTAGCGTTCATCCGCACGTTATTGTCCTGATCGATTGCGGTTTTCCACGGCGGTACAAAGGCTGCCATGACTTCCTGATTCAGCACCCCGGATTGCCAGGCTCTGGCGGCATGCTGATGGGAACGGAGCGCCAGCGCATCCTGAGCCTCACGGGTGATACCGTAGCTTTTCGCCATCTGCTCGGCCGTGTCCCCCATCCGCAGGCCAGTCGAGTACTCCGCCACCGCAGGCGGCACCGGCAGCAGATCGCGCGGGCGCAGCCGTTTAAGGATATGCAGTTTCTGCCCCAGGCTGCGGGCCTTATTGAGATCCACCAGCGCGCGGGCCAGCGTTTTAGTGACCCCAATCGGCAGCACTGACGAGGAGTCTGCCCCGCCGGCAATAGCGGCAGAAACCGTACCCGCCATCAGGCTCTCTGCCACATTCGCCACCGCCTGAAAACTGGTGGCGCAGGCACGGCTGACGCTGTAGGCGTCGGTATTCACATTCAGCCCGCTGCTTAAGACAATTTCACGCGCAATGTTTGGCGCTTCCGGCATCTGTACCACCTGACCAAATACCAGCAGCTCAATCACGTCTGCCGGTAACTCACTGCGCACCATTAATTCGCTGACCACCATCCGTCCCAGCTCAATGGCGGGAATGCCATGAAAGCCGGTCGCCTGGCGTAAGAAAGGGGTTCGTAACCCGTGGGTAATTGCGATGCGTTCGCCATCACGCGTCAGCAGCGGCTGCGCTTTGCTCATTGTTCTCACCTGTAGCCGGGACTGTGGCATCATTGCCTGAAGAGGTCTGACCTGATCAGTGTTAACCACAAGCGGGTGAGCCGCCAATAGCAGAAAGGAAAAAGTGCGAAGGGAAACACGAAATTGAAAAACGCCGCGCTGAGGCGGCGTAAGAGGCGTTATCGCAGGCCGAGCTGGAAAATCAGGGTTTCAGCCTGGCAGCTGAAGGTGAAATCGATATCCAGCTGCACGCCCTGATCGACATCGCTGAACCGGACGTCAATCACACAGGGTTCCGATTCCACTTGACGGGCACGCTCAGTCAGCCGGGCGGCTTTGGCTTCCGCATCCTGTCGCTGCGGGAACCACTCTGACCAGCTGGCGGTGCAGTCGGTATTATCCATTACGGTGCCGACATCAACGCAGCAGCAGGCAGCGGTTTCGGTCGCACTGCATTTTTTAATGGCATCAGTCATCTTTATCTCCTGCCCCGGCTTCGGGTGAGTTAAGCGATTTTATGGCCGGAATTTTACCCGCTTGCGATAAGATGCGCCACGCGACTGTGGCTAAGTGACGAATATCACAATAAAAATTGATCCAGAACAAACTGGAATCGGTATGCTGTCTTCACCAGGGTGCTTTTTGTTATGCAGATCGAATTTTAAGCGATCAACTCTGAAATATTTTAAAAACAATATTGCAACTTGCACACAGGTCGGACCTATACTCTCCGCACTGGTCTGATATGTGCGTTTACCGTCAGTCCCTACAATCCGCCGTCCTTTGTTACGCGACGTTATAGCGTTAAATAATAATTCACATGAGGTTGTGGTCATGAACCATAAGAACCTGTTCGCAAAGTCAGCCGTGGCGGCTGCAGTGGCGCTTGTCTCTTCACACGTTTACGCAGCTGGGTTTCAGTTAAATGAGTTCTCTACGATTGGTTTAGGTCGCGCCTACTCAGGCGAAGGGGCAATGGGCGATACGGCGGCATCCGCCAGCCGTAACCCGGCAACGATGGCGTTAATGGATCGCCCGGAATTTTCCATCGGTGCGGTTTATATTGACCCGGATGTGGATATCACGGGCCGCAGTCCGACGGGACGCAGCCTGAATGCCAGCAATATCGCCCCGAATCAGTGGATACCTAATATTCATTACGTTCAGCCCATCAACGATCAGTGGTGGATTGGCGCATCGGCAACCTCTAACTATGGCTTAGCAACAGAGTTTAATAATGGTTACACCGCTGGCGGCTACGGCGGTAAAACGGACCTGATGACCGGCAACTTAAACCTCAGCACCGCTTACCGGTTTAATGAGCACTTCAGCGTGGGCGTCGGTTTTGATGCGGTTTATGCTAAAGCGAAAATTGAACGCTATGCCGGTGAATCAGGCGCGAGACTGGGCGTACCGGCTGATACGCAGGTTGCCCATCTGAAAGGCGACGAGTGGGGCTACGGCTGGAATGCCGGTATCCTGTATGAAGTGGATGAAAATAACCGCTTCGGCTTCAGCTATCGTTCAGAGGTGAAGATCGACTTTGATGGCGATTACAAAAGTAATCTGTCCTCCCGTCTGAACGCGGTCAACAACCCGGAAGTGTCAGGCGTGCCTTTTGGTACCAACGGCACGACCGTTCCGGGCGCGTTAACCCTGAATCTGCCGGAGATGTGGGAAGTGTCGGGCTGGCATAAAGTGGCTCCGCAGTGGGCGGTTCACTACAGCATGGCCTACACCAGCTGGAGTCAGTTCCAGGAGCTGAAAGCCACCGGTTCTCAGGGCCAGACGCTGTTCTATAAAGATGAAAGCTTCCACGATGCCTACCGTATCGCGCTGGGCACCACCTATTTCTACGACAGCAACTGGACGTTCCGCACCGGTATCGCATTTGATGACAGCCCGGTGCCAGCCGATAAACGCTCTATCTCCATCCCGGATCAGGATCGTTTATGGCTGAGTGCGGGTACCTCGTACGCCTTCAATGATAACGCCTCGGTCGATCTGGGCATCTCCTATATGCATGGGCAGAAAGTGACGGTGAAAGAAGGTCCTTATACCTTTAACTCAGAAGGCAAGGCCTGGCTTTACGGCGCGAACTTTAACTACAAGTTCTGACCGGCGGGTGGGATTCAAAAAGGCGACTCGGATGAGTCGCCTTCAGACTGCTGACCTATTCCGACTGATGCCCCGCAGGCGCGGGGGTACACGCACACAACAGAAGATTAAGGGTATCAGATACCCTTGTTAAAACCTCTGTTACCGAACTGATGCCCGAAGCATTTGCCGGTGTTCACATCGACGTAAATATTCACGGGAGTAGAGGTCTCGATTTCCATCCATGATTTGTTTTCCGCATCTTCGCTCGATGTTTCGACGATATAGCATTCAACGCCGTCAAAAGAAGACGTTTTAATGAAAGTGAATTTCTCACTCCATCCCAGTTTATGTCGGAATGCGTAGTCGCGTGCGGCATCCTTTGCATCTTCTGCGTTGATCATTGCTGAATTCCATAATAGACATTGTACATTGACCCGCCGACAACAACCGGCCCCAGAAGCACGCCAGCTGCTTCATGTCGCAGAGCGGTAAAGGTGATCTCATAGTTGTTGGTCAACGGGAATTTGAAACCGTCAATAACATAACGCGGTGACATCCCTTTCGCTCTCATTAACCCAACCAGCTCTGCAAATGCCTCTTCCAGATACCGTAAGATATATGATTTGTGATAGGCGCTAACATGCATGAAAGCTCTAAGCTCGCGAAGCAGATAAAACTTCGGCGCAATGGATGAATGCACCCGCTCATGATATAGGGTCGCCAGAACATCCTCAGCAGCCTGTTCTGCTGTTTTTACCGTACGGTCGTAGGCACGGCCAATGGTAATGTCACCCCACATGTTAGTTGAGCCTAATCCGGCGCTTTGCTTATCAGTAAAGCGAATTTTAGGGCGATACCGCCAGGATGGAGAACTGTTCCGGGGGCCATTCATTGCGCGTCCCACTGATGCGCTGTATCTGGGCATACGAATATTTCGGTATGAATGCCTGAAGGCGTCACGAGGGTTCTTTTTCAGTAAAATCGCCATCACAGTATCGACGCCAATTAGGGTGATGGCTGCAGCTAAACAGGCTGCTGCTTCATCCAGATCACTTTCAGTTCTGGCGCTGTATGTGGTCTTAACGAATTCATAGAGTTTTTTTGAAGCCTCAACAGCCACACCACCAACGGCAACCCAACCCGCCACTATCAGAATAAGATCAGCTAACTCTCCTATGCCAAAAAAGTGTGCGCCTGCCCAACCCCCCGTAATCGCTGCCATTGTAGCCAGAGCTGATGGAGTTAGCATTGCCAGCAATTGTTCACCCACATCACCCGGCAGTAGTTTTGCCGCCTTGATTATGGCAAGTTCAAGTTTCTGCTGCATATCCATATTTGAGACATTCATCTAATCACCTTCGAGGGCTATTTAGCTCCATGTAGTTCAGGAATATATTACTCCTGACTCGTTAGTGAAATAAGAAATGACAGTCAGACCTGTTGCCTTCAAAAATGCGATATTCCGGGATCTGACGAGATATCCTGACGGCCTGATCGGTGTGATTATCGAGGATGCCTTTTATCACAGACTCAGGTAAGTACTGGCTCTGCCTGCCGGTTTACGGGCAGCCCTGCCATAGATAGTCACAATCCCACTCTGTAAGCCTGCCAGTACAGCAGTTTTTAATGGAATCCTTCTTCATCACGCCGGCGTCGGTAATTGGCAAAATGAGTATCATATGACTTACTGTTGATCCGGGTTTTACATGCGACTATGACAGCCGGAGGCTGCTTATCACTCACTACCGCCTGGCAGTGAATTCAGGATAAGTAGCGGTTTATCCCCGCTCACGAGGGGAACACTCTAAAAATATCCCGCTGATTACACAGCGTTTTTTCACATCAGAATTTTCCTCCGAATTTTACACCCGGATCTGCCTCATATAAACAGTCATTCTCTGACACCAGATTTGTTTAAAACAGGCTCATAACGGAAGGCAGGAAGCTAATAGCAGACCCGGACAGGAAAAAAACAGGTCGTTACGGAAAACGTCAGAAGTAGAAACAGAGGAGAAAAGGGTCCGAAGCAAAAACGAGGCAAACCGGACAGTCTGGGAAAGGCTTAAAACGCTTATTTGCGCTGACCCGGTCTTGAAGCAGACCGGGTCAGGCGCAGTCAACAAACTCAGAACAGTTTATGTGACACGGCTTCTTGAGGATCTCATAACGTTACTGCGCGTCGATATCCTTCAGGTCATCCTGAATCGCGGCGGCGTTTGGATTCTCTTCCGGCTTGAGTTTGCCGCCACGCGCCAGGAAGTCGTGACGCTGGAAGTAGGCGTTACGGATAAAGGCGTACGGATCGCTCTGCTGCTTCAGGATCGCATCGGAATCCAGCAGTTGCGCGCGGGTCTCAATCCCCTCCAGCGTCCACTTACCAATCGACATCGGCCAGGTCAGCCAGCCGAGGATCGGATAGAGGGTATCAACGTAGTCACCGCCATCCTGCCGTATAGTGAAGCTGCCGTAAGCCGGCAGCTCAACGTAAGGACCATAGCCGACACCATAGTGGCCCAGCGTGGTGCCGAAACGGTGCGGCTGTTCACGCGCCAGTTCCGGATTGGCTTTACCGGCGACGTCAATGAAACCACCCAGACCCAGCACGCTGTTCAGGAAGAAACGGGTGAAGTGGATACCCGCATCGCGTCCGTCACCAACCAGAATGGCGTTAACCATGCTGGCGGGCTCTTCCAGGTTGCCGAGGAAATTGCTCAGGCCGGTTCGTGCAGGCACCGGCACATAGTCGCGCCAGGCGACAGCGACCGGACGCAGCACATAGGGATCCAGCACATTGTAGTTAAAGTTAAACATCGTGCGGTTAAAGCCTTCGAACGGATCGCTGCGCTGCGCAGGATCGCTATTTGCCGGCTTTGAACTGGCACAACCTACCAGAAGGACGCTGGCCACAGCCAGGCTGGTCAGGCGATAATTCATTCCAATCTCCCTGTGCGGATGAAAAAGGGCTACCCATCGTTCAGGCACAGCCCGGCGTCGAATCGGCTTACCCGATGAGCATAGCTGACTTTATGCCAGAGGCAGCAGGCAATGGCACGCAGCGACCTGAACAGGATCGTTGATGATGTTCAGGGAAGCTGCTGATTAATCTCTACCGCGATCGGCTGATGACCATCCCAGGGCGTCACGGCGCTCTCACCCAGCCAGTCACCCGGCTGCGGGCTGGCGCTGCCGTCGCGGGAGATACGCACCCGAACCGCGACCTGATGCTGCGCCGACAGCAGGCGATCCGGCATCATGGCATTGCTGTCATCCAGCGTCAGCGTCAGCGGGAAGTGGCTCAGCGGCATGCGCTTCACCGCCACCGGCACCGGTGACGTCCCGTCAGAAACCGAAATATACAACACTCCGTCCTGCGGTAACATTTTTTCTGCCTGCGGGGTCAGCCGCACGGTCAGTGCCAGCTGACGGCTCTGCTCTCCGGCATCACTTCTCGCCTGCTCAATGCTGCGGGCGATCATCGCGCGTCGTGTGTCACCGGCAGGCAGCACGTTCAGCAGGGCCTGCCAGGCCTCAATCGCCTGATCGTACTGCTGCTGGCCGTAGGCGTTAAACGCCATCAGGCCAAGCGTACGCGGGTTTTGCGGCTCCGCTTTCAGCAGAGCGCGCAGCAGCAGTGACGCCTGACGGTTATCCTGCGGATCGGGAGAGCGCGTCAGCACCTCTGCATAATCCTGCTTCAGCGTCATATCGTTGGGTAAGAGCTGTAAAGCATGCTCAAACGCCTGACTGGCGATATCAGCCTGATTCAGCACCATGCCAAGCCGCCCCAGCATGGTCCAGTCGGCCAGATTATCCGGTTCCGTTTGCAGGGCGGTACGCAATCCGAGCTCTAAACGTGCCAGTTCCTCCATGCTGAGCGGTCTGGCGCCGGGGTCCATCAGCCGCGCACGCAGCGCAGGGTACGCCTGCTGCACCTGCATCCAGCCGGTGTACTGCGTCAGGCCGCCGGTTTTCAGATAGGTTCCCAGCGACACCCCAATCAGCACGAGCAGGCCCGGCAGCAAAATCCAGCGGCTGCTGCTGTGGGACGGGAGGCTCTGCGCCGGCGGAATATCGGCCAGCAGCGTCTGCTGTAACTCGCGCTCCATTACCGGGCGCTCAGCAACAACGCCCTGCTCTTCATCCTGTGCCAGCTCATCGATCCGCTGATGGTAAAAGCGCTGATTGAGGCGATCGCGGTCGCCCGGGCTGGCATAACGCTGCCGCCAGCCTGCGGCCAGGAACAGCGTGCACGCCGCCAGCAGTAACAGAAAAAGGGTAATCCAGAATGCACTCATGACGGCTTCCTGTCTGACTTCAGTAAGGCATCGAGACGCTGTTGCTCAGCGTCATCCAGCGCACTGTGGGTGTGACGCCGACGGCTGCGCAGAATAATCACCGCGCCACCCAGCAGCACAAACAGCGCCGGGCCAGCCCACAGGATCAGCGTTGACGGGGTCAGTGGTGGCGAATAAGAGACGAAGTTGCCGTAGCGCGCCACCATATAATCAATGATCTGCTGGCGGCTCTGCCCCTGCTTCATCAGCTCATAAACTTTCAGCCGCATATCGGCGGCAATCATGGCATTCGAGTCGGCGATGCTGTTGTTCTGACATTTCGGACAGCGCAGTGATGCGGTGAGGTCACGGTATTGCGCCTCCTGAGCCGGAGAGTCAAATTGCAGTGTGTCGATGGTCGCCCACAGATTGATGCTGAACAGCAGGCCACAGATCAGTAACAGCGATCTCATGATCCCGCCTCCGCACTGTATTTCATCCACAACGGTTTCACTTCCTGCTCCCAGACGCGCGCGTTGAGATCGCCGGCGTGGCGATAGCGGATAATCCCTTTACCGTCGATCAGAAAAGTTTCCGGTGCGCCATAAACGCCGAGGTCGAGTCCCAGCATGCCGCTGCCATCGTAGAGACTCAGGGCGTAGGGGTTACCCAGCGTGTTCAGCCAGTTAACCGCCTTATGGCGATCGTCTTTGTAGTTCAGGCCGACCACCCGAATGCCCTGCTCCGCCAGCGTATTCAGATAGTGATGTTCGGCGCGGCAGGTCGGACACCAGGTTGCCCAGACGTTCAGCAGTATCGGCCTGCCATCGGTCAGCACGCGCTGGTCATAAGTTTTGCCGGGCTGGTCGAGCGCTTCCAGCCGGAACAGCGGCACCGGTTTACCGATCAGCGCCGATTCAAGACGGGTCGGATCGTCGCCATCCGCATTGCGGGTCAGCTGCCACAGCAGCGCCGCTGCCAGCAGCAGAAACAGCACCAGCGGGATAAACAGGATTTTCTTGTTCATGCGCGCTCCTCACGTGCGGCTTTTTTGCGCGAGCGATAGCGGGGATCCCACAGGCAGAACAGGCCCCCCAGCGCCATCAGTACGCCGCCAGCCCAGATCCAGCGGACAAAGGGTTTGTAGTAGATACGCACCGCCCAGCCGCCATCCTCCAGCTCCTCGCCCAGCGCTGCATAGAGATCGCGGCTGAAACCCCCATCAATCGCCGCTTCGGTCATCATGGTTCGGGCCGCGGTATAGAAGCGTTTTTCCGCCTGCAGCGTCGCTTCCGGTTTCCCGTTGCGCGTGACATCGATAATCCCCATGCCGCCGCTGTAGTTAGGCCCCTGCAGGTTCTGCACGCCGCGGAAGACAAAGTGATAGTGATGGATGTCCACGCTATCCCCCGCCCGCATCCGCACGTCGCGCTCCACGCTGTATTGCGTGCTGAAGGCGATACCAATCACCGTGACCCCGACACCAAGGTGGCCCAGCACCATGCCCCAGTGGCTGCGGGAGAGGTGACGCAGCCCGGTCAGAAACGGATGGCGATGCGTGGCGCGTTCGTGCAGTTCCAGCAGCGTCAGCACAATGATCCAGAGGGACATCAGTAAGCCCACCACGGTCATCGCCGCAATGCGATCCTGCAGCCACCAGGGAATAATTATCGAACAGGCCAGGGTAACGAGCAGCGCCAGCGCCAGCCGTTTGGCCAGTTTCTGCGGTTCATCGCGCCGCCAGCGTACCAGCGGCCCGATCCCCATCAGCAGCGCAAACGGCGCCATCAGCCAGCTGAACATCGTATTGAAGAACGGCTCACCCACCGAAATGCTGCCCAGTCCCAGCTGCTTGTGCACCAGCGGCAACAGCGTGCCGAGCAGTACCACCAGCATGGCCGCAATCAGCAGCACATTGTTGCCCAGCAGAAAGGATTCCCGTGACCAGGTTTCGTTCTGTACCCGGCTCCGCACCTGCCCCCCTTTGATCGCATAGAGCAGCAGCGAACTGCCGATGACAATCACCAGAAACGCGAGGATAAACATGCCGCGCGCCGGATCGGAAGCGAACGAGTGGACCGACACCAGCACGCCGGAGCGCACCAGAAACGTACCGAGCAGGCTGAGCGAAAAGGCGGTGATCGCCAGCAGCACGGTCCAGGCCTTAAAGGTGCCACGCTTTTCGGTGACGGCCAGCGAGTGGATCAGCGCCGTGCCCGCCAGCCACGGCATGAACGAGGCGTTCTCTACCGGATCCCAGAACCACCAGCCGCCCCAGCCCAGTTCGTAATAGGCCCAGGCCGAGCCCAGCACAATCCCGATAGTCAGGAAGACCCAGGCCGCGGTGGTCCAGGGACGCGACCAGCGCGCCCACGCGGTATCGAGCCGTCCGGCCATCAGCGAAGCGATGGCAAACGCAAAGGCCACTGAGAATCCGACATAACCCATGTAGAGCAGCGGCGGATGGAAGATCAGGCCGATATCCTGCAGCATCGGGTTCAGGTCGTGCCCGTCTACAGGGAAGTCGGGCAGCGTGCGGGCAAACGGATTCGACGTCAGCAGGATAAACAGCAGGAAACCAAGATTGATCATCCCCATGACCGCCAGCACGCGCGCCAGCGCGTCCTGTGGCATACCGCGACTGAAGATCGCCACGGCTAAGGTCCAGGTGCTGAGCAGCAACACCCACAGCAGCAGCGATCCCTCATGCGCGCCCCAGGTGGCGGCAATGCGGTAGTAGACCGGCAGCAGGCTGTTGGAGTTGGTGACAACATAGGCCACGGTAAAATCGTTGCAGATAAAAGCCCAGACCAGCAGCATAAAGGCCGCAGCGATGCAGACAAACAGCCCGCAGGCCAGCGGGCGCGCCATCGCCATCAGCCGCGCATCCTGACGAATTGCGCCCCAGAGTGGATAGCTGCTGAGCAGCAGCGCCAGCCCCAGCGCCAGACAAAGCAGAAAAGTCCCGGTTTCCGGCATCATGATGATTTATTTCCCGCCTGATACTGTGACTGCGGGCCGTTGTGATTGCTCTTCATCGCGTCTTCTATCTCCGGCGGCGTATATTTCTCATCGTGTTTGGCCAGCACTTCTCTGGCAACGATCTGGTTACCGTCCGCCAGCACGCCCTGCGCCACGACGCCCTGCCCTTCCCGGAACAGATCCGGCAGGATGCCTTCAAAACTGACGCTGACGACGCCGCGCGCATCATAAAGTTTGAACGTTACCGCCAGGCTGTTCGGGTCCCGGTGCACGCTGCCGGGCATCACCATGCCACCGACGCGCAGCCGCTGGCCCGCCTCCGGCTTCTCATGCGCCTCGCCTTTGCCATAGAGGATTTCTCCCGGGGTATAAAACAGATCGATGTTTGAGCGCAGCGCATACATCACCAGCGCGGTGGCCAGGCCCAGGCCAAGCAGAATCGCAACGGCCGCACAGAGGCGATTGCGTCGACGGCTATTCACACACTCTCTCCTGCCGCTTCAGCCGCGGCTTTTCTGGATTTAGCTGCCTGGGTGCGACGTTCACGCGCATCACGCTGGAGGATCTCCGCCAGCAGGCGGCGGCGCAGTAACAGGGTATGCAGCGTCAGTCCCGCCAGCGGAAGCAGCGTGCAGGCCACCGCCAGCCAGACGTAAAAGGCGTAGCCGCCCATGGCAAAAAAGGCGTGCCAGGAGGAAAAGGCCGGCGTCATTTCTGCTCTCCCCGTTTTGCGACGTCAAGTGCCCAGGGGCGATGGCGTTCCGTTAACAGAATCAGGTTGCGCAGCCGCATCAGCGTCAGCGTGATAAACAGCAGCAGATAACCGAGGATGGCCCAGCGCAGCGGCGTTCGCATCACCGGCGCAATCGCCTGCTGAAGGATGCCGGACGAGCCCTGATGCAGGGTATTCCACCACTGCACTGAGAAGTGGATGATGGGCAGGTTGACCACGCCGACCAGAATCAGGACGCCGGCGGCCCGGCCTGCGGTGCGGCGGTCATCGAACGCGTGCCAGAGTGCAATCACGCCCATATAGAGGAAAAGTAACACCAGCTCCGAGGTGAGGCGTGCATCCCAGATCCACCAGGTTCCCCACATCGGTTTGCCCCACGCGGAACCGGTGACCAGTGCAATAAAGGTAAAGACTGCGCCCACGGGTGCCATGGCGGCAGAAACCAGATCGGCCATTTTCATCTGCCACACCAGACCGGTAAATGCCGCGACGGCCATGGCGGCATAGATGCCCATCGACCACATGGCAGCGGGCACATGGATATACATGATGCGAAAACTGTCGCCCTGCTGATAGTCAGCGGGAGCAAATCCAAATCCCCAGATCCAGCCCAGCAGCAACGTCGCCACGCCTGCTATCGCAAACCAGGGCACCAGGCGCCCCGAAAGCTGATAGAGCCGTTCGGGCCGGGCCAGCTGATGTAACGCTTTCCACATATCAAATGCTCACATTAACGATAAAAAAGGCCGCGTCTTTTTATGCGCGGTTACTGCAACGTAATCCGTAACGCCGCCGCCGTGGCAAACGGCGAGAGCGTGGCGCTGCCTGCCAGCATCGCGCCAAGAATCGCCAGATAGCCACCCATCGGCAGGCCCTGACTGGCGGCTTCCATCGCGGCACTGGCGAAGATCAACACCGGAATCGCCAGCGGCAATACCAGCAGGCTGAGCAATACCCCACCCCGGCGTAATCCCACCGTCAGCCCGACGCCGATGGCACCGAGAAAACTCAGAGTGGGCGTGCCGAGCAGCAGCGTCAGGGCCATCGCCCGCCAGCCATTGAAATCCAGCGACAGCAGCAGCGCCGCCAGCGGCGACAGGATAATCAGCGGCAGACCGGTGATCAGCCAGTGCGCCACGACTTTGCCGATGACCGTCACCGGCAGCGGCGAAGGCAACAGCAGGAGCTGCTCAAGCGAACCGTCGCTGAAATCGTCGCGAAACAGGCGCTCCAGCGCCAGCAGCGACGCCAGCAGCGCCGCCACCCAGGCGACACCCGGCGCAATGCGCGCCAGCTGCTGCGGATCAGGTCCGATGCCCAGCGGAAACAGGGTAATCACAATCAGGAAAAACCACAGCGGATTGACCACATCAGCGCCGCCGCGAAAGGCGATACGCAATTCACGCTGAATCAGGCGAAACAGCATCAGCTTGCCTCCGCATCGCCGAGGCGAATTTTACGCACCCGCGCGGCCGCAGCGGGTAGATCCTGATGGGTTGTCAGGATTACGGCGCCCCCGTTATCGGCATGGGCGGCAAATCTGGCCATTAATTTTTCAACCCCCGCTTTGTCGATGGCGGTCAGCGGCTCATCCAGGATCCAGACACGGGCCTGGCTGAGCCAGAGGCGCGCCAGCGCGACGCGACGCTGCTGACCCGCCGACAACCGGCTTACCGGCACCTCTTCGTCACCCGTGAGGTCGACACTGTCAAGCGCAGCAAAAATCTGCGCGTCACTGCAGTCAGGATGGTAGAACCGCAGATTTTCCAGCGGCGTGAGGACGCCTTTGACGCCGGGATGATGGCCCAGATAAAGCATCGCCTGATGCCAGGCGTCGCGCTGCCGCAGGATCGGCTGCTGCTGCCAGCGTATCTCACCCTGCTCAGGACGGCTCAGCCCTGCCAGCAGTCGCAGTAGCGAGGTTTTACCGGCACCGTTGGGGCCTTCAATCTGCACAATATCACCGGCAGAGACGCGAAATGAGAGCTGCTGAAACAGCGCGCGTTCATCGTATGCACAAGTGAGCGTAATGATTTCCAACATCGAGGGGGGAATCGCACCAGCTAAAAGTGGCCGGGATATTACCACAATGTTGCTAAGGGCCGAAGTCTGAGCCGCTGCTCAGGCGCGCTGTAAGGGGTTTATTCGTGCGGTCTGGCGCTGAGTCTGAATAAAAATGCAGGTATGAAAAAGCTTGTTACGCTTATTCGCATCGCTCGTTACATAATTGGCAAATAAAAAACAGCTACGCTTATTACGCCACAGCACTATCACCAGGAGAAAATATGAAGCCTTCATCAGGTAATGAACAGGGTCCTAACGACGTCGATAGCGAAGAGAAGGACAAGGGCACTGACATCGAAGTCGATGAGGAGGCATTACCCTCCCGCGCCGCGGCGATCCATGAAGAGATCCGTCAGGATGGGGAGAAAGAGCTGGAGCGTGACGGGATGGCCCTGCTCTGGTCAGCCATTGCCGCAGGCCTCTCCATGAGTGCCTCACTGATGGCGAAGGGGATATTCAAGGTCCACCTTGATGGCGTGCCGGGTGCATTTCTGCTGGAAAATCTCGGCTACACCTTTGGCTTTGTCATCGTCATTATGGCGCGCCAGCAGTTATTTACCGAAAATACCGTCACGGCAGTGCTGCCGGTCATGCACAAACCGACCTGGGGTAATGGCGGTCTGCTGTTACGGTTATGGGGTATTGTCCTGCTGGGCAACCTGATCGGTACGGCACTGGGTGCGCTGGCCTTCAACGAGATGCCCATTTTTGACGAGGCAACCCGCCAGGCCTTTACCGACATCAGCATGAAAGTGATGGAGAACTCGCCCGGCTCGATGTTTGCCAACGCCGTCATTTCCGGCTGGATTATCGCCACCATGGTCTGGATGTTCCCCTCTGCGGGCGGGGCCAAACTGGTGGTCATTGTCATGATGACCTGGCTGGTTGCGCTGGGCGATCTGGCGCATATCGTGGTGGGATCGGTGGAGGTGCTCTATCTGGTCTTCAATGGCAGCATCAGCTGGCATGAGTTCCTCTGGCCGTTTGCCCTGCCTACCCTGCTCGGCAACATCACCGGCGGCACCCTGATTTTTGCGCTGATCAGTCACGCACAGATCCGTAATGACATGAGTGAAGCGGCGGTCGCCAAAGCGAAGGCGGAAAAGCGCAGGCAGGAGAAGCGTCGTGAGCGTGAAGAGCGCGGAGAAAAAGAGGAAGGTGCTGAATAACCGTCGTCAGGTAAAAAAGTGCAGCACAGAAGGATTTGCGCTGCACGTGTTATCTGGCCCCTGCATGAAAAAAGTAGTCTCAAAAGAGAGGCTGAACAGCGACATTGCTGACGTAATGAGCAAACGCGCGGCGACCTGATGAATCTCATCGCCTGTTTCGCTATACTGCGTGCCGCTGTCCCCTTAGTTAAATGGATATAACGAGCCCCTCCTAAGGGCTAGTTGCAGGTTCGATTCCTGCAGGGGACAATATCTGCCCTCCCTTTTACACCTGCCCGCATTAAAAACCTGCTTTTTACCGGCGCGATAAATCCTCACTTGTTAACCTGATCTGAGTGCTGTCCATGACGTTTCGTCATGCAACGAGTCTGACCCGGTAATACGATTTCCGGAATGTCACTCGGGCAGGCATTGAGCAGAGTCTGCAGAACATTCATCCGCGCTGACTGCATCGCGGTCGCCATGCTTATAGCGGACTTAATCACACTGCCTTTTCGCGCCTGCGACTACTCTGCGGCATTCTGTTTTATTTCAGCATAGCTGACGTCCATCCCTTCCACCTGGAAGTGCGGCACGGCATAGAGCTTCACGCGGAAGAAGCCGGGGTTATCCTCAATGTCTTCCACCACCACTCTGGCGTCACGCAGCGGGTGAGAGGCCTGCAGCTCGTCGCCCGGGTCGGTCATTTCCGTGACCAGACTGCGCACCCAGGTATTCAGCTCCAGCTCCAGCAGACGACGGTCTTTGGTGGTGCCGATGTTTTCACGCTGAATCAGCTTCAGATAGTGGGCAATACGCGACAGCAGGAAGATGTAGGGCAGACGGGCATTGATACGGCTGTTAGCCGTCGCATCTGCCGTATCATACAGCGCAGGTTTTTGAGTGGAGTTCGCCGAGAAAAAGCACGCATAGTCGCGGTTTTTGTAATATGACAACGGAATGAAACCCAGGTTGGCAAATTCAAATTCGCGGGTTTCCGGGATCATGACCTCGGACGGAATTTTCACCTGATTGCCGGTGCCAAGGTCATACAGATGAATAGGCAGATCCTGAACCGCACCACCGGCCTGCGGGCCCCGAATCTGTACACACCAGCCGTTATTGATAAAACTGCGCACCATGTTTGCCGCAAAGGCAAAAGAGGCGTTGGTCCAGAGATATTTGTCGTGATCCGGGCCTTTTACTTCCTCAACATAATTGAAGCTGCGAACAGGCACGGTGTCCGGGCCATAGGGCAGACGGCCCAGCACACGCGGCATGACCAGACCGATGTAGCGGGAATCGTCCGTCTCGCGAAAGGATTTCCACTTGATGTATTCCGCACGGTCAAAGTAGTTACCGATATCCTTGATAGCAGCCACTTCTTCCATCGAATCTTTCAGGAAGAATTTCGGGCCAGCCGAGCCGATAAACGGCATATGTGCTGCGGCAGAGACTTTGGAGATATTGCGCAGCAGCGCGACATCCTGCGCAGACGCATCAAACTCGTAAGCGGAAATCAGCGCGGCAATCGGTTCGCCACCCGGTGTATCATACTCTTCAATATAGGTTTGCTTATACAATCCGCTCTGGATGATTTCCGGGCTGTCTTCGAAGTCCTGACGCAGCTCTTCTTTTGACATATCCAGCAGTTCAACCTTCACGTTCTGACGGAAATCGGTTTTATCAACCAGTGATTTCACGCCGCGCCACAGGCTTTCCACTGCCTGGAATTCTTCGCTATGCATCACGGCATCAAGCTGGCGGCTGATCTGATAGTCCAGTTCTGCGATATGGTGGTCAATCAGGTTTTTGTCGAGCTTTTCGACTTTTGAGCCCGATTTTGTCAGGCATTCCAGAAACACCTGCATCCCGGCAGTCAGACGCTCATCCGCGGTCGCATCTGACATCGCCTGCGCGTCCTGCCAGATGTCCAGCGCACTCAGTTCAGACACCGGGTTCAGGTTGATTTTTTCAAACAGGGAGGCATATACCCCACCGGCAGCAGGACGTTCCAGCACGACACTCTCGCCACCCGCGGCATTCTCATTTTTTACAGACATCAGCATCTTCCTTATTAATCCGTTAAAGCATCGTGATCGTTATGGCTGTTTCGGGGCCAGGGCGGAGAGTTCGGCTCTGAGTTCTGCGCTCAATGCCGGATCGAGCAGAATCTTTTCCAGCTCTTTTCGGAATGCCTGGTTGTCCAGCAGGTTGGCTTTTAAATCGCGAAGTAAATTGCGCATGGAAAGCATGGCTTTCAGCTGGGGTATTTGCCGTGAAACCTGTTCCGGGGTGAAATCCTTCATACTCTGGAATGTCAGCGTGATATTTTCCTCACTGCCATCACCAGCAAGTGTGTTTTTAACGGTCAGATTGACGTTTGGGGAATATTCGGAAAGCACTGAGTCAAAGTTATTTTTGTTGAGATTAACTTTCTTACGCTCAGACAGGGGTGCAGATTCCTGACCATGACTGAAGTCACCCGCCACCAGTAATTTAAGGGGGAGTTCCGTTTTCTTGCTTGCGCCCCCCGTATGCAAATCGAGTTTCAAATTAATACGTGCCTTCGGCACTTCACTCTGGAAACTATCCGACATCTCATCATCCCTCAGATTATCGCTACATGGATTTTTCAGACTAAAGCTATAGACGCACGATAATAGAATAATGATCGAGATAAGATCAAATATTAAGATCATTACGCTATTTGCTCGATATATTAAGAATTTTCTGCTGAATTTTAATAGCGGTGATTGTCGCCATACCAGCGATTTGAGCCAGAAGTGAGCAATTAAATAAACATTTATGTCGCTGCAGTGAAAACGAACGAAAAATTACGCGTAAATGGTTATGGCATTGATTTGCATCAATACAGCTACACCAAAAAGAGTCATTGACTGACTGAAGGAGCATTCTGGAACAGAAGATATAAAGGCGGAAAGAAACGTCGGACGTTATAACGCGGGCTGACAGGAGAAACTGTGGAATATTCCTAAGAAAGATGTCCAGAATGATATCGAATTTTTATTAAGACAAAGCGTGCCTGATTTAATGCGATAATTGCAGGAACCGCTGGTGAGAATAGATTTAAACCCTCCCCCACACCCAGCCAGCGCGGTGATTTACGCCACCAGAAGATACCGATTCACGCACTCTTTAAAACGCGGCCGGATATCATTTAAAACGTTTTTAAAAACCGCCTTCAGCTCTGCGCCCGACGGCAGGCGGAGGGCGTCATGCCATAAACCTGGCGGAACCGGTGGCTGAAATGCGCGGAAGAGTGAAAACCACACTGAAAGGCAATTTCGGTCAGTGTCAGATCGGGACGTGCCAGCAAAGCGTGTGCGCGTGTCATCCGACGCTGCATCACAAACTGGTGTGGCGCTGCGCCGGTGGTGTGCCGGAACATGCGGGCAAAGTGAAACTCGCTGAGCGCCGCTTCCTGTGCCAGCACCGCCAGGGTTAAAGGCTGGTCAAGATGGGTTTCAATAAAGTCCAGCACCCGCCGTAACACTGCCGGTGCCAGGCCGCCCCGCACCTGGGGCAGCTGCCACTGCACATCGCTGTAGTGCTGCAACAGGTGGGTCAGCAGTAAGGTGGAGGCGCTGCTCAGCATCACCTGACTGGCGGGCTGCTGCCAGTCGCAGCTCAGCAGAAAGTGCCGGTAAAGCTGCGTAATACGGTCGTCAGCAGAAAAGATTTTCTCATGCAGGGTTAACTGTGCCGGGCTGCGATCCCATACCCGTTCAGCCAGTTGTCGCAGCTGCGTCTCACTGCAGTAGAGATGGACAAAGGCGAGATCGGCCCGCAGGTCCCAGGTCGACTCGGTGCCGGCAGGCATCAGACAGAAGCGATCCGGTGCCCCACCGTTGCGCCAGCCATGCGCAGTTTTGTGCCAGGTGTCATATCCCCCCGCGACATAGAGGCTCAGCGTGTGGTGATCGCTGAAGTTGGTGACACGATCGCCACTGTTAAACCAGGCGGCCAGCTGAATGCCGCTGTGAAGCTGCACCTGATCACGCAGTTGGGCTTTCTGGCGCTGCAGCATTTCAAAAGTCTGATAAACAGGCATCGGGGTCGCATTTCAGGTTGAACAGAGTGCCAGTTTACGGACAACGCGGGACAGAAAACAGGTCACATCGGGACGACACAGAAAAATGCGCAAGATTTTGCAAACTCCGCGCAATCCGCTGTAAGACCTGATTGCCGTACCGGTGCAGACTCCGCCTTTTAACGTGGAGATTCAGGCCATGAACCTGTTTTTATATCTTTCTGTGGTGGTGATCTGGGGCACAACCTGGATTGCGATTTATGCGCAACAGTCTGCGGGCGCCAGCGCGGTGACCGTCGCGGTTTTCTGGCGTTTTTTACTGGCCTCGGTGGTGATGCTGCTTCTGCTTAAGCTGATAAAGCGGCTGGATAAGCTGACCCTGCGCGATCATCTCTTCTGTCTGCTGCAGGGCTGCTGTGTGTTTGGCTTCAATTTTGTCTGTTTCTATTACGCTTCGGGATATATCAGCAGTGGTCTGGAGTCGGTCATCTTCTCCATGGCGGTGATCTATAACGCCATTAACAGCTGGATATTTTTCCGTCAGCGCCCTTCCGCGCGACTGTTTCCGGCCATGGTACTGGGCATGGCAGGCATTGTGGCGCTGTTCTGGCACGATCTGCGCAACACAGAGACCTCTGCGGGCCTGCTATGGGGCATTGGATTAAGTGCGCTGGGCACGCTGGGATTCTCATTCGGCAATATGATCAGTCAGCGGCATCAGCGTCTGCATCGTGACGTGCTGACCACCAACAGCTATGGCATGTTGTACGGCGCGTTAATGATGGCGCTGGTTTCACTGCTTCAGGGGGTTTCACTGCAGCCGACGTGGAACGCGCAATGGACAGGCGCGGTAAGCTATCTGGCGATTGTGGGATCGGTGATGGGGTTTGGTGCGTACTTTACGCTGGTGGGTCGCATCGGTGCCAGCCGGGCGGCCTACACGACGGTGCTGTTTCCGCTGGTCGCGCTGGCACTGTCAACCCGCTATGAGGGATATGAGTGGCACGCCAGTGCCATCCCTGGCCTTGTCATGATTTTGCTGGGCAATGTCGTGATGTTTGCCCGCTGGCCGCTCAGCGTTAGCCGGGCGACCGTCTGACAGAGATGCGGGCGTAGCGCCCGCATGGGCTGACTGTTATGCCCACGACTGCGGGAGGAGTTGCTGCGGCTGATTGATCGCTTTGCGCGCAATCCAGTAGAGCAGAACACGCTCATCGTCACTGTCACGGTCAGCCATCGACAGCAGCTTGAGTGCCAGCGTCGATTTCGTCACAGGCTGCTGTTCTGTACTGAGTTCAACCACGGCCTGACCGATGATGCAGCAGACTTCGTCTTCACTGGTAGTGGATTCATATGTCCGGTCTTTCATATTTCCTCCTGTTGAGTGAACCCCTATCCTGGCAAAAGATCCGGAAACCTGCTTACAGAAACAGCAGTGTGAAACATTATCTTACCGCTCATTACGCTTACTCATCAGGTTGCCGCTTTGGTTACCTTCAGCGCGACCTCACAGAGAGTGCACAATGCCATTCATACCCGCTGGATGGCATTTCATTCCCTGATCCGTTCCGTTCATGCGTTTGCTACGCCTGCGCGCGCGTTACTGCTTTATTCTGACCGCAGTTTCCAGATTCCCGGACGGGAGAGATAAATGATGAACCAGACGCAGCAGGCTTCATACCAGCGTTCCCGCTGGCTTACATTGTTCGGCACCGTAATCACTCAGTTCGCGCTGGGGTCAGTCTACACATGGAGTCTTTTCAACGGCCAGCTCTCCCACAAGCTGAATGCACCGATCAGTCAGGTGGCTTTTTCGTTTGGCCTGCTGAGTCTGGGGCTGGCAATTGCCTCGTCACTGGCCGGTAAATTACAGGAACGTTTTGGCGTGCGCCGCGTCACGATCGGAGCCGGTGTGCTAATGGCGGTCGGCTTCTGGCTGACCGCGCAGGCTGATAACCTGATGATGCTCTATTTCAGCGCCGGGTTGCTGGTGGGTCTGGCCGATGGGGCGGGTTACCTGATGACCCTGTCAAACTGCGTGAAGTGGTTCCCGGAACGCAAAGGGATGATCTCTGCCTGTGCCATTGGCGCATATGGCCTGGGCAGTCTGGGATTCAAGTTCATCTGCGGCGCACTGCTGGCCTCGGTGGGTCTGGAGCAGACCTTTATGATCTGGGGCGTGCTGGCCATGTCGATGATTATCCTGGGGGCTTTGCTGATGCGCGATGCGCCTCTGCAGGAAAACAGCAGCAGCCAGCGAGGTCAGCAACAGGCGCGTGATTATACGCTGGCACAATCGGTGCGTATGCCGCAGTACTGGATGCTGGCGCTGATGTTCCTGACCGCCTGCATGAGTGGTCTCTATGTTATCGGGGTGGCTAAAGACATCGGTGAAGGCCTGGTGCATCTGACCACCCAGACTGCCGCCAGTGCCGTCACCGTGATCGCCATCGCTAACCTGAGCGGTCGTCTGGTGCTGGGCGTGTTGTCCGACCGGATGATGCGCATCCGGGTGATTTCGCTGGCGCAGATAGTGTCGCTGATCGGGATGAGCGTGCTGCTTTTCACCCGGATGAATGAGAGCACTTTCTTCCTGTCGCTCGCCTGTGTGGCCTTCAGCTTTGGCGGAACCATCACGGTATTCCCTTCGCTGGTCAGTGACTTCTTCGGCCTTAACAACCTGACCAAAAACTATGGCCTGCTCTATCTCGGCTTTGGCATCGGCAGCGTACTGGGCTCACTGGTTGCCTCACTGTTTGGCGGTTTCACGGTGACATTCAGCCTGATTATGACGCTGCTGGTCATCTCCCTGTTCCTGTCACTCACTATCCGTCTGCCACAGCGTACGGTTGCGCCAGCACCGGTATTGCAGCGTCACTGATCCTGTCGGGCCGTGTTGCCACGGCCCTATCATCCTCAGCCGCGGAAACGCGGCTCTGCCACACCCGCCACGGCCACGTCCACAGCAAAGAGATCGCCCGACAGGGGATAGCGCGCCAGCTCCTCCTCCGTTCGATCTTCCCGTGAGCTGGTGATAAACAGCGTTTTAAGGTCGGCGCCGCCAAAGGCCACCATGGTTGGCCACTTCACCGGCAGCAGGATCTCATCGACAATTTCACTGCTCTGCGGGTCGATACGCACCACACGTCCGCCATCGAACTGGGCTGACCAGTAAAATCCTTCGCTATCCACCGCAGCACCATCCGGTAATCCCCCTTTCGCATCGAAGCGCCGGAATACCGAACGCTCGCCCGGTTCACCCTGCTCATCTAAAGGATAGCGGTAGAGGGTCTCGTTCGGCGTGTCACTGTGATACATCCAGCGCCGATCGGGGGAGAAAGCCAACCCGTTAGAGATTTTGATGTCGCGCGCTTTCACCTCCAGCGTCAGGTCGGGCGTGACGCGGCAAAGCAGGCCGCCATTTTTATCCTGCGGCTCCCACAGGCTGCCACACCAGAAATTGCCCCAGGGATCGACGCGTCCATCATTGAACCGGCTTAACGGCGCGTCACCCGGATTTTCGGCAATCTTTTTCTCAGGCCGGCCCTGTGCGTCCAGCAGCCAGACACCGTTACGCAAGGCGGCGATCAGTCCACCCTGCTCGCGCAGACCAATGCAGCCTACCTCTTCCGCCTGCGGAAAAGTCTGCAGTTCACCGCTGGCCGGGTCGAAACGGTGAATCGCCGGTGCCAGAATATCGACACTCCACAACACCTGTTCTTCCACTGACCAGAGCGGACATTCGCCCAGCTCAGCCTGTAATGCCAGAATATGTCTTACTTCATGTGCCATGTTTTTCTCCCGTTAAACTGACCTGCTAATAATGTAGTGATAAAAACGGTCAGATGAGAATTATTTTCGCTTGATTTTAAGAAGATTCTCTCTGATAGTGTTTATTATTCAGCCCATTCTGATTTCTTTATTTTCAGCCGCCGCAGAAAAGAACGAGCTGAAATATTCCGTCATATCTGTTTAACTAACTCTACAAAGCCTGCATTCTCACTTCACTTTTCCGTCGTAATGTCATAGTCATTGGAAAAGAGGAGACGCTTCCGATGAAGAGATTAATTAAAGTCGCTTCGGTGGTAACGCTGATGACCTTATTAAGCGGTTGTATCATCAGCCCGAGGCACGACAACGGCTGGCACCATGGAGGTGGCGGGTATCACGGAGGCTATTACGGAGATCATCACGGAGGGTATCATGGCGGTCACCATCGCCATTAACGGGCAAAGATGTCACACAGCATAAAATAAAAATATAAAATCGTCAGGGCGGGATAATTATCCCGCCCTTTTTTATTTAGCTTTTTATGGCGTAATTACACTGGAACCACGCTTTCTTCAGCCCCGGAATATGACTTTCCTGTGCCGGCAGCGCCTCCACTTTATCAAATCCTTTGTTGCTGCAGTAATTCGCCAGGTCAATATCCATCGCATCACGATTGACCTTCAGCGGGTCAAACCGATACTGAACGGTATTTGAGCTGGGATCTTCGTCAACACGTTCAAATGCCCCGGGTTTGCTGGAGGTACATCCACTCAGCAGAATAAGCGCCAGTGCGCCGGTAATTAATTTTTTCATTTCGTTGTCCTCACTTTGCCGCGCAGTGTATGACGCGGCCTGTCACGCATCCATAGGATTAATGCGCGAAAAATCGAAACCTTAGAAGATTTTGCCAATTAATGCGATATGATTAAACGGCTATCGCTATCGTACCAGACATGACAGGATGCAGTCAGACCCAACGAAAGACTGCACCACACCAGGAAATGCCAAAAATAAGAATCTGTTCCTCTCTTCCCTGCCCGCGCTTAGCGGGCTTTTTTTTGCCCGCTTCCGGCCATCCGTTACTGACCGGTCAGGGCAATCATTCTACGTAACAGATTAGCGGCGCGCTTGTCAGGTAATGCCAGAATGGCACTGTAGAGATCGATGGACATGGCACACAGCGATGAACGGTCTACCGCCGTGTCGGCAGGCATATTCAGCTGCTGCAGCTTTTCGCCCCACTGCTGATAGAGGCGACCGACGATGTTCTGCAGATCCGCCTGTGCCAGCGGCTTATCCAGTGGCTGATCGGGCGGAGGACTGTTCAGCAGCAGCTGTTCCATCGCATCCGCCTCCTTGCGGTTCAGGGAAGGTGGCAGCGTGGTCAGCAAATTGATGCCTCCGCTCACCTGCGGATAGAGATAACGGAAGCAGAGGCCCGGATCGAGTCTGTTCAGCGCCTTCATCTCTTCGACTGAAACGCGGATATAGTTAACAACCGCCTGATCCGTTCCGCGCATCAGCCGCTGATTAATCACCTCGATCAGCCAGCCGCGCAGTTCGCCCGTCGCCTGCTCAGCCGGTTCTCCGGCCCGGATGCGGCGGGTCAGCTCCTGGGTCAGCAGCAGCCACAGCGCCGGTTCCTGCGTCTGCAACACCCGGTAGCCCGGCATTGTTGCCAGCTGCTTCACCGCCTGCTCATGCTGGCTGGCCTGCAACCGATGCGGGGCGACCCAGCTGAACCAGACGAGATTCGCCAGTATCAGCGGCAGCAGAAAGAGAACCAGTCCCTGCCACAAACGCAGCCGGGTCGTTTTGATCAGAACAATAATGATCAGCGCCAGCAGCGCAAACGCCGTCAGCGTAATAAAAAGCAGCCCATTCATGCGGCGGGATTAATCCTTACGCACATCGATCAGCACCGGACAGTGCGCACGTTCAATGACCGACGCGCTGACGGAGCCTTTCAATAACCGGTTAAAAGAGGAGAGATGGCGACGCCCCATAATGATCATGCTGGCCTTGAGCTGCTGCGACTGGGCAACGATAGACTCTGCCGCGTCACCGGCCAGAATCATGCCTCGGGCCGTAATGCCGGCGCGCAGCAGCGGTGCCAGCGCATGGCGCACCACCAGCTCCGCAGTGTTCTGCTCATCCTGCGCGGCCACAAAATCGGCCGGATCTTCACCCGCGTCGATTTCCATCGGCTGATTGCAGGCGGAGTAGGCAGGATCTATACAGCACAGCACCACCACTTCCGCACGATGTGCCAGCGCTTCTTCAATGGTTAAGGCGACCACTTTCTCCGCTACCGGAGAGTGATCAATGGCCATCAGCAGGGTTTTCATCAGATGCTTATCCTTCTATCGCGGCAACTTTGCCGATTTCACGTACCAGTGCCTCTTTACACTTCAGCATCTCGTCACGAAAGCGGGCTTCGTGTCGCAGAAAACGTGCAGAGGGCACCAGCAAAGAGACAGAAAAACGACCAAACAGCGTATCCAGCGCAAACGCCATGGTAGAGACCCCTTCCAGCGTTTCGCCCCGATCCACGGCAATGCCGGTTTCGCGAACCTCCCCGAGCAGCTGCAGCAACTGCGGCAGGGTTTTCACGGTCATATCCGTTAACTCCTGCCAGTCATCGCCGACAATCGTTCGCACATCTTTGTCACACTCGAGCGCCAGCAGTGCCCGCCCCCCGGATGTGCTGTAAAGCGGCAGATTAAGCCCCATATGCGGAACGACACGAAGCTCACGCGATGCCACCACGTGATGAACAATCGCCAGCTGGCTGCCGCTGGCGCGTGCCAGTGAGACGGTTTCGTTGGTATCGGAGGAGAGTTTTTCCAGCAGCGGGCTGACCAGATCTACGACATCGGTATGGACGCTGGAGATGAGTTTCAGCAGTGCCGGCCCCAGCCGCAGTCCGCCCGCCCCGCTGCTGCGCACCAGCTCTGCGCTGTCCAGCGCGGCGACAATCCGCTGCACCGTTGAACGCGGCAGTTCGACCGCCTGCGCGATCTCGCCGAGGCTCATGCCGCCCGGCTGCTGGCCCAGCGCATTAAGAATTTTTGCCGCACGGGCGATGACCTGTATACCGCCCGTTTTCTCATCCTCGCGGCTGGAGGGGTGATGTGCCATAGCGTCGTCCTGTTTGAGCTGCCTTACTGTAACCCGATTGCCGCACTTTTTACAGCATGTACCACATTGCAATACAGCATACCGGGATGTAATATTACCGTCTGTATCACATCGCAATACACTGCATCATAATTACGAGATCGCCTGCTATGAACGCCAGGTCCGCCGCTGTGCCGGCCCCCCACCCTTTTACGCTGCGTCTGGCGCTGGGTTTAGTCGGTGTCCTGATCGCCGCCCTGACCTCCGGACTGAACGATCGCGTCAGTGATATTGCGCTGGCCGATATACGTGCCGCAATCGGTATCAGTGTCGATCAGGGTAGCTGGATTATTTCCGGTTATCAGGCAGCCGAAGTCGCTGCCATGATGATTGCGCCCTGGTTTGCCGTCACGCTGTCGCTGCGACGCTTCACGCTCGGCGTGTCAGCGGGATTTATGCTGACCGGTATTCTGCTGCCGCTGGTGCCTGACCCTACGCTGTTTATCAGCCTGCGCGTTCTGCAGGGACTTTTTGGCGGCGCATTACCGCCGATGCTGATGACGGTCGCCCTGCGCTTTCTGCCGCCCCCGTTTAAACTCTTTGGCCTGGCGGGTTATGCCCTGACCGCGACGTTCGGTCCCAACATGGCGGCCTCGCTCGCCGCATTGTGGACCGATCACGTCAGCTGGATGATGGTCTTCTGGCAGGTGGTGCCCGGCATGCTGGTTGCCATGCTGCTGATCAGCCACGGGATCCCGCAGGACCCACTGCGTCCCGAACGTTTTCAGCAGATCGATCTGTTCGGCATGGTGACCGGCTGCAGTGGGGTGGCGCTGCTGGTGCTGGTGCTGACCCAGGGGGAGCGCCTCGACTGGCTCAATTCGCCGCTGATTACCGGGATGCTGCTGACGGCTCTGCCGCTGCTGCTGGTCTTTCTGATTAACGAGTGGTTTCACCCGCTGCCGCTGTTTAAGCTGCAGATGCTCCGGCGGCCCAATCTGGCGCATGGCTTGCTGGGTCTGGCCTGCGTGCTGATCCTGGGACTGTCAGGTTCTGCCCTGCCCTCCGCCTATTTTGCTCAGGTCAGCGGATTTCGCACCCTGGAGTTTGCCCCGCTGGCGCTGACGGTCGGCCTGCCGCAGTTGCTGATCGCGCCGCTGATTGCCGCCCTGCTGAATATTCGCCGGGTCGACTGCCGCTGGATGCTGACAGCGGGCGTCGGCCTGCTGGTGGTTGCCTGTCTGCTGGGCACACAGATCACCAGCGACTGGGCGCGACAGAATTTCTGGCTGCTGCAGATCCTGCAGGCGTTCGGACAACCCATGATCATTCTGCCGATTCTGATGAGCGCCACCAGCGTCGTGGCGCCACCCGAAGGCCCCTTTGCCTCGGCGATGTTTAATACGGTGCGCGGCTTTTCCAGCATCGCAGCCTCCACACTGGTTGAAGTATTCCTGACTCACCGCGAGCAGTTTCACTCCAGCGTGCTGATTGACCAGGCGGCCAGCCGCAGCTGGCTGATGACCGCCCCGACTGCCGCTCAGGCCAGCAGCAGCCTGCCGCTGTTGCCTGACGGCAGCATCAGTACCAGCGCGAATCTGAGTGGATTCGCCACCCTGGTGCGGCATCAGGCAACGGTGCTGGGCCTGAGCGACAGCTGGCTGATGCTGACAGGCTTTGCCGCCTGCCTGCTGGTGCTGACCGCCATCCTGCCAAAACGGGTCTGGCCGCCGCAGACTCTGATTCAACCCCCTTCCCGGAATAACTGAATATGCGTGCTTTTGAAATGAAAAGAACCCTGCTGCTGACTCTGCTGCTGGTGATTTTGCTGGTCATGGCCTTTGTCGTCTGGTCACTGATGAACGGCAACGATCACCGCACCAACGATGCTTACATCAATGCCGATTACACGCTGGTGGCGCCGAAAGTCTCGGGCTATGTCAGCAGCGTGCAGGTTCAGGATAATCAGCAGGTTAAAGCAGGCCAGCTGCTGGCCACGCTGGACGATCGTGACTATCGCGTGGCGCTGGAGAGCGCTACCGCTGACCTGCAGGTGAGCCAGGCGAAGCTGCTCAGCAGTCAGGCGCAGCTTGAACAGCAGCAGTCCGTGATCGATCAGCAAAAAGCCAGCGTAGCGGCCAGTCAGGCGTCAGCACAGTATGCCGGTCAGAGCGCGGAACGCTACAACCGCCTCTATAAGAGCGGCACCGTTGCAGCCGACGATCAGCAAAAAGCGAGCTCAACTCAGCGCTCAGCCCTGGCGGCGGTTCACCAGAGTCAGGCCGCGCTGGCGTCAGCCGTTAAACAGGTGGGGGTACTCCAGGCAGCGGTGCGGTCGGCGGAAGCGGATGTGGCTGCCGCGAAGGCCAGCGTCGATCAGGCCCGGCTGAATCTCTCCTACACGCGTATTGTCGCCCCGGTGGACGGCATGGTCGGTCAGCGTGCGGTGCGGACAGGCGCCTATGTCTCCGCCGGAACCCGTCTGCTGGCGGTGGTCCCGCTGCAGCAAACCTACGTGACCGCGAACTATCTTGAGACGCAGCTCAGCGATGTGCGTCCCGGTCAGCGGGTGCAGATCCGGGTAGATGCCCTGCCTGGCAGGACGTTCACCGGCCACGTGGACAGCATGGCACCGGCAACCGGCGCAACTTTTTCCGCTATCTCTCCCGATAACGCTACCGGCAACTACACTAAAGTGGTTCAGCGTTTGCCGGTCAAAATTGTGCTGGATAGTGACCAACCCAATCTGGCCCAGTTGCGTGTCGGCATGTCTGCGATCCCGGACATCGACGTACCGTAATATTGTGAGCAATATCTCAGAACGGACCTATTTCATTTGGGCGGGATTACGCGTAAATTAGCGCTCGATCCTGTTCTGAGTTATTCAGATCGACCCGGACAAGAGAAGACCCTGCCGCTTATGGCGCTCTCTTTTCCACATCTGTTCGCGTTGCACTGGTTTGGGATCGCCATCATCGTAACCGCTCAGAGGAGTTGCTTTGTGAAATATGCCTTGATGGGAATTTCTTTTTTCGCATTACTTTGGTTCGGAACCTTCGTTCTGCTGCTGAAGTAACGGCGTGACAGTGCCGCCAGAGGGCGACGTTAACGTCGCCCTTGCTGGCTGTCAGCGTTCTTCTTCCTGCAGTTTCATGCTGCCCGGCAACACGCCGTCGGCACGAAACATCGCTTTTATCCCCCGCACCGCCTGACGTATGCGATCGCTGTTTTCAATCAGCGCAAAACGCACGTGCGTATCACCGTAGTCGCCAAATCCGATACCGGGCGAGACACAGACTTTTGCCTCCTGCAGCAGATGTTTGGCAAATTCCAGCGATCCCAGATGCGCATAGTGGTCCGGAATTTTTGCCCAGACGTACATGGACGCTTTCGGATTCTCCACCATCCAGCCCGCTTCATGCAGACCTTTCACCAGCACATCGCGACGGCGTTTGTACTGCTCGGCGATGTCGCGCACGCACTGCTGATCGCCCTCGAGCGCAGCAATCGCCGCCACCTGGAGCGGTGTGAACGTGCCGTAGTCGTGGTAGCTTTTGATACGCGCCAGGGCGGCAACCAGCTCTTTGTTGCCCACCATGAAACCGATGCGCCAGCCCGCCATGTTGTAGCTTTTCGACAGGGTAAAGAATTCCACGGCGACATCACGCGCCCCCGGCACCTGCATGATTGACGGCGCTTTCCAGCCGTCGTAGACGATGTCGGCGTAAGCCAGATCGTGGATCACTAGCACGTTGTACTGTTTCGCCAGCGCAATGACCCGTTCGAAAAAGTCGAGTTCCACACACTGGGCGGTGGGGTTGGACGGGAAGCCGAGGATCATCATTTTTGGCTTGGGATAACTCTCGCGGATGGCGCGTTCCAGCTCGTTGAAGAAATCAACGCCCGCCACCAGCGGCACTGACCGCACCTGCGCACCCGCAATCACCGCGCCGTAGATATGAATCGGATAGCTGGGGTTCGGCACCAGCACGGTGTCGCCGTGGTCCAGCGTTGCCAGCATCAGATGCGCCAGCCCCTCTTTAGAACCGATAGTGACAATCGCCTCCGATTCCGGATCGATTTCGACCTGGTAGCGATCGGCGTACCAGCGGGAAATGGCCCGGCGCAGACGCGGAATGCCGCGGGAAGTCGAGTAACCGTGGGTGTCATCACGCTGTGCCACCTGGCAGAGCTTTTCGACGATGTGCGGTGGGGTCGGACCATCGGGATTGCCCATTGAAAAGTCGATGATATCTTCGCCGCGCCGGCGCGCAGCCATCTTCAGTTCAGCGGTGATATTAAAAACGTAAGGGGGTAAACGTTCAATACGCGAGAAACGACGGGGTGTGCTGTTATCAGCCATAGTGTCCTCTGGATTACGTAAGCGCCCGGACCGTCCGAGCGACGCGGGTCACTGCGGTGACCCGTTACGAACATAACGTGGTGAGGATCATTTTGTCGAGCATGGCAGAAAATATTTTTATTGCTGCGGATTCAGTCGTCCCAGCAGCCAGTCGTTCACCCAACAGCCGTTCAGCAGATAATTATCCCGCAGCGTCCCCTCCAGCTGAAAACCGTTCTTCTCCAGAATACGGCGCGAGGCCCAGTTACCTTCTACCACCAGTGCCTTAAGTTTATGGAAATCAGCCTCCAGTAAAAACTGGCACAGGGCCGCCAGCGCCTCGCTGCCATATCCCTGACCGCAGTAGCGATGCAGCAGCATGTAGCCCACTTCTGCCTGCCGATGCGGCTCCCACTCCGGGCTGCAGCCAAACAGGCCAATCGGCTCCCCGTTATCCCGCCGCCGCGCAACCAGACAGAGCATATGAAAGCTTCCGGGCTGCCAGGGGGCCAGACGCGACGTGAAACGCTGGCGGATATCCGCCTCATCAGGGATTTCACTCACCCAGGCCATGGTGTCGCGATCTTCATGGACGGCGCGAAACAGCTGCCAGTCTTCTGGCTGTAGTCGGGTGAGGGTTAAACGGGTGGTGACAAGTTGCATCTGCTGCTCCCGGGTGATGCGGTTTACCGGCGATCGCTGGCGCGCGTTAGTCGGGCAACATAGCAAAACGGCCTTCCAGCGACCAGCGTTAACCGGCGGGAAAACTGTTCCCCTTTATTGCGCTCAGGCTTTCCTCTTTTAGCTGCATTCCCTTAAAAATTGACCTGCAGCAGGAATGCCCGGCACGATTCACCAGGAGGCTGGCGGTTCGCGATCACATTTTTTATCATAGGGTCACTTTCCCTTGCCGACGAGCTGCCTGTGCCCTCCCACTTCACGATGTTGCTGGCCGTTTTTGACCGCGCCGCCCTGATGCTGATCTGCCTGTTTTTCCTGACGCGCACCCGTCCGTTTCGTCAGCTGCTGCAGAAAGATGAACACACCCGCGCAGAGAAGATAGCGGTCACCGCGATCTTCTCCCTGTTTGCCCTGTTCAGCACCTGGTCGGGGGTCAATGTGGATGGGTCGCTGCTGAACGTGCGGGTGATCGCCGTGATGGCGGGCGGCATCCTGTTTGGTCCCTGGGTCGGTATCGCCACCGGCATCATCGCCGGCCTGCACCGTTTTCTGATCGATATCCACGGCGTGACCTCTGTTCCCTGTCTGATTACCAGCATCATTGCCGGTGTTGTGGCGGGTGGCATTAACCGGCGGGTCCTGAAAGAGCATCGCTGGCGTGCCGGTATCGTCGGCGGGATGCTGTGTGAAGCCCTGACGATGGTGCTGATTGTCTTGTGGGCGCGCCCCACATCGCTCGGCCTGGCGATAGTGTCCGAAATCGCCCTGCCGATGATCCTCGGCGCCTCCAGCATCGGCCTGATTGTGTTGCTGGTGCAGAGCGTTGAAGGGGAAAAAGAGGCGATTGCCGCGCGTCAGGCCAAGCTGGCGCTGGAGATCGCCAATAAAACGCTGCCGCTGTTTCGTCAGGTTAACAGCGACTCACTGCGCAACATCTGTGACATTATCCGGCGGGAAATCAAAGCCGATGCGGTGGCGATGACCGATAAAAAGCAGATTCTGGCCTATGTTGGCTATGGCGAACATAACTATCAGCACGGGGATGACGGTATCAGTCCTACCACCGCGCAGTCGATCGCCAGCGGTAAAATTATCATCAAAAACAATGATGAAGCCCATCGCACCAAAGACATTCACTCCATGATTGTGATTCCGCTGTGGGAAAAGGGCAAGGTCACCGGTACGCTGAAAATCTACTACCGTCGTGCGCATCGTATTACCGGCTCGCTGAAAGAGATGGCGATCGGTCTGTCACAGATTATCTCTACGCAGCTGGAGGTGTCGCGCGCCGAGCAGCTGCGCGAAATGGCCAATAAAGCGGAACTGCGCGCGCTGCAAAGCAAAATAAATCCCCATTTTCTGTTTAATGCCCTGAACGCGATCTCCTCCTCCATCCGGCTCAATCCCGATACCGCCCGCCAGCTGGTGATTAACCTGTCGCGCTATCTGCGCTACAACCTGGAGCTGAACGACGATGAGCTGATCGACATCCGCAAAGAGCTGTGGCAGGTCAAAGATTACATCGCCATAGAGCAGGCGCGGTTTGGCGACAAGCTGACGATGATTTATGACGTCGATGAAGATCTGCACTTTCTGCTGCCCAGCCTGCTGATTCAGCCGCTGGTGGAGAATGCCATTGTGCACGGTATCCAGCCCTGTAAAGGCAAAGGCGTGGTGACGCTGAGCGTGCGGGATCAGGGCGACCAGGTGCGGATTTCAGTGCGGGATACCGGCAAGGGGATCAGCCAGGAGGTGATGGCCCGGGTGGCGCGCAACGACATGCCCGGCAATAAAATCGGCCTGCTCAACGTGCATCACCGGGTGAAACTGCTGTCGGGTCAGGGATTGTGCATTGTGCGGCATGAGCCGGGCACGGAAATCTCTTTTACGCTCAGTAAAAACGGCCAGCGGCTGGCGGAGAATCTGTTATGAAAGCCATTATTGTGGAAGATGAATTCCTGGCGCAGCAGGAGCTGAGCTGGATGATCCAGCATCACAGCAAAATCGAAATTGAAGCCTGCTTTGATGACGGCCTCGACGTGCTGAAGTATCTGCAACAGCATCGGGTGGATGTGATCTTTCTCGACATCAACATTCCTTCACTGGATGGCATGCTGCTGGCGCAGAACATCCATCAGTTTGCCCACAAGCCGCTGATTGTCTTTATTACCGCCTGGAAAGAGCATGCGGTGGAGGCGTTTGAGCTGGAGGCGTTTGACTACATTCTCAAGCCCTATCAGGAATCACGGATTGTCACCATGCTGAACAAGCTTGAAGCCACGGCACAGGCGCAGCAGGCGGTCAGCCATCTCAGTGCCACACCCGCCCCGCAGACGGTCAATCTGGTCAAAGATGAGCGCATCCTCGTCACGGACGTGAATGATATTTACTACGTTGAGGCACATGAGAAGCTGACGTTCGTCTACACCCGGCGTGAATCCTATGTGATGTCGATGAACATTACCGAGTTCTGTTCCCGCCTGCCGGAGCAGCAGTTTTTCCGCTGCCATCGCTCTTACTGCGTCAGCCTGAACAAAATTCGCGAAATCGAACCCTGGTTTAACAATACCTATCTGCTGAAACTGCGCGATCTGGAGTTTCAGGTGCCGGTCAGCCGCAGCAAGGTCAAGCTGTTTCGACAGTTAATGCGGCTCTGATGCCGGGGAAAAGCGTGTCCGGGAAGGGAGTCGTAAAGCGGATAAGGCGTGCCCGGGCCCGCCCTGATCAAGTCGGGAACCCGCTCGCGCACAGTCAGATGCCGTGCACGAGCGGAAGCCGGATCAGATTTCGCGACCCAGGGTCTGACGCAGATGCGCGCCCGCGCCCAGCAGGCCAGGCTGATCGTGCGTAATCATATAGACCGGGATGCTGGCCACATAGTCGCGGAAACGCCCTTTGTCTTCGAAGGCAGCCCGGAACCCGGACGCCTTAAAGAACTCCAGGAAGCGAGGCACGATGCCCCCTGCGATGTAGACGCCCCCGAAGGTGCCGAGATTCAGCGCCAGATTGCCGCCAAAACGGCCCATGATGACGCAGAACATCGACAGCGCACGACGGCAGTCGGTGCAGCTGTCATCCAGCGCACGCTGGCTGACATCTTTCGGCTTCAGGTTCTCCGGCACGCGCTTGTCCACTTTAACAATCGCGCGATAGAGGTTAACCAGACCGGCACCCGACAGCACGCGCTCGGCGGAAACATGGCCGAGCTCTTCGCGCAGCACTTCCAGAATCTGATCTTCTTCTTCGCTGTTGGCCGCCAGATCGACATGGCCGCCCTCGCCCGGCAGGCTTACCCAGCGCTTGTCCACATGCACCAGATGGCTGACGCCTAACCCTGTACCGGCACCATAAATCGCGATAGGTTTATCTTTTACCGGTTCAGTTCCGCCGAACTGAATCACGTTGTCAGCGGTCAGCATCGGGATCGCCATTGAGACTGCCGTGAAGTCGTTAATGATTTCCAGGTGTTCAAAACCGATGTTCTCTTTGAGCTTGCGCGTCGAAAACGCCCAGTCATGGTTGGTCATTTCAACCCAGTCATCGGTAATCGGGCAGGCAATGGCAATACAGCCATCTTTAACATCCTGCTGTTGTTCATCAAGATAGTGGCGGATGACAGCTTCGAGGCTGTCGTAGTCTGATGTTGAGAATGTTTTGGCCTGGGAGATGCTGCCGCTTTCCACCTCACACAGGGCGAGGCGCGCGTTAGTCCCGCCGACATCGCCGACCAAGGCATAGGTTGTCATTCTTCTGTTGCTCCGCTTGGGGTCTTAAGAGTTGGAGGACACTATAAAATTCTGCCCATAAAACAACAACGCTCACCGGTGCGATTGGTGAGCGTCTTACTCAGGTGTGCTACAGCCTAACCGCGATAGTCAACCCTGCACAGCGGCAACTATCTGAATCTTAGCCGCCGTTGCGTTGATTCAGGCAGGCCGTGACTTTTCGTAACAGCGGCGGCAGATCATCTTTCGGCATCACCACCTCAACCAGCGACAGCCATTGAGGCCGTGAGAGCCGCGCCATCACCTCGTTTAACTGCACCGTTTCACTGATGCGCCAGCTCTGCGCCTGGCCCTGCAGGCTGAAAGCGTGCGGTAAGGCGGTCCAGTTCCACTGTGCAATATCATTATAACGTTGAGTTGCGCCGTGAATCGCTCTTTCTACGGTATAACCTTCATTATTCAGCAGAAAGATAATCAGCGACTGTTGGTCGCGCAGCATTGAGCCCAGTTCCTGAATGGTCAGCTGTGCCGAGCCGTCACCGATGATCAGGATAACCCGGCGATCCGGCGCGGCCGTCTGCGCGCCAAAGGCTGCCGGAAGAGTATAGCCGATTGAACCCCACAATGGCTGCACCACCAGCTGTGCCTGTGAAGGCAGTCGCAGGGCCGCTGCACCAAAGGCTGCCGTCCCCTGTTCGGCCAGAATCAGGTCGCCGGGTTGCAGGAATGACTGCATGGCCTGCCAGAACGCCTGCTGACTGATGATCGCCGCTGGCGCTTCGGGCTGCGCGACGGTGGGCGTGTCGCCACTCTGCCACTGCTGCCCATATTGCGCGAACAGCGACTGGAGTTCGCTTAACGCATCGGCCATCGACAGCGGGGCAAACTGTTCCGAGCCTGCGCGGGCGCTGTGCGGCTGCAGATCAATACATTTCTCCGGGACGAACTGCTGCGTGAAGCCCGCGGTGATCGTATCGGTAAAACGGACGCCGACGCAGATCGCCACGTCCACCTGCTCAATCTGTTCACGCACCTGTCCGGCGCTCGCCTCACCGGCATAGGTGCCGACGTAACCCGGCTGCTGTTCATCCAGTACGCCTTTACCCATCAGCAGCGTGGCGCAGGGTATCGCACGCTGTTCACGCAGCGCGGCCAGTGCCGCCTGCTGCTGCCAGCGCAGCGCAAGGAAATCCGCCAGCAGTGACACGCGCTGCGCCGAAGCCAGCATCCGCTCCGCCGCAGCGCGGAAAGCACGGCGGACGTCGGGCGAAGAGGTTTGCCGGATAATCAGCGGCCGGGCGGGTGGCGGGACTTCCGTCGCCGCGACGTCAACCGCCAGCGAAAGATAACCCGGACGACGTGCCTGCAGCGCATGGGTTATCACCCGGTCAATCTCAGCCGTGGCGTTGTCCGCGGTAAGCCGGGCGGTTGCGGCGCTGACCTCCCCGGCCATGCGAATGAAATGCTGAAAATCGCCATCGCCCAGCGAATGGTGAACGCAGTCGCCCTGCGACTGTGCGCCTGTCGCAGGCGCACCCACGATGTGAATGACCGGCAGATATTCAGCATAGCTGCCTGCGACGCCGTTGATTGCGCTCAGCTCGCCGACACCAAAGGTCGTCAGTAGTACCCCTGCGCCGTTGCAGCGCGCATAACCATCCGCCGCATAGGCTGCGTTAAGTTCATTGGCGCACCCTACCCAGCTCAGGGTGGGATGGGCAATGACCCGATCAAGAAACTGGAGGTTATAGTCGCCCGGCACACCAAACAGATGCTCTATACCAATCTCCTGCAGACGGCTTAGCAGGTAATCGCCAACGGTAAATGTAGACATCGCGCATTCCTTTCAGGGAAGAGTCGGCTTAAGTATCTGACAGCCGTTGAAATTAGCGAGAAAAGGGGTGGTTTTCAGCCGCCGCAATGTGCGGAAAGCGGGCGTTACGCTGGCGGAATATTCTGTAAAATTGCGAACTGGTGCGCATTGCCACTGAGTGTAACCGTATACACTGATAGACTTTTGGCACATCTTCCCGTTTTTACTCAGGAGCGCTGAATGTCCTCTTTCCCCCATCCCGACCGTTATCAGCAGATGGAATACCGGCGCAGCGGCCGCAGCGGCATTAAGCTGCCCGCCATTTCGCTGGGGCTGTGGCATAACTTTGGTGACAGCACCCGCGTCGATAACAGCCGTGAACTGCTGCGCCATGCCTTTGACCGTGGCATTACGCACTTCGACTTAGCGAATAACTATGGTCCGCCGCCCGGCTCGGCAGAGGAGAACTTCGGCCGGCTTCTGCGGGAAGATTTTCGGGCGCATCGCGATGAGCTGATTATCTCCACTAAAGCGGGTTACACCATGTGGCAGGGGCCTTATGGCGACTGGGGATCGCGTAAGTATCTGGTCGCCAGTCTGGACCAGAGCCTGAAACGTATGGGGCTGGAGTATGTGGATATTTTCTATCATCACCGCCCCGATCCGGACACCCCGCTGGAGGAGACAATGCGCGCGCTGGATCATGTGGTGCGTCAGGGCAAAGCGCTCTACGCCGCCCTCTCGAACTATCCGGCCGGGCTCGCGGCTGACGCGATAGCGATCCTGCGCGATCTCGGCACGCCCTGTCTGATCCACCAGCCGCGCTATTCGATGTTTGAACGCACACCGGAGCAGGGACTTATTCAGACGCTCGGCGAGGCGGGCGTCGGCTGTATCGCCTTTTCCCCACTGGCGGGTGGTGTCCTCACCGATCGCTATCTGCAGGGCATCCCGGCCGATTCGCGTGTGGCCAGCGGCAGCCGCTTCCTGGATGAGAACCAGCTGACGGAGGAGAAAATGGCGCGGGTGCGCAGGCTGAATACCCTGGCGCAGCAGCGCGGGCAGAAGCTGGCGCAGATGGCGCTGGCGTGGGTGCTGCGCGATGAGCGCGTCACATCGGTACTGATTGGTGCCAGTAAAACGGCGCAGATTGATGATGCCGTGGCGATGCTGGCCCGCCGTGAATTCAGCGATGACGAGCTGGCAGCCATTGACGCGGCCCTGATGTGATCCCTGCCCTGCCCGGTGCTCACCGGGCAGTTTCAGGGCCAGAATTGTCTCAATCCCCTTTCTCTCCCCAATTTCCTCACAATCTTCCGACACAATGATACGGTAACAACAGCAATCCGCAGGCACAGACTGCGCCGCAACAGCATCAGACTGTTGATGAGGAGAAAAAAATGAAAAGAGCCCTGATATTTGCTGCCCTGCTGGCCCTGTTGTCGCCACTGGCACACCAGACCGCCCAAGCCTCTGGAGCCTCAATTACACTGGCCCCCGGCGTAACCCTGAACCTGGGTGACCGCGATCGCCGTGGCTACTACTGGGATGGCGGTCGCTGGCGTGAACCGCGCTGGTGGAACGATCGTTATTCTTATAATGAACGCCGCTGGTGGCGCCACGAAGAGTGGCGGCGTCATCAGCAGTGGGAGCGTGAACGTCGCTGGCATGAGCGCGACCGTGAGCGTCGCTGGGAACATCAGCATCGCCGCGATCGTGACTGGGATCATCATGACCGTCGTGGTCCGGGGCCGCATGGGTTCGGGCCTCACGGACCGGGCCCGCACGGCCACGATCGTCACTAAACAAAACGCCCGGCATAACCGGGCGTTTTTTGTCAGTCAGGCGCGTTACAGCCCCAGCGCCTCTCCCACCAGCAAATAGAGGTTCAGCGTAATCACCAGCAGCACAATCAGGCGGCCGGTGTTCTGCATCAGGCGGGAGTTAACCATATCCTCCCCCATCAGCTCGCGATTGCCGGTAAAAGCCAGCAGCGGGATCAGCGCCAGTGCAATTCCGAAACTCAGCAGCACCTGACTCATCACCAGAACCCGGGTTGGGTCCCAGCCTGCCGCGATGACAATAAACGAGGGCAGCATGGTGATGGTGCGGCGTAACCAGAGCGGAATATGGAAGCGGATAAAGCCCTGCATCACCACCTGGCCCGCCAGGGTGCCCACCACGGTCGAGGATAATCCCGCGGCGACCAGACTCAGACCGAAGACCGTCGCCGCTGCCTGACCCAGCAGCGGTTGCAGCGTCAGGTAGGCCTGATCGAGTTCCGCAATTTTACTGTGACCGCTGAAGTGAAAGGCGGCTGCCGCGGTCGCCATCATCGCCAGATTGACGAATCCGGCAATCGTCATCGCAATGGCCACGTCCAGCTTGGTCGAGGAGTAACGCTGACTTTTGCTGTCCTCACTTTTACCCTGCGTCAGGGCTGAGTGCAGATAGATAACGTGCGGCATGATGGTGGCGCCCAGCACACCGGCCGCCAGGAAGACGGCATCGGATGTCGGCAGCGCGGGCAGTGCCATCCCGGTCACCAGCTCTTTGACGTCAGGCTGAGAGAAGAAGAGTTCGACGATATAGGCCGCCGCCACAAACAGCAGCAGTCCTCCTATCACCAGCTCCAGCGGCTTTTGCCCCCGGCTCTGCAGCATCAGGATCAGGAACGTGGCGACACCGGTCAACACTGCGCCCTGCATCAGCGAGATGCCGAGCAGCAGTTTGAACCCCAGCGCGGCCCCGATAAACTCCGCCAGGTCGGTCGCCATCGCGATAATTTCCGCCTGCACCCAGTAGAACCAGACGGCGGGCCGGGGAAAACGATCGCGGATATGTTCAGCGAGGTTTTTACCCGTGGCGATACCCAGCTTGGCGGACATCAGCTGGATCAGCATGGCCATGACGTTTGCCCACACCACGACCCACAGCAGCTTATAGCCGTAAGCGGCGCCCGCCTGAATATTGGTCGCAAAGTTGCCCGGATCGATATAGCCGATAGCGGCGATAAAAGCGGGCCCCAGCAGTGCGAGTTTGACTTTTCTGACTCCGCGAGCGGCGCGCTCGGCGGTACGACTTTCAAACATATCCGGTACCCTGTCTGAACATGTGCCTGCCCCGGCAGCTTAGGGGTTGGCATGAGCAAGTGAAATTCGTTTATTGTTATCGGTGTAATAGATACTGCTATAAAGTATAGCCATTGCTATACATTACAGCAAAGGAAGTGACTGCTAAAAATGTGAGCAAGCATGTCACTTTACGCTCTGTGTAAAATATAGACAATAATTATGTGGTTATAAGAGGTAAATGATTTGTAAACAGGACGTGATCACGGAAACTTTTCTGGAAAATATAGCGATAGCGAATACTTATATTGTGGTTCAGATCTCGTTTTTAAGTAACGCGTTACATAGAATACGCAGCAAAATACAATCCTCCTCAAATTTGGAGCAACTATGTCCCATATTTTGCAGTTTATTCTGGCACTGGTGGTGGTCGGGATACTCTCCCTGCTGGTCAGTCACGATCGTAAAAGCATTCGCATCCGCTACATCATACAGCTTCTTGTGATTGAAATAGTCCTCGCCTGGTTCTTCCTGAACTCAGAAGCGGGACTGGGCTTCGTTAAAGGTTTCGCAGGCTTCTTTGACCATCTGCTGAAGTATGCTGCCCAGGGAACCAACTTTGTCTTTGGCAACATGAACGACAAAGGTCTGGCCTTCTTCTTCCTGAACGTCCTCTGCCCTATCGTCTTTATCTCGGCGCTGATCGGCATTCTGCAGCATTTCCGTATCCTGCCGTGGGTGATTCGCGGTATCGGCACCGTGCTGTCGAAAGTGAACGGCATGGGAAAACTGGAATCTTTCAACGCCGTGAGTTCTCTGATTCTGGGACAGTCAGAAAACTTCATTGCCTATAAAGATATCCTCGGCAAGATGTCTAACCGCCGCATGTACACTATGGCAGCAACCGCGATGTCGACCGTCTCGATGTCTATCGTCGGTGCCTACATGACCATGCTGCAGCCAAAGTATGTGGTCGCGGCGCTGGTGCTCAACATGTTCAGCACCTTCATTGTGCTGTCGCTGATAAACCCTTATCGCGTTGAGAACGAAGAAGACCTCCAGTTGCAGGATCTGCACAAGGGTCAGAGCTTCTTTGAGATGCTGGGTGAATATATTCTGGCGGGGTTCCGCGTCGCGATTATCGTTGCGGCTATGCTGATTGGTTTTATCGCGCTGATTTCAGGCCTGAATGCGCTGTTTGACCTCATCTTCGGCGTCACCTTCCAGGGCGTGCTTGGCTTTGTCTTCTATCCGTTTGCGTGGATGATGGGCGTGCCGTCCGGTGAAGCGTTGCAGGTTGGCAGTATCATGGCGACCAAGCTGGTCTCCAATGAGTTTGTTGCCATGATGGATCTGCAGAAAATTGCGGGTCAGCTGTCGCCAAACTCAGAAGGTATCCTGTCGGTGTTCCTGGTGTCGTTTGCTAACTTCTCATCCATCGGCATCGTGGCCGGTGCGATTAAAGGTCTGAACGAAGAGCAGGGCAACGTGGTCTCCCGCTTTGGCCTGAAGCTGCTGTACGGCTCTACGCTGGTCAGCGTGCTCTCCGCCGCTATCGCCGGGCTGGTGCTGGCGTTTTAAGTTTCAGAGGGCGAGCCGGTCTCGCCCTTCTCTTCTGCCTTACCCTTCTCTTCCCTGCATCGCTTTAGCTTATCCCCTTCGCTCGCCTTCCGCCTGCCTGCTCAGGCCTGTTCTCTTCGTTTAACCGCCGTACAGAGGCCGCGCAGCGTGTCCGGGACAGTAGCTTGGCGCAGAGCAACCCTGATGGCTGAAAGCGTTAACGAGGGCAAAGCGGGAGAAACAGCAACAGGAAGTGAGACTCGCAGAAAAGGCGAAGAATGCGTACTACAGAAAGGATGTTGACAGCGATGTGTCAGAAAATGGTGGAGATAAGCGGGATCGAACCGCTGACCTCTTGCATGCCATGCAAGCGCTCTCCCAGCTGAGCTATACCCCCACATCTGGAATCGTTTTTCAGTACCAAACTTTTGGGAAGAAGTTTGGTGGAGCTAAGCGGGATCGAACCGCTGACCTCCTGCATGCCATGCAGGCGCTCTCCCAGCTGAGCTATAGCCCCGAACCGAAAAACTGTCGTGTTAAGCGACGGACGGCATAATATGAAACCGCCCTCAGGGTGTCAACGGCAAAATCACATTCTCGGTTTGATCGCTGAAAAAGGCGGCAACCTGCGAAGTTTCAGCAGCATGGCGCAGCGGAAAACCGTGACGCTGACCTCATACGGGGACAATGGCTGTTATTTACCCTGAGGTCAGGTTAATTCATGGTTAAATATGTTATAGGAATTTTCTTGTCTTCATCTTTTACGCATGCAAAACTTAGCCCGCTAATTTAGCGGATGCCGGGACCCTCTCCCGCGCGCCGCGCGTCCACCAGGCGTTTATCGTCCCATTATTCATAAAAAAACTACTGAGATACTATGTCGCTGCATACACCTAAAGAAATCGCACAACTGGCGATCCAGGCAGGCGTGGCTAAAAGCCGTGTGCCTGTCAGCATCCTTCTGATTCTCGGCTTTTTGGCGGGCGCGTTTATCGCGACCGGCTTCCTGCTGGATCTTCATGTCATTAACTCCCTGCCTGCAGACTGGGGTTCCTTTGGCGGCCTGCTCGGCGCAGCCGTTTTCCCGGTCGGGTTGATTCTGACGGTACTGGCCGGTGGTGAGCTGCTGACCGGTAATATGATGACCCTGCCTGTCGCCTGGTTCGCCCGCCGCATCAGCTTTATGAGCGTGGCGCGCAACTGGTTCTGGGTAACCCTGGCTAACTTCCTCGGCAGCGTGGCTGTCGCCTGGTTCTTTGGCCACATCCTGGGCATGACCGAAGGCGATTATCTGAAGAAGACCGTAGCCATCGCCTCGGCAAAAGTTCACGCCGATTTCCTGCACGCCTTCATTTCCGGCATCGGCTGCAACTGGCTGGTCTGCCTGGCGGTCTGGCTGGCGTTTGCCAGTAAAGATGTGGTGGGCAAAATCTTTGGCATGTGGTTCCCGATCATGGCGTTTGTGGCCATCGGCTTCCAGCACGTCGTCGCGAACATGTTCATTATTCCGGCCGCCATTTTTGCCGGTCAGCTGAGCTGGGCGGAATACTTCCCCAACTTCGTTGCCGTCTTCGCAGGCAATGCCGTAGGGGGCGCCGTCTTCGTCGGCCTGGCCTACTTCCTTGCCTTCCGTCCTGCCGCTGAACCTGCCAGCAACCCGCAATAATCCTCTTTTGCCTTTTGTCGAGCGACAAAAGGCAATTTCTGCTTCAGTTACTTTCACGCGTTAGGTTTTGCTGTAATATGTACCGCTAATGTATTTAACAGGGATAGCATCGTGAAAAAGGAATGGCTTACTCCCGAAGAGCTGGCTGCAGAAACGGGTTACAGTCGGCAAACGGTGAATAAATGGATTAAGCGTGAGAACTGGACGACGACACCGAAGCCCGGTGTGCAAGGCGGCAAAGCGCGTCTCATCCATATTGATGAGCGTGTGAAAAGTTTTATACAGTCTACCCGCAATCTCCACGAACCGGTGGCAACCTACGGTGCCGCAGCCAATTCGTTACCTGCGTTATTAATAAGTTCCGTCCAGCAAATGAGTCAGGAAGAGCAGGATCAGTTCACTGCGTTAATCTTACGTGAAGGGATAAAAGGCGTTCTGCAGCGACTGGGCATCAGCCAGGAGTAAAGAAACCGGAAGCGTGATGCTTCCGGCTGTGTGAATTAAGCCTGCGCTTCCCGCTCACTGATAAAGGCCAGAGCCTGCTCAATGCGCGCCACGCTGCGGCTGCGGCCGATTGCTTCCACGGTGACATCCAGACCCGGAGACTGACCAGCACCGGTCACCGCAACACGCAGCGGCATGCCGACTTTGCCCATCCCGACTTCCAGCTCATCTGCCGTACTCTGAATAGCCTGATGCACGTTTTCAGCGTTCCACTCAGCGATTGCGGCCAGCTTATCGCGCACCACTTCCAGCGGCTGACGCGCCACCGGACGAAGATGTTTCTTCGCGGCATCCGCATCAAATTCGGCAAAGTCTTCATAGAAGTAGCGGCACGATTCCGCCATCTCTTTCAGCGTCTTGCAGCGTTCGCCCAGCAGGCCAACCAGCTTCGCCAGTTCCGGGCCGGTGCGGGTATCAATGTTCTGCTGTTCAATATGCCACTGCAGATGAGTCGCCACATATTCTGGCGGCAGCGCGTTAATATAGTGATGGTTCAGCCACTGCAGTTTCTCAGTGTTGAACGCACTGGCAGACTTGCTGACCGCATCCAGGGTAAACAGCTCGGTCATTTCAGCTACGCTGAAAATTTCCTGATCGCCGTGTGACCAGCCAAGACGCACCAGGTAGTTCAGCAGCGCTTCCGGCAGGTAGCCATCATCACGATACTGCATAACCCCTACCGCACCGTGACGTTTAGAGAGTTTTTTACCGTCATCGCCCAAGATCATCGAAACGTGCGCATAGACCGGAACCTGTGCACCAATCGCTTTAAGGATGTTGATCTGGCGTGGCGTGTTGTTGATGTGGTCTTCACCGCGAATAACGTGGGTGATACCCATATCCCAGTCATCCACGACGACGCAGAAGTTGTAAGTTGGCGACCCGTCGGTACGACGGATGATCAGGTCATCCAGCTCCTGGTTGCTGAACTCAATCGGGCCACGGATTTGGTCGTCAAAGATGACCGAGCCTTCCTGCGGATTGCGGAAGCGCACGACGCAGGGCTCATCATCGGCATGATGTCCATGGCTGTCACGGCAGCGGCCGTCATAACGCGGCTTTTCATTATTGGCCATCTGCGCTTCACGCAGCGCTTCCAGACGCTCTTTAGAGCAGTAGCATTTATAGGCGGTGCCCGCTTCCAGCATTTCATCAATGACCGCGTTGTAGCGATCAAAACGTTTAGTCTGGTAGTAAGGGCCTTCATTCCAGTCGAGGCTCAGCCAGTTCATCCCATCCATGATGGCTTCAATGGCTTCCGGCGTGGAGCGCTCCAGATCGGTGTCTTCGATGCGCAGCACAAACTCGCCCTGGTTGTGACGGGCAAAAAGCCAGGAGTAAAGTGCGGTACGAGCGCCACCGACATGTAAGTAGCCGGTCGGGCTGGGCGCGAAGCGTGTTTTGATTTTCATTGAGTATTGCCTTAGATGCGCGGGTTCGTTGTCTGGATGACAAAAAACAGGTTAGACGCGAAAAACAGTGGGCACATTCTAGCATCTGCCCATGAATCCTCAATGGATGCCAGCCGGTTGCCGGCCGCGAAAAGACGCTTTTCTGCCAGTAAAACCAGCATATTGGCTAAAAGCGCGACAGGATGTTTAAAAATAAACCGAACGAACATTTATGTTTTAAAAAGCGTTGACTCAAAATCAACTATCCCTATAATGCGACTCCACACAGCGGGGGTGATTAGCTCAGTTGGTAGAGCATCTCCCTTACAAGGAGGGGGTCGGCGGTTCGAACCCGTCATCACCCACCACTCTTAACAGGGTGCCCGCAGTGAACAGGTATGAAGATATGGGTGATTAGCTCAGTTGGTAGAGCATCTCCCTTACAAGGAGGGGGTCGGCGGTTCGAACCCGTCATCACCCACCATATCTTGCCTGTTAGCATTACTGAAGTACGAAGTGGGTGATTAGCTCAGTTGGTAGAGCATCTCCCTTACAAGGAGGGGGTCGGCGGTTCGAACCCGTCATCACCCACCACTTCGGGTCGTTAGCTCAGTTGGTAGAGCAGTTGACTTTTAATCAATTGGTCGCAGGTTCGAATCCTGCACGACCCACCAATTCAGAGAAAAGCGCCTTTCAGGCGCTTTTTTCGTTTCAGCCCCCCTTCACTTATTCTGGCTGCCTGAGTACCACGTTTATTTTACTGCGCCAGGCTAAGCCTGAATGACGACTCCCCTCAGAAAGGGGCTTTCAGAAGAAGAATCTGCTTTTTTACTCCCCTGCTCTTTTTGACACTTCAGTTATTCCTGCCTGCGCCGATAACCTTATAGACGAACTACAGGGAGAAAATGATGTCCTCGATAGCCGGAGTTTTAAAAGTTATGCCAGGTGGAGGTGACAGCGGCGGCGGCAGTATCGCCTCGCAGATCGCCGCACTGAATAAACAGATTCAGAGCGTGATGAAAAAAATCAAAGAGCTGGCCGACAACCACGATCTTGACGAAGACCAGAAATCTAAAATAGCGCAGATGTACCAGTCGCAGATCACCATGCTGGAAGCGCAGATTGCTCAGCTGCAAAAGAAGCAGGCTGAGCAGGCCGAAAAGGCGCAGCAGAAAAGCGACAGTGTTAACCCGGTCAGTGAAAGCAAGGCGAACGGGATTAACCGCCCGACTGACAAAAATAATGTCGATGTCTATATCTAAAACGCGGGCGTAATGGCCCGCTGTTGCGCCAGCAGCGCCGCCTGCTGGCGCACCTCCTGCCAGATGGCTTCGGCGGCGGGCGTCAGTGAGCGGTTTTTGCGTTTAATGAGGGTCAGACTTCGATTGATCTCGGGATAAAGCCGCCGCACGGTGAGCGCGCGATCCGCCGGCAGGGGTAATGCCAGCGCGGGCAGAATACTGATACCAATCCCTACCTGCACCATCGGAAACAGCGTGGCAGGATGACCAATCTCCTGCACCACCTCTGCCTGAATATTCTGCTGCTGCATGGCTGCATCAATCAGTACCCGACTGCCGGATGCATAATCCTGCAACACCAGCGTGCGCCCATCCAGCATCGACCATTCCGCCCTGTCCACCCGCGCCAGCGGATCATCATCCCGGCACAACAGTAAGAAAGGCTCATCCAGAATGGCAATCGTGTCAAAATCGCTGTCGCGCAGCGGCCCGATTACGATGCCAAAATCGACTTCGGCGTTTCGCACACTTTGCAGCACCCACTGCTGCGCGCGGTCGTGCAGTATCACTTTAATGTCGGGGAAGTGCTGCTGGCTGGCCGCCAGACACTGAGGCATCAGATGCGCGGAAATCGTCTGGCTGGCTGCCACCCGCACGGTGCCGCTGCGCTGTTCGCCAAAACTGCGGATATCCAGCAGCGTGGTATTAATCTCCTCCAGCAGACGTTCCATGCGGGATGCCAGCTGTTTTCCTGCCTCGGTCAGCATCACCTCGCGCGTGGTGCGATCCAGCAGCCGCACGCCGGTTTCCGCCTCCAGCTCTTTGATGCTGTGACTCACCGCCGACTGGCTCAGGCCTATCGCCTGCCCCGCCTGACTGAATCCACCATAATGTGCCACCGCAATGAAAGTCCGCAATTGCCGCAGGGTATAATTCATCGATTACGCTCATAGATTAATGCAATAAATCAATTTTATTTCTAAAAATGATTCCCGCACAATCGGCCTATTGAAAAATTTACCGGATTTTAACAATGGGATTTTTAAAACTTGATCCGATGATGGTTAAGCTCATCATCACCGTGCTGCTGGCCACCTTCCTGCCTGCCAGAGGGATCTACGTCGATATCTTCAGCTACCTCGCCACCGCGGCTATCGCACTGCTGTTCTTTATGCACGGTGCCAAGCTGTCGCGGGAGAAGATCATTGCGGGAAGCAGCCACTGGCAGCTGCATCTCTGGATCATGTTCAGCACCTTTGTGCTCTTTCCGGCGCTGGGCATGCTGCTGGTCTGGTGGCATCCGGTTGATGTCGGTCCGGAAATTTATACCGGCTTTATCTATCTCTGTATCCTGCCTGCCACCGTGCAGTCCGCCATCGCATTTACCTCGATGGCCGGCGGTAACGTCGCCGCCGCCGTGTGCAGCGCCTCGGCATCCAGCCTGCTGGGGGTCTTCATCTCCCCGTTGCTGGTGAATGTGGTGATGGATATCCACAGCAGCGCGCCGACTGACGGTCTGGAGCAGATCGGTAAGATTATGCTGCAGCTGATGGTGCCGTTCATACTGGGCCATCTTTCACGCCGCTGGATCGGCGGCTGGGTTGAAAAGCACCGCAGCCTGATTGGCAAAACTGACCAGACCTCGATTCTGCTGGTGGTCTACAGTGCCTTCAGTGAGGCGGTGGTGAACGGCATCTGGCATCGCGTGGGCGTGATTACCCTGCTCTGGATTGTGGCAGGCTCCATTCTGCTGCTGGCCACCGTGCTGATTATCAACCTGCTGGCTTCGCGCCTGTTCCGCTTCAAACGCGCCGATGAGATTGTGGTGCTGTTTTGTGGATCGAAGAAGAGTCTGGCGAATGGGGTACCGATGGCAAATATCCTGTTCCCGGCCAGTACCGTGGGGATTATCGTGCTGCCTCTGATGATCTTCCATCAGGTTCAGCTGATGGTCTGTTCGTTCATCGCCGGACGCTATAAGAAGAGCGGTGAGAAAAAGCAGGCTTTAGAGGTGAAAACCTCCGTGATGGAGTCGCAGAAATAGTCTGCATGGCCCGCCTGTGCGGGCCACGTTATTTCCGGGTCTGAAGCGGCTTCACCAGCCCCTCCAGACCTTCGATTTTTATCGTCAGCGTGAGCTGCATCAGGTCACCCAGCTGGCCGGAGGGGAAGTCGCCACTGCGGGCAAACCACAGCAGGTAGGGTTCAGGCAGATCGATCAGCATCCGCCCTTTATATTTCCCAAACGGCATCGCCGTGTTCGCTATCGCCACCAGCTGATGCTTATCCATCTCAGGCACCCAGCAGACGGATCATTTCAGCTTCATCGATCACCTCAATGCCCAGCTCCTGCGCTTTCGCCAGCTTGGAACCCGCCGCTTCACCGGCAATCAGCAGATCCGTTTTCTTCGACACGCTGCCGCTGACTTTAGCTCCCAGCGCGATCAGCTGTGCTTTGGCATCGTCGCGGTTCATCTGCGACAGCGAACCGGTCAGCACCACGGTTTTCCCGGCAAACGGACTGTCAATCTCTTCGGCTTTCACCACCACAACAGCCGGCCAGTGAACACCAATATCGTCCGTCAGCTGGCGGATGACCTCGCGGTTGCTCTCCTCTTCCATAAAGTTGCGAACGTGCGCGGCGACGACCTTACCCACATCCGGCACGGCAATCAGCGCATCCAGATCGGCATCCATCACCTTCTGTAGCTCACCAAAGTGGTTTGCCAGATTGGCGGCGGTGGCTTCGCCCACTTCACGGATCCCCAGTGCATAGAGGAAGCGTGCCAGCGTCGTCGACTTCGCTTTTTCCAGCGCATCCACTACGTTCTGCGCCGATTTTGGCCCCATGCGATCCAGCCCCGTCAGCTTACCCGCCGTGAGACGGAAGAGATCGGCGGGGGTCAAGACATACTCTTTCTCCACCAGCTGGTCGATAATCTTATCGCCCATGCCGTCGACATCGAGCGCCCGGCGCGAGACAAAATGCTTCAGCGCCTCTTTTCGCTGCGCGCCGCAAATCAGACCGCCGGTGCAGCGCGTGACCGATTCACCTTCGACCCGTTCCACCTCAGAACCACAGACCGGGCAGTGAGCAGGAAACACCACTTCACGCGTCTCTTCAGGACGTTCAGCGGTGACCACATTCACGACCTGCGGGATCACATCGCCTGCACGGCGAATCACGACCCGGTCCCCGATGCGCAGTCCCAGCCGCGCGATTTCATCGGCGTTATGCAGCGTGGCGTTGCTGACAATCACTCCCGCTACCTGCACCGGCTCCAGGCGGGCGACAGGAGTGATTGCCCCGGTCCGGCCAACCTGGAACTCGACATCCCGCACCCAGGTCAGCTGCTCCTGCGCCGGGAATTTAAAGGCTATCGCCCAGCGCGGCGCACGCGCCACAAAGCCCAGCTGTTCCTGCAGCGCCTGTGAATCGACTTTGATGACCACGCCATCGATATCAAATCCGAGATTGGGGCGTTGTTGCTCAACGTCGTGATAAAAAGCCAGTGCCTCTTCCGCATTATGCACCAGCTTAATGCGGTCGCTGACCGGCAGCCCCCAGGCTTTGAACTGCTGCAGGCGTGCCATGTGACTGTGCGGCATCTCGCCGCCTTCCAGCAGGCCGAAACCGTAGCAGAAGAAGGTCAGCGGACGTTTTGCAGTGATGCGCGGATCAAGCTGACGCAGCGAACCTGCCGCTGCGTTGCGCGGGTTAGCAAAGACTTTGCCGTCCGTGCGGCGCGCTTCCTCATTCAGCTTTTCGAAGCCGCGCTGCGTCATAAAGACTTCGCCACGCACTTCCAGCCGCGCCGGAATGTTGTCACCTTTAAGACGCAGCGGAATAGCGCGAATGGTGCGCACGTTGGCGGTAATATTCTCGCCGGTGGTGCCGTCTCCCCGCGTGGCGGCCTGAACCAGCAGCCCGTTTTCATACATCAGGCTGACCGCTAAGCCATCGAGTTTAAGTTCACAGCAGTAGGTAATCTCTTCACTGCTTTTCAGCCGATCGCGCACCCGCTTGTTGAAGGCCATAAAGGTCGCTTCATCAAAGGCGTTATCCAGCGACAGCATCGGGACTTCATGGCGAACCTGTTCAAACACCGTCAGCGGCGCAGCGCCGACGCGCTGGGTTGGTGAGTCCGGCGTAATCAGATCGGGATGATCCGCTTCCAGCTGGCGCAGTTCACGCATCAGGCGATCATATTCGGCATCCGGCACTTCCGGTGCATCCATGACGTGATAGAGGTATTCGTGATGACGCAACGTAGTGCGCAGTTCGGTGATGTGATCCTGGACGGATTTCATAAAGCCCCATCAGATAAAAAACCCCCGACATGCGGGGGTTTGTTTTAACAGTTCAGATAGCGGTTTGCGCCGTGGTCAGACACCGACCACATCGCGAATACGCGCCTTGTAAGTTTCCAGCTTCTGCGGCGTCATCATGCGACGTTCATCATCCAGCACTACGCCGCCAACATCATCAGCGATGCGCTGTGCCGACTGCAGCATCAGCTTGAAGTTCTGATTCGCATCGCCATAGGAAGGCACCATCATAAAGATAGAGATACCCGGCGTGCTGAAATCTGTCATCAGGTCAGGGTTAAACGAGCCAGGCTTGACCATATTGGCCAGACTGAACAGGACCGGACCACTGCCTGCCGGACTGAGATGGCGATGGAAGATGTTCATCTCACCAAACTGGAAGCCCGCCTGCAGAATCCCCTGAAGGAGAGCCTCACCATTGAGTTCGCCACCCGAGTGTGCGGCAACGTGCAGAACCAGCACGGCTTCTTTCGGCTTCTCTGCCGGTGCGGCAGGTGCAGACGGCGGAACGGGAGTCGGTTCCGGCGCCTGAGTGATTTCAGGCTGCGGCTCAGGTTCAGCCTGGTACTGCGGTGCAGGCTGCACCGATTCCAGCGGGTCCAGATCCAGCAGCGGATCGGCCTGCACAGGCGGTGCGACAAAAGCAGGCGCAGGCTGTTGCTGCTGACGAGCCGGTTCCGGACGCGGCTGAGGAGCAGGCTGCGGTGCGGGGCTGAAAAGCGGATCGCTTTCCGGTTCGGCTTGCGGAGCAGGTCGTGGCGCAGGCTGACGTACAGGCTCAGCAGGCGCGGGCTTACGCGGCGCAACCGGCTGGGATTCGCGAATATCATCGAAACGCGGTTCCTGATGGTTGCTGCGCTCAGCGCGAACACGAACCTCGCCGACGCCATCATCTTCGTCGTCGATCAGGTCCGGCTCATCATGTTCATCACGTTGTTTCAGACGTTTGTGCGGGCGATCGCGGAACACTGACGAACGCTCTTTACGGCTGGTCCACAGTCCGTGAAGAAGGAGCGCTATTATGGCGATCGCGCCAACAACGATTAATATCAGACGCAAATCCTGCATCATTGTATTCTCTGTTGTTCCAATACCTTGCCACCGCGGCAAACTTTATCCTCTAACTGTATTTGCCCTGCTACACAAGTGCAAGTCTGTGCACTATTTTCTAACAAATAAGATAGGCAACCCACGCTTTTTCGCTGTTTTTTTACCCAAACGGCACCTGGCCTGGGGAAAAAGCCAGGTTATAGTGGGCCCGCCCTATTACCTTCAGGAGAATTGCCTATATGGCCCTTGAGAAGTCCGTCTCAGATTTTAACGGCATACACTACTTCAGCCAGGGCTGGAAACTGATGCGTCTGCCTGGCATTCGTCGCTTTGTGGTCATGCCGCTGCTGATCAACATTCTGATGCTGGGTGGCGCATTCATCTGGCTTTTCTATCGTCTGGGTGACTGGATCCCGCGGCTGATGGCCACGATTCCGGACTGGCTGCAGTGGCTCAGCTATCTGTTATGGCCACTGTCGGTGATTGCGATTGTGCTGGTCTTCAGCTACTTCTTTTCCACCCTCGCTAACCTTATCGCCGCACCGTTTTGCGGTTTGCTGGCCGAGCAGCTTGAGGGACGCCTGACCGGTAAACCGCTGCCTGACAGCGGCTGGGCGGGTCTGATCAAAGATGTGCCGCGCATCATGAAGCGCGAGCTGCAAAAGCTGGGCTACTACCTGCCACGTGCGGTGGGACTGCTGCTGCTCTACTTTATCCCGGGTTTCGGCCAGACGGTTGCGCCCGTGCTGTGGTTCCTGTTCAGCGCCTGGATGCTCGCGATCCAGTATTGCGACTACCCCTTCGATAATCACAAAGTGCCTTTTCAGCAGATGCGTAACGCCCTGCGTCGGCATAAAACCGCCAATATGCAGTTTGGTGCGCTTACCAGTCTGTTTACCATGATCCCGGTGCTGAACCTGGTCATCATGCCGGTGGCCGTCTGCGGGGCCACAGCGATGTGGGTCGATCGCTATCGGCAGCAACTGGCACGGCAGGAAGTGCGCTGAACATATCAGCGCGCCTTATGCTCTTTTTAACAAGGCTTATTGCCGGGTGACATATAGATATGCGATTTCTTTCCTTCCGCCCCCAGGCAGAACAGGTATGCTCATAGGGTTCCCAATAATTCATACAGTTAAGGACAGGCTATGAGTAAGATCTACGAAGACAACTCTTTGACAATTGGTCATACGCCATTGGTTCGACTGAACCGCATCGGTAACGGCCGCATCCTTGCGAAAGTTGAATCCCGTAACCCGAGCTTCAGCGTAAAATGCCGTATCGGTGCCAATATGATTTGGGACGCAGAGAAACGCGGTATTCTGAAACCGGGTATTGAACTGGTTGAACCGACCAGCGGCAATACCGGGATTGCCCTCGCCTATGTGGCCGCCGCGCGCGGTTATAAACTGACCCTGACCATGCCTGAGACGATGTCCGTTGAGCGTCGTAAGCTGCTGAAAGCGCTGGGCGCGAATCTGGTCCTGACTGAAGGTGCCAAAGGCATGAAAGGGGCTATCGGCAAAGCTGAAGAGATTGTTGCAAGCGACCCGGATAAATATGTCCTGCTGCAGCAGTTCAGCAACCCGGCTAACCCGGAGATCCATGAAAAGACCACCGGCCCGGAAATCTGGGAAGATACCGACGGCGAAGTGGATGTCTTTATTGCTGGTGTCGGCACCGGCGGTACGCTGACCGGCGTGAGCCGCTACATCAAGAACACCAAAGGCAAAAAAGATCTGATCACCGTCGCGGTGGAGCCAACCGATTCGCCGGTCATTGCTCAGGCCTTGGCAGGAGCGGAGATCAAACCTGGCCCTCACAAAATTCAGGGGATCGGCGCAGGCTTTATTCCGGGCAACCTTGAGCTGAATCTGGTTGATCGGGTTGTGGCTATCACGAATGAGGAAGCGATCAGCACCGCGCGTCTGCTGATGGAGCAGGAAGGCATTCTGGCCGGTATCTCCTCCGGTGCTGCAGTCGCCGCCGCACTGAAGTTGCAGGAAGAGGAAACCTTCGCCAACAAGAATATCGTGGTGATTCTCCCCTCCTCAGGTGAACGCTATCTGAGTACCGCTTTGTTCGCCGATCTCTTTACAGAAAAAGAGCTGCAGTAGTCGGGGCAGAAAGTCTGAAAATGCCGCAAAAAGCACCCGACCGGGTGCTTTTTTGTGGCGCAGATCTCACTTTCACCACCCGGCAGATTGATTTCAGTGACGCCGCTCTGGTATTTAGACTGCCAATTATTTCGATGCCTGAAATTAATCCGCGTTTGAAGTGGATCAAGCTGAATCGATTTACGGATTCAGTGAAACGGCGAATCACGGCATAATTAACCGGTGACGTGTAGAATCGGTTTTACGACGCAACGGAATGTCGATTTGACGCATGCGCGTCCTGGGTCAGCATGAAGCTATACCCGCGCACCGACACAGGCTAAAGTGAAGGCTCCAGGCTAGACTTTAGATCCATAACACTCATTCTGATAACGTTGGGGAAATAGAATGTTCCAGCAAGAAGTTACCATTACTGCACCAAACGGTCTGCATACTCGCCCAGCAGCGCAATTCGTTAAAGAAGCCAAAGCTTTCCAGTCAGAAATCACTGTGACCTCTAACGGTAAATCTGCCAGCGCCAAGAGCCTGTTCAAGCTGCAGACACTGGGTTTAACGCAGGGAACCGTTGTGACCCTGTCAGCAGAAGGCGAAGACGAACAGAAAGCAGTTGAGCATCTGGTCAAACTGATGGCTGAACTGGAGTAATCTCCGCTCAGCTCTCCAGCCAATCGACTCCTCTGCGCCATTGAGTGCAAACATCTTGATCGCGGACAATCTGTCCGCGTTATTGCTTTCGTAGAGTACGTGTCCCGCGACAATGGCACCGCAAAGAGTCCCATCAGCCATCGTGATTAAAAGGTAGCGTTATGATTTCAGGCATTTTAGCATCACCAGGTATCGCTTTCGGCAAAGCACTGCTGCTGAAAGAAGACGAGATCGTCATCAACCGTAAAAAAATTTCTGATGACCAGGTTGAGCAGGAAGTTCAGCGCTTCCTCGATGGTCGCGGTAAAGCGGCACAGCAACTGGAAGCGATTCGCGTCAAAGCGGGTGAAACCCTCGGTGAAGAGAAAGCTGCGATCTTCGAAGGCCACATTATGTTGCTGGAAGATGAAGAGCTGGAGCAGGAAATCATCGACCTGATCAAAAAAGATCACGCCTCTGCCGATGCTGCTGTCGACTCGGTTATCGATGGTCAGGCGAAAGCGCTGGAAGAGTTAGATGATGAGTATCTGAAAGAGCGTGCAGCTGACGTGCGCGACATCGGTAAACGTCTGCTGCAAAACATCCTCGGTCTGCATATCGTTGACCTGAGCGCCATTCCGGATGAATCCATTCTGGTAGCAAAAGATTTAACGCCGTCAGAAACCGCACAGCTAAACCTGAAAAAGGTGCTGGGCTTTATTACCGATCTGGGTGGCCGTACCTCACATACCTCAATCATGGCGCGCTCGCTGGAGATCCCAGCCATTGTCGGCACCGGCAATGTCACCGTCACGGTTAAAAACGGCGACTTCCTGATTCTGGATGGTGTGAACAACGCGATTCACGTCAATCCTTCTGACGCCGTTCAGGAAGAGCTGAAAGCCGTACAGAACCAGTATCTGTCGGAAAAACACGAATTAGCCAAGCTGAAAGACCTGCCTGCGGTCACGCTGGATGGTCATCAGGTTGAAGTCTGTGCCAACATCGGCACCGTGCGCGACGTCGCCGGCGCAGAGCGCAACGGCGCAGAAGGCGTGGGTCTTTACCGCACCGAGTTCCTGTTCATGGACCGCGATGCGCTGCCGACCGAAGAAGAGCAGTTCCAGGCGTATAAAGCCGTTGCTGAAGCCATGGGTTCACAGGCCGTTATCGTCCGTACCATGGATATCGGCGGTGACAAAGATCTGCCTTACATGAACCTGCCGAAAGAGGAAAACCCTTTCCTCGGCTGGCGCGCTATCCGTATCGCCATGGACCGCAAAGAGATTCTGCATGCGCAGCTGCGTGCTATCCTGCGCGCCTCCTCCTTCGGCAAACTGCGCATCATGTTCCCGATGATCATTTCCGTTGAAGAAGTGCGTTCGCTGAAAGCGGAACTGGAACTGCTGAAAGCGCAGCTGCGTGAAGAAGGCAAAGCGTTCGACGAGTCCATCGAAGTCGGTATTATGGTGGAAACCCCGGCGTCAGCGGTGATTGCACGTCATCTGGCGAAAGAAGTCGACTTCTTCAGTATTGGGACAAACGACCTGACGCAGTATACTCTGGCGGTCGATCGTGGTAACGATTTGATTTCGCACCTGTACAATCCAATGACGCCGTCTGTGCTTAACTTAATTAAGCAAGTCATTGATGCATCTCACGCTGAAGGTAAATGGACCGGCATGTGTGGTGAGCTGGCAGGTGATGAACGTGCTACACTACTGTTACTGGGAATGGGGCTGGACGAGTTCAGCATGAGTGCCATTTCTATCCCTGGCATCAAGAAAATCATTCGTAATACTAATTTTGAAGATGCGAAGGCATTGGCAGAGCAGGCACTGGCTCAACCGACAGCGGAAGATTTAATGAACCTGGTGAACAAGTTCATTAAAGAAAAAACGCTCTGCTAATCTGCATGATGCTGGCCCCAAATTACTGCTTAGGAGAAGATCATGGGTTTGTTTTCTAAACTTTTTGGCGAAAAAACGGATAGCGCTGGGACAATCGATATCGTAGCGCCTCTGTCAGGCGAAATTGTGAATATTGAAGACGTACCAGATGTGGTGTTTGCAGAAAAAATCGTGGGCGACGGTATCGCGATCAAACCGACTGGCAACAAAATGGTTGCGCCGGTGGATGGCACTATCGGTAAGATTTTTGAAACCAACCATGCTTTTTCAATCGAATCGGACAACGGCATTGAGCTGTTTGTGCATTTCGGTATCGATACGGTTGAACTGAAAGGTGAAGGTTTCAAACGCATCGCTGAAGAAGGCCAGAAGGTCAAAAAAGGCGACGTCGTTATCGAGTTCGATCTGCCATTGCTGGAAGAGAAAGCGAAATCAACCCTGACTCCGGTTGTTATCTCCAACATGGATGAGATCAAGGAACTGATTAAGCTCTCTGGCCAGGTCACCGTCGGCGAAACGCCGGTGATTCGCATCAGAAAGTAAGGCTTCGTTCCTGCTCTGACGGCACCTTCGGGTGCCGTTTTCGTTTCTGCTCTCCGCGCTTCTCAGGAGGGCCAGTGCGGCAGTCGCAGCGTCAGTTCCAGCCCTCCTTCCGGCCGGTTCCGTGCCTCGACTTCGCCCTGATGCGCCAGCACCACTTTGCGGACGATCGCCAGCCCAAGGCCATAGCCCTTTCCCATCAGCGGTGAGTTGACCCGCACAAACGGGTCAAAGATGCTGGAGAGTTTCTCTTCATCGACACCCGGCCCCTGATCGCGCACCTGAATTTCCAGCCACTGCTGCGCGGTGCGCACTTCAACCTCGATCCGCTGGCCTGGCAGGGAAAAGCGCAGCGCGTTGCGTAACACATTTTCGGTGGCGCGCCGTATCAGTTCGGCATTGCCACGCACGGTGTAGTCGGCCCGATCGTCCACCTGAAACGCCACCTGCACACCGGGGAGCTGCGCTTCATAGCGGACATCGGTGATCACCGCCTCCAGCAGGCCGGTGAGGTCAAAGTACTGCTCATCCGGAATACTTTCATGCTCAGCCCGCGACAGCGTCAGCAGTTCACCGATCATCTTATCCAGCCGGCGCGCCTCTTCGTCGATACGATCGAGCGAACTATGCACATTTTCTGGCGTCTGTCTGGCCAGCCCGGTCGCCAGCTGCAGGCGCGCCAGCGGTGAACGCAGCTCGTGTGAGATATCGTGCAGCAGCTCTTCTCGCGCGCGGACCAGGGTCTCCAGCCGCTCAGCCATGGTATCAAAGGCCCGGGCGACATCAGAAATCTCATCATGCCGTTTACGCATCACCGGAAAAAGCCGTACGCTTAAATCGCCCTCTGCGACCCGGGAGAACCCTTCGCGCAGCTGACGCATAGGTCGCGTCAGATTCCAGGCAAGCAGCAGGCTGAAGAGTAATCCTACCGAACCGGCGAAGACAAACATCGGCTCAGGGATATTGAGGAATCTGCGCGGCATGCTGTTCATCATGCTCTCTTTTCGCATGCCATCAATGTCATAGCGCAGCTGATACCCTTTTCCATCAGCGCCGCGCACCCAGCGTTTACTTTCGGCGGGCCGATGCGCCTCCCCATCCGGGTTAGCCTGTGCAGCCGACGGTTGCGCCTGTGGCAGGATGTGGAAAAACTGCCGGTCACGTTCGTCCCAGCCCGACAGCATCGCGTTCAGCGCCTCAGGCCCGTTCTGCGCCAGCACCGTCGCCGCCGAGGTGAGTTGCAGATCGGCCACGCGACGGACCGCCACCAGTTCAGGCGGCTCGTGTCGTCTACCGGAGAGCGAAAAGCCGAGCCAGATAAGCTGACTGATAATGACAAAGACGATCCAGAAGCCGATAAAGATCTTCCAGAACAGGCGTCCACGGTAGTGCCTCATCGAATGCGATAACCGATACTGCGAACGGTTTCGATCGTGATGCTGTCAGCGGTTAAGGCACTGAGCTTCTGACGGATGTTGCTGATATGCACATCGACGCTGCGATCATACGCCTCGCGCGGGCGACCAAGCCCCTTCTCCGACAGCTCATCTTTTGAGACCACCCTGTCCGGAGCGCGCATCAGCAGTTCCAGCAGATTAAATTCCGAGGCGGTGAGATCGAAGGCTTTCTCCTGCCATTCACTGATACGGGTGGCGGGATTGAGGGTCAGCCCCCCCCAGCGCAGCGGCTCCTGGCTATCCGGCTGCGGAGCCTGCTCTTCGAAACGCCGCAGCACCGCCCGCAGACGCGCCACCAGCTCGCGCGGATAGCAGGGCTTGGGCATATAGTCATCGGCCCCCATCTCCAGACCGATTACGCGGTCAATGTTATCGCCTTTGGCGGTCAGCATAATCACCGGTATGCGGCTGTTCTGACGCACCTGGCGCAGAACGTCAATGCCACTCATGTCGGGCAGCATGATGTCCAGGATCATCGCGGTGAACTGGCCGGAGAGCGCGCCCTGAATCCCGGCGCTGCCGGTCAGCACCAGCTGAGCATCGAAGCCTTCCGCAATCAGGTACTGGCTTAACATCGTGCCCAGCTCTACATCATCATCTACAAGCAGAATTTTCATGGTCATTTCTCCGGAGAACGGGCGCTATTTTCACCTGTGCGGCCGATCGGCGCAGCCTGATTTACGTGATCCTTACAGATTCACACTCGCTGGCACAGTAAACCGGGCAAAAAAAAGGCCTGTGAGCAGCAGACGCTTCACAGGCCAGGTTTCGCATCCACAGCGGTTACGGGTGATAGAGACCGGTCGAGAGATAACGATCGCCGCGATCGCAGGCGATCGCCACCACCACGCTTCCCGGATTTGCCTCGGCGATGCGCAGTGCACCCGCCACCGCGCCGCCTGAACTGACGCCACAGAAGATGCCCTCACGGCGTGCCAGCGCCCGCATGGTCTCCTCCGCTTCCTTCTGCGTCATATCGATGACGTCATCCACCAGATTGGGACGGTAGATCCCCGGCAGATAGGCCAGTGGCCAGCGACGGATGCCCGGAATGCTGCTGCCCTCGCTGGGCTGTAAGCCAATGACCTGCACGCCGGTGTTGTGCTCTTTCAGGTAGCGTCCCACGCCGGTGATCGTGCCGGTGGTGCCCATACTGGAGACAAAATGGGTCATACGCTGATTCGATTGCTGCCACAGCTCCGGGCCGGTGGTCTGATAGTGGCCCAGCGGATTATCGGGATTGTTGAACTGATCCAGCACCCGGCCCTCGCCGCGTGCCGCCATCGCCTGCGCCAGATCGCGCGCCCCTTCCATTCCCTGCTCGCGCGGCACCAGTATCAGCTCTGCCCCATAGGCACGCATCGCATCCTGCCGCTCCTGACTCATGTTGTCCGGCATCAGCAGGCGCATACGGTAGCCTTTCATCGCGGCGATCATCGCCAGCGCAATGCCGGTGTTGCCACTGGTGGCTTCGATCAGCTGATCGCCGGGGGTGATATCCCCGCGCAGCTCCGCCTGATTGATCATCGACCAGGCCGCACGATCCTTGACCGAACCCGCCGGATTGTTGCCTTCCAGCTTAAGCCAGACCTCACTGCCGTTAGCGGGTGTCAGGCGCTGTAACCTGACCAGCGGGGTATTGCCGATGGTATTTTCGAGAGTCGTCACGGTAAGGTTCCTGGCTTAATGCAAACAGAAGGCAAAAAAAAGGCGGGAGTCACACTCCCGCCCGGTGTTGATCAGAAAATATCAGGCACTCTGGGCAAAGGCAACAGCGCGCAGCGGGGTATCACCCTTATAGAGACGCGCCTGCTGCAGGCCAACAAACAGGCGTTCGCCGCGAATCGGGGCGGTCTGTTCACCTTCAAATACCAGCGAAAACGGCTCGCTCTGCCAGCCAGCGGGCTGCACCACCAGCTGCCAGAAGTGTCCACGCGGACTCACTTCCAGCACCTGCACCGGCAGCGGGGTTTCCAGGCTGCTGTGGCGGGACACGTCGATTTCCCACGGACGCAGGAACAGCTCAACCGGGCCCTGATGTGCCGAGGTATACCCCAGCGGCCAGTGATGCGCGCCGACATGGAACTGCGACCCATGGATCTCACCATCAAAGCGATTCACTTCACCCAGGAACTCCAGCACAAAGCGGGTTGCCGGATCGCGCCACACGTCATCTGGCGTGCCGACCTGCTCGATATTACCCTGGCTCATCACCACCACGCGGTCTGCCACTTCCATCGCCTCTTCCTGGTCGTGGGTCACAAACACGCTGGTAAATTTCAGCTCTTCATGCAGCTGACGCAGCCAGCGACGCAGCTCTTTACGCACCTGCGCATCGAGCGCGCCAAAAGGTTCATCCAGCAGCAGGATTTGCGGTTCTACCGCTAACGCACGCGCCAGCGCCACACGCTGTTTCTGCCCGCCCGACAGCTGAGCCGGGAAGCGGTTCGCCAGATGGGCCAGCTGCACCATCTCCAGCAGACGGGTAACACGCTGTTTGATCTCGGCCGCAGAAGGACGTTCCCGACGCGGCAGCACCGTCAGGCCAAAGGCGATGTTGTCGAACACCGTCATATGGCGGAACAGCGCATAGTGCTGGAAAACAAATCCAACCTGACGATCGCGCGCATGCAGACGACTCACATCGTTGCCATGAAAACGGATCTGGCCGCTGTTCTGATGCTCCAGCCCGGCAATAATGCGCAGCAGCGTGGTTTTACCGGAGCCGGATGGGCCAAGCAGCGCCACCATTTCACCCGAGGCAATATCCAGAGAGATATCGTTCAGCACCGAGGTGCGACCAAAGGATTTGTTGATCTTGTTAATCTCAATGCTCATGATTTCCCTCCTGTTGCAGGTGCTTGTGCTGTTGCTCCAGACGCCACTGCACAATACTTTTCAGAAACAACGTTACAATGGCCATCAGGGTCAGCAGCGCGGCAGCGGTGAAGGCGCCGACCGTATTGTAATCCTGATGCAATAATTCAACCTGAAGCGGCAGCGTATAGGTCTCACCGCGAATCGATCCCGATACCACCGAGACCGCACCAAACTCACCAATCGCACGGGCGTTGGTCAGCACGATGCCATACAGCAGCGCCCAGCGAATGTTCGGCAATGTCACACGACGGAACATCTGCCAGCCTGAAGCGCCCAGCAGCACCGCCGCTTCATCTTCGTGACTGCCCTGGCTCAGCATCACCGGCACCAGTTCGCGCACCACAAACGGACAGGTCACAAACACGGTCGCCAATACCATGCCCGGCCAGGCGAACATAACCTGGATGTTATGCGCATCCAGCCAGCCGCCCGCCGGCCCGTTGACGCCCCAGAACAGCAGATACATCAGACCGGCCACCACCGGCGACACGGCAAACGGAATATCAAACAGGGTCAGCAGCAGCTGACGCCCCGGAAAGGTAAAGCGGGTCACCAGCCAGGCGAGCAGCGTGCCGAACACCAGGTTAACCGGAACGGTGATCAGCGCCACCATCACCGTCAGCCAGATGGCGTGCAGCATATCAGGGTCAGCCAGGTTGCTCAGGGAGACCAGCAGTCCCTGATTCAGCGCCTCCCAGAAGATGGAGACCATCGGCACCAGCAGCAGCAGAATCGAGAGCAGCGCGCCGATACCAATCAACAGCCATTTGCCCCAGTTCACCGGCTGGCGATCCGCATGATTCAGTTGTGAGACCTCAGCCATTAGTGACCTCCCAGTCGACGGCCAAAGCGGCTCTGTAAGGTGTTAATCGCAAATAACAGGATAAGCGAGGCGGCCAGGATCACCGAGGCGATGGCGCTGGCGGCCGGATAGTCAAACTCCTGCAACCGGACAAAAATCATCAGCGAGGTCACTTCCGTTTTCCAGGCGATGTTACCGGCAATAAAGATCACTGCTCCAAACTCCCCCAGGCTGCGGGTAAAGGAGAGCGCTGTGCCCGCCAGCAGCGCCGGGGCGACTTCCGGTAACACAACCCGACGGAAGCTCTGCCACGGTGTGGCACCCAGCGTTTCAGCGGCTTCTTCATACTCCGGGCCTAACTCCTCCAGCACCGGCTGTACCGTGCGCACCACAAACGGGATGCTGGTGAAGGCCATGGCGATGGCGATGCCGATCCAGGTGTAGGAGATTTTGATATCGAAATGGGCAAACCACTGTCCATACCAGCCGTTGACCGAAAAGAGTCCGGCCAGTGTCAGGCCCGCGACGGCGGTCGGCAGCGCAAACGGCAGATCCATCAGGCCATCCAGCAGCGTGCGGCCCGGGAAGCGGTAGCGGGTCAGGATCCACGCCATCAGCATGCCGAACACCGCATTAAACAGCGAGGCGACACCGGCGGAGAGCAGCGTAACCTTGTAGGCCGCAACCAGCTGCGGGTTGGTCACCACATCCCAGTACTGCTGAAGGGTCATCTGTGACAGCTGCATGATCACGGCGCTGATGGGCAGCAGCAGAATCAGGCAGGTAAAAAGCAGGCTGGTGCCCAGGCTCAGTCCAAAGCCGGGCAACACGCGTTTATGACTTGCTGCAAACATTATCCACGCCCCGCCGCTAACAATTTATCCAGCTCACCGCCGCTGGCGAAATGCGTTTTCATCACATTGTCCCAGCCGCCAAAGGCCTCTTGAACCCGGAACAGGCTGGTCTGCGGGAAGCGATCCTTCTGCTCTGCCATCAGCTGCGGATTGTTCACGCGATAGTAGTAGTGCGTAATAATCGTCTGCGCTTCCGGTGTGTAGAGGTAGCGGAGATAGGCACTGGCCGCATCCGCGGTATGGTTAGCGGCAACGTTTTTATCTACCCACGCCACCGGGAACTCCGCCAGAATGTTGGTTTTCGGCACGATCACCTCATACTCATCTTTGCCGTACTGGTTGCGGATATTGTTCACTTCCGACTCAAAGCTAATCAGCACGTCGCCCAGACCGCGCTCAGCGAAGGTCGTGGTCGCACCACGGCCCCCGGTATCAAAGACTTCAACGTTTTTCAGAAACTGCGTCATAAAGGCACGGGTTTTAGCCTGATCGTTATCGTCCGCTTTATCAGCAGCCCCCCAGGCGGCCAGATAGGTATAGCGACCATTGCCGGACGTTTTCGGGTTGGGGAAAATCAGCTTCACATCGTTACGGGTCAAATCTGACCAGTCATGAATCTGCTTTGGGTTTCCTTTGCGCACCAGAAACGCCATGGTGGAATAGAAGGGTGAACTGTTATTCGGCAGACGGCTTTTCCAGTCTGCGGCAATCAGGTTGCCTTTATCATGCAGGACCTGCACATCCGTCACCTGGTTGTAAGTGACAACATCGGCGCGCAGTCCCTGCAGGATAGCCAGCGCCTGTTTAGATGAACCGGCATGAGACATTTTGATGGTCAGCGGGTCGGCAGGATGGCTGGCATCCCACTGTTTAACGAAAGGGGCATTCAGGGCAACAAACAGCTCCCGGGACACATCGTAAGAGCTGTTAAGAAGTTCAGTGGCATTGGCTGCGCCAGCAAGGCTCAGCGACAACGCGATACCGCTCACGACTTTTTTCATCGCTTGTAATGTCATTTGGCACCCTGAAAAAAATTTGATGCGGATCTCACCCGCTGAAACATCAGTTTATTTATAACTCAGGGAAAACCAGTAACGGTTTTATATATCGTTTGATGATTTCAAAGTCGAAAAAAGCATAAGACAGCGGCAGAGTTTATGCAGAAATCAGCAAAAGCCGCAGAGAGGATAACCCCCGCTGAGCACCAGCCTGCGGGGGTAACCAGGCGCGTCAGCGCATGGCGTTTAGCAGGCAGTGTTAACGCTGCCAGACGATTTTGCTGAGTTTCCAGGTTTTCAGCGTGTCATCGGAAGGCATCAGCCCTTCCGGTCCATGCCAGTCGCCATGGTAGAGATAGGTGAGATGCTGACTGCCAGGGGCCCGGCATGCTACGTCTCGCGCATCCGTTCCGCTGGCCAGGGTGCAGTTGCTGAAGGCTTTGGTGAACTTATTGCTGAAGGCATCGCCGACTTTACTGCCGTCGCTGCTGGCAATCTGGCTGTCCATCACTTCAATGCGTTCAACCTGCGACTGCCCGTAAATCACCAGCTTCACCTTGTCGTCATCCAGCGCCTGCCAGAACGCAATCACCTGACCGTTTTCGCCACGCATGCCCTGACGCAAGGTGTAATCCCCATTCAGGCCGGCTTTGATCGCCTCCTCTTTCATGGCCGTCGAGGCGGTCAGTCCGCCTACGCCCTGCTCCGTCGCGGTGAGCGATGAACCGAACCAGTTCCACGGCAGCGCCGAGGACCAGTGATACGTCAGCGGATTCCACCAGCTGGCCTGCTGGCTGCTGTCAGTGCCGGAACCCGAACTGGCACAGCCGCTCAGTGCAACGGCGGCGATCAGTAGCGTGGAACGAACAGCTTTCATGAGAACTCCTGTAAATACGATGCCGGAAGGCGGAACTGATTGGAGTCGCAAAGCGCCAAAAAGTTTATTTAAGATGATGTTCAGGCAGAAAGCAGTCGCGGCAGCGACGGTCAGTCTGCAGCCAGATGAGTGCCAGCAGGTCAAACAGCGTCAGCAACAAGGGCAGCGGCGAACTGAGCAGATCACCCTGCACAAACTGCAGCCCCTGCCAGATAAGATTCACTAAAAATGACAGCGACAGCACGCTGCGCCAGTGCTGCCAGAGTCGCGGCAGCCGTAGCCGGTAACCGGTCAGCAGCAGACCTGCCAGCGCCGGTAATCCCAGGGCAAGACCGATCCAGAACGCCTGGCGATCCGGATAGAAGAGCGCCAGCAGATCGTTACCCTGCTGCCGTGACGCCCCGGCCATAACCAGCAGTAGCCAGGTGCGCGCCTGCAGTAACAGGATCAGCCAAAAAAGAAACGGCAGCCGCAGCTGCCCTCTGGCGTCATAGTGGTCCGGCTGATAGTCAGGGGACGGTTTAGTATTCACGATCTTCGATCAGACGTTTGCCAAACAGCAGCACATCGACCGGCTCATAATCGAGCTTCTCGTAAAAGGCCACCACCTGATCGTTCTCTTCACGGATCATCAGATGCAGCTTCGGACAGCCGCGAGCGATGAGCTTCTTCTCCAGACGATTCATCAGCGCATTCGCAAAGCCGCGTCCCTGATAGTCAGGATGCACCGCCAGATAATAGGCCGCACCGCGATGACCATCGTAGCCCCCCATCAGGGTGCCGACGACCACGCCGCCGACTTCAGCGACCAGAAAGAGATCGGGGTCGTGATGCATTTTGCGTTCGATATCCAGCTCCGGATCGTTCCATGGCCGTAACAAATCGCAACGTTCCCATAAGGTGATCACTTCTTCAAAATCTTCCTGGCGGAAGGCGCGGATTTCCATCTTCTTCACCTGCAATTAAGCACAATTTGCTGATTATCACGCATTCTCTGCCGCACGCAACCCTCGGCTGAACGGCGGCAAATAAAAAAGCGCAAATTTTCTGTTCGCGGCCTGCAATACAAAGTAATGCCCTGAAATGGTTATGTGATCGCAGACAACAGAGCCTTAGGCTATAACACCGGCAGGATTTCTGTTACCGGACCCGCACATGCACCTGCTTAAACGTTTGATTCATCGCCGTCAGTTACTCCTTTCCGGTCTGGCTCTGGCCGTTTTATCGCCGCGCGCGGTTCAGGCCAGAGAGCCTTCCGCGCTTACAGGAACAGGCCGCCATGCACGCCCTGCTCCGCCAGCCAGTAACGGAAAGCGCATTGTGATGATTGATCCCGGCCACGGGGGCATCGACTCCGGCGCGGTCGGCGAGGAGGGTTCAGAAGAGAAACACATCGTGCTGGAGATTGCCGGTAACGTGAAACGGCAACTGCAGAGCCATCCGCGCATCGAAGTGCGTCTGACCCGCGACAGCGACCATTTTATTCCGCTCTACCAGCGGGTGGAGATTGCTCATCAGCATGGCGCGCATCTGTTCATGTCGATCCATGCCGACGGCTTTACCAGCCCCGATGCCAGCGGCGCCTCGGTATTTGCGCTCTCTAATCGCGGTGCCAGTAGTTCAATGGCGCGTTATCTCTCTCAGCGTGAGAACGATGCGGACAAACTGGGCGGCGTGAAGGCGCAGCAGCAGGATCACTATCTGCAGCAGATCCTGTTCGATCTGGTTCAGACCGACACCATCAAAAACAGCCTGACACTGGGCAAACATGTGCTGGATCAGATTCGCCCGGTTCATCATCTGCATAGCCAGCACACGGAACAGGCTGCTTTCGCGGTCCTGAAGTCGCCCTCCATTCCTTCGGTGCTGGTTGAAACCTCCTTTATTACCAATCCGCACGAAGAGCAGTTGCTCGGCACCACGGCATTTCGTCAGAAAATTGCCGCCGCCATTGCCAGCGGTATCGTCAACTACTTTGATGAGTTTGATCGCCGTAATGCCTGATGCGGAAAGTAATAATGACTCAGTGCAGAAGCTTGAATAAACGCATGTGAACCTGAGAAATGCTCCATCCGACGTAACGTTCAGGCGAAGCGAGCGGCGGAGATCATCCTGAATTATGTTTTAAGTAAGGCCGTATTGACGGCCTTCTGTCTGCCTCTCTGCCAGAAGTTAATCGTGGCAGAGGGTTATCGGCGGTCAGACTTATCCGCGATAAGATAAGTCAGCCCATAAATCACCAGACCAGCAACAAGCACCAGCAGCGGCCCGACAATACGCATCGCCCCTTCATTCAGCGTTGCGGTCAGAAATATGCCAACCACTATCGCCATAAGGACAAGTCCGCCTGACACCCCGGCTATCAGCTTACGGATCAGCCTGATAGTTTTCGATAGCATTAATAAACTCCTCCGCGGCCGATGGATTTTTGCGCAGCGCTTCACCCATTTTTATAAAATTCTGCAAGGTTCTTCAGACATGAAAATTTCCCATTGTATGCCTGCCTGGATAGCCGCACTCATGCAAGCAGGCCGATTTTGCGTATAATCGCCCTAAATTAAAACCGACGATAAGCGAAAAGATGGCTGATATTTCCCGCGTAAAAGCATTCCTGCTCGCTCTGCAGGATGAGATTTGTAACCAGCTGGCGGCTGAAGATGGCGGCGCAGCGTTCGCAGAAGATAGCTGGCAGCGTCCTGGCGGCGGCGGCGGTCAGAGCCGCGTACTGCGAAACGGTGCGGTGTTTGAACAGGCGGGCGTAAACTTTTCGCACGTGCATGGCGATAAGATGCCGGCCTCGGCTACGGCGCACCGTCCGGAACTGGCGGGCCGCAGCTTTGAAGCTATGGGCGTGTCGCTGGTGATCCACCCGAACAATCCCTATGTGCCCACCAGCCACGCCAACGTGCGCTTTTTTATCGCGGAGAAACCCGGTGCCGATCCGGTGTGGTGGTTTGGCGGCGGGTTTGATCTCACGCCGTTCTACGGCTTCGAAGAAGATGCACTGCACTGGCATCAGACTGCCGCCGACCTCTGTCAGCCTTTTGGCGACGACGTTTATCCGCGATATAAAAAGTGGTGCGACGACTATTTCTATCTGAAACACCGCGATGAGCAGCGCGGCATTGGCGGCCTGTTTTTTGACGATCTCAACACGCCCGATTTTGAGCAGAGCTTCAGCTTTATGCAGGCGGTGGGGCGCGGCTTTATTGATGCCTACCGGCCGATTGTGGCACGCCGCAAAGATCATCCGTGGGGCGATCGCGAGCGCCAGTTCCAGCTCTACCGCCGCGGGCGATATGTGGAGTTCAATCTGGTGTGGGACCGTGGCACCCTGTTTGGCCTGCAGACCGGCGGCCGCACGGAATCGATCCTGATGTCGATGCCGCCGCTGGTGCGCTGGGAATATGATTATCAGCCTGAACCAGACTCGCCTGAAGCGGCCCTCTATCGCGACTTCCTGCCGGTGAAGAACTGGCTCAATCTGCCGTCATAATCCTCCGGACCGCAACGTGGCTCTCTGCCTGCGTTGCGGTTCATTACGCTGTCTCAACCGCCTGAAACCCTTCATCTTCCTGCCGCTCCCACCCGACCTGATAACCGATAAAAAGGGTTCAGTTCCGTTTGTTTCTCATTCATTAGTGCCCTGAATTTCATTGATACACTAGGCCATATTCAGGATAAGGACACCAATGATGGCTTCATTCACAGACCCCGATAAAAACCTTGAAACACAGAGTTTTGCGGAAATAGCGGAACGGCTTAACATCGAAATATACAGTGGTTTCAAACCCGACCTTTCTCCCTGGCTGGGCAGAAATATTATCTTCGACGACATCATCGCAAAGAGAGCGGCGACTGAAGGTCACTACGAAGATCAATGCTCCGGGAAATATTACTTTGATATTTTTAATACCATTAAGTCGGCACTGGGTGAAGTCAGCAGAATCGTTGAAGTGGGCGTCTTTATGGGAGGCAGCACCTCTGTTCTGGCTGGCTGTGCACACTATCTGGGTATTGAACTCGATTTGATCGACATCAGCCCGGACCATTTACAGTTCGCCAGAGAGCGCGCAAGAAGAGCCTATCCGGAAACCGTCGAAAGCCGGGTCAGGATGTACCATGGCACCCTTCCGGAGTATGTCAGGGATGTGCTGATGAAAGAAGAAGGCGGAAACGTCATCATTCATCATGATGGCGCGCACGATTTCGAACAGGTGATCCGTGACCTCGGCAGCCTCTTTTATATCAAAGATAAACTGCACAGCTTACTGATTCAGGATACCCATCTGCGTGGCGTTCCGGAATCTTTCAATTTTGTCGATGCCGCCGTCTATTCTATTTTCGGTCGGGATGTCACTTATGCGCCGCTGGGCACCGTCTATAACGACGGGCCGGTTTGTGAACCGAACCGCTGGCAGGGCAACTATTTTATGCCGGGTGAACCCGAAGGAATGTATATCCCGCTGACGCATAATAAATTTTACTACCCCCACCACAAAATAACGCTGGCGCAATTTTTTGAGAGGCAATAGCGCAGCGCGGGATTCGGGCCGCCTGTACTCTCATCGCGGCCTGTTTTTAAAACGCCTCTCCCGGGGAGGCTCAGACACCCCCCCCTGTTTAGCATTCAGCCTGCCCCGCCACGTTTCACTGTGGCAGCACTTTTCCCGTCCCCCGTTTTTACTTTCCGATTCACCACACCGTTTTCTGCTCCCGGCGTATGACGAGAGTGAGTGTCGTAACGCCGCTTTGATGCGGAGAGGGCACGGATTGCTACAGTGTTGCCTGCGTCATTTTCCCCGACTGCTATGCTTAAGGGTGGAATATGGCGCACCCCTCGGGTTACACCGCATGACGGCTCCTTCGCACCGCCTCGCAGCGCAACAATCAGAGAAACCGCATTTTCATCAGAAAGTGTCTGTTGCAATGTTATGGGTTCGCGTTCCCGCTAGCAGCACATGCCACAGACCGGCTGCGAGGCCTGAGGTGATCCCTGTTCGCTTTCATTTTTCTTTTCAAGGAGTTTAGAGATGAACCAGCTAGAAGCCCTAAAACAGTTCACCACCGTGGTGGCGGACAGTGGCGATATTGAATCGATTCGTCATTACCACCCGGAAGACGCCACCACCAACCCTTCTCTCATTCTGAAAGCATCCGGTCTCGAAGGGTACAAACACCTGATGGATGACGCGATTGAGTACGCTAAAAAACAGGGCGGCAGCAAAGAGACCCAGATCATCAACGCCAGCGACAAAGTGGCAATCAATCTCGGTATGGAAATCCTGAAAAGCATACCGGGCCGTGTTTCGACCGAAGTGGATGCGCGCCTCTCCTTCGATCGTGGCATGTGTGTGACCAAAGCAGAAAAACTGATTCGGATGTACGAAGAGCAGGGTATTGACCGCTCACGCGTTCTGATTAAGCTGGCTTCAACCTGGGAAGGTATCCGCGCTGCGGAAGAGCTGGAGAAGAATGGTATCCACTGCAACCTGACCCTGCTCTTCTCCTTCGCGCAGGCGCGTGCCTGCGCGGAAGCGGGCGTGTTCCTGATCTCGCCGTTCGTGGGTCGCATCTACGACTGGTATAACTCACGCAAGCCGATGGAACCCTACGTGGCGGATGAAGATCCGGGCGTGAAATCCGTGCGTCGCATCTACGACTACTACAAAAAGCACCGCTACAGCACCATCATCATGGGTGCCAGCTTCCGTAAAGTGGAGCAGATTGTGGCGCTGGCGGGCTGCGATCGCCTGACGCTCTCCCCTAACCTGCTGGAAGAGCTGCAGAACAGCGACGCGCCGCTGGAGCGCAAGCTGGAGCCGTCTACCGAAGGCTTCCATCAGCCATCACCGCTCTCTGAGGCGGAGTTCCGCTGGGAGCATAATCAGGATCCGATGGCGGTTGAGAAACTGTCTGATGGTATCCGCCAGTTCGCTGTTGACCAGCAGAAGCTGGAAGATGTACTGGCCGCACGTCTGTAGTCCTCATTTTAGTCGGGCGGGACTTTCCCGCCCTGATGCATAACAAGGGAGAACTTTATGTCCTCACGCAGAGAGTTGGCAAACGCGATTCGTGCACTGAGCATGGATGCGGTTCAGAAGGCAAATTCCGGCCACCCCGGTGCGCCAATGGGAATGGCCGATATCGCCGAAGTGTTGTGGCGCGACTTCCTTCAGCACAATCCGACCAATCCCGCCTGGCTTGATCGCGACCGCTTTATCCTCTCCAACGGCCACGGCTCAATGCTGCTCTACAGCCTGCTGCACCTGAGTGGTTACGACCTGCCGATTGAAGAGCTGAAAAACTTCCGTCAGCTGCACTCCAAAACGCCGGGCCACCCGGAAATCGGCTACACGCCGGGCGTGGAAACGACGACCGGCCCGCTGGGTCAGGGTCTGGCGAACGCCGTTGGACTGGCGATTGCAGAGCGCACGCTGGCCGCGCAGTTTAACCGTCCGGATCATGAGATTGTTGACCACCATACCTATGTCTTTATGGGCGATGGCTGTCTGATGGAAGGGATTTCGCACGAAGTCTGCTCCCTGGCGGGCACCCTGGGTCTCGGCAAACTGATCGGCTTCTATGACCATAACGGTATCTCGATCGATGGTGAAACCGAAGGCTGGTTTACCGACGACACCCATAAGCGCTTCGAGTCTTACAACTGGCACGTCATCGGCGACATCGACGGCCATGACGCGGACGCCATTCGCGAGGCGATCAAAGAGGCGCAGAGCGTAACCGATAAGCCTTCGCTGATTATCTGCCGCACCATTATCGGTTTCGGTTCCCCGAACAAAGCCGGTAAAGAGGAGTCGCACGGCGCAGCGCTGGGTGAGGAAGAAGTCGCCCTGACCCGCAAGCAACTTGGCTGGAACTATCCGGCGTTTGAGATCCCGGCTGAAATCTACCAGCAGTGGGATGCCAAAGCCGCCGGTGCAGAACGGGAAAAAGCCTGGGATGCAAAATTTGCGGCCTATAAAGAGGCACATCCTGAGCTGGCGAAAGAGTATAAACGCCGTATGAATGGCGAGATGCCGTCAACGTGGGAAAGCGAAGCCACCCGTTTCATTCAGGAGCTGCAGGCTAACCCGCAGAAAATTGCCAGCCGCAAAGCCTCACAAAACTCGCTGGAAGCCTACGGCAAATTACTGCCGGAGTTCCTCGGCGGTTCTGCAGACCTGGCGCCCAGTAACCTGACGATCTGGTCTGGTTCCAAATCGATCAAAGAAGATCCGGCCGGCAACTACATTCACTACGGCGTGCGTGAGTTCGGGATGACGGCGATTGGTAACGGTATTGCGCACCATGGCGGTTTCGTCCCCTACACGGCCACCTTCCTGATGTTTGTCGAATATGCGCGTAACGCAGCACGCATGGCGGCGCTGATGAAGGCGCGACAGATTCTGGTCTACACCCATGACTCCATCGGTCTGGGCGAAGATGGCCCGACCCACCAGCCGGTTGAGCAGATCGCCAGCCTGCGTCTGACCCCCAACATGAGCGTTTGGCGCCCGTGCGATCAGGTGGAAACGGCTGTGGCGTGGAAAGCGGCTATCGAACGCCATCATGGCCCGACTGCGCTGATCCTCTCCCGTCAGAATCTGCTGCAGCCGGAACGTACCCCGGAGCAGATCGAGAACATCAAACGCGGCGGCTATGTGCTGAAAGATTGCGACGGCACCCCCGAAGTGATCCTGATTGCCACCGGTTCAGAAATTGAGATCACCCTGGGTGCAGCCGATAAGCTCACTTCAGGCGGTCACAAGGTGCGGGTGGTTTCACTGCCTTCAACCGACCTGTTTGATGCGCAGGATGCTGCCTACCGCGAATCCGTTCTGCCTGTCGGCGTGAAGGCGCGCGTGGCGGTGGAAGCCGGAATCGCCGACTACTGGTTCAAGTATGTGGGTCTGGAAGGCGCGATTGTCGGTATGACCACCTTTGGTGAATCAGCGCCAGCCGGCAAGCTGTTCCCGGAGTTTGGCTTCACGGTAGAGAATATCGTCAGTCACGCTGAAGCATTACTCAAGCCGGTGTAATGCTTTTGCCCTTCCCGGCACACCGGGAAGGGCCATTTCATCACATAGCCCGAAACAGAAAAAAATCTCCTCTCCCCTCTTCACGCCCCGCACAAACTGATTACTATAGAGCCGTCATAGTTAATGCTGCCTGCGCCCTGGCTGCCCGCCTGTTCCTGCTGCTGTTCTGCCGGAATAACGCGATGTGCTGCCCGCGTCTGTCCGATGCGTGAAGGCAGATCTCCTCCGATCTCTATAGCGAAGCCATTTCCGTTGAACATGCGCACACCCTATTTACTGGCCCTGATGGTTTCACTGCTTCCATTAAAAAGCATGGCGCAGGTCGCGCCCGATCCGCTGCTCGCCTCTCAGATTGTTGACCGCTATGCGGAGCATATCTTTTATGGCAGTGGAGCAACCGGTATGGCACTGGTCGCGATTGATGGCAATCAGCGGGTCTTCGCCAGCTTTGGTGAAACCCGGCCAGGCAACAATGTGCGCCCGCAAAAAGATTCGCTGATTCGTATCGCCTCGCTGAGTAAGCTGATGACCAGTGAAGTGATGGTCAAGCTGGCGGAGCGCGGACAGATTCGCCTCGACGATCCCCTGAGTAAATATGCGCCGCCGGGCACCCGCGTGCCTGCTTATAACGGACAGCCCATTCGTCTGATCAACCTCTCCACCCACACCAGCGGACTGCCGCGTGAACAGCCTGGCGGCAAGGCGCAGCGACCGGTGTTTGTCTGGCCGACGCGCAGTGAACGCTGGACGTGGCTGTCACGGGCGAACCTCAAAGCCGCACCGGGCAGCAGTGCCGCCTACTCCAACCTGGGTTACGATCTGCTGGGCGATGCGCTGTCGCGCGCGGCGGGCACGCCCTACCCGGCCCTGTTTCAGCAGTTGATCACCCGTCCGCTGGGTATGAAAGACACCACCTTTACGCCTTCGCCTGAGCAGTGTGGTCGCCTGATGGTGGCTGAGAAAGGGGCCAGCCCCTGTAACAACACGCTGGCGGCGATTGGCAGCGGCGGCGTTTACTCCACGCCGGATGATATGGGCCGCTGGATGCAGCAGTTCCTTAACTCGTCGGTTAACCATCGCACCCCGCAGATCGATCGGCTGCAAACGCTGATCTATCGCCGCGATCAGCTGACCCGCGTGGAAGGCATGGATGTGCCAGGGAAAGCGGATGCGCTGGGGATGGGCTGGGTCTACATGGGACCAAAGAATGGTCGTCCCGGGATTATTCAGAAAACCGGCGGTGGCGGGGGTTTCATTACCTATATGGCGATGGTGCCGCAGCATAATGTGGGCGTGTTTGTCGTGGTGACGCGCTCGCCGCTGACCCGCTTTACGCCAATGAGCGACGGCGTAAACAACATGCTGGCTGAGCTGGTCGGCAACCAGACCGGCTCTCCGATGATGGTGCAGGTCATCCGCTAACGCTGCTGGACGCCACCGTCTGACTGGCTGACCCACAGGGTTGGCCAGTCATCACTGCTGTGCCAGGCATCGCAGGTCGACTCCTCCGCATATTCCGCCAGCACAAAGCGGGTGCCATCAAACTGCCAGCGTGTGGCACTGCCGCAGTCACCGAGCCCCCGCCCCTTGCCAAAAGTATAAAGCTGGCCGCTGGCCGCATCATAGTCGGCGTTAATCAGCTCAAGCTGGCGGTCACTCGCCCGCGGCGGGGTAAAGGGCAGCGTCAGCGTGATGCCCCGGGCCACGTAGGGCGGGCTGCGCGTCACTTCAAACGCCAGATCGATGACGTTGTATGCCCCCATTTCACAACTGACCAGCAACAGCGCATGCTGATCGGTGAGAGGCGCAACGCTGACCTCACGCCGCAGCGGGTCGAGTGAGCAGGAGTCGGTATTGATGCGCCAGGTGCCGTAATCGATTAATCCGCTGGTCTCTTCGCGCGTCAGGGGCGCAGGCGGCCTCACGGGGGGAGGCAGCTGTGGCAATGCCGGCGGCGGCGGAACCTCCCAGCTGGCGCGGTCGCCACGTTTAATCCACGCGCTCATGCTGTTCACCCGCCCCTGCCTGTCATCCATCAGCAGCAGTGCAGCTTTCATACCGCGCAGGGAGATCGCGGCACTGGCATCGTAGGTGAGTTGCAGAGTTTTGGCTTCCATCACCAGATCAAGAAATTCATCAATGGCGATAGCATTGCTGGTGGCGAGATGGTGCGGTTCAGCCGTCCAGTGTTTGAGGTCCGGTTTCAGACGCCGCTGGTCGAGCAGCAGATTATCCTGCAGCGGGCCGCCAGGCAGCGCGCCGGTATAGGCACTGCCGTAGTCGATGCGGAGTAAGGGGCGATCGTTAACGCCCGCATGGCGCGAAATCGTCATCACCAGCCCTTTATCGCCGGGGATATTGCGGGCCACGCAGAAGGCTTCGTTGTTGCAGGTGATTTGCCAGTCGTTGAATGACTTTTGCAACGGTTCCGCCTGAACACAGGTCACCCACAGAGACGTCGACAGCCACAGCGATTTCATCCAGTACGACATTAAGAAAATCGATCCCCAAAAACCCAGAGTGGAGAGGATAGCGCATCAATGGGCCAGACAGGGTTCGCATTCTGTGAACCCGTGCAAAAAGCGCAGTTAACTGCTTAAAAAGCGTGCATAACCTGGAGACAGTGTCCGCATTACATCCCGGGCTGTCGCGCGGCGGGCCGTTCAGGGCACGTTTATGGCGTCAGCCAGCCTGCGATGCGGGCATGCTGCAGCAGCATAATGGTTTTACCGTCGCGAATGCGGCCATCGGCGACCATCGCCAGCGCATCCGGGAAGCGCAGCTCCAGTACATCAATTGACTCATCATCAACGCCCCCGCCCGCATTGTCACGCAGCGCGTCGTGATATTCCGCCGCGAAAAAATGGACCTGTTCGGTCACGCCGCCCGGTGACATGTAGCAGGTATAGAGTTTTTCCACCTCACCCACGGCGTAGCCGGTCTCTTCGATGGCCTCTTTGCGGATGCAATCTTCCGGCGTGTCATCATCCAGCAACCCCGCGCAGGCTTCGATCAGCATGCCGCTGTCGTTACCGTTGACGTAGGTGGCGATGCGGAACTGGCGCGTCAGCACCACACTGTTTTTTTCACGGTTATAGAGCAGGATGGTCGCCCCGTTGCCGCGGTCGTAGACTTCACGCTTGTGGCGGATCACCTCACCCTGACGGTCGGTTATCTCATAGGTGTAGTTACGCAGCACAAACCAGTTTTCAGACAGGAGTTTATCTTTGATGATGTTGATCTTAAACGACATGCAGACTCCGCTACCGCATAAAGGGAGCCTTTCATCATAGGGGCAAGGAGGCGGGAAAACTATCCTAATTCACGGCGCCGGTTTGCGCCCAAAAAAAAGCCAGCCCGAAGGCTGGCCTGATGACGGCAATGGCGATCAGCGGGAGGATTCATCCGCCAGCTGGGTCGGCTTTGCCTCCTCTTCATGATGATCATGCTCGGTTTCAGCGATAGCGTTAACGCGCTTACGCACGCCAAACCATCCCAGCACCAGCACCACGGCAATCAGCGGAATAGAGGCGATGGTATAGGTGCCGTTCGGGTAGTCGAACGCCATCAGCACCAGCACGCTGAACAGGAACAGCAGGGTCAACCAGGACGTAAACGGCGCGCCCGGCAGCTTGAAGCTCACATCATCCGCCTTGCCCTCTTTGATCGCCTTACGCAGACGCAGCTGGCAGACCACGATAAAGGCCCAGGAGGAGATAATACCCAGTGAGGCGACGTTCAGGACGATCTCAAACACCTGCGACGGCACGTAGTAGTTAAGCACTACACCAATGACATAAACGCCGATGGTGACCAGAATCCCGGCATACGGCACCTGCTGACCGTTCATCTTAGACATGAACTTCGGTGCAGAACCGCCCATCGACATGGAACGCAGAATACGTCCGGTCGAATAGAGGCCGGAGTTCAGGCTGGAGAGCGCCGCGCTCAGCACCACGATGTTCATGATGCTGCCGATGTAAGGTACGCCCAGCTTTGAGAAGAAGGTCACGAACGGACTCTGACCGGCCTGATAGGCGTTCCACGGCAGCAGCAGCACCAGCAGAACCACCGAACCGACGTAGAACAGACCGATACGCCAGATCACGCTGTTAATGGCTTTCGGCAGCATGGTCTGCGGATCTTTACATTCGCCCGCCGCTGTTCCGACGAGTTCGATCGAGGCAAAGGCGAACACTACCCCCTGAATCAGCACCAGCGCAGGCAGTAAGCCGTGCGGGAAGATGCCGCCGTTGTCGGTAATCAGATGGAAGCCGGTGCTGTTGCCATCCAGCGGTTTGCCGGTGCCAAGGAACACCACGCCCACCACGAGGAAGACCACGATAGCCAGCACTTTCACCAGCGCGAACCAGAACTCCATTTCGGCAAACCACTTCACGCCGATCATGTTCATGGTGCCAACAATCGCCAGCGCACCCAGGGCGAAGACCCACTGCGGCACATCACCAAACGCGCCCCAGTAGTGCATGTAGAGCGCGACGGCGGTGATATCCACGATACCGGTCATGGCCCAGTTGACGAAATACATCCAGCCCGCCACGTAGGAGGCTTTCTCGCCGAGGAACTCACGGGCATAAGAGACAAAGCTGCCGCTGCTGGGACGGTGTAACACCAGCTCACCCAGTGCACGCAGAATAAAGAAGGAGAAAATGCCACACACCAGATAGATGATGGCTAAGGCGGGGCCCGCAGCCTGCAAACGGCCACCTGCGCCCAGGAACAAACCGGTGCCGATGGCACCACCGATTGCGATCATCTGTACGTGCCGGTTACCCATAGCCTTCTGGTAGCCCGCGTCATGAGAATTGAGCCAGCGTCGTTTCGCAGCGCGCAACTCGCCTGGGGTTTTCTTTTTAGATTTCATAGCTTTCCTGTTTGTCCTGACCATCAGTCGTCGCTTCCCCCATGCAGGTGTCATGCCCTGAGTTATGGGGTATTTTCCTCTGTGCGCTTGCCTGTGAGTGAGTGCCAGGCAAGGCGGGAATTTACGGCGATGAATCCTACCCGTTATGCAGGAACGAAGCAAAATATACCGGGCGGATGCACAGGCTGATTTGTAAGAATCCGTCATGATGCACAAAAATAAAAAAACCGGCCATTTTCAGGCCGGTAAGAGCTACAGGGATGGAAACAGGAGGGTATAGCTAGCGATAAATCTCTGCGGTGCCGCTCCACAGGCTGGAGTCGCCTGGGTTATCGACGCCGATAACACGGTAGTGGCTGGCGCCCATCTCTTCCGCTTTTTGCGACAGATGGCGGCTGGCATCATCCAGCGAGCCTCGCACGCCGGAGACCGAGACGCTGCCGATGCTCTGCAGGTTCTGCGCCTGGGCCTGATCGACCGGTGCAGCAGCGAAAGTGGCAAATGAGGCGGTAGTCAGTAAGGCGCCCGCCAGAACAGCATTCAGTTTTTTCATGGGATGCTCCTTAATCTGTAATCGGGGGTAAGTCAGTGACTGGAAGAATTATTAGCGCTGCAATGAAAAGCAACATCGGGGCGGTGTAAAGCTGTTTGTTTTTTGACCACAGAACCGTCGTCGATCCTGGGAACTGTCAGTTGCGGTCATTTTTTGTTCTGTCCGACACGACGGAGGCGATAAACCGCAGCAGGATCATTTGCGTCAGGGGATTGCTCTTTTATAATCCCGCACTCACCACAGGGCCATTCATGTGATTGTTAAACGTTCCGTAACTCAAAGCATCGCGCAGGCGCTCAGTGCAATTGTCCTGCTGTCGCTGCTCACAACAGGTCTGGCCCTGGTCACGCTGCTCAGCAGTCAGCGCGACGCAGAGGCGATCAATCTGGCCGGTTCACTGCGTATGCAGAGTTACCGCATGGCCTGGGATGCCAGCCGTCAGCCGCAGAATCTGCCGCAACATCTGGCGCTCTATCAGCAGACGCTCGACTCCCCGGTGTTTCAGAAGCTGGATCGCCCCTGGGTTCCGCGTGAAGTCAGCACTCGCTATCAACGTCTGCGCGCCGCCTGGCCCGACCTGCAACAGCAGCTGCTGCAGGGCGATACCGTCACCTGGCAGCATCAGATCCCGGTTTACGTCGCCGAGATCGACCGCTTTGTGCTGGGCTTACAGCGTTACACCGAACTGAAAATGCATCTGGTGGCGGGCAGCAGCCTGGTGGGGGTGATTGCGATTGTGGCACTGGCGCTGATGACGATTCGCTTTACCCGTCTGCAGGTGGTACGGCCCCTCAATGCGCTGGTCACCGCCAGTCGCTACGTTGAGAGCGGCAATTTTGCTTTTCCGCCGCTGCAGGTCGAACAGCAGAATGAGCTGTGGGTACTGTCTCACGCCTTTAGCGGCATGGCGGCACGCCTGCACTCGCACTATAAGCTGCTGGAAAGTACGGTGCGTGAAAAGACCGAGGATTTAACCCAGGCGAACCGCACCCTCTCCCTGCTCTATGACAGCTCACAGATGCTGACGGCCAGCCCGCTGCATCCGGCCCTGTTTGAAGCCGTCTTAAGCCGCGTGCTGACGCGTGAAAAACTGACGGCTATCCGGCTCGACAGCGATCAGTTTCAGTTCTGCGCCGGTGATGAAGAGGCCGGGGGTCAGTGGCAGCGGCTGCCGGTCCGGCAGGCCGACCAGCCAATGGGCGAGCTGCGCTGGCAGACAGCCGGAGCCTCTCCCCCGGATGAGCTGATGCGCAGCCTCGCGGCGATGCTCGGACGCGCTATCTGGATCTGGCAGGCGCAGCAGCAGTATCAGCAGATGCTGCTGATCGAAGAGCGCACCACCATCGCCCGTGAACTGCATGATTCGCTGGCGCAGTCGCTCTCCTTTTTACGCATTCAGCTGACCCTGCTGCGCCGCACCGTCGATAAAGAGGATAGCGCAGCGCACACTATCATTGCCGACTTCGATCGGGCGCTGGCTGATGCCTACCGGCAGCTGCGTGAACTGCTGACCACCTTCCGCCTGACCATTGAGCAGGCAGATCTGGTCGCGGCGATGCAGGCGATGATCGCCTCGCTGCAGGAGAAGAGTGGCGCAGAGATACAGTTTCGCTATCAGACCGGGCTGCTGAGTCTGGAAGCGCAGCAGCAGGTGCATGTATTGCAGATCGCCCGTGAGGCGCTGCTGAACGCGATACGTCACGCCAGCGCAGAGGTCATCCGGGTGGAGTATCAGCACAGTGAAAAAGGTGAGCACTTACTGACGATTACAGACGACGGTGTGGGCATGAACAGCACCGACGAACCCCCCGGCCACTATGGCCTGACCATTATGGCGGAACGCGCTCAGCGCCTGGGCGGCAACCTGACCATCCACGCGCAACCGCGGGGCACCCGGGTCGAACTGCGCTTTCCGCCGCAGCCTGCCCGCCCGCTGGAGTAACGGGCCGCAGCCTGGTTTACTCGCCAGAACAGACTGTCGGTTTCACTGAACCGATAAACGGAGAGACTATGCAACAACCCGCATTAACCCTGATGATTGTGGATGACCACCCGCTGATGCGTCGCGGTATTCGTCAGCTGCTGGCGCTGGAGCCGCAACTGACGGTGGTCGCCGAAGCGAATAACGGCACAGAGGCGCTGGCCGAGGCGCGCCGTCAGGAGCCCGACATCATTCTGCTCGACCTGAATATGAAAGGCATGTCCGGGCTGGACACGCTGAAGGCGCTGCGCCATGAAGGGATCAGCGCCCGTATTCTGGTGCTGACCGTTTCTGATGCCCGCAGTGACATTTTTGCGATGGTGGATGCCGGTGCCGATGGCTATCTGCTCAAGGACAGCGAACCGGAGATCCTGCTGGCGCATATTCTGCAGGCTTCGCGAGGCGAAAAAGTCTTCAGTGAAGGCGTCGCCAGCTATCTGACGAATCGCCAGCATAGCGCCGATCCGCTGCGTCAGCTCACCGATCGCGAACGGGATGTGCTGCAGGAGGTCGCGCGCGGCCTGTCAAATAAGGAGATTGCCGCTATTCTGCACATCTCGGAAGAGACGGTAAAAGTGCATATCCGCAATCTGCTGCGCAAGCTGGATGTGCGTTCGCGCGTCGCCGCCACGGTGATGTGGCTGGAAAGCCGCAAATAGCCAACGAATTTACACTTTCTCCTCAATTTCTCCACGATTTCCCCCGCTGCCGCACGTAGAGTGAATGGCGGCGGCGAATCGTGGCAAAGCACATCCGATTTGTCTGTCAGTGCGCCCGTAGCGGGCAGGCCTGGTCGATTTTAACTGTCGTGAGGAGTGTCGGTTTAATGTCGAATTTCTTTATCGACCGCCCCATCTTTGCCTGGGTGCTGGCGATTCTGCTGTGCCTGTGCGGCACGCTGTCGATCAGGTCACTGCCCATTGAGCAGTACCCCGACCTGGCCCCGCCCAATGTCCGCATTACCGCTAACTATCCGGGCGCATCGGCCCAGACGCTGGAAAATACGGTCACCCAGGTGATCGAGCAGAACATGACCGGCATCGATAACCTGATGTACATGTCCTCCAACAGCAGCAACACCGGCCAGGCGCAAATCACCCTCACCTTTACCGCCGGAACCGATCCTGATGAAGCGCGTCAGCAGGTGCAGAACCAGTTGCAGTCTGCGCTGCGCAAATTGCCACAGGCGGTGCAGTCACAGGGCGTCACGGTGAACAAAACCGGTGACAGTAACATTCTGATGGTAGCTTTCGTCTCCACCGACGGCAGCATGGATAAGCAGGATATTGCAGACTATGTCGCCAGCAACATTCAGGCCCCCCTGAGCCGCATTGATGGCGTCGGCCAGGTGGACGCCTACGGCTCGCAATATGCCATGCGCATCTGGCTCGATCCCAACAAGCTGATCGCCTATGCCCTGACCACCGGGGATGTGGTCAGCGCTATTCAGTCGCAGAACACACAGGTTGCCGTGGGTCAGGTCGGAGGCCTGCCCTCGGTGGAGAAGCAGGCGCTGAACGCCACGGTCAATGCGCAGTCGATGCTGCAGACCCCGGAGCAGTTCCGGGCCATCACCCTGAAGAACAATCCTGACGGTTCCGTGGTGACGCTGGGCGATGTCGCCAGCGTGGCGCTGGGGGCGGAAAAGTATGATTATCTGAGCCGCTACAATGGTCAGCCCGCCTCGGGGCTGGGGGTAAAGCTCGCCTCCGGCGCCAACGAGATGAACACCGATAAGCTGGTGCGGGCGCGCATTGAGGAGCTGTCGCACTACTTCCCGCACGGGCTGGAAGCAAAAGTGGCCTATGAAACCTCGCCATTCGTCAAAGCGTCAATTACCGATGTGGTGAAGACGCTGCTGGAAGCGATCGTGCTGGTGTTTGGCGTGATGTATCTGTTCATGCAGAATTTTCGCGCCACCCTCATTCCGACCATTGCGGTGCCGGTGGTGCTGTTTGGCACCTTCAGCGTGCTCTACGCCTGCGGATTCAGCATCAACACCCTGACCATGTTTGCCATGGTGCTGGCGATCGGGTTACTGGTGGATGATGCCATCGTGGTGGTGGAAAACGTGGAACGTATCATGCGCGAAGAGGGACTCTCGCCGCGGGCCGCCACCCGGAAATCGATGGGCCAGATTCAGGGCGCGCTGGTCGGTATCGCGCTGGTGCTGTCAGCCGTGTTTGTGCCGATGGCATTTTTTGGCGGAACCGTCGGCGCGATTTACCGTCAGTTCTCCATCACCATTGTGTCGGCGATGGTGCTGTCGGTGCTGGTGGCGATGATCCTGACACCGGCACTCTGCGCCACGCTGCTCAGGCCGGTGGCACAGGGCGAACAGCATGCGGCGCGCGGTTTTTTTGGCTGGTTCAATCGTCACTTCAACCGCAACGCTGACCGCTATGAGCGCGGGGTCGCGGCGATTCTGCGCCGGGGAGGCCGCTGGCTGCTGCTCTATCTCGGCCTTATCGGCCTGATGGCCTTTCTGTTTCTGCGCCTGCCTACCTCGTTTCTGCCGCTGGAAGATCGCGGCGTATTCCTGACGCAGGTGCAGCTGCCGGCGGGCTCGACGCTGGAACAGACCGCTCGCGTGGTCGCCAGGGTGGAGCACTACTATCTGACTCAGGAGAAAGCGAACGTACTGTCAGTCTTCTCAACCATTGGCGCAGGCCCGGGCGGCAACGGACAGAACGTGGCGCGTCTGTTTGTGCGGCTGAAAAACTGGGAGGAGCGGCCCGGTGACGATCGCACCTCCTTTGCGATTATCGAGCGCGCGACCAGAGCCTTTCAGCAGATCAAAGAGGGCCGGGTGATAGCCAGCAGTCCCCCCGCGATCACCGGTATGGGCAGCAGTTCCGGCTTTGACCTGCAGCTGCAGGATCACGGTGGCATCGGTCATACCCAGCTGATGGCGATGCGCGACAGGCTGCTGGAGATGGCGGGCAACGATAAGGCGCTGTCGCGGGTGCGGCACAATGGCCTGGATGACAGCCCGCAGTTGCAGATCGATGTGGATGCGCGCAAAGCGCAGGCGCTGGGCGTGTCACTGGATACCATCAACGACACCCTGACCACAGCGTGGGGCTCCAGCTATGTCAACGATTTTCTGGATCGCGGCCGGGTGAAAAAGGTCTATGTGCAGGCCGCCGCTGAGTTCCGCATGCTGCCGGACGACATTGACAAATGGTATGTCCGCAACAGCAGCGGCAAAATGGTGCCCTTCTCCGCCTTTGCCACCAGCCGCTGGGAGACCGGTTCACCACGCCTTGAGCGTTATAACGGCTACTCATCGCTGGAGATTGTGGGCGAAGCCGCCAGTGGCGTGAGCAGCGGCGCTGCCATGGATGAGATGGAGAAGCTGGTTAACGCCCTGCCGCTGGGTGTCGGCTTCCAGTGGAGTGGCGCCTCTTATCAGGAGCGCCTCTCCGGCTCACAGGCCCCGGCGCTCTATGCCATTTCGCTGCTGGTGATCTTTCTCTGCCTGGCCGCGCTCTATGAGAGCTGGTCGATTCCTTTCTCGGTGATGCTGGTGGTGCCGCTCGGCGTCGTCGGGGCGCTGATCGCCACCTGGCTGCGCGGGCTGGAAAATGATGTCTATTTTCAGGTGGGCCTGCTGACGGTGATCGGCCTGTCGGCGAAAAACGCCATCCTGATTGTCGAGTTTGCCAGTGAGATGAACAGTAAAGGGCGTGAGCTGGTGGAGTCTACGCTGGAGGCGTCGCGTCAGCGCCTGCGGCCCATCATCATGACGTCACTGGCCTTTATTTTTGGCGTGCTGCCTATGGCGATCAGCAGCGGAGCAGGCTCCGGCAGCCAGCATGCCGTGGGAACCGGCGTGATGGGCGGCATGATCTCCGCGACGCTGCTGGCGATCTATTTCGTGCCGCTGTTCTTTGTGCTGGTACGCCGTCGCTTCCCGCTGAAAGAGAAGCCGCATGACTGAATGCGGAGCCAATAAAAAGCGGCCCCTGAGATCAGCGGCCGCCTTATTTCTGTGTGTGGTAAGAATGTCAGCAAGCGGGAATGTCCTGCTTTAATCTCCACGTGTTACTTGTTGCGTAACATCGCTTCGATGAATTCTTTCCAGGTTCCCATTTCAGTGTCAATCATAATGCCCTCTCTTATTGTGCTGGCAATATTACGCGTTTTTTTTCGCCAGGTGAATACGTTTACACCTGTTATCACTATCGGCAGCAGCGATGAAAACATGAATATTGCGGATTTTGTAAGCTGACGCACATTTCAGCAACCTCCTAACTACGCAGGAAATATTTCGCGATTAACCCAGCGGTAGACGATTTTTTCAGCATGGCGAAATTCTTAATCGCGAAATGATGAGCAGGGTAATGATTGCCCGCTGAATTGATAGCGTTTACCCGGGGGGAAATGATCGTCTGCCTGAGGCTCGCTTTACGCACGATCAGCCGTCAGGGCAGATGCCGCAACGGATCACACTATGCTAAACTCGCGCTTTGGCTGCTTTTTCAGCTTAACGCGCTTCATAACAATAAGGATCAGGCGATGTGCACGCAGTGGGTGATGTTCGGGATAAAAAATTGCGACACCATAAAAAAAGCCCGGCGCTTTTTAACAGATGCAGGCGTTGATTATCACTTTCACGATTACCGGGCCGATGGCCTGAGCGATGCACTGCTGCAGGAATTTATCGATGCGCTGGGCTACGAAGCCCTGCTCAACACCCGCGGCACTACCTGGCGTAAACTGCCCGAGGCTGACCGCAACGCGGTGACCGATGCCCGCAGCGCCAAAGCGCTGATGCTGGCGCATCCCGCCATGATTAAGCGTCCGCTGTTGCGCGCCCCGGATGGCAGCCTGCTCGCCGGTTTCAGCGAAGCCACCTATCAGAATGCTATTCAGGAGAAGCCATAATATGTTTTGCCCGGTCATTGAGCTGACGCAGCAGCTTATTCGTCGTCCCTCTCTCAGCCCCGATGATGCCGGATGTCAGGCTTTGCTGATCGCCCGTCTTGAAGCCATTGGCTTTCAGATTGAGACGATGAACATCGACGATACCCTGAACTTCTGGGCCACCCGTGGCGAAGGGGAAACGCTGGCGTTTGCCGGTCACACCGATGTGGTGCCGCCGGGCGATGCCAGCCGCTGGATTAACCCGCCGTTTGAACCCACCATCCGCGACGGCATGCTGTTTGGTCGCGGTGCGGCCGACATGAAAGGATCGCTGGCGGCCATGGTCGTCGCGGCCGAGCGTTTTGTGGCGGCCCGTCCCCATCACAGAGGGCGACTCGCCTTTCTGATCACCTCTGACGAAGAGGCCAGCGGTGCCAACGGCACGGTGAAAGTGGTGGAACGGCTGATGGCGCGCCGGGAACGCCTCGACTACTGCCTGGTCGGTGAGCCTTCCAGCACCGAAGTAGTGGGTGACGTGGTGAAAAATGGCCGACGCGGCTCGATCACCGCCAACCTGATGGTACATGGCGTGCAGGGTCACGTTGCCTATCCGCATCTGGCTGACAACCCGGTTCACCGCGCGATGCCTGCCCTGAATGAGCTGGTGGCGACAGAGTGGGATCAGGGTAATGAGTTCTTCCCGGCCACCAGTATGCAGATTGCCAACGTCCAGGCGGGCACCGGCAGCAACAATGTGATCCCCGGCGAGCTGTTTGTGCAGTTCAACTTCCGCTTCAGCACCGAACTCACCGATGAGATGATCCGCCAGCGGGTCGCAGAACTGCTGGATCGTCACCAGCTGCGTTACACCATTGAGTGGAAACTTTCAGGTCAGCCTTTCCTGACCTCACGCGGAAAGCTGGTTGATGCCGTCGTGAAAGCGGTAGCGCACTATAATGAAATTAAGCCGCAGCTGCTGACGACGGGCGGCACCTCCGATGGCCGGTTTATCGCCCGGATGGGGGCGCAGGTGGTGGAACTGGGGCCGGTGAATGCCACCATTCATAAAATCAATGAGTGTGTGAAAGCTTCCGACCTGCAGATGCTAAGCCGGATGTACCAACGCATCATGGAACAACTGATCGCCTGATGGCGATGTTAAGGAGCAGCAAATGGAATTTATCAAAGATTACTGGTGGATCCTGGTGATCCTGCTGATGGTTGGCGTGCTGATGAATGTCTATAAAGATCTGAAACGGATCGACCATAAAAAATTCATGGATAACAAACCTGACCTGCCGCCCCACCGTGACTTTAACGATAAGTGGGATGACGAAGACGACTGGCCGAAGAAGAAGTAACGAAAATGCCCCTGCTCTGCAGGGGCATTTTTACATCATCGCAATGACATCATCGTCACCGGGTTTTGCCCCGCTTAACGCTTCATCGAAGTAGCGTTTTGGCACCGTGTAGCGCAGATGATTCAGCGCCAGCGCCATGCTGCGGTCATCAATAGCGTGCGCCAGATCGTCGACGATATCGAGCGTGACGTCGCCCCCGCTGGCGGTGAGTCGCTGCTCCGCCTGCTGCGCATGAAACACCGGAATCTGCTCATCATAATCACCGTGGATCAGGTGAACCGTGGTACGGGTGCTGGCTTTCTCCGGCAGGGTAATAAACCGGCCGTTGAACACCACCGCGCGACCGGCCAGATCGGAATGGGCTTTTACCCCTTCCAGCACCATACTGCCGCCCTGGGAAAAACCGATTAACGCCGTCGCTTCCGGGCGCACACCGCTTTTTTTCTGCCAGTGACGCACGGATTCCACAAACTGTGGCATCGCCGCGTTAACCCGCTGCTGTAGCGTCATATCGTGCAGTTCAGCCTCGCTGAACCACTGACGGCCCGCAGCCGGCGAGCCAACAGAAACCACCAGCGCCTCAGGAAATGTCCGGGCAAACCAGCTGCCAATCTCACCCATAGAATCCGGGTTATCGCCTACGCCATGGTAGAGCAGAAACAGCTGAGCCGTGGTGGCAGGCTGTTGAACGATTACATATTTCAGTGTCATAGTGACCTCCGTTATTCACTCTACGCCAGCTGGCAAAGAATGATATGAGGATTATTTGAACCCGCTGGTCGAATTATTTCAACGACGGGTGCAGCGCATCCTGCCGAATGCCCAGACTTTCCAGGGCGGCTGCCGCCTGCTGACGCAGTACCGAAATCAGCGCCTTGCGTCCGCTTATGCCCGCCTGGTGTGCCAGCCCGCTTAACGCATCCGGTGTGCTTACCGCTGCGGCCAGCAGTGAGTCTGGGGCCGCACTGGCCGCCACCAGACGCTGCAACACCGGCAGGCTCGCTTCCAGTGGGCGCTGCGCCCAGGCAAAACCTGCGGCCAGCGGGATGTCCTGCACACGCCATCCATCATCACACCTCGCCTCAAACTGCAGATCCAGCGCGATGTGCTGGCGCAGCAGCGGCCAGTCACGCGCCAGCTGGTCTGCCGCGCGACGCTGCAATGCCTCGCCGGCTGCAGAACAGGGCAGGATGGCCATCGCCGCATAACAGCCGCTGCTGGCCTCACGCTGACTGCCAATCCGTACCAGCGTAAAACCACAGGCGCGCCAGAATGACCAGAGAGATTCAGTGTAGCCGAAGCTGACCGAGAGGTAGTCGCGCTCGGCGGCGGCGCGGGCGGCAGCGGCCACGAGCTGCTGCCCCATTCCCCGACGGCGGCTCTCCGCCGCCACGGCAATCCGGCTGATGCGCAGCGAGCGCAGGGTCGCCGCCTCAGCCAGACCCGCGTGTGCGGCCAGTGACTGCGCCACCAGATTGCCGCGCGGTCGCCGGGTGCCTGCCCAGACCGCCTGCGCCAGGGCGGGCTCCATCCCGCCCTCCTCCACCAGCCAGAGCGCCCCCTGCAGACCCGGCGGCTCCCCTGCCCGCCACAGCTGCATACCCGGTGCATCCAGCAGGCGGCGCAGATCGAGCGGCGAGGTGCGGTAGTGCGCGCTGGTCAGCAGACGATAGGCGGCCTCAAGCATGGGGAAATCGTGACGCGGGACCGGGTGTGGCGTCACGGCAGAAGCGGACGTGGTGGCAGCGGCATCCTCAAACAGCAGCGCCGCATTCAGCCACTGCTCCAGCGGATCGTGACGCGACCAGCGCAGCGGCTCATCCAGCGTGAAGTAGCGTGCCTGCGGCAGCCCGGCACAGAATTTAAGGATAAACCCGCGCCCGCTCCCCTCGTAGCCCTGCACGGTGGTAGTCAGCAGGACGCGGGGATAGCGGCTGACCAGCGCCTGCAGCAGCGGAGCCGGGATGGCCGCCGCTTCATCCACGATCAGCCACGACGCCGCTGGTAGGGGATCAGACGCCAGCAGAGCATCCGGGGCCATAAAATGGAAAGCCTCAGCAGCAAAGGCCGCCAGCACTTCCGTGGAGGCTCTGGCCGGGGCGGTCACCAGACACTGCCCGTTCTGCCGGGCCAGCATGCCCGCCAGCGCCGATTTGCCCCGTCCGCGGGCGGCCGTCAGGACTGCAACGCCGGAAGGCATCGTCGCCAGCTGCTCGAGTATCGCCTGCTGCTGTTGCGGTGCCTGACAGTGCCAGTACGGCCAGTCCGGTGGGGGCGGAAAACGGTCAGACTGATGCTGACGCGCCAGCAGCACCTGCTTATCGCCGATTATCAGCTGTTGCAGATGGCGAACAAAACCGGGCGTTGCGATCGGTTCCGCAACATCTGCCCAGCGCAGGCTATCGGCGTCAGGCTGCTGCGACCACTGCCCCCAGGGCGGCACCAGCAGTAACAGCCAGCTACCGGCGCTGAGCGTCCCCGCCAGCGCAGCAAAAGCCTCGGCATGAAAGCCCTGTCGGGCGTCAAAAATGGCGTGATGAAACTCGCGGCCAAGCAGCGTTCGCAGCGCTGCGGGCGGTTTATGCGGTTCGGGAGCCTCAGAGGGCCCCGTAAACAGCGGTTCAGGACTCACCTGCAGCCAGTCGCCCGGGAGCATTTCACGCCACTCTGCAGCCCGCATCACACACCAGGCCGGGTCGCCGCTGATCACCGCCAGACGACGGACACCGGCCTGCTGCATAAGCTGCGTCTGCTGTGGCAGAGACATCAGTTGCTGGCGAAGGTGTTGCACTGTCCCGGATCGCCACCATCAAATCCGCGCTTGAACCAGGTGTAGCGCTGCTCAGAGGTGCCGTGGGTAAAGCTGTCCGGCACCACGCGCCCCTGACCTTTCTGCTGCAGACGATCATCACCAATCGCCTCGGCAGCATTCAGCGCCTCCTGCAGATCGCCCGCTTCCAGGATGTTTTCCTTCTGCATGTAGTGTCCCCAGACACCAGCAAAACAGTCAGCCTGCAGTTCCATTTTGACGGAGAGCTGATTGACCTGTGTCTGGCTGGCGCCCTGCTGCATTTCACGCACTTTTGGCTCAATGCCCAGCAGCTTCTGCACGTGGTGACCCACTTCATGGGCGACCACGTACCCCTGAGCAAAGTCTCCGCCCGCGCCCAGTTTCGTCTTCATCTCGTCGTAGAAGGAGAGGTCAATGTAGACGGTCTGGTCAGCAGGACAGTAAAACGGTCCCATCACTGACTGGCCGGTGCCACAGCCGGTCCGGGTTGCGCCGCGATACATCACCAGCTTCGGGGCCACATACTGCTTGTTCATCTGCTGGAACAGTTTGCCCCAGGTATCCTCAGTGGTAGCCAGAATCACCTTCGTGAATTTCGCCGCCTCATCATCATTGGCGCTGACGCTGCGCTGCTGCTGGCTGGTCGGTGCCACGTCGCCGCCGGTCAGCAGTCCGGTGAGGTCGTAACCGTAATAGCCTGCTACCGCCACCACAATCAGCAGCACGATGCCACCTTTGCCACGTGGCAGACGAATCTGGCGTCCGCCGCCGCCAAAACCGGATGACTGATCGCGACGGTCCTCTACATTGTCGCTCTCGCGACGCCCTTGCCAGCGCATGCTCTACTCCCTTTGATAATCTTCAGATGGCATGATTTTAGTTGTGCGACGAAGCAATCACCAGCTTTACGCCAAAATGAAAAAAGGAGAGCCGGGGCTCTCCTTTTTATCTTCTGCACGGTCGTCAGTCTCAGTCGAGTTTAACGCCCAGTCGCTGTGCCACCGCCTCATAGGCTTCCACCACACCCCCCAGGCTCTGGCGGAAACGGTCTTTGTCCATTTTATCCAGCGTCTCTTTGTCCCACAGGCGCGCACCGTCCGGGGAAAACTCATCGCCCAGCGTCACTTCACCGTTGAACAGACCAAACTCCAGTTTGAAGTCGACCAGAATCAGACCCGCCTCGTCGAACAGCTTGCTCAGCACCTCGTTAGCTTTAAAGGTCAGCTCCTGCATCCGCGCCAGGTTCTGTTTACTGACCCAGCCAAAGGTTTCGCAGTAGGATTCGTTGACCATCGGGTCATGCTTTGCATCATCTTTCAGGAAAAGATCAAACAGCGGCGGATTAAGCACCATGCCCTCTTCCACGCCCAGACGTTTTACCAGCGATCCTGCGGCGCGGTTACGCACCACACACTCTACTGGTACCATCTCCAGCTTCTTGACCAGCGCCTCATTATCGGACAGCAGCGCTTCCATCTGGGTCGGGATACCCGCTTCCTGCAATTTGGTCATGATGAAGTGGTTAAACTTATTGTTAACCATTCCCTTACGATCAAACTGCTCGATTCGGGCGCCATCACCTGCTGACGTATCGTTGCGGAATTCGAGTATCAGCAGATCCGGGTTATCGGTGCTGTATACGGTTTTCGCTTTACCGCGATACAACTCAGCTCGCTTTTGCATCTTGTTCACTCCAGACTTGAAATAACGGGTGTTCAGCGGCCAGCGCCGCTGCGGCGATTGCCTTGACGCAATCGTTTACTTCGCCGCGCGCTATTATGCCAAAAACAAAAAAAAAAGGCCGGAGAATCTCCGGCCTGAGGCAACTTTATTTGTTCAGCGCCGCCTGGAACACGGCCACCAGCGCATCGTTCTGCGACTGGGTCAGCACATGCCCTTTCGGGTCGATGAATTGCAGACTGGTGCGGTTGTCGAGATCGCCGACCTGCACTTTGTAATCGCCGTTCGGCAATTCCGGATCTTTCGCGCCCAAGGAATCCCAGTCGCTGCTGCTCAGTGACTTGTAGGTCACCTTCATGCTGCCGGTAGAGCGGGTGGTGTCAGTCACCTCCATGCCAACGCGTTTCATTGCGTCTGGCAGACGCTGCCAGGCCACGTTGTAAGGCGTTCGCAGGATCAGCATAGGCAGACCGGTATCATCGGCACCGCTCTGCACATCGATCGCGCCATTCACCCGGCCGGATGCCGCGTTTTCACTGGCGGTATCGATCTTGTCCATGCCGGTACTGATGTCATTCAGCATCTGCGCGGTGTAACGCTGGATCTGGGCAGGTGAAGTGATGGTTTTCCCATCCTGCTGCAGCTCCAGCAGACGCACAGTCAGCAGCTGCTGATAGCTCTGCGACTGCACGCTGATCTGGTAGCGACCGCGGTACTGCTGATCTTCATCCGCACGGTTCCACTGAACCCAGTCGGTCGTCAGCTGCTGACCGGCATCATTGCGGGAGGCGATCGGGAATTTGTAGGACTGCACCACATTGACGACCTGCGACCAGACCGAGCCACGGCTGTTATCAATGATCAGCGCGCCGGTGTTGTTACTGAACTGCGCGCGGGTGCCGTTCATCAGTGCCAGCGGCTGTGCTGGCGGACGGATGTCCAGCTGCTTGCCGGTAGGGCCCTGACTGGCGGTGCGGGGCACATCATAGTCGCCACGCTGCACCGGCAGGATCATCCCGGCAGGCGCTTTCAGCTCATGCAGTTCACTGGCCTGAAGATAGGATTCGTCGCCGCTGACCTGGCGCTTATAACGCTGATCGGTTGAACAGGCCGACAACAGCATCAGGGTAGAAAGCCCCACCACTGTGGCAATTGTTGACCGCTTTACTGAGTAATTCATTCAAACTCCCTAAATTATCGCAAACCCGCTTTCACCAGCGCCTGTTCCACTTTCGGCTGGCTGGCTGCTGTCAGTGGCGTCATTGGCAGACGCAGCGTGTCGTTAGCGATTAATCCCAGCTGCTTCGCTGCCCATTTCACCGGGATAGGATTGGGTTCACAGAAAAGCGTCTGGTGCAGGTGCATCAGACGCTGATTCAGGCGGCGTGCCTCGACGAAATTGCCCTGCTGTGCGAGCTGGCAGACTTCCGCCATTTCGCGTGCAGCCACGTTCGCGGTCACCGAGATGACGCCTTTGCCGCCCAGTTGCATAAAGTCCAGTGCCGTCGCATCATCGCCACTCACCAGAATGAAATCTTCATTAACCAGCTCTTGGATCTGACTAACCCGCGATAAGTTCCCGGTTGCCTCTTTGATTCCGATAATATTTTTGATTTCGGCCAGGCGGGCAACGGTTTCCGGCAGCATGTCACAACCGGTACGTGAGGGAACGTTATAGAGCATCTGTGGCAGGCTGGTGCTGTCAGCAATCGCTTTAAAGTGCTGGAACAGCCCTTCCTGCGTCGGGCGGTTATAGTAAGGGGTGACGGTCAGGCAACCCACCACGCCGGAATGTTCAAAACGCTTCGTCAGGGAGATGCCTTCAGCGGTGGCATTAGCCCCGGTTCCGGCAATCACCGGAATACGGCCATCGGCCAGTTCCAGGGTCAGCATCACCACATCGCCATGCTCTTCATGACTCAGGGTGGCAGACTCGCCTGTGGTGCCGACGGAAACGATCGCCGCGGTGCCGCTGGCGACGTGATAATCAATCAGTTTTTTCAGACTCGACCGGCAGACATTACCGCTGTCATCCATTGGCGTAACGAGTGCAACAATACTTCCCGTAAACATTGGCGATCCCCTCGACAAACAAGTGCTTCATGGTACGTTTTACGCTTAGGGAAAAGCAAGCAAGCCACGCCATTCCCGCGCTTGTCAGCAGTTTTTTTTATGTTTACCTTATGGTTATTAGCGAAAGCAGAGGAAAAGCCATTTTGTCGCAATCTCAGCCCCATCATCTGGTGATCACCGCCCTCGGTGTTGACCGTCCGGGTATCGTCAACACCATTACCCGACACGTCAGCAGCTGTGGTTGCAATATTGAAGACAGCCGTCTTGCCATGCTCGGGGATGAGTTCACGTTTATCATGCTGCTGTCCGGCAGCTGGAATGCGATCACGCTGATTGAATCGACGCTGCCGCTGAAAGGGGCAGAGCTGGAGCTGCTGATCGTCATGAAGCGTACCAACGCGCGGTTACGCCCGCCGATGCCGGATACCGCCTTTATCCAGGTCGAGGTCGCCGATTCACCGCACATCATCGAGCGCTTTACCGATCTTATTGATAAGCATCAGATGAACGTGGCGGAACTGGTGTCGCGCATCACTCCCGCGCAACAGAGTTTGCCGCCGACACTCTATATTCAGATGACGGCACACAGTCCGACACGCACCAGCGGCACCACCTTTGAGCAGGCGTTCAATTCGCTGTGTCAGGAGCTGAATGCCCAGGGCACGCTGCGCCTCTATAGTGTGTCAGACGCCGACAGCAGCGAATCTGTCAGCGCGGTGCGCTAAACTTTGCAAATAAACCGGAGTTATTTCTCCACATTACTGCCACTGAAACGTGACCGGCTATGTGGTGAAATACCCCCTGATGGTAACGTTCCCTCTGGTTGTTTTTCGCTGGATGGTGTATTACCCACAGCCTGAATAAAAAAATGGAGAGATGTGATGAATCCACTGAAAGCCGGTGACACCGCACCCGCATTTAGCCTGCCCGATCAGGACGGCGAACAAGTGAATCTGACCGACTTCCAGGGACAGCGCGTTCTGGTCTACTTCTACCCGAAAGCGATGACTCCAGGCTGCACCGTGCAGGCGTGCGGTCTGCGTGACAACATGGATGAGTTGAAAAAAGCGGGTGTGGAAGTGCTGGGTATCAGCACCGACAAACCGGAAAAACTGTCACGTTTTGCGGAAAAAGAGCTGCTGAACTTTACCCTGCTCTCAGATGAAAACCATGAAGTCTGCCAGGCGTTTGGCGTCTGGGGTGAAAAAACGTTTATGGGTAAAACCTATGACGGCATTCATCGCATCAGCTTCCTGGTGGATGCAGAGGGCAAGGTTGAGAAAGTGTTTGATAACTTCAAGACCTCGAATCACCACGACATGGTGCTGGATTACGTCAAGTCCGCCTGATCTTAAGGGCGCGGTAGCCTGGGTGCCGCGCCCTTCTTCTTTCTCTTTTCCCGCCCTCCCCGCTTCCCGAACCGTTAAGATCGGACAACGATAACGCAGTTGCGCCCGGCATTCTTTGCCTCATAAAGCGCGGCATCCGCCTGTTTCAGGCTCACTTCCAGCCCGGCATCCTGCGTTCCTTTCCAGGCCGCGACGCCGATAGAGAGGGTAATCCGCCCCACATCCCTGAGCCAGGCTTCTGCAATGCCCTGCCGCACCCGCTCTGCGATGACCTGCGCTTCATCCAGCGACGTTCCTGGCAGCAGCATCAGAAACTCCTCCCCACCGTTGCGGCACACCACATCCGAGTGACGGGCGCTGGCACGCAGCGTGCTGGCCACCTGCTGAATCACCCGATCACCGACGTCATGGCCCCAGCTGTCGTTAACGTTTTTGAAATGGTCGATATCCAGCGCCAGCACCGCGAAAGGCTGGCGCAGCGTGCGGTAATACTCCAGGACCGCGTTCAGCCCGCGGCGATTCAGCAGCTGGGTGAGTGGGTCGGTCTGCGCTTCTGAGCTGAGACGGCCGATTTTGTCCTGCACCAGGCCGATACCGGTGAGCAGCGCGCGCTTCACCTGTGCGGCCTCAAAATACCAGGCGCTGATACCGCCAATCTCCTTAGAGACGCCCTGCGCATCCATCCGGCTGGCTTTGCGCGCCAGCTGAAACAGCGGGCGGGCGATCAGTCGCGCCAGCACCACAGCCACCAGCAGGGTCAGCAGCGCAAACGGCACCGAGTTTTTCAGCACTTTCATTAACAGCCCGGAGAGCGGATCGAGCGTGGCATTGATGGGCTTCAGGGCCACCACCGTCCAGCCGGTGGTCGGAACGACGGCATAGCCGGCCAGCTGCGTGGATTCTCCCGCACCGGTCATCATCAGCGAGCCGTTAGTCTCCTCACCGTTGGGACTGACGATGGCAGGCAGGGTTTTGCCCACCAGCTGACGATTCTGGTGATACAGCACCTCATTATTACTGTCGAGCACATAGACCGTGGTGCCATCGCGGTAGAACTGTTCACCCAGCAGCGCATTCAGAATACTTTTCTTTTTCAGATAGATGGTGCCGCCGACGTAGCCCAGATAGTCGCCCTGTTCGCTCCAGATTGGCCACGAGACAAACACCAGCAGATTATTAGCCGGTGACAGCGTCGGTTTGCTGATTGCCGGCTGCCGCAGCGTCAGCGCTTCGCGCGAGGCATCACTGGTGAGATGCATGCCTTTCAGGGTCAGGGACTCAGGCGAGATCGCTTTGACCACGCCCTGCCCATCCACCACCACCACCGAGTTAAAACTGGTGGTCTGCTCACGCAGGCGGTTGACCTCACTGCTCAGCAACGCATCATTATTGAAGTCACGACTGAGCTGATTGGCGCTGAAGTGCAGCTGTGACTGCGCCAGCTGGAAGAAGATTTCGCTGGTAGAGGCGAGCTTGGCGGCATAGGCGCGGTTAGCTTCAAGCGTGGAATCGATCAGCACCTGACGCTGCACCCGCCAGGTGGCGTAAAGTGTGTTGGCGAGCGTAATGACAATACTGACAATGACCAGCAGGGCGATCAGATTGCGCAAATCGGCTTTAGGCCGAAACAGCTTTAGCATGGCGTTGCCGCCCCGAAGAAGGAAGTCATGTCATGAATGCCTGATTATTTTTTTAATGAAAGCCAGCTGATAATCCGGGCTTAAGTCTACACCCTGCTGGCCTTTTTGAGCAGCATTAAGACAAATTTCAGCCGACTAAATACAAATTATCCTGGCACTGATTTAATGATCGGGGCTTCCCTGCTGACAGGGAAAAAGCACGATAGATAGTGGTCCCGAACCCCGGTAAACATGACGTTTTATCGTAGGAGCCGCGGCAATTAAGGCCAGCCCGAAGCGACAGGGCGCATCCGGTGAGAAGAAAGGAGTAAGGCCGGTCCGCCTTACAGGAAAAGCAAAGCACAGCAGATGACAGCGGCCATGACGCCGCTGTCAGGAGGATCAGAGCATCAGGAAGGCGTAACCGCTGTTTTCCAGGGTGGCGACCGTGGTGCCGCTGGAGATCGTGTGGGTGACCATCGGGTCGATCCAGTCACGCTCCAGCTGATGAAACGCCACTGACTGGTCACAGATAGTGACCTGCACACCCGCTTTTTTCAGTTCGCTGATTAATTTCAGGTTCGGGTTATCGACACCGTAGGCTTTGCTGAACTGCGCATTGTTCAGGGCAGATGAAACCGCGTCGCCGTTAATGGATACCACAAATTTCAGCTGATCGAGCGGAACACCCGCCGCATAATAGAGGTTGGTTACACGCGCGACGCGCTCCAGACCGAGATTCGGTTTACGGATATCCCCTTCACTGCGGTTGATCTGAAAGACGATTTTATTACTCAGGCCTGTCGTTGTGCCGGGTTTAAAGGCTGGCGTATCGACATAATGTATTTTGCCATACCCCTCAATTGCCGGTGTACTCCAGAAGTCGGCAGGCTCGGTTTTATTCTCCGCCAGTTTATCGCTGGCCTTACCAAATAAAGCGGGCAGCTGTAAAACATTGCCGCCAATAAATCCCGCGACGGCTGCCACCACCACTAAAGCTGCTGGACGCATCAGATATTCTCCCGATTAAATAGAACGTTAATTACATTGCCAGCCACGCATACCCCTGGTTTTGCAGCGTTGAGACCGTGGTTGGACTGGAAAGCGCATGCACAACGGATTTATCAATCCAGTTGTTGGGATAGTGGTGGAAGGCCACCGACTGATCGCACACGGAGACTTTGACGCCCGCCTGATTCAGCTCGTTAATCAGCTTCAGGTTGGGATTGTCGATGCCATAAAACTGTTTGAAATGGGCGTTATCCAGCATGGCGGGGGTCGCGTCACCGGTAACCGAAACCACAAACTTCAGCTGATCGGCCGGAACGCCAGAGGCGATATAAAGATTCACTACCCGCGCGACGCGCTCCAGTCCCAGATTGGGTGCGGTCATCGCGCCATCGCTGCGGGTGATCTGGAAAACAATTTTATTACTCAGACCCGGCACCGGTTTAAAGGCGGCATCAGGCTCATAATGAATTTTGCCGTAGCCTTTAATCGCCGGTGTACTCCAGAATCCGGCGGGTTCCTGAGGCTCTGAGGCAAAATGGCGTGTGACCTTGTCATAAATAGTGCCACTCTGAGTAACAGCCGCACCCACTACGCCACCGATAATGGCGATTAAAGCGTACGAAATAGCTGAACGCATAACACTTCTCTCCGGCAAATAATCTCTGGCCGATTCAGGACTGAATCAGGTCGGCTATCTATATCACAGCGCGGACGTGATTCTCTCCTGAAGGAAAGGCGGGCAGGCACGCTGCTGATGACAGCAGAAATGATTCACCGCCTGAATTAATCGAAAAATTTCATTAGCGACTAAAAACCATCTTCTTATCACTGGCCCGCGATAAGGGCCGCCTTATTTATGGCGACAGGGGAAAGATTTAAAAAATAACAGCCAGCGTTAAATAGAAAAAAACAGATATGGCCGGAATAACGATTGAATTTATCAATGTAAAAACGGAATTAAACCCATGCGTTTCGCTGTTTTTTTCAGATTTGACCTGGAAAAAATCATGCCATATTCAGTTTTTTTGAGTGAATTTACATAACTTTAAAAAGGAAAGCGGATTAACGTCAGAAGACCGACAGAAGATTCTGCTTTATTCATGCCGGACTCAATCAGCAGGGTAAATAAGCCGTTGTATAATTGCGCGCCGGCGCGGGCAATCCCCTGCCCCGACTTATCCGTTTAACTACGGTTTAGGTTTCAGGAATGTTCAATTTTTTTCGTCATATTCGCTGATCTTGCACAAACCGCGCCGCCGGCTGGCCCCGAAAACAGCATTTCTTTCTTTTCGGGCACTGGTTAAGATAGGCGCAAACCGTCGTTATCTGCGGAAAAGGGAACCTACCCGCTGCGCACCTGTCTCTTTTCAGAGCCTCTCTACAGGATTAAGGCATGTTGAACCGGTTAAAAAAAACGCTGATCGCCGCGCTTCTGCCGACGCTCATTCTGTCCACGCTGTCACCGGCTTACGCTGATGTCAGTGATTCTCTTCCCGATATTGGCACCACGGCCGGTTCGACGCTGTCGATTAATCAGGAGCTGCAGATGGGCGACTTCTATGTCCGCCAGCTTCGCGCCAGCGCACCGCTGATCAACGATCCGCTTCTCAATCAGTACATCAATCAACTCGGCCAGCGCCTGGTTGCGCACGCTGACTCGGTGAAAACGCCGTTCCACTTCTTTCTGATACAGAACGATGAGCTGAACGCCTTTGCCTTCTTTGGCGGCAATGTGGTGCTGCACTCCGCGCTGTTCCGCTTTACCGAGAATGAAAGCCAGCTGGCGTCGGTAATGGCGCATGAGATTTCTCACGTTACCCAGCGCCATCTGGCGCGCGCGATGGAAGATCAGAAGCGCAATGCGCCGCTGACCTGGGTCGGTGCGCTGGGCTCCATTCTGCTGGCGATGGCGAGTCCGCAGGCGGGCATGGCCGCACTGACCGGTACGCTGGCGGGCACCCAGCAGGGGATCATCAGCTTTACCCAGGGAAATGAGCAGGAGGCAGATCGCATCGGGATTCAGGTGCTGCAGCGCGCCGGATTCGATCCGCAGGCGATGCCGAACTTTTTGCAGAAGCTGGCCGATCAGAGCCGCTTCTCGTCAAAGCCACCGGAAATTCTGCTGACACACCCCCTGCCCGACAGCCGTCTGGCGGATGCCCGAAACCGCGCCAACCAGATGCGGCCAGTAGTCGTGCAGTCGACGGAAGATTTTTATCTGGCGAAGGTCCGGGCGCTGGGCATGTACTCCACCGGGCGCAATCAGCTTACTGACGAACTGCTTAGCCAGTATGCCAGCGGCAATTCGCGTGAGCAGCTGGCCTCACAATATGGCAAAGCGATACAGTTTTTGCAGGCGAAGAGTTTTGCCGACGCGAAGCGGATTATGACCCCACTGCTGGCGAAGCAGCCCGGTAATGTCTGGTTCCTCGACATCATGTCCGATATCGATATCGGCCTGAACCAGCCGCAGCAGGCGATTGCCCTGCTCACCGCGGCTACCGGGGCGAAAAACAGCCCGGTGGTGCAGCTCAACCTGGCGAATGCCTATGTGGAAGCGAAACAGTATGCCAGCGCCAGCCGCATTCTGAATCGCTACACCTGGGCAAACAAGGATGATCCCAACGGCTGGGATTTACTGGCGCAGGCTTCTGCTCAGCAGGGGCTGAATGATGAGGAGCTCTCAGCGCGGGCCGAGAGTCTGGCACTGAATGGTCAGCTCGATCAGGCGATTAGCGCACTGAGTAGCGCCAGCGCCCAGGTGCCGCTCGGCAGCCTGAAGCAGGCGCGCTACGATGCCCGTATCGATCAGCTGCGTCAGTTGCAGCAGCGTTTCAAACAATATCAGAAAGGCTGAGCATAACAGCCAGAAAGGGAGAGCCTGACATGGTGACGATTTACCACAACCCGCGCTGCAGCAAGAGTCGCGAAACTCTGGCCCTGCTGAACGCCCGCGGCCTGACACCGGAAGTGGTGCTCTATCTGCAGACGCCGCCTGACCGCGAGACGCTGCAGAGTCTGCTGCAGAAGCTGGGGATGCAGAGCGCACGCCAGCTGATGCGGACGAAAGAAGCGCTCTACAGCGAACTGGCGTTGAGTGATAAAGAGGAAAGTGCGCTGCTGGACGCGCTCGCCGCCCATCCGCAACTGCTTGAAAGGCCGATTGTGATCAAGGGCGATCGGGCGCGAATCGGACGTCCGCCGGAAGCGGTGCTCGACATTCTTTAAAGGCCGAGCGTCTCTTTAACAAAGGGAATGGTAAGTTTGCGCTGGGCGCTGATCGAGGCACGATCCAGCCGATCCAGCGTTTCAAACAGGGTGCGCATTTCACGATCCAGTCGCTTCAGCAGGAAACGTCCCACATCCTCCGGCAGCTCAAAGCCGCGTAACCCGGCGCGCAGTTGCAGCGCCTGCAGTTTATCTTCATCGGAGAGCGGCTGCAGGCGATAGATCTGCCCCCAGTCCAGGCGCGAGGCGAGATCCGGCAGCTGCAGATTCAGCTGGCGCGGTGGACGATCGCCGGTGATGAACAGCCGCGTGTTGCCGGTTTCCAGAATGCGGTTATAGAGATCGAAGATCGCCATCTCCCACTCCGGCTCACCGGCAATGCACTCAATGTTATCGATGCAGACCAGTGACAGTTGCTCCATCCCCTCCAGCACTTCCGGTACAAACCAGGTGCGTTTGTCCAGCGGCACATACCCCACCGCTTCACTGCGTGCGGACATTTCGGCGCACGCGGCGTGCAGCAGATGACTCCGCCCGCCGCCTTCGCGTGACCAGAAGTAGAGATAGCTGCCATGTTGTTGGCTGAGAGCGCCTTTCAGCGCGGCAATCAGCGACGGGTTCTCCCCCGGCCAGAAGCTGGCGAAGGTTTCATCGTCAGGTAAATAGAGTGGCAATGACAATTGTGCCGGCGTGTTCAGAAGCACCTCAGCAAGAGAACAAGCAAAAAATCGGGGGAAGTCTACCACAGTTTTCAGAAAGAGATGAATGGGGCGTCCCTGCCCCGATCCTGTCCGTCACGATGCGATCAGGGCTCGCGGGATTCTTCGGCGTCCAGCACCACTTCTTCCGGACGCAGCAGCGAGATCACCCGGAAGATCAATGAGAGTCCGACGCCCACGATTGTCGCTAACGCCATGCCCTTCAGCTCTGCCGCGCCGATGTGCACCTTCGCGCCGCTGACGCCAATGATCAGGATCACCGAGGTCAGGATCAGGTTTTGCGCTTTGTTGTAATCGACTTTCGATTCGATCAGGACGCGGATACCCGATGCGCCGATCACGCCATACAGCAGCAGCGACACGCCGCCCATAACCGGCACCGGGATCGCCTGGATCACCGCCGCCAGTTTGCCGACGCAGGAGAGCAGGATCGCCAGAATCGCCGCACCGCCAATTACCCAGGTACTGTAGACACGGGTAATCGCCATGACGCCGATGTTTTCGCCGTAGGTAGTGTTCGGGGTGGAACCGAAGAAGCCGGAGATCACCGTCGATAAGCCGTTGGCGAACATTGAGCGATGCAGGCCAGGGTCGCGGATGAGATCTTTCTTCACGATGTTAGCCGTGACCACCAGATGCCCGATATGTTCGGCAATCACCACCAGCGCGGCGGGGAGAATCGTCAGCATCGCCACCCACTCAAAGCGCGGCGTATAGAAGGTCGGCAGGGCAAACCAGGGGGCACTGACCACGCCGCGCCAGTCCACGATGCCCATAAACGCGGAGAGCAGATAACCCGCCACCACGCCGACCAGGATAGGGATGATCGCCAGGAAGCCGCGGAACAGCACCGAACCAAATACCGTGACGGCCAGGGTCACCAGCGAAATCAGCACCGTTTTACTGTCGGGTGCACTGCCTTCTGCCGGCAGCAGGCCCGCCATATTGGCCGCTACGCCCGCCAGCTCCAGACCGATTACGGCGACAATCGCGCCCATCGCCGCTGGCGGAAACATCACGTCCAGCCAGCCGGTTCCCGCGCGTTTAACAATCAGCGCCACGAGGCAAAAGAGCACCCCGCAGAGGATAAATCCTCCCAGCGCCACCTCATAGCCCAGCGGCAGCAACAGCAGTACCGGCGAGATAAAGGCGAAACTGGAACCGAGATAGGCGGGGATTTTGCCCTTACAGATAAAGAGGTAGATCAGCGTGCCGACGCCGTTAAACAGCAGAACCGTCGCCGGGTTGATGTGAAACAGAATCGGCACCAGCACCGTGGCACCAAACATGGCGAACAGGTGTTGCAGGCTGAGTGGAATGGTTTGCAGTAACGGCGGTCGTTCAGTGACGCCAATGGCGCGACGAGTCATCATTTATCCCCTTATGTTATTTTCCCCACGGGTGCGCGCTTCAGGCACAGCCTCAGGCACGCGGGTCAGCCCTGCGGCAAACCCGCCCCGGTCGGAGAGCTTTTTTTTGCAAAAAAAAGCCGACTCTCTGGTCGGCTATGCGATTTATTTGGTTCCGAAAATCTTGTCCCCGGCATCGCCGAGTCCGGGAATGATGTAACCCTTCTCATTCAGTCCCTGATCCACAGACGCCGTGTAGAGCTCAACGTCAGGGTGTGCCTTCTCCAGTGCAGCGATCCCTTCCGGGGCGGCAACCAGTACCAGCACTTTAATGCTGGTGCAGCCCGCTTTTTTCAGCAGGTCGATGGTAGCGATCATTGAGCCCCCGGTCGCCAGCATCGGGTCTACCACCAGCGCCAGGCGCTCTTCGATGTTAGAAACCAGCTTCTGGAAATAGGGAACCGGCTCCAGCGTCTCTTCATCACGGTAAACCCCAACCACGCTGATACGGGCGCTGGGAACGTGCTCCAGAACCCCTTCCATCATGCCAAGACCGGCACGCAGAATCGGCACCACCGTGATCTTTTTGCCTTTGATCTGATCGATTTCAACCGGGCCGTTCCAGCCCTCAATGGTGACGCGCTCCGTTTCCAGATCGGCGGTCGCTTCGTAGGTCAGCAGGCTGCCCACTTCAGACGCCAGCTCACGAAAGCGCTTTGTACTGATATCATGCTCACGCATCAGGCCCAGTTTATGTTTGACCAGCGGGTGTCTGACTTCCACGATCTTCATTGGTGTTCTCCCGGAATGAGTTGAGCTAAAAAAAAATCGCGGGATTATACCGCCTTTTCCGCTCTGCGCCACCTGTCCTTGCGCAAAGCCGCGAGTCTGGCCGGGATAAAACAAGGATTAATGAAAATTGTCCGATGCGCAATCCCGGACTCGCAAACGTTTGCCTGCACTGTTAGAATTGCCGCGCTTTATTTTAACCACCAACCGCAACTCGCGTGGGGACCTCGCAGTGACCGACAAAACCTCTCTCAGTTACAAAGACGCCGGTGTTGATATTGATGCTGGTAATGCCCTGGTTGACCGTATTAAAGGCGTAGTGAAAAAGACGCGTCGCCCGGAAGTGATGGGTGGACTGGGCGGTTTTGGTGCGCTTTGCGCGCTGCCGCAAAAATACCGTGAACCCGTGCTGGTCTCCGGCACCGATGGCGTTGGTACCAAGCTGCGTCTGGCGATGGATCTCAAACGTCACGACGCCATTGGTGTTGACCTGGTGGCGATGTGCGTTAACGACCTGGTAGTACAGGGTGCTGAGCCGCTCTTCTTCCTGGATTACTACGCGACCGGCAAACTGGACGTGGATACTGCCTCTGCGGTGATCACCGGCATCGCCGAAGGGTGTCTGCAGTCAGGGTGCGCGCTGGTCGGCGGTGAAACGGCCGAGATGCCAGGCATGTATCACGGCGAAGATTATGACGTGGCCGGTTTCTGCGTGGGCGTGGTGGAAAAATCAGAAATCATTGATGGCAGCAAGGTGCAGGATGGCGACGTGCTGATCGCCCTCGGCTCCAGCGGCCCGCACTCCAACGGCTATTCGCTGGTGCGCAAGATTCTGGAAGTCAGCAGCACCGATCCGCTGACCGAACAGCTGGAAGGCAAACCGCTGGCTGATCATCTGCTGGAACCAACCCGCATCTACGTGAAAAATATCCTGAGCCTGATTGAACAGGTCGATGTGCATGCTATCGCACACCTGACCGGCGGCGGCTTCTGGGAAAATATTCCTCGCGTGCTGCCCGACAACACCCAGGCGGTGATTGATGAGAAGAGCTGGCAGTGGCCGGCCGTCTTCAGCTGGCTGCAGCAGGCCGGTAACGTCAGCCGTTTCGAGATGTACCGTACCTTTAACTGCGGCGTCGGGATGGTCATCGCCCTGAGCCCGGCCGACGCGGATAAAGCGATCGCGCTGATGGAAGCGGCCGGTGAGAAAGCCTGGAAGCTCGGCGTGATCAAAGCGTCAGAGGCGGAAGAGCGTGTGGTCATCAACGGATGAAAAAGCTGGTTGTACTGATCTCCGGCAACGGAAGCAATCTTCAGTCCATCCTTGACGCCTGCGCCAGCGGGCGCATTCACGGCAGCGTGGCTGCCGTGTTCAGCAACCGCGCCGCTGCCTTTGGCTTAACGCGGGCGCGTGAGGCGGGCATCCCGGCTCACGCGCTGGCCGCCAGCGATTTCACCGACCGTGACGCCTTTGATCGCCAGCTGATCGCTGAGATTGAAGCGTACTCGCCCGATCTTGTCGTCCTGGCGGGGTATATGCGTATTCTCAGCAGCGCATTCGTGGCCCATTTTCACGATCGCCTGCTGAATATTCACCCTTCCCTGCTGCCGAAATATCCGGGCCTGCATACGCACCGTCAGGCGCTGGAGAACGGTGACAGCGAGCATGGCACGTCAGTGCATTTTGTCACTGACGAGCTGGATGGCGGGCCGGTGATCCTGCAGGCAAAAGTACCGATTTTTGCCGACGACAGGGAGGCGGAGATCACGGAGCGGGTGCAGCATCAGGAGCACGCCATCTATCCGCTGGTCATCGACTGGTTTGTTGAGGGACGGCTGGCGATGCGTGACGGTAAGGCCTGGCTGGATGGCGAACCGCTGCCGCCGCAGGGCTATGCTAACGACTGATACACCGGAAGTCACACAGACAGCGGATAAACCTGAAGCGATGGGGGCCTGTGTCCGGAGTAAAGCATAGCGGGCCATGGAGGGCCCGCGCTGAGCCCGCCATGGAAAGCGTCTTTTGCGTCTTTACGCAGGACACAGGCCCCCTGAGCCGGTGACAGAGCGCCCCTTTCCCGTTGCGGACTCAGCCGTAACGCCCCGTAATATAATCTTCGGTCCGGCGCTGTTTCGGCGCGGTGAAGATACGGTCGGTCTCATCAAACTCCACCAGCACGCCCTGATGCATAAACGCGGTGTAATCTGACACGCGAGAAGCCTGCTGCATATTGTGTGTCACCAGCACCAGCGTGAAATGCTGCTTCAGCGTGGTCATCAGCTCTTCAATCACCAGCGTCGAAATAGGGTCCAGCGCAGAGGTCGGTTCATCCAGCAGCAGAACCTCCGGTTCAATCGCAATAGCGCGGGCAATCACCAGCCGCTGCTGCTGTCCGGTCGAGAGCGCCAGCGCATTCTGAGAAAGCTGATCTTTCACCTCGCCCCAGAGCGCCGCCGCACGCAGCGCACGCTCACAGGCTTCGTTCAGCACCCGCCGGTCGCGAACCCCCTGCAGGCGCAGCCCGTAAACCACATTCTCATAGATCGACTTGGGAAACGGATTCGGCCGCTGAAACACCATCCCGACCCGACGCCGCAGCGCGGAGAGATCCTGCTCCGGTCGCAGTATCGGCAGCGAGCCCAGCAGCACCTCTCCCTCAACCCGGCAGTGATCGATCACATCATTCATGCGGTTAAAGCAGCGCAGCAGCGTCGATTTACCACAGCCTGAGGGACCAATCAGCGCGGTGATCCTGTTTTTCGGCACCTGCAGCGAAATATCCTGCAGCGCCTGGCGCTCGCCATACCACAGCGACAGATGGTTAACGGTAAGCGCCATATCCGTGTCGGACGTCATAGTCATAGCCTGTTATTGAGTCATAAGGCGATAGCGTTCACGCAGACGGTGACGCAGGGCCATCGCCAGCAGATTAAGCGACAGAATAATCAGCACCAGCAGCAGCGCGGTGGCAAACACCAGCGGCCGGTCAGCTTCAATATTCGGGCTCTGAAACGCCAGATCGTAAATCTGGAAGCCCAGATGCATAAACTTGCGATCCAGATGCAGATAAGGAAACACCGCGTCTACCGGCAGCTCCGGCACCATTTTTACTACCCCCACCAGCATCAGCGGTGCGGTTTCCCCGGCCGCCCGCGCCACCGCCAGGATCAGGCCGGTCAGCATCGCGGGCACCGCCATAGGCAGCACCACATTCCACAGGGTTTCCGCCTGCGTTGCGCCCAGCGCCAGCGAACCCTGTCGCAGACTGTTGGGAATACGGGACAGCCCCTCTTCGGTCGCGACAATGACCACCGGCAGCGTCAGTAACGCCAGCGTCAGTGAGGCCCACAGCAGCCCTGGCGTGCCAAACGTCGGATTGGGCAGCGCGCTGGCGAAGAAGAGCTGGTCGATCGTGCCGCCCACCAGCCAGACGAAAAAGCCCAGGCCAAAGACGCCATAGACAATCGAGGGGACGCCCGCCAGATTGACCACCGCAATACGCACCAGCCGGGTCAGCGCATGACGTCCGGCATATTCATGCAGCCAGATTGCCGCGATCACACCCAGCGGCATCACCACCACCGACATCAGCAGCACCATCAGCACGGTGCCGAAAATGGCCGGAAACGCGCCCGATTCACTCTCGCCCTCCGCAGGGGAGTCGCTGACGAAGCGCCACAGCTGATGCAGGAAATGCAGCATTTTGCCGCCTGGCGTCATCGCATTGGGCTTCCAGCTGTCCACAATGTCGGTCAGCGGAATCGCATGTTCGGTGCCGTGCACATCCCGCAGGATCAGCAGATCGCGCTGACTCTGCTGCTGCAGAGAGGCCAGCGTCTCACTCAGCTGATTGAAACGGCGCTGCAGGGCGGCCTGATTGGCCTGAAATTCCGACTCAGTCTGCAAATCAAAGCGTCCGGCGGCCCGTCGTGCCTCCGCCTGCTCGTCTAACTGCTCCCGCTGGCTGTTGAGACGCGCCATATCGACCCGGCGGATCTGGCTGGCCTGGCGCACTAGGGTCTGCACCTGCCCGAGCCGTTGATGCAGCAGCGCATCCGGGTCTCTGGCGGTTAACTCTTCATTGTCTTCACGCAGCCCGACAAACCAGCCATAGGCCTGACCGTGGCCGCGCCGCTGCAGCACCATGACATCGGCGGGCTGAGTGACCTGCGCCGCCTGACGGCTGTAAACCACGCGGAAATCGGGCGCATCCCACTCCCGGTTACCGGTCTTAATCAGATAGCGATGAACCTTCTCACCCTGGTTGCCCTGCTCATCGGCCGGGGCGGGAAAGTGCCGCTGATGCTCCAGCGTTTCACCCAGCAGGCGCGTCTCGCCGCCGTCCGGCTGGGTGAAGCTGTAAAGGTCAACGCGCTGCGGCCAGAAGGCACGCACCCCCTGCCAGGCCAGCAAACCAATCAGCAGCGTAAAGGCGAGCAGGCAGACGGCTACCGCGCCAGCGGTTAACCACCGCCAGCGATCGTTCTGGCGCATCATCTTCATGCCTGCTCCTCCTGCTGACTGTATCGCTGACGCAGCCGCTGACGGATCAGCTCTGCAATGGTGTTGATAACCAGCGTAAACAGCAGCAGCAGCAGAGCGCTGAGAAACAGCACCCGGTAGTGGGCACTGCCCGCCGCCGCTTCCGGCATCTCGATAGCGATATTGGCGGACAGCGCGCGCAGGCCGCTGAACAGGCCCCCTTCACTTTGCGGCGTGTTACCGGTCGCCATCAGCAGAATCATGGTTTCTCCCACGGCGCGCCCCAGACCGACCATTAGCGCGGCAAAAATACCGGCAGAGGCACCGGGCAGCACCACGCGGGTCAGCGTCTGCCACGGCGTCGCGCCCAGCGCCAGCGAGCCCTGTCCCAGCGCCGCGGGGACGCTGAAGAGCGCATCTTCCGAGAGGGTAAAGATCAGCGGCACCAGCGCAAAGCCCATCGCCAGCGCGGCCACCAGCAGATTTCGCTGTTCATAATGCGGCAGCCAGTCGCCGGCATCCGGCATAAATCGAGCGGGCAGCCACAGCGTCAGCAGCGTCACTGACAGCAGCAGCGGCAGCAGAATCAGCACTTCGCGACCGGGCTGACGCCAGCGCGGCGGTAAGCGGGCGCTGAATACCCCGCACAGCAGCAGCGCGCCCGCCAGGGTGAGCGGCAGCAGCAGCACCCCCAGCAGGGCCTGCCCGATGTGCGGTGCCAGCCAGAGTCCGGCAATCAGCCCGACCACCACACTCGGCAGCGCCCCCATCATCTCAATCGCCGGTTTCACCCAGCGTCGCAGGCCGGGGGCCATAAACCACGCGGTGTACATGGCGGCGGCCAGCGCCAGCGGCGTGGCAAACAGCAGCGCTAACCCGGCCGCTTTCAGCGTGCCCGTCACCATCGGCACCAGACTGAACTTTGCCTGATAGCCGTCGCCCGCGGCGGTCGACTGCCAGACCCAGTCCGGCGCGGGATAGTTCTCATACCAGATTTTCTGCCAGAAATTACGCCACGTGACGTCGGGCCACGGGTTATCGAGCCGCAGCATCTGCCAGTGTCCGGGCCGCTCAATCAGCAGGCTGTCGCCGCGGGGTGAAAACTGCGCCTGTACGATGCCGGGCGCCAGCTGACGCTCCAGTATCGGGCCGCTCTGCTTGCTGGCGAACAGCCGCAGCAGCCCCTGCCTGCTGAGTGTGGCGAACACGCGACGGTGCGGCTCCGTCACCAGAAGCGTCTCACCGTCGCTTTCCGCGAAGGTCTTTATGCGCTGCAGGCGCGGCCCCTGCTCGCCGGCCACAGCAAACCACTGTGTCACGCCGCTGCGATCCTGAATCAGCAGGCTTGCACCGCCCACCAGCAGGTGCAGGCTTTGCGGCGGCTGCGGCAGGGTGTGCGTTTCGCGTAATGACGCCTGTGCATCACCCAGCTGCCAGACGCGCAGCAGATTGCCTTCCGTGGTGTAGAGCAGATCGCCTGTCGGTGAAAGCGCCAGCAGATCAAGCTGATGCTGAGGCAGCGAGAGAATAGCAGCCTGACGATCGGTGCCGATCGTCAGCACCTGAAGTCCGGCCTGGGTGAGCGCCGCGATACGCCATTGATCGGCATGGCGGGTTGCCAGCGCCATCTTCGTCACCGCGCCAGCGGGTAGATGAAAGGGTTTGTCGCCCAGCGGAAAGCGCCACTGCTGGTCGGCTGTGGGCTGCAGCAGCGTCAGCGCTCCCTCAATATTGAGCAGCAGCGTCTGCCCGTCGGCACTCTGCACAATCGCACCCGGTGGTGGCGTCAGCGCCAGTGCCGGTTCTGCGGGCTGCCCATCCAGCGGAATAAAACGCGCCGCGCCGCGATCGCTGATACGCCAGCCGACCTTGCCCTGATTGCCCATCGCTAATGCAGGCGCACGATCCCAGAGTTGCTGGCTGGAGGCGATTTGCAGACCCGGCGCCGTAAACAGCGGCAGTACCACTCCAATCAGCCAGCAGAACAGCAGCAGCATCAGCAGCAGGATCGCCACGCCGCAGCAGGTAACCAGCCGCCGCGTCAGGCGGTCAATGGCACGACGCTTACGATCGCTGAATTGGACAGGAATGTGGTTTACGCTCATGCGGTTCCGGCAGCAGGCTGAAATAAGCCGCTATGTTGCCCGTAGCGGGTTGATAAGACAACTCCTGGCGTTGGACAACGCTGCCATACTCTCGCCATAATGTTCAGGGACACTGGATCTTCAGTCCTGCAACCGCTAAATGGAGTGAGAATGGGTCAGGTAAAGCTTTATATTGAAAAAGAATTGAGCTGGTTATCCTTTAATGAACGGGTTTTGCAGGAAGCGGCAGATAAAAGCAATCCACTGATTGAGCGGATGCGCTTTCTGGGTATCTACTCCAACAACCTCGATGAATTCTATAAAGTGCGTTTTGCCGACCTGAAACGCCGTATTCTGATTGGTGAAGAGCAGGGTTCCGCCAGTACGCCACGTCATCTGTTTAAGAAAATTCAGCAGCGGGTGATGAAGTCCGATCAGGAGTTCGATGCCCTCTATAACGAACTGCTGCTGGAGATGGCGCGCAACCAGATCTTCCTGATCAACGAACGTCAGCTGTCGCCCAATCAGCAGGCGTGGCTGCGTCACTACTTTAAGCATGAGCTGCGTCAGCACATCTCGCCGATTCTGATCACCCATGAAACCGACCTGACCGAATTTCTTAAAGATGACTACACCTACCTGGCGGTCGAGATTATCCGGGGTGACGACATCCGCTATGCGCTGCTGGAGATCCCGTCCGACAAGGTGCCGCGCTTTATCAATCTTCCGGCTGAGCCACCGCGTCGCCGTAAGCCGATGATCCTGCTCGACAACATTTTACGTTACTGCCTGGATGATATTTTCAAAGGCTTTTACGACTACGACGCGCTCAACGCCTATTCCATGAAAATGACGCGTGACGCCGAGTACGATCTGGTGACGGAGATGGAGTCGAGCCTGCTGGAGCTGATGTCCTCCAGCCTGAAGCAGCGACTGACGGCAGAGCCGGTGCGTTTCGTCTATCAGCGCGATATGCCGGAGGCGATGGTTGAACTGCTGTGCCACAAGCTCTCTATCTCTAACTTCGATTCGATTCTGCCCGGTGGTCGCTATCACAACTTTAAAGATTTCATCGGCTTCCCGAACGTCGGCAAAAACAACCTGATAAATCGTCCGCTGCCGCAGATCCGCCACATCGGCTTCGACGGCTACCGCAACGGCTTTGATGCGATCCGCGACCGCGACGTGCTGCTCTATTATCCTTATCACACCTTTGAGCATGTGCTGGAGCTGCTGCGTCAGGCGTCGTTTGACCCGAGCGTGCTGGCGATCAAAATCAATATTTACCGCGTCGCCAAACACTCGCGCATCATGGATGCGATGATCCACGCCGCGTATAACGGTAAGAAGGTCACGGTGGTGGTTGAGCTGCAGGCGCGCTTCGATGAAGAAGCCAACATCTACTGGGCTAAACGCCTGACCGAAGCCGGTGTGCATGTGATTTTCTCCGCCCCTGGCCTGAAAATCCACGCCAAGCTGTTCCTGATTTCACGCCGTGAAGGGGAAGAGATTGTGCGCTATGCCCATATCGGCACCGGCAACTTTAACGAGAAGACCGCCCGGCTCTACACGGACTACTCCCTGCTGACCGCCGATGCGCGTATCACCAACGAAGTGCGTCGGGTGTTCAACTTTATTGAGAACCCCTACCGGCCCGTGACGTTTGATCACCTGATGGTGTCTCCGCAGAACTCACGCCGGATGCTGTATGAACTGATCGACACCGAAATCGCCAATGCCCAGCAGCAGAAGCCCTCCGGCATTACTCTGAAAATAAACAATCTGGTGGACAAAGGGCTGGTTGATCGGCTTTATACAGCCTCCAGCGTAGGGGTAAAAGTCAATCTGCTGGTGCGTGGCATGTGCTCACTGATCCCGGATCTGCCGGGGATCAGCGAGAACATTCGCGTCATCAGTATTGTTGACCGCTATCTGGAACACGATCGCGTCTATATTTTTGAGAATGGCGGCGATAAGAAGGTGTTCCTCTCCTCCGCTGACTGGATGACGCGTAATATTGATTACCGTATCGAGGTGGCGGTGGCGATTCTCGATCCACGCATCCGGCAGCGCATACTCGACATTATTGCCATTCAGTTGAGTGATACGGTGAAAGCCCGCATCGTCGACAAAGAGCTGAGTAACCATTACGTCCAGCGAGGCAATCGCCGTAAAGTGCGCTCGCAGCTGGCCATCTATGATTACATCAAGAAACTGGAACAACCTGACTAAATCCTATGCCAATTTCTCATAAAAGTACGCCTAAACCCCAGGAGTTTGCGGCGATTGACCTGGGCTCGAACAGTTTCCATATGGTGATTGCGCGAGTCGTCGACGGTGCGATGCAGGTGCTGGGTCGCCTGAAGCAGCGCGTCCATCTGGCTGACGGGCTGGATGCTCAGCACAAACTCAGCGAAGAGGCGATGGAGCGCGGCTTAGCCTGTCTGGCGCTGTTCGCCGAGCGCCTGCAGGGGTTCAGCCCGAGCAACGTGACGATTGTCGGCACCCATACGCTGCGTGAGGCGGTAAACGCCGAAACCTTCCTGCAGCGGGCGGCTGAGGTGATCCCCTACCCGATCGAGGTGATTTCAGGTCATGAAGAGGCGCGTCTGATCTTTATGGGCGTGGAGCATACGCAGCCGGAAAAAGGCCGCAAGCTGGTGATCGACATCGGCGGCGGCTCGACCGAGCTGGTGATTGGCGAGGATTTTGAACCGCAGCTGGTTGAGAGCCGCCGCATGGGCTGCGTCAGTTTCGCCCAGCTCTATTTCCCTAAGGGGGAAATCAGCCGTGAAAACTTCCGTCGTGCCCGTTTAGCGGCCGCGCAGAAGCTGGAAACGCTGGCGTGGCAGTATCGTCTGCATGGCTGGAAATATGCGCTGGGGGCGTCCGGAACCATCAAAGCCGCCTGTGAAGTGCTGCAGGCGATGGATGAGAAAGAGAAGCTGATCACCCCTGAGCGTCTCGACAAGCTCTATGACGAGGTGATGAAGCATAAATCCTTTGCGGCACTGAGCCTGCCGGGCCTCTCTGAAGAGCGCAAAAACGTCTTCGTGCCGGGACTGGCGATTCTCTGTGGCGTATTTGATGCACTGGCGATCCGCGAGCTGCGCCTCTCTGACGGTGCACTGCGTGAAGGCGTGCTCTATGAGATGGAAGGCCGCTTCCGCCATCAGGATATTCGCAGCCGGACCGCACAGAGTCTGGCGAATCACTACGCCATCGACAGCGATCAGGCGCGACGCGTGCTTGACACCACCGAGCAGCTTTATGTGCAGTGGAGCGAGCAGAATCCTAAGCTGGCCAATCCGCAACTGGCTGCGCTGCTGAAGTGGGCGGCCATGCTGCATGAAGTCGGCCTGACCATTAACCATAGCGCGCTGCAGCGTCATTCCGCCTATATCCTGCAAAACACCAACCTGCCCGGTTTCAATCAGGATCAGCAGATGCTGCTGGCTGCGCTGGTCAGATTCCATCGCAAAGCGATTAAACTTGATGAGCTGCCGCGCGTCACGCTGTTCAAGAAAAAGCAGTTTATTCCGCTGATTTTCCTGCTGCGCCTGGGTACGCTGCTCAATAATCAGCGCCAGGCCACGACGCGCCCGGATGCGTTAAGCCTGAAGTGTGATGACGGCCACTGGACGCTGACCTTCCCGGCAGGCTATTTCAGTCAGAACAACCTGGTTCAGCTCGATCTCGAACGTGAGCAGGTTTACTGGAATGACGTGACGGGATGGAAACTGATCCTTAAAGAAGAAGCCTGACCTTACGGGCGCCTGGCGCCCTTTTAACTGAACTGATGACTATGACACAACCAACCACACTGCTTTCAGGCGCAAACTACTTCGCCGAAACCTATGGCCTGACTCCGCCTCACTCTGAAGTGGTTGCGGCGCTGCCCCAGCTCACCGTCGGCAAGGCGCTGGATCTTGGCTGTGGCGTGGGCCGTAACACGCTGTTTCTGAATCAGCAGGGATTTGACGTGACGGCGTGGGATCACAATCCACAAAGTCTGGCGCGCCTGCAGGAGATTGTGACGCAGGAAAACCTCAGCGGTATCCACACCGCGCAGCATGACCTGAACACGACGCGCTTCAATGGCGGCTATGACTTTGTGCTGTCGACCGTGGTGATGATGTTTCTGCAGCCGCAGACCATTCCACAGCTGATTGCGGACATGCAGGCCTGCACGGTGAAATATGGCTTTAACCTGATTGTCGCGGCGATGAATACGGACGATATGCCCTGCCCGGCTGATTTCTCTTTTGCGTTTAAATCGGGTGAACTCAGTCACTACTATCGCAACTGGCACATCGTGAAGTACAACGAGCATCCCGGCCAGCTGCACCGTAAAGATGAAAACGGCCAGCGCATCACCTGCCGCTTTGCCACGCTGCTGGCGCAGAAAGCGAGTTACTGATCATTATCTGCTGTTTTTTTCAACAGCGATTGATTTCATCGGGCGACTGTGACTAAATATTGCAATCGCCCCGATGAGGGTCACTACAGGAACCACCCCGCGTGAACAGCGCTATTTCTCCCCGAAGACGTCAGAAAACCGGCACCATGACCCGCATCGTGTTGCTGATCAGTTTTATCATTCTCTTTAGTCGCCTGATTTTCATCCTGCCTGCTGCCTTCGAACATCATCAGCAACAGAAAGCGACGCCTGGACCGGTTACAGTGACATCAGGCGATACCCGCTAACGCACAGTCCCCTTCTGAACTGAATTTAAAACGTTATCCGACCGATCGGACGCTTTTTTGCATCCCTTTTTCAGGCGAAACGCTACACTTCGTGCTGGTGCTTTCAGACTAAAGGGATCCAATGTGTCTGCCTCTCACTCTCAACGTTTAAGTGAAACCCGTCATCGCATTCTGACGCTGCTGCTCAATGAACACGATCTGGTTGATGCCCTGCTGGAGAAATCCGGCGATCAGCCGCCTGAACAGCAACGTGAAAATGCGGCCCAGCGTGAAGCGCTGGAACAGGATATTCTTCAGCTGCATGCCGCTGACCTTGCCGATATTCTCGAAGCCCTGCCGGAAGAGGAGCGCCAGGCGCTATGGCGGCTGGTGCCAAACGAGCGGCGCGGTCACGTGCTGGTTGAAGCATCAGAAACGGTCTGGGCCAGCCTCACGGAGGAGATGAGCGACCGCGATATCCTGCGCGCCATCCAGCCGCTGGATATCGACGATCAGGTCTGGCTGGCGCGCTATCTGCCGCGTGACCTGACCGGACGCCTGCTGGCCACCGTGGAACCTGGCCTGCGCGCCCGGATGCTCAGCATGGTGCAGTTTGACCGCGACCGCGTCGCCAGGGTGATGGATTTCAACATCCTGACGGTGCGTGAAGATGTCACGCTGGCGACGGTGCAGCGTTTCCTGCGCAAGCGCAAAAGTATGCCGGGCGGCACCGATAAGCTCTTCATCACGAATAAAGATAATCAGCTGCTGGGTGAACTGCTGCTGACCGATATCCTGCTGAATAAGCCCAAAACGCTGGTGAGCGAGGTGATGAACGCACGCCCTACCACCTTCCAGCTTAATGACAAGGCTGAAGACGCCGCCAGCGCCTTTGAACGTTATAACCTCATCTCTGCCGCCGTTACCGATGCAAAAGGCAAACTGATTGGCCGTGTGAGCATTGAAGATATCATCGATCTGGTTAATGCCGAAAACGAAAGCAATATCCGTAAGATGGGTGGTATCAGTCAGGAAGAGGATGTCTTTGCCCCGGTGCATAAGTCAGTCCGTAAACGCTGGGCCTGGCTGGCGATCAACCTCTGTACCGCCTTTGTTGCCTCACGCGTTATCGGGCTGTTTGAAGGGACCATCTCGCAAATCGTCGCCCTCGCGACACTGATGCCGATTGTGGCCGGGATCGGGGGCAATACCGGTAACCAGACGATCACCATGATTGTGCGCGCGCTGGCGCTGCATCAGGTGGAGCCGGGTAACTTCTCGTTTCTGATCGTCCGTGAACTGGGCGTGGCGCTGATCAACGGCCTCTTCTGGGGCGGCATCATGGGCGGCATCACCTGGCTGATGTATGACAATATGGCGCTGGGCGGTGTCATGATGCTGGCCATGGCGCTTAATCTGCTGCTGGCGGCGCTGATGGGCGTGCTGGTACCGCTGGTGATGACCAGACTGAAGCGCGATCCGGCCGTCGGCTCCAGCGTTCTGATTACCGCCATCACCGACACCGGCGGATTCTTTATCTTCCTGGGACTGGCGACGCTGTTTCTGACCACGCACTGACCCTCAGGCGAGCAGACCGTAGCGTTGCAGTGACCCGCAGAGATTACGCTGGCGCGTCACCTGCGCCAGTTCCCGGGTCGCCACCGGCAGCACATAGTTACCGCGCTGGTTCAGCCACTCCAGTACATCTGCCAGGTGCCAGATGGCGGTTTTGCCGTCATGCACCGGCAGCGGAAATGGCGGGCGGTGGCTGAGCATCAGCTTGCGCATGTTCTGCCGCGACATGCCGATCAGCTCGGCTACGTCAGTCAGTCCCACAAAGTCAGGCGCCGCTTCCACCAGCGTGGCACCCGGTATCGCGCGCAGGACCGCCGCTTCTGCCTCTGCCAGTGCCTCCGTCGCAGAGCCTGACTCCCGGGTAAACTCCAGTGCGATTCGCCCCGGCGTCCCCAGACCGATCAGCGCATCGTCACAGCCGGCTGCGGCCAGCACTTCCATCATCTCATCTGCCGGCGCATGCCCTTCCGGCAGGCTGAACCGTAATGTAAAACAATATTCCATATGCCTCTCCTTATGCACTCTCAGGACGTCAGATAATCACAATTGTCGACCACTCGCCGGAGCGCACGGGCATGGTTATGCGCATTTTTTGGCGTGCTCCAGATACAGGTCAGACAAAACTCCCCGCAGCGGCATCTCAGCAGCATGTTCGGGCAGTACATTTTGCCCCAGGCGTGATGACCGCCCGTAACGACCAGCCAGCCGTGGGATTCGGCATAACGTAACGCCGCTTCGATCTCTTTATCAGGATGCCGCTTCCTTGCCATCTGTCCTCCACTATCCTGCCGTCGGATTAGTAAGTTGTCAACTGACAACCAGAAGAAATATTCTTATCCGGCTGAGCATGCGCAGACTTTTTCACACAGTAAAACGGTCAGGATCTACACTGGAAAACGTTACGCAAAAAATGTCAGCGCGATGCTGGCAGCAATCACGACTCACGACGGAGAAACTATGTTTAAAGCAGAGGATTTTGTTCAGTCGAAAACCGGTGGCCCTAAAATGCAGGTATTGCGCGTTGAAGGTGACACCCTGTATTGCGCACGGGTGGATGATGCGACCAAAAAAGAGATTGAAGTGAAGGCAGAGAGCGTTAACCTCTATCACGAAGAGGGCGATTTTGGCGTGTGCTGAAACAAACCGGCCCCGTTAGCGGGGCCAGACGATCAGGGCTTATCCTGCTGCAGGTTGTCGTTACCCAGCCCGCCAATAAACGGCAACCGCAGGCGGAACGGGGTAAAGTCGAGGCCCATGTTCAGACCCAGCAGATTCACTTCGAACCCCTCTTCCGCTCCCAGCGTGACGCCCGCCACACCCAGAACCGATACCTGCAGCCCTCGCCCGGATGGCGGCAGCCCGACCGGACGCCACAGTGGCCGGTAATCTTTGCCCAGGGCATTCGCAGGCAAATCGAGTTTTAAGGCCGGGACTTCGCGACCAATGTGCGCCAGGAAAGTATTGCTGTTGGGCCCCGGCCACGCGTGATAGGTCGTCGGCCAGGGATAGGATTGAATAGCCGCTTCAATCTGCGGGATCATCGCTTCTGCCTCGGGTCCGCGATGGTTCACCAGCAGCCGCGGTTTTGCACCATACCAGTAGCCATCAGGAAGATTGGTATTGTGACGCACTTTATCGCCACTGCCCCAGCTGATCACTTCATAGCGATTGTAGTGCGTTTCACCGGCACGTTTGAAGATGATCCAGGGATGCACCGCGACCCGCCCTTTCCAGCCATAGGTGGGCGCGGCATAGACCTGCACGATAGCCAGATTAGCGAAGGCGCGTGGGTCGGGCGCAATACCGGCTGAATCGCGTCGCGCCGACCACCAGCCGCCCCGCTCTGCGGTTTCGCTGTGACGGGTCGCCTGGGCGATACTGGCTCCCAGAGAGAGCAGCAATACGACAACAAAAAACAGGCTGAACACTTTGAGTGAGAGCATGACAACATTCCTGGTGGCGTCAGAATCAGGAAACGCCTGCGGTGCGGGCGGTTTCCTTAAGCGGCGGCTTTGAGATATGGACAATCGGTAAAAGCGGCGAGTCAAAAGCGGGCGTCAGACAGGAAACCCGACGTGCTTTTGCTGACCAGCAGAATAGCGCAATTTGCGGCAAAGTGAACAGAAAACCACCAGGTTCGGGTGCGGATGTGCTGAAAGGTTAAAACGGTGGATCGGCGCGCAGCCAGGGCAGAAAAAAGCCCGCTGAGAAGCGGGCTTGAACCTCGTCAGGGTTAACCGGCTACAGGCCGATTACTCCCACTCAATCGTCGCCGGTGGCTTACCGCTGATGTCATACACCACGCGGGAGATCCCGTTGATTTCATTGATGATGCGGTTAGAGACGCGGCCCAGGAAATCATACGGCAGATGCGCCCAGTGAGCGGTCATAAAGTCGATGGTTTCCACTGCGCGCAATGAAACCACCCAGTCATATTTACGGCCATCGCCCATCACACCGACCGAGCGAACCGGCAGGAAGACGGTGAACGCCTGGCTGACTTTGTTGTAGAGATCCGCTTTGTGCAGCTCTTCGATGAAGATAGCATCGGCACGACGCAGCAGATCGCAATACTCTTTCTTCACTTCGCCCAGCACGCGCACGCCCAGACCCGGGCCCGGGAACGGATGGCGGAACAGCATGTCGTACGGCAGGCCCAGCTCCAGACCAATCTTACGCACTTCGTCTTTGAACAGCTCTTTCAGCGGCTCAACCAGGCCCATCTTCATCTCTTTCGGCAGGCCGCCAACGTTGTGGTGCGACTTGATGACGTGCGCTTTACCGGTGGCTGATGCCGCCGACTCGATCACGTCCGGATAGATGGTGCCCTGCGCCAGCCACTTAACGTCTTCCAGCTTCAGCGCTTCTTCGTCAAACACTTCCACAAAGACGCGACCAATGGTTTTACGCTTGGCTTCAGGTTCATCAATACCCGCCAGTGCGTCCAGGAAGCGCTGCTCAGCCGGAACATGGACGATGTTGAGACCAAAGTGATCGCCAAACATATCCATCACCTGCTGCGCTTCGTTCAGGCGCAGCAGACCGTTATCCACAAACACGCAGGTCAGACGGTCGCCAATGGCACGGTGCAGCAGCATCGCCGTTACCGATGAATCCACACCGCCAGACAGACCGAGGATAACTTTGTCATTTCCTACCTGCTCACGCAGACGTTCTACCGCATCTTCGATGATTTTGGCTGGCGTCCACAGGGCTTCACATTCACAAATGTCGATGATGAAGCGCTCAAGCATCCGCAGGCCCTGACGGGTATGGGTCACTTCCGGGTGGAACTGCACGCCGTAGAAACGCTTCTCTTCGTTCGCCATGATGGCAAACGGACAGGTTTCGGTGCTGGCAACGGTTACGAAGTCAGCCGGGATAGCGGTGACTTTATCGCCGTGGCTCATCCAGACATCCAGCAGCGGTTTACCGGCCGCGCTGATCGCATCTTCGATATCGCGAACCAGAGCGCTTGGCGTGGTCACTTCAACCTGCGCATAACCGAACTCGCGTTCGTTTGAACCGGCAACGGCGCCGCCCAGCTGCATCGCCATGGTCTGCATACCGTAGCAGACGCCCAGGACCGGCACGCCAGCATTAAAGACATATTCCGGCGCACGCGGGCTGTTCAGTTCGGTAGTGCTCTCCGGGCCACCGGAAAGGATGATGCCGCTTGGGTTGAACTGGCGAATCTGCTCTTCGCTCACATCCCATGCCCAGAGTTCACAGTAAACGCCAAGCTCGCGCACGCGGCGTGCCACCAGCTGAGTATATTGCGAGCCGAAATCGAGAATCAGAATGCGATGCTTATGGATATTTTCCGTCGTCATTGAGGGGGTTCCAGAACGGTGACTTAATAAATAAAAGCGCCCGGCTTAAGCCGGGCGGGAAATCGGAATTACGAGCCCATACGGTAGTTCGGTGACTCTTTGGTGATGGTCACATCATGTACGTGACTCTCATTGATGCCAGCGCCGCTGATGCGGACAAACTCCGCTTTAGTGCGCAGCTCATCAATGGTCGGGCAACCGGTCAGGCCCATGCAAGAACGCAGTCCACCCATCTGCTGATGGACGATCTCTTTCAGACGGCCTTTATAGGCCACGCGGCCTTCGATGCCTTCCGGCACCAGTTTGTCAGCGGCGTTATCGGTCTGGAAGTAACGGTCTGAAGAGCCTTTGGACATCGCGCCCAGTGAACCCATGCCGCGATAGGATTTAAATGCACGACCCTGGTAGAGTTCGATCTCGCCCGGAGACTCTTCGGTGCCCGCCAGCATTGAACCCACCATGACGCAGGAGGCTCCCGCCGCGATCGCTTTGGCGATATCACCGGAGAAACGGATACCGCCATCGGCGATGACCGGAATACCGGTGCCTTCCAGTGCAGTCACGGCGTCAGAGACGGCGGTGATCTGCGGAACACCGACACCGGTGACGATACGGGTGGTACAGATAGAGCCAGGGCCGATACCGACTTTGACCGCGCTGACGCCGGCCTCAACCAGTGCCAGTGCGCCGGCACCGGTAGCGACGTTACCGCCGACAATTTCGAGGTCCGGATATTTAGCACGGGTTTCACGGATACGGGAGAGCACGCCTTCAGAGTGACCGTGAGAAGAGTCAATCAGCAGCACGTCAACGCCCGCAGCAACCAGCGCATCAATACGCTCTTCGTTGCCTGCACCGGCACCGACAGCGGCACCCACACGCAGACGGCCCTGCGCATCTTTACAGGCGTTAGGCTTACGTTCGGCTTTCTGGAAGTCTTTAACGGTGATCATGCCCAGCAGATGGAAGCTGTCATCCACGACCAGCGCTTTCTCTACGCGTTTTTCATGCATTTTATGCAGCACGACATCACGCGCTTCACCCTCTTTCACCGTCACCAGACGATCTTTCGGGGTCATGACCGCAGAAACAGGCTGAGAGAGATCGGTCACAAAGCGCACGTCACGACCGGTGATGATACCAACCAGTTCATTGTCGCGGTTAACTACCGGATAGCCTGCAAAGCCGTTGCGCTCGGTCAGCGCTTTGACGTCAGCCAGTGGGGTGGTCGGCAGTACGGTCTGCGGTTCAGTCACGACGCCGCTCTCATGTTTCTTCACCTTGCGCACTTCGTCCGCCTGGCGTTCAATCGACATATTTTTATGGATGAAGCCAAGGCCGCCTTCCTGTGCCAGCGCAATTGCCAGACCCGCTTCGGTCACGGTGTCCATGGCAGCGGAAAGCATAGGAATGTTTAAACGGATATTTTTGGTCAGCTGTGTGCTGAGATCGGCCGTATTAGGCAGGACGGTGGAGTGAGCAGGAACGAGCAGAACGTCGTCAAAAGTGAGTGCTTCTTTAGCGATTCTTAACATGGCAATACTCCACCTCGGGTGATTGAGATTAGATAAAATATTGCCGCGGCATTATACAGGCCGTAATCGATTGCCTCCACTATTATTTACGAAAAACTCTTGATCCGCACTGGCAGCCCTGTAGTATCGGTGAATTAACCTGCTGATTTGGAATTTGATCTTCGTCACATGTCGCTGCCATCCAACGCCAATATTTTTACCGTCAGCCGTCTCAATACGACAGTGCGTCAGCTGCTGGAGAAAGAGATGGGCCTGGTCTGGATCAGCGCCGAGATCTCCAATTTTACTCAGCCGGCTTCCGGTCACTGGTACTTCACGCTGAAAGATGATGGCGCGCAGGTGCGCTGCGCCATGTTCCGCAACAGCAATCGTCGCGTCACTTTTCGTCCGCAGCACGGCCAGCAGGTGCTGGTGCGCGCCAGCATCACCCTTTACGAGCCTCGTGGCGACTATCAGCTGATTGCCGAGAGTATGCATCCGGCGGGCGAAGGGCTGTTGCAGCAGCAGTTTGAACTGCTGAAGGCAAAACTGTCGACCGAAGGATTGTTCGACCCGCAGCATAAGCAGCCGCTGCCGGAACCGGCGCGTCAGGTCGGGGTGATCACCTCGGCGACCGGCGCCGCCCTGCACGATGTGTTACGCGTGCTGCATCGCCGCGATCCCTCCCTGCCTGTGGTCATCTATCCTGCTGTCGTGCAGGGTGTCGATGCGCCTGCGGCTATCGTCCGGGCGATTGAAGTCGCTAACCTGCGCAATGAATGCGACGTGTTAATTGTCGGGCGCGGCGGCGGTTCGCTGGAAGATTTGTGGAGCTTTAACGACGAACGGGTAGCGCGCGCAATTTTTGCCAGCCGCATTCCCATCGTCAGCGCAGTCGGACACGAAACCGACGTCACCATTGCCGACTTCGTCGCAGATTTACGCGCGCCCACACCGTCGGCCGCAGCAGAAATTGTCAGCCGCAATCAGCTTGAATTGCTGCGTCAGCTGCAGTCGCAGCAGCAGCGGCTGGAGATGGCGATGGATTACTATCTGGCGCGCCAGCAGCGGCTTTACAGCCGCCTGGAGCATCGCCTGCAGCAGCAGCATCCGCAGCTGCGTCTGGCCCGCCAGCAGACTGCCCTCTTCCGCCTGCAGCAGCGTCTGGGGGATGCGATGGAAACCCGTCTGCGTCACGCTACCCGTCAGCAGGATCGCCTGCAGCACCGGCTCAGTGCCCAACAGCCGCAGCAGCGCCTGTTCGAAGCGCAGAAGCAGCTGCAAAGCTGGCACTACCGCCTGCAGCAGAGTATGACCACTCAGCTGAGCAGCGGAAAACAGCAGTTTGGTCAGCTGGTAGCGCAACTGGAGGGCGTCAGTCCCCTGGCCACGCTGGCACGCGGATTCAGCGTCACGACCGACACCACCGGACAGGTGGTGAAAAAAACGGCGCAGCTGCAGAGCGGCGACCTGCTGCGCACCCGTCTGGATGATGGCTGGGTCGAAAGCCAGGTCACACAGTTACTGCCTGAGAAAAAGCGTCGCCGCAAAACCGCCTCCTGACCCGCTCCGCTCTTATCGCCCTTCCTTTCCAGTTATGGCTGGTCTCATTTACCGCGTGCATTCGCCGTGACCGGTCTATACTTTCTGGTACATCTCTGCTGCCAGAGCGTTTCAGATGGCCTGTCAACGTGGTCTGTCTGACGGGTCTGTACTCTCCGGTACATCTCTGCTGCCAGGGAGTTTCAGATGGCCTGTCAAAGTTGTCTGCCTGACGGGTCTATACTCTCCGGTACCTCTTTCTCAGCTGCCAAGGAGTTTCAGATGGCTTACTGCGTTATTCCTCCCTATATCCTTCGTAAGATCATTGCTCACGGTTCCGGTCACCAGCAGGCGCAGGCGCGTCGCACCCTCACCCACGTTCAGCACCTGATGGCAGAACACTGGCAAAAGCCCGCCGTGGCTAAAACGGCTGCGGGCGGCCATGTGGACCGGGAAATTTATGATGCCCAGGGCAGAGAAACCCTGCCCGGTAAGCTGATTCGACAGGAGGGCCAGCCCGCCAGCGATGATGTGGCGGCTGAAGAAGCCTGGGACTACCTCGGCGTCACCTATGACTTTTTCTGGCAGGCTTATCAGCGTAACTCGCTGGATAATCAGGGGCTGAAGCTGCTCGGTACCGTCCATTACGGGGAAAAATATCAGAACGCCTTCTGGAACGGTCAGCAGATGGTATTTGGTGACGGTGACGGCGAAATTTTTAATCGCTTTACCATTGCGATTGATGTGGTGGCACATGAACTCGCGCATGGCGTCACGGAAAATGAAGCCGGATTGATCTACTTTGAGCAGGCTGGCGCACTGAATGAGTCCCTGTCTGACGTCTTTGGCTCCCTGGTCAAACAGTACAGCAAGAAACAGCGCGCCGAAGAGGCGGACTGGATTATCGGTGAAGGCCTGCTGGCAAGCGGCATCAATGGGCGCGGTTTGCGTTCAATGTCTGAACCCGGCACCGCCTACGATGACCCGATGCTGGGTAAAGATCCGCAACCGGCGCACATGGATGACTATGTGAAAACCCGTGAAGATAATGGCGGAGTTCACATCAACTCCGGTATTCCTAACCGGGCATTTTATCTGGCGGCCACCGCGCTGGGCGGCTTTGCCTGGGAGCAGGCAGGCTACGCCTGGTATGACACCCTGTGTGACGACGAGCTGCCTCAGGATGCGGACTTCAAGACCTTTGCCCGCTTCACCGTTCAGCATGGTGAAAAGCGCTTTAATTCGTCGGTCGGCCGTGCCATTGAACAGGCGTGGAAGGAGGTTGGCGTGCTATGAGTGAACTGCCCGAACTCACCGATGACGCTACGGTCATCGTCGCGCGTGAAGGCGGCATGGCCTTTATTCCGGGGCTGCGCGCCGAGCGTCGCTTTATGCTGGGCGATCTGCCACCGCCTGAAAAACAGCGCGTCTGCCATGCGCTGGAACAGGCGATGCCGCTGGGCGAACCCGAGGAGAAAGCCGCGCAGGTGGGCAGTGGCGATCAGCGCTATTTTCGCATTCAGATCCAGTATGCGACCCGCCGTGAGGTCGGCACCATTGTGCTGCTGATCCCGGAACAGGTCGCCCCTCCCGAATTGCAGGCGCTGTGGCGCGACGGCAAATAAGCAAAAAAGGGCCCACAATGTCGGCCCTTTTCCTTTTGCGATATTACTTGCTGTCTGGCAGCGCGTAAGCAATCACGTAATCACCGCGATCCGGTGACTGACGTGCGCCACCTGCCGAGATGAGGATGTACTGCTTACCATCTTTCGGTGAGACGTAGCTCATCGGGCCACCCTGACTGCCGACCGGCAGGCGCGCTTTCCACACCTCTTTACCGGTTGAAGAATCAAAGGCGCGCAGATAGTAATCCTGGGTACCGGCGATGAAGACTAGGCCACCCTGCGTTGCCAGCGTTCCGCCCAGCGTCGGCATACCAATCGGCATTTTCACGCCCATTTTGATACCAAACGGTCCGGTGTCCTGCACGGTACCAACCGGTACCTGCCAGACGATTTTCTGGGTTTTCATGTCAATCGCCGACAGCGTACCAAATGGCGGCTTCTGGCAAGGGATGCCCAGCGGAGACATGAAGCGATTTTTGTTTACGGCGTACGGCGTGCCTTTCAGCGGTACTGCACCCATACCGGTGTTGATCGCTTCGCCACCGTTGCTGCCACGTGAAATGCTATTGGTGTCAGCAGGGATCATCTGCACCCACAGGCCGAGACGCATATCGTTAACGAACAGCAGATGATTGTTAGGGTCAGTCGACATGCTGCCCCAGTTCATTCCACCCAGCGAGCCCGGGAAGCTCAGCGACTTGTCGGTGTCCGGCACGGTGAACAGGCCGTTATAACGCATCGATTTAAAGGCAACACGGCAGGCCAGCTGATCAAACGGCGTTGCCCCCCACATGTCAGACTCTTTCAGCGTCTGGTTGCCAATCTGCGGCATGCCAGTCGAGTGTGGCTGAGTTTTAGTGTACTGCTCGTTCGGGATATGGCCCTGCGGCATCGGCAGCTCTTCGACTTTGGTCAAAGGCTTACCGGTCATCCGGTCGAGCACAAAGATCATGCCGGTTTTACCACCGATCACCACCGCTGGCGTGGTGCTGCCATCTTTCTGCGGGAAGTCGATCAGGCTTGGCTGCATCGGCAGGTCAAAGTCCCACAGATCGTTATGCACGGTCTGATAGACCCACTTCTCTTTACCGGTGGTGGCATCCAGCGCCAGCACGGATGCGCCATATTTGTGATCCAGTGGAGTACGGTTCGCGCCCCAGAGGTCAACAGAGGAGCTGCCCATCGGAATGAACACGGTGTTCATGGTCGGATCGTATGACATCGGTGCCCAGGAGTTTGGCGTACTGCGGGTGTACTCCTTGCCCGGCATCAGGATCGCATTCGGGTCAACGTTGCCCGGGTCAAACGCCCAGCGCATCTTGCCGGTGATAACGTCGAATCCACGCAGCACGCCGCCCGGCATATCGGTCTGTACGTTATCCGCCACGCGTCCGCCAACCACGACAGTGGTGCCTGCCAGCGTAGGGGCTGAGGTCAGCTGATACTGCGGGTCTGGCGCCTTACCGATGCCGGCTTTCAGATCGACAATGCCGTGATCGCCAAAGTCTTCACAGAACTCACCGTTGTCGGCGTTGATGGCAATCAGACGCGCGTCGATGGTGTTCATCAGAATACGACGCTGACAGGTGTCACCGGCAGGCAGGGTAACGGCCGTTACCGGAACTGACCCCGGCTTGTCCGGCTGTTGCAGCGGTTTCGTCGCGTCAAAGTAAGCCAGACCACGGCAGCGCGGCCAGACTTCAGCCTGCGCATTGATTTCGCGTTTCCAGATCTGCTTACCGCTGTTCGCTTCCACCGCAATCACATTATTGTGTGGGGTGCAGAGATAGAGCGTGTTGCCAATCTGCAAAGGCGTCTGCTGATCTTCTGCGCCGTTACCGGTCGGGCTGACCGGGGTGTCACCGGTGCGGAAGGTCCAGGCAACTTTCAGATCCTTCACGTTGTCGCGGGTAATCTGGTCCAGCGCCACAAAGCGACTGCCCTGCGGCGTATTGCCGTAGTTATCCCAGTCTTTCTGCTGTTTGGTTTTATCGACCGGGATCAGCGGCAGCTCTTCACCGTTACCAGCCACGGTAGGATGCGGCTGGAACATCTGCACCAGCGTGACCACCATGCCTGCGGCCAGCAGTGCGGAGAAGGTATAGGAAGGTTTTGCCAGTGAGGGCTTACCTTCATGCTTACGCAGTGAAGGCCAGATCAGGAAGGCCAGCAGTGTCAGTCCGGCTGGCACCATCAGGCGTGAGACCAGCGGCCAGAAATCCAGGCCGGCATCAAAAAGCGACCAGATCAGCGTGCCGATGAAGACCAGCAGGAAAAGAACCGCTGCCGACGATTTGCGGCGGAAGAACTGAATTGCGGAAAGTACGATGACGATCCCTGCAATCAAAAAGTACCAGCTGCCGCCAAGCGCAACCAGTTTGCCCCCACCGATTGCAAAGAACAGACCGGTAGCAAGCAGCACCAGTCCGAGCAGCACGGATGCGATTCCCAACCCCCTGGCGGAGCGGGAGGATGTTTCAGCCATAAACTATCTCTCCTGAATAAACAGAACGTCCGGACAGGTACCGTCCGGACTCCGCGCCTTAAACGTTCTGCGCAGAGCCCCGTTCTGTTTCAAATCAATTATAAACAGACCCGCGTCCGTAAGAATCTGAGGGCCGGAAGCCTACAGATGTGGCTGGCCCCTCCCACGACGCGGCAGGATTGTACCACCTGGTACATAACCGAGTGAACATATACAACTCATTTGTTACGACGTAATAGCATTTTTGCTACAAAACGGCGGGCGGGTCGGGTTCACCGGTGCGTTTAATCATAGCCAAATCTTACGGTGTGGACGGCTGAAACTGCACCCGCCTGCGCGAGATCAATCCGTGGCCATGTTGACAAAAATAGTCGACCGCACCGCAGGCTTTCAGTACCGTCAGTGGCTGGTGACAGTCCGGACAGACGGGCTGCGCCGGATAGTGCGCACTGCAGCGGTCACAGATAAATTCGCCGTCGCTGAGCCGCAGTGGCTGCTGACATTTTTCGCAGTGAATAGTCACCTTTCCCCTCCTGAGCAGCGTGTTCAGCACAAAAAAAAGAGGGCCTCATGGCCCTCTTCTCATTAACGCTTATTCTTTTTCATATGCGCCATCAGACGCTTACGTTTACGCTGCTGAGTCGGCGTCAGCAGGTTACGCTTGCCTTCATAAGGGTTCTCACCCTCTTTGAACTGAATACGGATTGGCGTTCCCATCACATTCAGGGATTTGCGGAAATAGTTCATCAGGTAGCGCTTGTAAGAATCTGGCAGATCTTTCACCTGATTCCCGTGGATGACCACGATGGGCGGGTTGTAACCACCGGCATGGGCATACTTAAGCTTAACGCGACGGCCGCGCACCAGGGGTGGCTGGTGATCGTCTGCCGCCATGTTCATGATGCGCGTCAGCAGCGAAGTGTTTACGCGCCGGGTCGAACAGTCATAGGCTTCAGTGATCGATTCAAACAGGTTACCTACGCCGCTGCCGTGCAGCGCAGAGATAAAGTGGATGCGGGCGAAATCGATAAAGCCCAGACGGAAGTCCAGCGTCTCTTTCACTTCGTCACGCACTTCCTGCGACAGGCCATCCCATTTGTTAACCACGATTACCAGCGAGCGGCCACTGTTGAGAATAAAGCCCAGCAGGGAGAGATCCTGATCCGAGATACCGGCATGGGCGTCGATGACCAGCATCACCACGTTGGCATCTTCGATCGCCTGCAGCGTCTTGATCACCGAGAATTTCTCTACGGTGTCAGAAATTTTGGCGCGCTTACGCACCCCGGCGGTGTCGATCAGTACGTAATCACGTCCGTCACGCTCCATTGGAATATAGATACTGTCGCGGGTGGTGCCGGGCATATCGTAGACCACCACGCGGTCTTCACCGAGGATACGGTTAGTAAGCGTTGACTTACCTACGTTAGGACGCCCCACGATGGCCAGCTTGATAGGTAAACCTGTCGGGTCGAAGTTTTCTTCTTCCTCGGCGGCTTCTTGCTCAGCGATCTCTTCGGCGTCCAGCGCCGCCCAGTAAGCCTGGTTCTCTTCTTCTTCGGTCAGTTCGACCGGCTCAACCGTCTCCATCCACGGCAGCAGCGCCGTTTCAATCAGGCTGGTGACACCACGACCGTGCGACGCCGCAATGGCGTGGATCTCGCCCAGGCCGAGTGAATAGAAGTCGATAACCGCCTGATCCGGATCGAGCCCGTCAGTTTTGTTCGCCACCAGGAAAGTGGCTTTCTGGCGGGAACGCAGATGTTTAGCGATTTGCTGATCGGCGGCCATCATGCCCGCACGTGCGTCGACCATAAACAGTACGACATCCGCTTCTTCAATCGCCAGCAGCGACTGCTCGGCCATCCGCGTTTCAACACCCTCTTCGGTGCCGTCGATACCACCGGTATCAATAACAATAAATTCGCGCCCTTCCACTTCGGCGCGACCATATTTGCGATCGCGAGTCAGTCCGGGAAAATCCGCTACCAGCGCATCACGAGTGCGGGTTAAGCGGTTAAATAGCGTAGATTTTCCCACATTGGGACGCCCAACCAGCGCGACCACAGGTACCATAACAAAATGCCTCAATAAAAAATGAATCGCCCGAATGGCGTGATTATAACGGCTCTGGCCGTTAAGTTCAGGCTTAAGGCGCAAAGAATACCATGCCTGACTAAAAACGAAACGGCCCCTGATTAAATCAGGAGCCGTCGGAACGGAGGATTTCACCTGCCGGACGTTTACCCGTTAACGGGTAATCGCATAAACCTCACCATCTTTCGACTGGATCAGCAGCTTATCGCTGGCGACCACGGGCTCGGTCTGGAAACCGGAACTGTCCAGCTTCTGCTGCGCGACAAAACGACCGTCGGTGGTGTTCAGCCAGTGCAGATACCCTTCGCTGTCGCCAACCACCAGATAGCCGTTGTAGAGCACCGGTGAAGTCAGGTTGCGATGCAGCAGATCGCTCTGACGCCAGATAGCGACGCCACCGTCCGCGTTCAGGGCAATCACACGGTCATCCTGATCGACCAGATAGATGCGGCCGGCATCAACAATCAGATCTTTCACACCGCCGATTTCGCGTTTCCACAGAATCTGGCCGGAGCGCAGATCCAGCGCCGTCAGGTCACCGTTGTACGCCAGCGCGTAAACCACGCCGTTGACGATAACCGGGGTCGTATCGACATCGTTCAGACGATCGATTTCGGTTGCGCCGCTGACCTGAGAAATACGCTGCTGCCAGATCAGTTGCCCCTGGTTCAGCACGACGGCACTGACGCGGCCGTTGTCACCACCGATAATGGCCCCGCCAAACGCAACAGCCGGAGCCGATTCACCGCGCAGTGATAGCGCAGGCATATCCAGGTTAACGCTCCACTTCACCGCCCCGCTGCTCTGGTCCAGCCCCTGCAACATGCCGTTGCTGGTGTGGATCAGCACCAGGCCATCGCTGACCACCGGACGTGACAGCGCTTCACCGGCGACTTTCGTCTGCCAGGCCAGGCTGCCATCGCTGCTGTTCAGGGCATAAACCTGACCGCGCTCGCTGCCGACATAGATCCGATCGCCATCCGCCGTCAGGCCGCCCGATAACAGGGCTGAGCGATTTTTCGAGAAGAAGCCGGTTTTCTCAGAGAGATCGACTTTCCATTTTTCTTTACCGTCTGCGGCATCCAGCGCTTTCACGATACCAAAGCGGTCGGCTGCGAAGACCGTACTGTCCTGCCAGGCAGGATGCAGATTGGAGTAGAAATCACCCACGCCATCGCCGACTGAGGTGCTCCACACTTTCTCTGGCGTAAACTGATTTTCCACCTTCGGCAGCGGGGCCATTTTCACTACATCTTCTTCGCCGCTAAACAGCGAACAACCGCTGAGCAAAGTGACTGAAATCAGTCCCGGCAGCAGGTATTTACGTAATTCCATGCGCTCTCTCTTGACTGGCTTAGCTTAAGTTATTCATCTTCATCTGCATCATTTGCTTCAATGCCGGAGAGGCGTCAGATTCCACCCCTTTACTCCAGGCATCGCGCGCGCCCTGCTTGTCGCCTTTGGCCAGCAGCGCTTCGCCGCGAATATCGGCCACAATGGCTGTCCAGCCATCACCCTTCACACCGTCAAGGGTTTTAAGCGCCGCATCCGCTTGATTCTGTTGCAGTTGAATGCGAGCCAGACGCAGGTTAATCACCGCCTGCAGATTGGCATCTTTGGTATCTTTCAGTCCGTTTTGCAGCAGTGCTGCGGCTTTATCAAGCTGACCGGCATCCACATACTGCTTCGCCAGATCCATCGCCGCCAGCGCACCATAAGTGTTGCTGTTTTCGCTGGCAAACCGGTTGACCGCTTCCAGCGTCTCAGGTTTGCCCGCCTGCATGGCGGTGGTCAGCTGCTGATATTGGGCCGATACCGTTTTCGCAGTATCGTCCTGATGACTGCTCCAGTAACGCCAGCCACCCAGCGCAGCAATGCCGATGACTACGCCAATGGCTAACGCCTTAACATTGCTGGTAAAAAAGTTGCGCAGCGCTTCGGTCTGCTCGTTCTCATTGCTATACACTTCCACGCAATCCTTCTCCTTTCTATGGTTGGTGCTGTGTTACGCCTGTAACAGCGTGCGCAATACAGCAGCAGCCTCTGCCTGATCCAGCGTTTGCTGCTCGCCACGGCGCAGATCTTTCACCACGACCTGACCGGCTTTGACTTCATCCTCGCCCAGCACCAGCGCGACGCGAGCGCCCCACTTGTCAGCGCGGGCAAACTGCTTCCTGAAGTTGCCGCCGCCAAAGTTAGTCATCAGCCTCAGCTCTGGCGCTTCATCGCGCAATTTCTCAGCCAGCTGCATCGCAGCGGACTGCACGCCCTGACCGGAAGCGATAACATAGACATCCACATTGCTCGTCGGTTCAAATTCCGGATTCACCGCCTGAACCAGCAGCACCAGACGCTCCATGCCCATCGCGAAGCCCACCGCAGGGGTGGCACGTCCACCAAGCTGCTCTACCAGACCGTCATAGCGACCGCCGCCGCACACGGTACCCTGTGAACCCAGGCTGTCGGTGACCCACTCAATCACGGTGCGATTGTAGTAATCCAGGCCGCGCACCAGACGCTGATTAACGGTGTAGCGGATGCCCGCGTCATCCAGCAGGGCACACAGGCCGCTGAAATGGTCGCGTGATTCGTCATCAAGATAGTCGCCGAGCTGCGGCGCATCATTCAGCAGCTGCTGAATATCGGGATTTTTACTGTCGAGAACGCGCATCGGGTTGCTGTACATGCGGCGTTTGCAATCCTCATCCAGCACCTCTTTGTGCTGTTCGAGGAAAGCGACCAGTGCATCGCGGTAGTGCGCACGCGCTTCCAGTGAGCCGATGGAGTTGAGTTCCAGGCGAACGTGGTCGGCAATGCCTAAGGCTTTCCACCAGCGGGCGTTGAGCATAATCAGCTCCGCATCGATGTCCGGTCCCTGCAGACCAAACACTTCGACGCCGATCTGGTAGAACTGGCGATAACGGCCCTTCTGCGGACGCTCATAGCGGAACATCGGCCCCATGTACCACAGGCGCTGCTCCTGATTGTAGAGTAAACCGTGCTCAATACCGGCTCGCACGCAGCCTGCGGTTCCTTCCGGACGCAGCGTCAGGCTTTCGCCATTACGGTCCTCGAAGGTGTACATCTCTTTTTCAACCACATCGGTGACTTCACCGATGGCGCGTTTAAACAGTGGGGTCTGCTCCACCAGCGGCAAGCGAATTTCGCTGTAGCCGTAGCTCGCCAGTGTCTGCTTGAGTACGCCTTCAATCCGTTGCCAGAGAGCGGTATCCGCAGGCAGGTAGTCGTTCATCCCGCGAATCGCCTGAATATTCTTCGCCACGTTAAAATCTCTTAATGCAAAAAAACCTGTCCGGCATCATACCTTATGAGGATGAAACCGCACAGGTTCAGTCAAAAAAGTCACGCACGCAGGCTGCGCACGCCATTATTTTTCCAGCTGCTGCACGTCAATCCGGCGGCTGGCATCCAGCATCGACGCTTTGGCACGAATGCGCGCTTCCAGCTGATCGATCATGTCATGGTTATCGAGACGATCGCGCTGACGCACGCCATCCTCGTAGAAACCACTCTTCTTGCTGCCACCGGTCACGCCCAGGGTCGAGAGCGTCGCTTCGCCCGGTCCGTTGACCACACAGCCGATAATAGAGACATCCATCGGCGTGATGAGATCTTCCAGACGCTGCTCCAGCGCGTTGACCGTACCGATCACGTCAAACTCCTGACGTGAACAGGTCGGGCAGGCGATGAAGTTAATGCCGCGCGAACGGATGCGCAGTGATTTCAGAATATCGAAGCCGACTTTGACCTCTTCAACCGGATCGGCCGCCAGCGAGATACGCAGCGTGTCGCCGATCCCTTCTGACAGCAGCAGACCCAGCCCAATCGCCGATTTGACTGCGCCAGCGCGCGCCCCGCCCGCTTCGGTGATCCCGAGATGCAGAGGCTGATCGATCTGTTTTGCCAGCAGGCGATAAGATTCCACCGCCAGGAAGACGTCAGAGGCTTTTACACTGACTTTAAACTGGTCGAAGTTGAGACGGTCGAGGTGATCGACGTGACGCATGGCCGATTCCAGCAACGCCTGCGGCGTCGGCTCGCCATACTTTTCCTGCAGATCTTTTTCCAGCGAACCGGCGTTAACGCCAATCCGGATCGGAATATTGTTGTCGCGCGCGCAGTCAACCACCATACGAATACGCTCATTGTTCCCGATATTACCGGGATTGATGCGCAGGCAGTCAACGCCATATTCGGCGACTTTCAGGGCGATGCGGTAGTCAAAATGGATGTCTGCAACCAGCGGCACGTTCACCTGCTGTTTGATCAGCCTGAACGCTTCTGCGGCATCCATGGTCGGCACCGAGACACGAACGATGTCGACACCGACGCGCTCAAGGGCTTTGATCTGATTTACCGTCGCTTCCACGTCAGTGGTGCGGGTGTTGGTCATCGACTGGACGGCAATAGGTGCGCCGTCACCGACCGGCACCTTGCCGACGTAAATGCGTCTGGATTTACGACGGATAATGGGTGCTTCGTTATGCATATTTCTTCTCCACAATTGCCCGGTACGCGATACGCTGTTATTGCGCACCCAACGTCAGGCGAGCAACCTGGTTATTACGGATAAAACGACTTAAATCAACGGGCTGATTCTGATATTGCACCTGAACCGCGGACGGCGCGCCAATTTTCAGACGATACGGAGGTGTGCCCGCGAGGCTCAGTTTACCACCACTACGCTGAATGCCGCTGAACAGTTTTTTGCCGGTGGCATCGCTCACTTCCAGCCAGCAGTCGGCGGTGAAGTTCATAACCACCGCATTCGGGTCGGCCGCCGGTTCACTGACTGCGGCAGCGCCAACCGGCATCTGTGGTGTCGTGCTGGTTGCAGGGTTAGTCGTGGCCGGTGCTGCCGATGTGGTGTCCTGTGGCGCCTGGCTCGGTGACACGACAGCATTGCTGCTGTCGGTCTGCGTTGTGGCTGGGGTAGTGGTGGTGCTGGCAGCCGGCGCAGAGGTGGCTGGCGTGCTGGTCGCGCTGTTGTCGCTGGCGGCCGTATTACTTTCGTCAGGCGCGGCTGGCGCCGCGCTGTCACCGCTGGTCTCACCCAGCGGAATCGACTGGCCGCTATCGCCGCTGCTGCCGTTCTGGTCGGTCATCGGCACCAGATCGTCCTGCGACGCTTTGTGATTCTGCCACCACCAGGCGCCGGTCAGGCCAATCACCACGAACACCACCAGCCAGGTAAAAATCATTAACCAGCCGTCGCGTTTCTTGCGGCGCTTGCCCAGGGAGAAACTTTGCATCGGCTCGATTTTTGCCGCCCGGACCGGCGTCTGTTTCGCCATCATCGGCAGCAGTTCCTCTTCAGGAATGTGCACCAGACGCGCATAAGAGCGGATGTAACCGCGCAGGAACGTCGAGGCTAAATCGGCAGGCGATTTGTCCTCTTCGATGTCACGCACGGTAGAGAGTTTCAGACACAGACGTTCAGCGACGTTCTGCTGTGACAGCCCCATCTGCTCACGGGCCAGACGCAGGCGATCACCTGTTGAATGTAATGCAGAGTTTTCTTGAGTGGCTTCAGTATTCATTAGCTAAATAACGCTGGTACTGTATCGATTGCGGAAAACGTCGCGCTAACTGGTCGCCATAACGTGAAACGTCTGCGGCATTTCCCTGTAGCGCGGCGAAACGTAAGTGTAACGCCAGACTGCGTGCCGTTTCGGGCAACTGTAGCTGGTAAACGTCGAGCAAAATCTGCACCCTCGCCAGATGGTTTTCAGCCATCTGCTTTTCAGCCTCCGCCAGCAGCGAATCAGCTTTTCGCCTGTCGGCTTCAATGGCCCGGCGTAGCGTCCTGCGGGCGGCAACAACATCCCCCGCCTGCAGGTAACAAAAACCTGCCAGTTCAAGCGCGTCGTTGCGTGCATCAGACGACGGAGCGGTTTCTGCCCGACTAAACTGTTGATGCGCTTCGTCATACTGCCCTAAAGCGCAGAGAAACGCACCGTAATTGTTAGCAACAAAACCATTATCCGGGGCCTGCTGCTGTGCCAGTATAAACCCTGCCTGGGCTGCTGTCTGATTGCCCTGCTGTTGCGCCAGTCGTGCCAGCGCAAGCGAGACCCGGTAATCCTCTGGCGCGGCGGCCTGCGCGCGCAGAAAGTTTCGCTCAGCGGCGGCATAATCACCCGCCGCCAGATAGTGCATCCCTAACTGCAGACGCACCTCTTCAGCACCGGGTGAGTGCGGCTGGCTGACACACCCGCTTACAACAAACAGCGCCAGTACACTGGCGGGTAATCCGTTACGCACGATCGTTTCCCTCTGCCTGACATTGACAGGCTGCAGCCTGCCACGCGTCTTCACATCAGGAAACGTTCTCTGTCACGCTTCTAGAGCGCCTTCACAGAGATGGCTTCACCCGCCATTTTTTTACGCAGCGTACGCTTGGTGCGGTCGATCACCTCACCCGCTAACTGACCACAGGCGGCATCAATATCGTCGCCACGGGTTTTACGCACAATGGTGGTAAAACCGTAGTCCATCAGCACCTTGGAGAAGCGATCGATGCGGCTGTTTGAGCTGCGGCCATAAGGTGCACCCGGGAAGGGGTTCCACGGAATCAGGTTGATTTTACACGGTGTTTCTTTCAGTAATGCGGCAAGCTCATGCGCATCGTCGGTGCTGTCATTGACATGATCCAGCAGGACGTACTCAATGGTCACGCGTCCCTGGTTGGCGTTAGATTTGCCAATGTAGCGTTTCACCGCTGCCAGGAAGGTTTCGATATTGTACTTTTTGTTGATCGGAACAATATCATCACGCAGCTTGTCGTTAGGCGCGTGCAGTGAAATGGCCAGCGCCACATCAATCATATCGCCCAGTTTGTCCAGTGCAGGCACCACGCCTGAAGTAGAGAGGGTCACACGACGCTTGGAGAGACCAAAGCCGAAGTCATCCAGCATGATCTCCATTGCCGGAACCACATTATTGAGGTTGAGCAGTGGCTCACCCATGCCCATCATCACCACGTTGGTGATAGGACGCTGGCCGGTGATTTTTGCTGCGCCGACGATTTTCGCCGCACGCCACACCTGACCAATAATTTCTGACACCCGCAGGTTACGGTTAAAGCCCTGCTGTGCGGTCGAACAGAATTTACACTCCAGCGCACACCCCACCTGCGAAGAAACACACAGCGTGGCGCGGTCGCCTTCCGGGATATAGACCGTTTCCACCAGCTGATCGCCCACGCGGATGGCCCATTTAATGGTGCCGTCAGTGGAGCGCATCTCTTCAGCCACTTCCGGTGCGCGGATCTCCGTCAGCTCCATCAGCCGGTTACGCAGCTTTTTGTTGATGTCGGTCATCTGCTCGAAATCGTCGCAGCAGTAGTGGTAAATCCACTTCATGACCTGATCGGCACGGAACGGCTTTTCGCCCAGCGACTGGAAAAACTCGCGCATCTGCTGACGGTTGAGATCCAGCAGGTTGATTTTCTGGCTTTTAGGGGAAACGACAATGGGGGATGCGGACGCGGACGTCACAATCTGTTCGGACATAATATTCTCTGGCCTCGTTGTTACACGTTATGGCGCTGTTCAGGGATAGGTGAAAAAAATTGCGCCTTCATTAAGCGAAGTCAATGAAGGCGCAATATTGTACAACATCTGCGGCCTGATAACAGGCGGGAGTGGCTCCCTCAGGCAGATTTTTGTAAAGCCGACCTGCTGTTTATCGCCAGGCGATTAACGGGTACGTGGGCAGATTTCGTTTTCGCCGAAGAAATAGGCGATTTCGCGGGCCGCGGATTCAGCAGAATCAGAACCGTGCGTGGCGTTTTCGGTGAAGCTGTCTGCGTAGTCAGCACGCAGGGTGCCAGCCAGTGCGTTTGCCGGGTTAGTCGCACCCATCAGGTCACGGTGACGCTGAACGGCATTTTCACCTTCCAGTACAGAAACGACAACCGGGCCAGAGGTCATGAATTCAACCAGACCATCAAAGAATGGCTTGCCCTGGTGCTCAGCGTAAAAACCTTCAGCCTGCTCTTTGCTCAGCTGCAGCATTTTTGCACCAACGATTTTGAAGCCAGCGCTTTCAAAACGGTTGTAGATAGCACCAATCACATTTTTAGCGACGGCGTTTGGCTTGATGATAGAAAAAGTACGTTCGATTGCCATGATGACCTCTGTCTTGACGTCCTGAAGAAACCGGCGGCGCAGCCCCCGGCCAATAAACGGCGCCGATTATAGGGGCTGAGTGCGGCATTGCCTATCAGAGATCCCTAATTTGTTGAAAATTCTTGATCTGAGTCGACGCAGAGGCGTCTTCGTTATGATTTTGCCTGAAAAAGCGCCGGTGATGCAGCCCTGACGGACGATTCCTGAGCAGCACGCCAGGCTTTTTCTCCTCCCCTGCCCCATTTTATTAACGCATCGCTTGAGATGGTCTCCACATTCCCCGACACTGCTATCACAGATTGCAGAGATGAGGTTGTTATGACGACGCCACTGTTTGTGTCCGCCGACTGGTTACAAGAGCACTATGATGATGAGCGGCTTCAGGTACTGGATGCGCGCATGTTGCCACCCGGCATGGAGGCCGTGCGTGATATTCAGGCTGAATATCTGGCGGGACACTTACCCGACGCCCCTTACTTCGATATCGAAGCGCTGTCCGACCACACCAGCCCCTATCCCCATATGCTGCCGCGCGCCGAACGCTTTGCCGTGGCGATGCGCGAGCTGGGCGTCAGCAGCGATAAACACCTGGTGGTCTATGACGAAGGCAATCTCTTCTCCGCGCCACGCGCCTGGTGGATGCTGAAGACCTTTGGTGTCGCGCAGGTGTCGATCCTGGCGGGCGGACTGCAGGGCTGGAAAGCAGCGGGCTTTGCGCTGGAAACCGGCGAGGTCAGCCTGCCGGAAGGCGAGTTTGAGGCTCAGGCGGATGAAAGCCGGGTGAAACGTCTGACGGACGTGCTGCTGATCAGCCATGAAGGTGGCGCACAGATCGTGGATGCACGTGCGGCCAATCGCTTCAACGCGGAAGTGGACGAGCCGCGTCCCGGATTACATCGCGGGCATATTCCCAACAGTCTGAACGTGCCGTGGAACAGCCTGGTAGAACAGGGAGAACTGAAGCCGGAGGCGGCGCTGCGCCAGCTGTTTGCTGACGCCGGCGTCGATATCAGCAAACCGGTAGTAGCCAGCTGCGGCTCTGGCGTCACGGCGGTGGTGGTGATCCTGGCGCTGACGGCGCTGGGGGCGCGGGATGTCACGCTGTATGACGGCTCCTGGGGTGAATGGGGCAGTCGCGACGACTTACCGATTGCGAAATAAAAAACAGGCGGCCCATGAGCCGCCTGTTTTTAACTGCGTCAGATAATCCGCTCGCTGCCCTTGAAGTCACGCAGGAAACTGCCCCAGCGACGTTCATAAAAGGGCGTGATGTGCGCAGTAAAGAAGTGGCTGATACCACGGTCCTGCAGGGTAACTTCGCAGATATCAATCGGCGCATCGTCCGGCAGCGTATCCGTTGCCACGCTGCCCGCAGCCTGAATAATCGCCTCAATGTTGCTGTCCGCTTCAATTCCAATCAGCAGATTAGGCGCTTCGTCGGCCTGCTCACGAATGCTGGCAACAAAGGCGCGCCGCACCTCCTTGTGCTTGCTGAACAGCTGCGTCAGTGAGTCGATCATCTGCGCAGGCGGCTCGGCCACCTCAGAGAGCAGCAGGGCCTGCCCGCCTTCCAGCACGGTCTGCTGACTCAGCGCACTGCCCTGCTCCGCCAGCAGATGCGTAATCTCTGCCGGGGTAAACTCTTTGCCGGAAGGGAGCTTTGGATTGAGAAACAGCGTTTCGCCGCGCGTAATCTCAAACAGCGTCCGCACCGGCAGACGCAGCCAGGCCTGTTCACCGGTGACGGCTTCGCTCATCGCCTGTTCCGACGTGAAAAAAGGAATGATGCTGCTGCCATCCTCTTTTTCCCAGTGCTGCAGATCAACCGGTGTACTGGCATCGAGCTGTGGCTGGGTGCTTTCACCCGGAACCCAGACATCGGACTCCAGCAGCAGTTGAAAAAATTCGGGCCGATGGGCTGGCTCAGTTGCGGCCAGCTTCAGCACCTCTTCAAGACGGTTCATAGTTGCTCTCTGCATAGCGGTGGCATCGGCCACCGCTGGGGTCAGCTTATTTCAGTAACAGGTTAGCGATAGTGCGCACGCCCAGGCCGGTTGCGCCTGCGGCCCACTGATCGACCGCGCCTTTGCGATAGGTCGCAGAGCAGTCGATGTGCAGCCAGCCCTGCTGATAGTGGCTGACGAAGTGGGACAGGAACGCTGCCGCACTGCTGGCCCCCGCCGCATGGGAAGGACTGGCGATATTGTTAAGGTCAGCGAAGTTAGACGGCAGGTGACTGCGATGGAATTCTGCCAGCGGCAGACGCCAGAAAGGTTCATTCTCGCTCACCGCGCTGCCCATCAGCGACTGCGCCATCACGTCATCAAAGGTAAACAGCGCATGGTAATCGTTACCCAGCGCCGTTTTGGCTGCGCCGGTCAGGGTGGCAGCGTCGATCAGCAGCGTCGGATTCTGTTCGCTGGCATCGATCAGGCCGTCGGCCAGAACCAGACGTCCTTCCGCATCGGTGTTCATCACTTCCACCGATTTACCGTTGCGATAGCGAATGATATCGCCCAGTTTAAAGGCGTTGCTGCTGACCATGTTGTCGGCACAGCAGAGGTAGAGTTTGACGCGCTTGTTGAGGCCACGGGAAATCGCCAGCGCCAGCGCGCCGGTGACGGTCGCCGCTCCGCCCATATCTGACTTCATCGAATCCATGAAGCTGCTCTGCTTCAGGCTGTAGCCGCCGGTATCAAAGGTGATGCCTTTACCGACCAGACAGGCGTAGACCGGCGCACTCTCATCGCCGGTCGGGTTGTAATCCAGCGCCAGGAAAACCGGCGGGCGATTCGAGCCACGTCCTACCGTGTGCAGGCCCATGTAGCCCTGCTCGCGCAGATCGTCACCTTTGGTGATGCGATAGCTGACGGCGCTGCCGCCCACTTCACTGATCAGATCGATCGCCATGTGTGCCAGCTGTTCCGGCCCCAGATCTTCTGCAGGCAGGTTGATGACGTTGCGGACCCAGTCGATCGCTTTCAGACGACGGTCAAACTCCGCCTGCTCATGTTCGCCCAGCGCCGGCCACTCCACCTGACGCTGCCCTTTCGGGCCACGGAAGCCCTGCCAGAATGCCCAGCACTGCTCAAGGTGCCAGCCTTCGCCGGTGAGCGCCACGTGGCGGATCCCCTGGCTGTCGATTTTGTGCGCCGCGCGCTGAATGGTGTTCAGCGCATCCGCGCCGGTCAGATGCAGCGTCATGCCGCTGTCGTTGCTGCTGAGAATCGCTTTTTCGCCCCAGCGCGCATCGGCGGGCTGGCTGCTAAGCGTGATGTTCATCGGTTGTGTGGTCATCGAAAAGCTCCATAATCGTTATCTGTTTCATCCAGCCTGATTGTTATAACGGCTTTAATAAGATGTTAAATGCAATCCGCAGACAGACCTGATAACAGATTCCGTCGGGTGATGCCAGCGAAGTGCAATGACAGGTGCCGTTTCCGGATTCTGACCGGGTGTCAGGATTTCATTAATGCCCGCAGACGCGTCACGGATTTCTGCACCAGCGCGATGGCGTAGTCGATCTCTTCATCGGTGGTGAAGCGTCCCAGCGAAAAGCGCAGCGAACTGTGCGCCAGCTCTTCACTCAGCCCCAGCGCCCGCAGGACATAGGAAGGCTCCAGGCTGGCGGAGGTACAGGCCGAGCCGGAAGAGAGCGCCAGATCTTTCAGCGCCATGATCAATGATTCACCCTCAACGTCAGCGAAACTGACGTTGAGAATATTCGGCGCGCTCTGCTGAGGATGGCCGTTAAGGGTCACGCCCGGCAGTGCGCTGATGCCCTGCCACAGACGCTCACGCAGCGCCTGCAGACGCGCCATCTCGGTTTCGCGCTCTTCAGCTGCGATGCGAAAGGCTTCCCCCATCCCGACAATCTGATGAACCGGCAGGGTGCCGGATCGCATACCGCGCTCGTGCCCGCCACCGTGGATCTGGGCGGCGATTTGCACGCGCGGTTTCCGCCGCACATAGAGCGCGCCGATGCCTTTCGGGCCATAGAGTTTGTGAGCAGAAAAGGACATCAGATCCACCGGCAGCACGCCGAGATCGACAGGCAGCTTGCCGACGCTCTGGGTCGCATCCACATGAAACAGAATCTCACGTTCGCGACAGAGTTCACCAAAGGCGGCAATATCCTGAACCACGCCGGTTTCATTATTGACGTGCATCAGGGTGACCAGAATGGTGTCGTCGCGCAGCGCCGCCCGCAGCTGGTCAGGGGAGATAATGCCGTCAGTGCCTGGCGTAAGCCAGGTGACCTCAAAGCCTTCACGTTCCAGCTGCTGACAGCTGTCGAGTACCGCTTTGTGTTCGGTCCGGCTGGTGATGATATGTTTGCCGCGCGCCTGATGGGCGTGGGCCGCACCTTTGATCGCGAGGTTGTCAGATTCGGTGGCGCCTGAGGTAAAGACGATTTCACGCGGATCGGCATTGACCAGTTCGGCGATCTGATTACGCGCAACATCGACCGCTTCTTCAGACTGCCAGCCAAAACGGTGCGATCGCGAGGCCGGGTTACCGAACGTGCCATCCAGCGTCAGAAACTGCATCATTTTGCTGGCCACACGCGGATCGGCCGGCGTGGTGGCGGCGTAATCCAGGTAAATCGGTAATTTCATTGCGCTACAGCTCCGTATAAAAAATCATACGTCTTTATAGCAGATTCGGCCCTGACCGCGTTAGCAGTAAGGGCCGCAACAGGGGGGATTACGAGGCGCGCTGATTGATGTTGATTTCCTGAGTACGCGGGCTCTGGAAGCGGCGATTATCAATCGCATTCTGCCGGTCGGCGACATCCAGGATCTCCTGATTGTTCACCAGCTCAGCCAGCGTGATGTTATTCAGGAAGTCACTGATGCGCACGCTCAGGTCGCGCCACAGTACGTGGGTCAGGCAACGTTCGCCGCCCTGGCAGCCCTCTTTCCCCTGGCACTTCGTCGCATCTACAGACTCATCCACGGCGGTGATCACTTCACCGACAGAGATGGTATTGGACGCTTTGCCCAGCAGATAACCGCCGCCCGGTCCCCGGACGCTGGAGACCAGGTCGTTTTTGCGCAGCCGCGAGAATAACTGCTCCAGATAGGAGAGCGAAATGCCCTGACGCTCTGAAATATCAGCCAGCGGGACCGGGCCTTCATGGGAGTGAAGGGCAACGTCCAGCATTGCGGTAACGGCATAACGTCCTTTGGATGTCAGTCTCATAGCATACGACCTCAATAGCGTCCGGTTATCGGAGGATTAGCAACAGATGCTCTGAAGTCTGACATTCCCGAGTAAATTGGTCAACTATTTAACCTGGTAAAACACTCAACTATTTAACCTGGTAATTCAGTCAACTATTAACCGCTTATTTTTTATCGCTTTTTGGCTTTTCAAAGGAGGAAAGCATGCCGCGCAGAATGTTGAGTTCATCGCGTTCCGGACGCGCGCGGGTATAAAGACGGCGCAGTTTGCTCATCACCTGACCAGGATTGGCTTCACGGATAAAGCCGCTGTTCAGCATCATCTGTTCCATATGCTGATAGAAGCGCTCCAGGTCGTCGACCAGCGGATAAGGCGATTCTTCATACTTCGGTGGCGGGCTGGCCTGCTCCTGCGACTGTAACCATGCCATGCGCACTTCATAGGCGATAATCTGCACCGCCATCGCCAGATTCAGCGAGCTATACTCCGGATTCGCCTGAATCGCGACGTGATAATGACACTTCTGCAACTCTTCGTTGGTCAGTCCGACGCGCTCACGCCCAAAGACCAGCGCGACCGGTGCCTGCTGGCCCTCTTCCACACTTTTCACGCCGCACTCACGCGCATCCAGCATTGGCCATGGCAGTGAACGGGAACGGGCGCTGGTGCCCACGACCAGGCTGCAGCCGGCGATCGCCTCATCCAGCGAGTCGACGATTTTCGCATCGCCGATAACGTCGCTGGCACCCGCCGCGAGTGAGATGGCCTGTGAGTCGGGCTTGACCAGCGGATTCACCAGATAGAGGTTGGTTAAGCCCATGGTTTTCATGGCGCGCGCAACGGAGCCCATGTTACCGGTGTGAGAGGTCTCAACCAGAACGATACGAATATTTTGCAGCATGATTAGGGATACTCAGAAACGGGTCAGTAAAATCAGTGGGGAGAATCCTAACATAAAGCAGGACATTTACCGAACACACTGCTATACTCCGCGCCGTTTTCCCCGTTCTTTAACATCCAGCGAGAGATACCGATGCATCCAATGCTCAACATTGCCGTGCGCGCAGCGCGCAAGGCCGGAAATTTAATTGCCAAATATTATGAAACCCCGGACGCCGTCGAAGCCAGCCAGAAAGGCAGCAACGACTTCGTAACCAATGTTGACCGTGAAGCAGAACGCCTGATTATCGAAATCATTCGTAAATCTTACCCGAAACACACCATCATCACCGAAGAAAGCGGTGAGCTGGCGGGCGAAGATCAGGACGTTCAATGGGTTATCGATCCGCTGGATGGCACCTCAAACTTCATCAAACGTCTGCCCCACTTCGCTGTCTCTATCGCTGTGCGCATCAAAGGCCGCACTGAAGTCGCGGTCGTTTACGATCCGATGCGCAATGAGCTCTTCACCTCTTCACGCGGTCAGGGCGCCCAGCTGAACGGCTATCGTCTGCGCGGCAGCATTGCCCGCGATCTGGATGGCACCGTGCTGGCAACCGGCTTCCCGTTCAAGATGAAGCAGCATGCACCGGCTTACATGAACATCCTGACTAAACTCTTTACGCAGTGCGCCGATTTCCGCCGCACCGGTTCAGCTGCGCTGGATCTGGCCTACGTGGCCGCCGGTCGCGTGGACGGTTACTTTGAAATCGGCCTGAAGCCGTGGGACTTTGCGGCGGGAGAACTGCTGGTTCGTGAAGCGGGCGGTCTGGTGACAGACTTCACTGGTAACCATGGCTATATGCACTCCGGTAATATCGTTGCCGGTAACCCGCGCGTAGTGAAAGCGATGCTCTCCTCCATGCGTGATGAGCTGAGCGAAGCGTTAAAACGCTAAGTCTCAGACAGAAAAAAGGCGGCTTCTCAGCCGCCTTTTTTATTGCCTGTTACAGGGGATTAGCGACGTTCGTGCGCCAGCACCTGACGAGGCTGAGTGCGACGACCCACCATGCCCATCACACCCGCCAGCACGGCTTCGATGATCAGCAGAATCAGGGCATACCAGCTCGCTTTCGCAGTAGCAGCGGCCGCTTTTTCGCCGGCTTCACGCGCTTTCTGCTCAGCCTGCTGTTTCAGTTCCTGATACTTCTGAACGGCCTGCTGATAGCTCTGCTCGGTTTTGGCAACGATCTGATCCACTTCCTCATCGCTTTTACCGGTACGCGCCTTGATAATATTTTTCAGCGCATCACGGTCAGCGGCCTGCAGCGTATCAGAGTGACGATCCATCACCCCTTTTAACCAGTTAGCCAGATCGGTATCGGCCGTCTGCGGATGGTTTGCGGTATTGTTCGCCTGATTCTCTGCATTCTGCGCTTCGTTATTCGCATCCTGTTTTAAATTCTCTGGCTGTAATTCCGGCTTACCGGTCTGACGCAGCGTGGTTTCCAGTTCGCTCTGCAGGTTATCCAGATTAATATTATTTTCCTGCAGCTTCTCTTTTGCCATTTGCGTTACCGAAGGTGCCGCTGCGGAAATACCATTACCCAGCGCCTGGAAGCCGGAGCCTACAATATTCATCGCGCCGCCTAATACACTGGAAGCCAGCGTAACCGCCAGGTAAATAGTGAAAATTGTGCTAAGGCCAAACATCAGTAAGCCGTGCATGGCGCCTTCGCGCTGCGCCAGGCGTCCTGCCACATAGCTACCTGCCGCAATGGCAACCAGCATCTCAATCGCCGTCCAGACCAGTGCGCCCGTACCAAGGCCATCCAGAGGATTCTGTTCTTTCATCGGATCAATGGTGGTGGCACCGATCGCCGTTCCCAGCAGCGTCAGAATGATATGAACGATAAGCGCGCAGATAACACCGGCAAATACGGCGCTCCAGGAAATACGCTTTAAGGGTAATCCTGCGGGCCCGGTCGCCAGCGTTTCGGTATAACCATTATTAATACGGGTATCAGCCATGAAATATACTCCTCGCAAAAAAGAAAGCTGCTTTGATCTTTTATCATCCCGACGGCGACGTGCCGATTTGGTATTAACAGCGTAGACAGGAAATAGTCACTTCTCCACTAAAGCGGCGTGAGAAAATAATAAAGATGTGAATTTAAAGCGGATTAGCGAAGAGAAGAACGCAGCGGCTATTTTATTCCCGCTGCGTTTTTAATTCAGAAAGGCCGGATGCCACCGCCCAGCGTCAGCTGGGCTGATTGCCACAGGGCGAGACCCGCGACGATTAAAATCAGACTGCCGGTCAGGGTCAGCAGCGGGATAAGCAGCCGCGCCCTGCCCGCCGTTTCGCGGGGCTGCGCCAGCCGTTGCGCCACCGAGCGCGCCTGCTGAACCAGCACGCCTATGGCCGAAATGGTAAGGGCCGTGCCGAGCGCCATCACCGCAGCCGAGAGCACGCCCCAGCCATAAACGCCGATCACTTTGGCAAACAGCAGCATCATGATCGCACCGGAACAGGGGCGTAATCCCATCGACACCACGACCAGCAGCTGAGTTTTCAGGCTGACACTTCCCTGCATCTGCTGCGGTGTCGGCAGGTGCGCATGTCCGCATCCACACTGCGCATCATGCTGATGATGGGGCTGGAAGGCGCGAAACAGTGGCGCAGGCCGGGGACGCAAAGCCCGCCACAGGGCACGCAGCGCCCGATAGCCCATCAGCACACCCAGACCGATCACCAGCAGATAGCTGCCCTTCTCCAGCCAGAAACTGCTGAGGTGCAGCTGCCGCGACGAGGTTTGCAGAATTATCAGCATCACCGTCACCAGCCCGATAGCTACCGAGCCCTGCAACAGTGAGGCGAGCAGCGTCAGCCTGATACTGGTTTTCACTCTGGCAGGATGGGTCGCCAGAAAGGTGGCGATCACCACTTTTCCGTGGCCCGGCCCCAGCGCATGCAGCACGCCATACAGCAGGCTGAAAATCACCAGCGACAGACCCGCCTGATGGGGTTGCTCAGCCACCTGCTGCAACAGTTGCGTCATCTGCCGGTGCAGATCCTTCTGCCACAAGACGCTCTGCAGCAGAATCTGTGACCAGTAGACCCAGACCAGCAGTCCGCCGCTCAGCAGCAGCGCCGCCATCAGCCAGAGTGGCCAGAGCCGCGATCCCCGCCCCGGTGTGGACATTACTGACATGTCAGCCCCACCGTCTGAGCAAACTGGCGGCCCAGATCCATCTCCTCTGCGGGGGCATCGGCTTTATCCAGCGACAGCGCATACTGCTTCAGCGAATCATTGGGTTTCGGTGTCGTCAGGGTAAAGCGGCAGCGCCCCTGCAGTGCAGGCGGCAGTGTTAAGGCGCCGGGATTGTCATAGAACATATCGACGAAGTAGGTGGGATCGAAGGTCAGGATCTCAAAGTGCTGTCCGGTCAGCGTCGGCGGCTCCGCCAGCGGCAGAATAAATTCGAGCACCGCCTTGTGGCCATTGCGTGACAGATTGTATTCCGTTGGCAGATTCAAAAACTTTACCCGCTGTTTGTTATGCCAGACTTCAGAAAAGTAGTGCTGGCCAAGAACGTTCGCCATCACGCCCGCCGCCAGCTTTTTCCACACTACGCTGCCCGGTCTGGCGTCGCCTGCATCATAAAGCAGATCGGCGGAGGTGATTTCATCCATGGTCCAGGTCATCTTTAAACCGGTAAAGGTATCACCCTGTGCCACCAGCGCGGTTTTCATGTCGATGAAACTGTGAGGGTGAGCCACGACAGCCGGACTTAGTGCCATCAGTAAGGTTAAAAGTGCGCGTTTCATAATGTTATAAAGTAACGTTCCCGATGAAAAGAATCTATAAGTAACAAAATTTTGTGACCCGCCTTAAACCTCCGGCAAATAAACCGCGTAAAGCGCACAGGCGCTGACGCGGTTGACTATTCTTAGCTCAAAATAGCCTGCTGGAAATCTGATTGATGAGTTCTGCTACCCCTTTGGCACCACTCTTCACCCGTTCACAGCGTCAGTGCCACCTTTTATTGCTGCTGTTTCTGCCATCATCCGCGCTCACACTTGAGAAAGTCTGCCAGCTTAATGGCGTCGATCCTGCCGTTGCCCGACAGGATATCGCGGATGTCGGTCATGAGATACAGCGATATCACCAGCTGGAATTGCACCAGATGGTGGACGGCAGTTTTCGTCTTCATGGCACAGAGCTGAATCGGCGACTCTGTCTGCTGCACAACCTGCGGCGCAGTCTGCGTCTGTCGCAGGAGTTTGTCTGCGCGCATTTTGCCGCCCCGCTGCGCCAGCGCCTGAAGGTGATGAAGATTGAGAAAGCGCTGTGGGATGAGACCAATCTGCAGGCACTGATCCAGCACTGCGGCCTGCGCCTGAAGCGGGATTTCAGCGAGCGTGACCGCCTTTTTCTGCAGATTTTTATGAAATATGGCTTATGCGAGCGCCAGCCGGTGCTGTTCAGTGAGGCACAGCGTCACTGGCTGCTGCATAAGGCAGAGCGGCAGGCCGCCGAGGATGTGATCCACCACTGGCGCAAACGCTGCCACCTGGCCCCGCCGATCAGCGAAGCGGATTTCTGGACGCTGCTCTTCAGCCAGATCCATACGCCGCTGACCCATGCCATTCATCATCCTGCCGAGCAGCAGTTAATGACGGCGACGCAGCAGTTGATCAATGACTTCGAACAGTGCGCCGGTGTTACCTTTGCTGACCGCGACGGATTGCTGAACCAGCTCTACCCGCATCTGGCCCAGGCGCTGGAGCGCACCCACTTCCATATCGGTATCGACAACAGCGTCGCGCTGGATGTCAGCCGCCTCTATCCCCGTCTGCTGCGCACCACCCAGCAGGCCTTACAGCCGTTTGAACAGCACTACAGTGTCGCTTTTACGCCGGAAGAGGTGAGTTTAATGACCATTATCTTCGGTGCCTGGCTGATGCAGGAGAGTGCGTTGCAGGAGAAGCAGGTGCTGATTCTGACGGGGGATGATACGCAGCTGGAGCAGGATGTGGAGCAGCAGATCCGCGAGATCACGCTGCTGCCGATCAATATTACCTATCAGGATATCAGACAGTTTCAGCAGGAGGGCGCACCGCGTGATGTCGATATCATCATCTCGCCCTACCCTACTTCGCTGCCTCTCTTCTCGCCGCCGCTGGTGCACGCCGAACTGCCGCTGACGTTACACCATCAGCAGCGTATTCGTTACTTACTGGAGTCGTAGCCGGGACGAAGGAACAGGGCGGGCAGCGCCACCAGCGCCATGACCCAGAAAAGGTGGCCCTGCAGATGGGTAAACAGCACGCCACAGATCATGGTCATTACCGCTATCCCGCCGCCCATTGCCAGGGCGGAGTAGAGCGACTGCAGCCGGATCACTTCGGCTCCCTGCCGCGCCGCAATAAAGCGCATCGCCGCCAGATGACAGACGGTGAAGCTGCCACAGTGGAGGATCTGCGCCACAATCAGCAGCGGCAGTGCGGTGGTGGCTCCCATCAGGCTCCAGCGGATTAGCGCGCAGATACCTGAAAGCAGCAGCAGATCCCGGGCGCTCCAGCGACGGAACAGGCGATTGCTCAGGGCAAAGACCACGACTTCCGCCACCACGCCCAGCGACCAGAGATAGCCCACCGTCGAGGCGGAGTAGCCGCTCTCCTGCCACCAGATAGCACTGAAGCCGTAATAGGCGGCGTGCGCCCCCTGCAGCAGCGTCACGCAGAGCATGAACCGCCAGACGGCGTTCTCACGCAGCAGCGCCCGCCACGCCTGCCAGCCCCCACCTGCGGCGCCCTGACGCTCATCGCCCTGTGGCTGCGTGACGGGGGTCAGCATCATGCCGGCCAGCATACTGACCGCGCCCAGCGACAGCAGCAGCAGAATCGCCTGGGAGGTCCAGGCGCTGACCAGCACACCGGTTAACGCCGAGCTGAGCACAAAGGCCAGCGATCCCCACAGTCGCACCGGTCCATAAGCCAGACCAATCTGCCGTGTCCAGGTGGCGGCCAGCGCATCGCTGAGCGGCACCAGCGGGGAGAAAAAGAGATTGAAGCCAATCATCACCGCCATCAGCCACATCCACTGCTCACCCACCCAGAATCCGATGATGAACAGGCAGGTCATCAGGGCCAGCAGGCGCAGCGCCGTAATCAGCCGGGCAGGATTTCTGACCTGAGACGCGATAAGCAGGCTGCCGACAAAGCGCGCCACCATGCCACAGCCCAGCAGCAGGCCGATTTTTTCTGCATCCAGACCGGTGCCTTTCAGCCACACGCCCCAGAATGGCAGGTAGATGCCGTAACAGAAGAAGTAAGTGAAGTAGCCCAGTCCGAGCCATCTGGCGGAGCCGATTGCCATATTCCCTCCAGCAGGTTTGCTGCCTTGCAGCACAGGTGGGCGCTACTCTGGCAGAGCGCCACCGGACAGGCAATAAAAAAGGATGGCAGATGCCATCCTTTTTGTGGTGTCTTACAACAGGTTAGCGATTAAGCGTAGACCGGCAGACGACCGCAGATTTCCAGCACTTTCTGCTTAGTGCGCTCAATGGTCGCTTCGTCGTTGACGTTGTCCAGCACGTCCGCGATCCAGCCTGCCAGTTCACGCACATCTGCTTCTTTAAAGCCACGACGCGTGACGGCCGGGGTACCGATACGGATACCCGAGGTGACAAACGGGCTCTTCGGATCGTTTGGCACGCTGTTTTTGTTCACGGTGATGTTGGCACGGCCCAGTGCGGCATCCGCTTCTTTACCGGTCATGTTTTTGCTCACCAGATCGATCAGGAACAGATGGTTATGGGTTCCGCCAGAGACGATGTCGTAACCGCGCTCAATCAGCACCTCTACCATCGCTTTGGCGTTTTTTGCCACCTGCTGCTGGTAGGTTTTGAACTCCGGCTCCATCGCCTCTTTGAAGGCTACCGCTTTACCAGCGATAACGTGCATCAGAGGACCACCCTGACCGCCCGGGAAGACCGCAGAGTTCAGCTTTTTGTAGAAATCTTCGTCGCCGTTCTTCGCCAGAATGATGCCGCCACGCGGACCCGCCAGGGTTTTATGGGTGGTGGAGGTGACGATGTGCGCATGCGGAACCGGGCTCGGATAGACCTCAGCCGCGACCAGACCGGCAACGTGCGCCATGTCGACGAACAGCCAGGCACCGACGCTGTCGGCGATTTCACGCATTTTTGCCCAGTCGCACACGCCGGAGTAGGCAGAGAAGCCGCCCACGATCATTTTTGGCTTGTGGGTCTGCGCCAGTTCAGCCAGCTCGTCATAGTCGATTTTACCGGTTTCATCGATGCCGTAAGCAACCACGTTATAGAGTTTGCCGGAGAGGTTAACCGGTGAGCCGTGAGTCAGGTGTCCACCGTGCGCCAGGTTCATCCCAAGGATGGTGTCGCCCGGCTGCAGCAGCGCGGTGTAGACGGCGAAGTTTGCCTGTGAACCGGAGTGAGGCTGCACGTTAGCGTAGTCGGCACCAAACAGCGCTTTTGCGCGATCGATCGCCAGCTGCTCAACGATATCAACGTATTCACAACCGCCGTAGTAGCGTTTACCCGGATAGCCTTCAGCGTATTTGTTGGTGAGCTGAGAACCCTGCGCCTGCATAACACGCGGGCTGGTGTAGTTTTCAGAAGCAATCAGTTCAATGTGCTCTTCCTGACGCACTTTCTCCTGCTCCATCGCCTGCCACAACTCGGCATCATAATCGGCAATGTTCATATCACGCTTTAACATCCGGATCTCCTGACTCAGCTAACTTTCTGACGGTATTTGCCCCCTCTGGGAGCGAAGGCCAACAGTGTAAACCGTTTTAACAGGTGAAGGTAGGGTGAACCGCCTCTTTTTACGCAAACGATTGGCTGGCGGGTGGCACTGCTTTTTTACACCTTTTCTCCCCTCTCCGGCCCGCCGATTCCGCGTCTGATAACAGGCGCTTTTTTCCGGATGCACGGAAAAGTTGCCACCGGCAGCCGGTGAAAACTGACCGGCGGGTTTACAGCAGAAGCGAGACGGTATTAAGATGCATTTAAAATGCAACTTTATAGATGAGGTCACTGATATGATTGATGCACAGACAATCGCCGCTGTTAAATCGACCCTCCCTGCCGTCGCCGCCTGCGGTCCGAAGCTGACCGCGCACTTTTACGAACGCATGCTGACCCGCCACCCTGAGCTGAAAAACGTTTTCAACATGAACAATCAGCGCAACGGTGCTCAGCGCGAAGCCCTGTTTAACGCTATCTGCGCCTATGGCGCGAATCTGGAGAATCTGGCCGTGCTGCTGCCCGCCGTAGAGAAGATTGCGCAGAAGCACACCAGCCTGAATATTCAGCCTGCGCAGTACGCTATCGTCGGGGAGAATCTGCTGGCAACGCTGCGCGAGCTGCTGAATCCGGGTGAAGAGGCGCTGGCCGCGTGGGGACAGGCCTATGGCGTGCTGGCGGATCTGTTCATCCAGCGTGAGGAGAAGATTTATCAGGCGACAGAGAACCAGCGCGGTGGCTGGCGCGGCACCCGTGCGTTTCGCATCAGCGCGATTGAACAGCAGAGCGAGGTGATCAAAAGCTTTACCCTGACGCCGGTTGGCGGGGGACCGGTAGCCGCCTTTAAACCGGGTCAGTATCTGACCGTTCATCTGCAGCCCGCCTGTTTCGACCATCGTCAGATCCGTCAGTATTCGCTTACTCACCTCAGCAACGGCAGAGATTACCGTATCGCGGTGAAACGTGAAGCCGCGGGCAGCGTCTCCGGCTGGCTGCATCAGCATGCCTGCGAAGGTGATGTGCTGCAGCTGACCGCGCCGCACGGGGATTTCTTCCTTGAAGTCACCCCTGCTACGCCGGTGGCGCTGATCTCCGCGGGCGTGGGTCAGACGCCGATGCTGGCGATGCTGCATGCGCTGGCCGCCGGTTATCATCGCGCGCCGGTCAGCTGGCTGCACGCGGCAGAGAACGGCAGACAGCATGCGTTTCGCAATGAAGTGGCCGCGACAGGCGCACAGCTGGCCGCTTTCACCCACCGGGTCTGGTATCGCGAGCCTGCAGCTGAGGATGCCGGGCATTATGATGCTCAGGGCGTGATGGATCTCACCGCCCTCTCTGCACGGCTGGCCTCACCCGCTACCCACTTCTATCTCTGCGGTCCGCTGGCTTTTATGGAGCACGTGGTGGCGCAGCTGCGGGATGCCGGCGTGGCAGACACTCGCATTCATTACGAGCTCTTTGGCCCGCATAAAGGCATGTAATAAGCGTAAAAAAGCCCGCAGCGCGGGCTTAATCTGTTGAACGATGCAGGGTAATGCTGGCAGCAACGGATACACGCAAGGCGCAGCAGGGCATCAGATTGCCTCTTCATCCTCTTCGCCGGTACGGATTCGCACCACGCGCGCAACGTCAAAGACAAAGATTTTACCGTCACCGATTTTGCCGGTCTGCGCCGTGCGCATAATGGTCTCGACGCAGGTATCAACGATATCGTCGCCCACCACCATCTCGATCTTCACTTTCGGCAAAAAGTCGACCATATACTCTGCGCCGCGATACAGCTCGGTGTGCCCTTTCTGGCGACCAAAGCCTTTAACCTCACTCACGGTCATCCCGGTGATGCCCACTTCCGCTAAGGCTTCACGAACATCATCGAGCTTGAATGGTTTGATAATCGCATCAATCTTTTTCATGTCAGACCCTTTTTCACTCCCTCCATGGTCAGAGGGTTTATCAAGTATAAATGTTGCTGGCGCTGTCGGGCGCTAATATCCGGGATTCTTCAGGTTGCCGCAAGCGCTGTCAGCGCCGGGAGCGTGCCCGGCCACGATCCGCGCCTCAGCAGGCAACCTGCCGCTCGCCCGTCTCAGCCTGCCCTACTCTTTGAAATCACTGGCATCCAGCTCATGACGGGAGAGCAGCTTATAGAACTCCGTGCGGTTGCGTCCAGCCAGTCGCGCGGCGTTGGTCACGTTGCCCTTCGTCATCTGCAGCAGCTTACGCAGATAGTTCAGCTCAAACTGATTGCGCGCCTCGGCAAAGGTGGGCAGCGCACTGTTTTCACCGCTTAACGCCTGCTCCACCAGCGCATCGCTGATGACCGGCGATGAACTCAGCGCCACGCACTGCTCAATCACGTTAACCAGCTGACGCACGTTGCCAGGCCAGCTGGCGGCCATCAGACGCTTCATCGCATCGACTGAAAAACTGCGCACCTGCGGTTTATGGCGTTCCGCAGCCTGACGCAGCAGATGATTAGCCAGCAGCGGAATATCTTCGGTGCGCTCATGCAGCGCCGGAATTTTCAGGTTCACCACATTGAGACGATAGAAGAGATCCTCGCGAAACTCCTTTTTCTCCATCGCCTTCGGCAGATCGCGGTGGGTGGCGGAGATAATACGCACGTCGATCTCGCTGTCGTGATCGCTGCCCAGCGGCCTGACCTTACGCTCCTGCAACACCCGCAGCAGCTTGACCTGCAAGGGTTGCGGCATGTCTCCAATCTCATCCAGGAAAAGCGTGCCGCCGCCCGCGGTTTTGAACAGCCCTTCGCGGGCGCTGACCGCGCCGGTAAAGGCACCTTTGGCGTGACCGAACAGCTCCGACTCCAGCAGCTGCTCCGGCAGCGCGCCGCAGTTAATGGCGACAAACGGCTTGCCGTTGCGCGGGCTGGCGGCGTGGATCGCCTGCGCCAGCATCTCTTTACCGGTGCCGCTCTGTCCGTTGATCAGCACGCTGACGTCCGACTGCGCCACCATATGGGCCTGCTCCAGCAGCCTTAACATCAGCGGGCTGCGGGTCACAATCGCCTCCCGCCAGCGATCATCACTGACCGGTGCCTGCTGGGCCAGCGCCTCATCAATCGCTTTATAGAGCGCATCGCGATCGACCGGCTTGGTCAGGAAGCTGAACACCCCCTGCTGCGTAGCGGAAACCGCATCCGGGATCGACCCATGTGCGGTCAGCATAATCACCGGCAGACCGGTATGGCGTTTCTGAATCTCGCCGAACAGCGCCAGGCCATCCATTTCATCCATGCGCAGATCGCTGATCACCAGCTCAATCTTCTCTTTCTGCAGCAGGCGCAGCGCCTCTGGTCCACTGGCTGCGGTGGTGACCTGATAGCCTTCGCTGCTCAGACGCATGCCCAGCAGCTTCAGCAGGCTGGGATCGTCATCCACCAGCAGCAGTTTTGCCGCTTGTCTGACCATTATTGCTCCTCATCCTGCGGCAGCGCGGTGCCGTGGCCGTTTTCAGAGACATCCGGGGCTTTGCGCGAGGAGAGCTGACGCTCAATGTCCGTCAGCCGCTCCAGCTTATGCTGGGTATCGCTGAGCTGCTGCTGCTGTTTAACCATCTGCTGGCGGAGCGTCTCCTGCTGAAGGTCGCTGCTCTGTTGCAGATGCGCATAGCGGGTGCGCGCTTCGCTCAGGTCAAGCTGCGCGGTCTGGTTACTGCGCCACAGCTGAATCAGCGGGCGCACGGATGGCGGAAAATCACTGTTGTAGCGATCCAGGGTTGCCACATAGTCACGGCGCTCTACGGGGGTCACGTTGCCATTGGCCATCAGCACGCCCTGCTTGAACGCGCGCGACCAGCTCTCTGCCGGCCAGCGGTGGGCTTCGGCTCTCGCTTCGGCGGGAGAGAGGCGTTCCGCGCAGTCAATCGCCCGCATCCAGTAGAGGGGATTGCTCAGCGCCGCGCTCTTCTCTATCGGCCACAGATCGTTACAGCGGGTCGCCAGGTAGTCAGCGACCGTCACCTCCGGCTCCGCCACCTGATGACCAGACGGCAGAGAGGAGGTGGCCGGTGCGGTGGTGCATCCGCTGAGCAGCAGCGTCGCCAGCGTGCTCAGCAGCAAAGCGGGTAAATATTTCATCAGTCAGACGTTCCCGGCTGTGGTGTTCAGTTCAATTCGAAAACAGACATCCGCCTGTTCGCAGGCAACCAGCGTCAGGTCGCCCTGCATCCGGCGCAGGCAATCTTTGGCAATGCTCAGACCCAGCCCGCTGCCCTTGACCGGCCCTTTACGCTGCTGGCTGCCCTGATAGAACGGCTCAAAAATCATGGCCTGCTCCTCCGGCGGGATCGGCGTGCCGCTGTTGGCGACATCAATCCAGATCCGATCCCCCTGCTGCTGACTGCGCAGCCAGATGGTACCGGATTCGCTGCCGTAGTTCACGGCGTTCGAGTAAAGGTTATCGATGACCCGCACCAGAAGCGTGGGTTCAGCAAGACAGTGGCTGACTTTGAGATCGACTACCGTCTGCATCATTCTGGCATGGGCCGAGAGTGCATGCGCGTTCACCACCGACCCGACCGCATCCACCACGCTGACCGGCTCCAGCCGAATCGGGCCATCGGCCAGTTTGCGGTTGTAATCAAGCAGCTGTTCAATCAGGCGCTGCAGATGGCGACTGCTGCCATCGAGGATAGCGACCACCTCTTTCTGATCGGCATTCAGCGAGCCAGCCACCTCATCCGCCAGCAGTTCCGTGCCTTCGCGCAGGCTGGCCAGCGGCGTTTTCAGTTCGTGAGAGATATGGCGCAGAAATTCATGGCGCTGCGTTTCCAGCCAGGCCAGCCGTTCGCTCAGCCAGACGATGCGCTGTCCCAGCGACCGCAGCTCGCGCGGGCCACGAAACTTCACGCTGTTCCCCAGCTCCCGCCCTTCCCCCAGCCGGTTGATCATCCGCTCGATACGCTTGACCGGTCCGATAATCATGCCGGTGAACAGCGTCATCAGCGCGAGGCTGATGATAAACAGAATCAGCGCCTGCCAGCCGAAAAACTGGCCACGATCGGCAATTTCGCGCTGCAGCTGTAAGCCGCGCGCAAACACCACTTCACGCGTGTCCTGCACCATCTGCGCGTTGGTAGCAGAAAAGCGATCCAGCGCCTCTGCGGCAACCGGCACCGGATTGCCATTATCACATTTCAGTGGCGTCAGCAGCGGCAGGGTGGCCTGCAGCGTCTGAAAGACGGGCAGTTCCGGCAGGCTGGCGCTGTGCGAACTCAGCATCTGACTGTAGCGGGTGTGCTGGGTCTGATAGAGGCGGGCCAGTGAGGCATCGTCCAGCACGCAATACTGACGATAACTTCGCTCCAGCTCCACCGCCGTGCGCGCCATCGCCTCACTGCGGCGAACATCGGTAAACGTATTACGGTTGGTGTCAGCGGCCTGCTCGCTTAGCGCAGAGAGACTTTCCCACGCCTGCCAGGCCAGCACCAGTAAAGGCAGCAACACCAGCACGAAAGCCATCAGCACCAGCTGACGCAGAGAACGGGGAAATAAACGCCATTTTTTCACGCGGCCGCTTCCTTAAAAGAGTGCTGACAGGATGCTAGCGGACTCTGCTGACGGAAGAAAGAGGAAGAAAAGAAAACGGCAGGCTCTGTGGCCTGCCGTGGACACGACGCGCAATGCCTCGTGTAAGAATGGGTGGAGCCTTACTCAACGTTACGTCCGGTGTTTGATAACGCAAGCGATTATCGGTCAGTTGGACGGCAGGCTCCGTTTGGTGCGTCATTCGGGCTTTATGAGCTCTTTTCCGCCAGGCGGGGCAATCATAAACAGGTGAATGAGCAGCTGCAGGATTATAGCAAGTTCCGTGCCAGAAAATAAATGATTATATTTTTCAGCATATTGCCTGCCTTAGCCCGCCTCCCCGTGCGAAAAGTCTGATGATGACAGGGGCGGAGTGTCGTCCGAAAGCGACACAAAATCACCTCTGTTCAGCAATCTAATAAAATCAGCAGGATAGATGTCTCCAGAAAGCGACATTGTCCTTACCGCTCTGTCGCCTTTTGCCAACAGGGGGCAAAAAAAGAGGAGGCCCGGAGGCCTCCTCTTTATTGCAGCGGATGAAATTAACCCAGCTGTCTGCGTGCGTTGCGGAAAATACGCATCCACGGGCTGTCTTCGCCCCACTCTGCCGGATGCCAGGAGTTGCTGACGGTACGGAATACGCGCTCCGGATGCGGCATCATGATGGTGACGCGACCACTTTCGTTCGTCACGGCCGTGATACCGTTTGGCGAGCCGTTCGGGTTAGCCGGATAGGTTTCGGTCACCTTGCCGAAGTTATCCACGAAGCGCAGCGCCACCAGACCTTTCGATTCCAGCGCGGCCAGATGCGCCGCATCACGCACCTCAACGAAGCCTTCACCGTGGGAAACCGCGATAGGCATGTGCGAGCCGGCCATGCCGTCCAGCAGCAGTGACGGACTGGCGGCCACTTCGACCAGGCTAAAACGGGCTTCGAAGCGCTCAGACTGGTTACGCACAAAGCGCGGCCAGAGATCGCTGCCCGGGATCAGCTCACGCAGATTCGACATCATCTGGCATCCGTTACAGACACCCAGCGCCAGGGTCTGCGGACGGTGGAAGAAGGTTTCGAACTCATCACGCACGCGCGGGTTGAACAGAATCGATTTCGCCCAGCCCTCGCCAGCGCCCAGCACGTCACCGTAGGAGAAGCCACCACAGGCAACCAGCGCCTGGAACTCTTCCAGACCGCGACGACCGGCCAGCAGGTCGCTCATGTGCACATCAATGGCGGTGAATCCGGCACGGTCGAAAGCCGCAGCCATTTCCACATGGGAGTTGACCCCCTGCTCACGCAGCACGGCGACCCGTGGACGCGCACCCGTGGCGATCATCGGTGCCGCCACATCTTCCTGCGGATCGAAGGTCAGATTAACGTTCAGGCCTGGGTCGCTGTCGTTTTTCTTCGCCTCATGCTCCTGATCGGCACACGCCGGGTTGTCACGCAGGCGCTGCATCTGCCAGGTGGTCTCTGCCCACCAGGTCCGCAGCGTGGTCCGGCTTTCGCTGTAGACGGCACTCTCACCGGCACGGATCACGAAGCGATCGCCCGGTTGCGCGCTGCCCAGCAGATGCGTTGAGGCGGCAAGGCCGTGATCGGCAAGGATCTGCTCAACCGCAGCACGATCGGCGGCGTTAATCTGGATCACGGCGCCCAGCTCTTCGGTAAACAGTGCGGCCAGCGCATCGTTACCCAACGCGGCGATGTCAACGTCGATGCCGCAGTGACCGGCAAAGGCCATCTCGGCCAGGGTCACCAGCAGGCCCCCGTCTGAACGATCGTGGTAGGCCAGCAGTTTCTGCTCAGCCACCAGCGCCTGAATGGCGTTAAAGAAGCCCGCCAGCTGTGTGGCATCGCGCACGTCTGCAGGCTTGTCGCCAAGCTGACGATAGACCTGAGACAGCGCGGTTGCGCCGAGGGTATTTGCCCCATTGCCAAGATCGATCAGCAGCAGCAGGTTATCCCGGTCGGCCTGCAACTGCGGCGTGACGGTGCGGCGCACATCTTCGACCCGGGCAAACGCGGTAATGACCAGCGACAGCGGAGAGGTCATCTCACGCTGTTCGGTGCCTTCCTGCCAGCGGGTTTTCATCGACATCGAATCTTTACCGACCGGGATAGTGATCCCCAGCGCCGGACAGAGCTCTTCGCCGACCGCTTTCACTGCCGCATATAAACCGGCATCTTCACCCGGATGACCGGCTGCAGACATCCAGTTTGCCGAAAGCTTCACGCGCTTCAGCGAGCCAATCTGGGTTGCCGCCAGGTTGGTCAGCGCTTCACCCACGGCCAGGCGGCCCGAGGCGGCGAAGTCAAGCAGTGCAACCGGCGAACGTTCGCCGAGGGCAAAGGCTTCACCGTGATAGCTGTCGAGGCTGGCGGTGGTCACGGCACAGTTGGCGACCGGGATCTGCCACGGGCCGACCATCTGATCGCGCGCCACCATGCCGGTCACGCTGCGGTCACCGATGGTGATCAGGAAGGTTTTTTCCGCCACGGCCGGCAGATGCAGGACACGATTGACCGCATCAACCAGGGTAATGCCGTCACGCTGCAGCGCGTTGCCCTGCGCCTGCTGCGTTACCACATCCCGCGTCATCTTCGGCGTTTTACCGAGCAGAACGTCAAGCGGCATGTCGATCGGCTTATTATTGAAATGCGAATCTTCCAGGCTCAGGTGCAGCTCTTCGGTCGCTTCACCAATCACCGCAAACGGGGCACGTTCGCGCTGGCAGATCGCTTCAAACTGCGCCAGCTGATCCGGGGCCACGGCCATCACATAACGTTCCTGTGATTCGTTGCACCACACTTCCAGCGGGCTCATGCCCGGCTCATCGCTCAGGATGTCACGCAGATTAAAGCGGCCGCCGCGGCCGCCGTCGCTGACCAGCTCTGGCATCGCATTGGAGAGGCCACCCGCGCCCACGTCGTGGATAAACAGAATCGGGTTCTCATCGCCCAGCTGCCAGCAGCGGTCGATCACTTCCTGGCAACGGCGCTCCATCTCCGGGTTATCGCGCTGAACGGAGGCGAAGTCGAGGTCAGCATCAGACTGGCCCGAGGCCATTGATGACGCGGCACCGCCGCCCAGACCGATATTCATGGCCGGGCCCCCCAGCACCACCAGTTTGGCACCGACGCTGATTTCGCCTTTCTGCACATGGTCGGCACGGATATTACCGATGCCGCCTGCCAGCATAATCGGCTTGTGATAGCCGCGCAGTTCGGTGCCGTTGTGGCTGGTGACCTGCTCTTCGTAGGTACGGAAGTAGCCATTCAGAGCCGGACGACCAAATTCGTTGTTAAACGCCGCCCCGCCCAGAGGACCGTCGGTCATGATCTCCAGCGCGCTGACGATGCGAGCCGGTTTACCGAAGTCCTCTTCCCACGGCTGCTCAAAGCCCGGGATGCGCAGGTTAGAAACCGAGAAGCCGACCAGGCCCGCTTTCGGCTTGGAGCCGCGTCCGGTTGCGCCTTCATCACGGATTTCGCCACCGGAACCGGTGGCTGCGCCTGGCCACGGTGAGATGGCCGTCGGGTGGTTGTGTGTTTCAACCTTCATCAGGATGTGCGCCGCTTCCTGATGCCAGCGGTATTCGCTCTCTCCGGCGTCAGCGAAGAAGCGGCCCACTTCGGAACCTTCCATTACGGCGGCGTTATCTTTATACGCAGAGAGCACGTAGTCCGGCGTCTGCTCCATCGTGTTTTTGATCATCTTAAACAGCGACTTTGGCTGTTTTTCGCCGTCGATAATCCAGTCGGCGTTAAAGATCTTGTGACGGCAGTGCTCAGAGTTCGCCTGAGCAAACATATAGAGTTCGATATCGTTGGGGTTGCGCCCCAGCGCGGTAAAGGCCGTCACCAGGTAGTCGATTTCATCATCCGCCAGCGCCAGACCCAGCGTGGTGTTCGCCTGAACCAGCGCCTGACGGCCCTCACCCAGCAGATCGACACTCTTCACCGGCTGCGGCGTATGGTGCGCGAATAATTGCTCAGCCTGCGCCAGATCGCTGAAGACCGTTTCCATCATCCGGTCGTGCAGCAGTGTGCTCAGCGCCTGCCACTGCGTTTCGGTCAGCTGCGGGGCCTGCACATAAAAGGCCAGGCCGCGTTCGAGGCGGCGAACCTGCGGCAGGCCGCAGTTGTGAGCGATGTCGGTGGCTTTGGATGACCAGGGCGAAATCGTACCGGGACGCGGGGTCACCAGCAGCAGACGGCCCTGCGGGGCATGTTCAGCAAGAGAGGGACCATATTTCAGCAGGCGCTGCAGACGGCTCTGTTCGTCTGCGCTTAACGGCGTGCTGACATCAGCAAAATGGATGTACTCGGCGTAAATATCACTCACCGGCAGATGAGCGTCCTGAAAGCGGGTCAGCAGTTTGTTTACACGAAATGCCGACAGGGCGGGCGAACCACGCAGAATTTCCATTACATAAGTCTCTCGTCAGGGCGCCGGGCGACGCTTGATTGGGCGCAACAGGGAAAACGGGGCGTATTATAGAGAAAGCGCCTTCGCGACGAAACCGTTTGCGCACAATTTTTGGCGACACGGATTTGCCTGAAATTTGCGCAAAAGCTGCTATAAAAGTTGCTCAGCGTCATTTTGTTGCGCAAAATGCCCCTCGCTCTGGGAGTTCAAAGAAGACAAATACTGCCTTTAAAAGACAGAGGCCTTAGAGCCAGCGAGAGATAACTATTTGAAACGCCTAAAATTTAATTATCTGTTTATCGGTCTGGTTGCCGTGCTGTTAGCGTTAGCGCTGTGGCCATCCATTCCCTGGTATGGGGGTGGGCAGGATGCGATTTCACAGATTAAATCACGGGGAGTGCTGCGCGTCAGCACCATCAATTCCCCCCTGACTTACTACACCGTCAATCAATCTCCGGCCGGTATGGATTATGAGCTGGCAAAACGTTTTGCTGATTATCTGGGCGTCAAGCTCAAGGTCACGGTGCGCCCTAACCTGAGCGATCTGTTCGATGACCTGGATGATGGCAAAGCCGATTTGCTGGCTGCTGGCCTGAATTACAACAGCGAACGCCTGACCCGTTATCAGACCGGGCCGGGTTACTACAACGTATCGCAGCAGCTGGTCTACCGCGTGGATAAGCCTCGCCCCAAAAACCTCGGTGACTTAAAGGGGCGGTTAACGGTCGCGTCCGGATCGGCTTACCTCTCCACGCTGAAGAGTGCCCGTTCCAATCAGTTCCCCGACCTGGACTGGGCCATCTCCACCGACCAGAGCCCGAAAGCCCTGCTGGAAGCGGTGGCAGACGGCAAGCTCGACTACACCATTGGTGACTCCGTCACCATCGCCCTGCTGCAGCGTATCTACCCGCAGCTGGCGGTGGCGTTCGACGTGACTGATGAGGAGCCGGTCACCTGGTATGTGCGGCACAGCGACGATGACAGCCTGAATGCCGCGATGCTCGACTTCTTTAATGGCATGGGTGAAGAAGGCGCGATGGCGCGACTGGAGGAGAAGTATCTCGGCCACGTCGGCACCTTCGATTATGTCGATACCCGCACCTTCCTGCGCGCAATCGACAACACGCTGCCCGACATCAAGCCGCTGTTTGAGAAGTACGCCACCAGCATTGACTGGCGGCTGCTGGCGGCGATCTCCTATCAGGAGTCACACTGGAATCCTCAGGCCACCTCTCCTACCGGCGTGCGCGGCATGATGATGCTGACGCGCAATACCGCAGAGAGCCTGGATGTGGGCGACCGCACCGACCCTGAACAGAGCATTCGCGGTGGCAGTCAGTATCTGCAGGATATGATGTCGAAAGTGCCACAGACCATCCCGGAAGATGAGCGCATCTGGTTTGCGCTGGCCGCCTACAACATGGGCTACGCCCATATGCTGGATGTGCGGAAACTCACGGCCCGTCAGGGTGGCAATCCGGACAGCTGGGCAGATGTGAAGCTGCGGTTACCGATGCTGAGCCAGAAACGCTACTACGCCCAGACGACCTACGGCTATGCGCGCGGGCATGAGGCCTATAACTATGTGGAGAACATCCGCAAGTATCAGATCAGTCTGGTGGGCTATCTGCAGGAGCAGGAGAAGCGCCTGGCACGCCAGGCGGCGGAGGCAGCCGCCGAGGCCGAACTGGCCAAAGGCTATCCGGCGGTGGAGCCGAAGATCGCCATGAACTAACTCTGGCGTTGCGCCTGACGCAACGCTTTTTTCTCTTCGCGACGCATACGAAAGAAGTCGCTCAGCATCGCAGCACACTCTTCCGCCAGCACGCCGCTCGCTAACTCAACCTGATGGTTCATACCAGGGTGACCCAGCACATCCAGCAGCGAACCCGCCGCCCCGCTTTTCAGATCGTGCGCGCCATAGACCAGCCGGGTAATCCGGCTGTGCACCATCGCCCCGGCGCACATCACGCAGGGTTCCAGCGTCACATAGAGGGTGGTTTCCAGCAGACGGTAATTTTCCAGCACCTTGCCGCCCTGACGCAGAGCCATGATCTCCGCATGGGCGGTGGGATCGTGCTGGCCGATGGGCCGGTTCCAGCCTTCGCCGATCACCCGGTCATTCTGCACCAGCACCGCCCCCACCGGCACTTCGCCCTGCTCCCAGGCCCGGCGTGCCAGGCTGAGCGCATGGCGCATCCAGTATTCATCTTGTTGTTTCATGCAGACCACTCCGGGCGACAGAAAAGCGGCGCATTATAACGGGTGCCGAAACTTATTCCAGCTGTTGCAGCTCACCTGCCGGTGTCACGCGCCAGCGATGCTGGCAGAAAAACAGCAGCGGGTTATCCTGTTTGCTGTCGCTGTAGCCGCTGTAGAGCTGCAACGGCGTGCCGATTTTCTCTTCGAGCTGGGCGACTTTCTCATGGCCGAGGCAGCGCATGGCCAGCACCCGTCCCCCCCAGCCGCGCCGCATCTGACTGGCAATCAGCTTCACGCGCGGCAGAAAGGCGGAGTCATAGTAGACCTGCTCCACCAGCGACTGAGGCGATCCGGTGATAAGCCAGACATCGGCGTCATCACTGCCGAGGTAGTCGGTCAGGCGCTGCTGCACCACCGGAAAGGCGGTAACCCGCTGGCGAAACCACCGGGCAAACTCCGCCTCAAGACGCAGCAATGTCTGCTCTGAACGGCCGAAGGTAATCGACCAGAGCAGCAGGCTCATGGGCCAGCGGGCCGCCCGGCCTTTAAACAGCAGGCCGATCCCCACCACCGGCAGGAGGGGCACCACCAGCAACAGATTAAGCGGTCGCCGGCGCAGCAGATAGCGCATAAAGGTGCCGAACATGTCCTGCTGGTGCAAAGTGCCATCCAGGTCGAAAAATACGATGCGACGTTGTGTTCCCCTGGTCAAACAACTCTCCTTCGGGTCTGGTTCCGGAATCATAAAGAGTAGTGTAGCCATCATCAGGCGTAACGGCGATGAGTGTCATTTTTAATTCCGATGACTACAATGCCTGATGAATAGTTTATTCTTCTCCGATTATCCCCTGAATGATGAGGATTGGGCATGAGTTCACTGCTGCGCATTCGCCAGCTTTATCCACGTCTGGCACTGAACGAGCGTCGGCTGGCCGATTTTTTACTGTCGCAACCTGACAGGGCGCGTCATCTCAGCTCGCAGAAGCTGGCGGAGGAGTCCGGCGTCAGCCAGTCGAGCGTGGTGAAGTTTGCGCAGAAGCTGGGATACAAAGGATTTCCGGCGCTGAAGCTGGCGCTGAGCGAGTCACTGGCGGACAAGGATGCCATCACGGTGCATAACCATATTCTCAGCGACGACCCGCTCAAAATGGTGGGTGAAAAACTGCTGACCGAAAAGCTGTCGGCGATCCGGGCCACGCTGGATATCAACAGCGAAGAGAAGCTCAATGATGTGCTGCAGCTGCTGAAGAATGCCCGGCGTATTCTGCTGGTGGGGATTGGGGCGTCAGGTCTGGTGGCAAAAGACTTCTCCTGGAAGCTGATGAAGATCGGGATCAATGCCGTGGCGGAGCAGGATATGCACGCCCTGCTGGCCAGCGTCCAGGCAATGGGGCCGGGCGATGTGCTGCTCGCCATCTCCTATACCGGTGAACGGCGCGAGATCAATCTGGCCGCGCAGGAGGCCGCTGAGGTGGGTGCGGATGTGGTCGCCTTTACCGGCTTTACCCCGAATACGCTGCAGCAGAGCGCCAGTTACTGCCTCTATACGGTGGCGGAAGAGCAGAGTACCCGCAGCGCGGCGATCTCCTCGACGACGGCCCAGCTGGCCCTGACCGATCTGCTGTTTATGGCGCTGGTGCAGAACGATCCGGAGCGCGCCTCCAGCCACATTCGCCACAGCGAGGCGCTGGTGAAAAAGCTGGTCTGATCAGCAGGAGCGCGTATAATACCCGCGCTTTTTCTGTTGTTATCAGGTGGGAAACATGGCGTTATTGATTACGTCCAGATGCATTAACTGCGATATGTGCGAACCGGAGTGCCCGAATCAGGCGATCTCACTGGGCGAGGCGATCTATGAGATAGATGTCAGCCGCTGCACCGAATGTGTCGGCCACTACGAGGCGCCAACCTGTCAGCAGGTCTGCCCTATCGATAACACCATCATCGTTAACCCACAGCACACCGAATCACGCGATGCGCTGTGGGAGAAGTTTGTGCTGCTGCACGGCTAGTTTTCGATAATCACCGTGGCGCAGGCGTAGTGACGTTCATCTGCCAGCGTCACGTGTACCCGGCTGACGCCCAGCTGCTGTGCCACTTCCGCCGCGTGCTGGAAGAAGCGTAATCCTGGTTTTCCCAGCGCATCGTTGTAAACTTCAAACTGATTAAACGCCAGGCCGCCGCGAATGCCGGTGCCAAAGGCCTTGGCCGCCGCCTCTTTCACCGCAAATCGCTTGGCGAGAAAACGCACCGGCTGCTGATGGGCCTGATACTGCTGCCATTCGGCTTCACTCAGCACCCGACGCGCCAGACGATCGCCGGAGCGCTCAATCACCCCGGCAATGCGTTCAATCTCAACGATGTCCGTGCCCAGTCCCAGAATAGCCATCAGCGACGGACTTCACGCAGCAGCTGTTTCATCTCTCTGACCGCTTCCGGCAGGCCACTCATCACCGCACGACCGATAATCGCATGGCCAATATTCAGCTCATGCATCTCCGGCAGTGCCGCAATGGGCAGGACGTTGTGGTAGGTCAGGCCGTGACCGGCATTCACCTTCAGCCCCAAGCTGGCAGCAAAGGTCACGGCGTGGCGGATGCGGGCCAGTTCCGCCTCGCGCGCCAGCCCTTCCGGTGCTTCGGCGTAGGCACCGGTGTGAATTTCGATATAGGGCGCACCGCTGGCAACGGCAGCTTCGATCTGGCGGTGGTCGGCATCAATAAACAGCGACACCAGAATGCCCGCATCACTCAGCAGTCGTACCGCCGCAGTGATCTTCTCCTGCTGCCCTGCCACATCCAGGCCGCCTTCAGTGGTGACTTCCTGACGCTTTTCCGGCACCAGGCAGCAGAAATGGGGCTGAATATCGCAGGCGATACCGATCATCTCATCGGTCACCGCCATCTCCAGATTCATACGGGTCTGGATGGTGTCGCGCAGAATACGCACGTCGCGGTCAGTGATGTGGCGGCGATCTTCCCGCAGATGCACCGTGATGCCATCTGCGCCCGCCTGCTCAGCAATAAACGCCGCCTGCACCGGATCGGGATAATTTGTCCCACGGGCGTTTCGCACCGTGGCAATGTGATCGATATTGACGCCTAACAGCAACTCAGCCATGACTATCCTCACTTCTTTTCCATCGGGGTGTTGAGTGTACCGCGCCCATCTCAGCAGGCGGTACGACCAGCGCTATTCATCTGTCTGTTCGGGCTTCTTCTTCGGGATAAACTGACGGAACAGCTCCTGACTCTTCAGCGGTTTACCGCCCAGATAGGGCTTCAGGGCAATGCGGGTAAAACGCTTCGCGGCGCGCAGGCTCTCCGCATCGGGAAAGTCGCGTTCATAGAGGGCACGCAGTTCCCGGCCGGTAAAGCTGCGCTGATTGAGCACCAGGCTGGCGATAAAGCCACGCTCTTCGCGGTAGCTGTAGGTCATGTTATCCGTGATCGGCTCGCCGCTGCCTGCGCAGTGCAGGAAATCGACGCCATAGCCCAGGTGACCAAGCAGCGCCAGCTCAAAACGGCGCAGGGCCGGTTCGGGCTTGCCGTGCGTTGAGGCTAGCGCCTGCAGACAGTGAAGGTAGTCGAAGAAGAGTTCCTGGAAAGGCGATTCCTGCTGCAGCACGCGAGAGACCAGCTCATTCACATAGAGACCGCAGTAGAGGGTGATGCCGCTGAGCGGCAGTGCCAGCGACACCGCTTCGGCGTTGCGCAGGGTTTTGACTTCACCCCGCCCGCTCCAGCGAACCAGCAGGGGGGTAAAAGGCTGTAACGCGCCCTTCAGCTGTGAGCGCCGGGAACGTGCGCCCTTGGCCAGAACCCGCACCCGCCCTTCATTTTCACTGAACAGGTCGAGCAGCAGGCTGGTTTCGCTGAAGGGGCGACTATGCAGCACAAAAGCGCGTTGCCAGCCTTCCATCAGATCAGAGATCGTCTGTATAACCCAGGCTGCGCAGAGCACGTTCGTCATCTGCCCAGCCGGATTTCACTTTCACCCACAGTTCGAGATGCACTTTCGCTTCGAACATCTCTTCCATATCCCTGCGCGCTTCGGTGCCGATGGTTTTGATTTTGGCCCCTTTGTTGCCAATCACCATCTTCTTCTGCCCTTCGCGCTCGACCAGAATCAGACCGTTAATGTCGTAACCGCCCCGCTCGTTGCTCACGAAGCGTTCAATCTCCACCGTGACGGAATAAGGCAGTTCAGCCCCCAGGAAGCGCATCAGTTTTTCACGGATGATTTCAGACGCCATAAAGCGCTGTGAGCGGTCAGTGATGTAATCTTCCGGGAAGTGATGATCGGCCTGCGGCAGATGCTTGCGGGTGATCGCCGCAATGGTATCGACGTTTTTGCCGCTTTCCGCAGAGATCGGCACGATGTCGAGGAAGTTCATCTGCTGGCTCAGGAACTGCAGATGCGGCAGCAGCACGCTCTTGTCCTGGATATTATCGACCTTGTTGATCGCCAGGACGACCGGCACTTTGCCGTCACGCAGTTTGCCTAATACCATCTCATCGTCTGGCGTCCAGCGGGTGCCTTCCACCACGAAGATCACCAGCTCCACGTCGCCAATAGAGCTGCTGGCGGCGCGGTTCATCAGACGGTTAATCGCGCGCTTCTCTTCCATGTGCAGACCGGGGGTATCGACGTAGATCGCCTGATATTCGCCCTCGGTGTGAATGCCCATGATGCGGTGGCGCGTGGTTTGCGGCTTACGCGAGGTGATCGACACCTTCTGCCCCAGCAGCTGGTTCAGTAAGGTGGATTTACCGACGTTAGGTCGGCCAACAATCGCGACAAAGCCGCAATAGGTAACGTTTTCGCTCATTCGAATCCTGAGTTATTCAGCGCCTGTTGCGGCGCCGAAAGAGTGCAATGTGTCTTGGCGCATCCGGCGTCCACAGACGCCGGTATGCCGGAGTGCTATTCGAGGCCCAGCTTGATCAGCGCCTGCTCAGCGGCAGCCTGCTCAGCTTTACGACGGCTGGAGCCGACGCCGACAACCGGCTCGGCCATGCCACTCACCTGACAGTGAATGGTGAATTCCTGGTCGTGGGCTTCGCCACGCACCTGCACCACCAGATAGCTGGGCAGCGGCAGGTGTCGTCCCTGCAGATACTCCTGCAGGCGGGTTTTGGGATCTTTCTGTTTATCGCCCGGACTGATCTCGTCAAGGCGCGTCCGGTACCAGTCGAGGATCAGCTGCTCTACCCGTTCGATACTGCTGTCGAGGAAGATGCCGCCAATCAGCGCTTCGACCGTATCGGCCAGAATCGATTCGCGGCGGAAGCCGCCGCTTTTCAGCTCGCCCGGCCCTAAGCGCAGGCATTCACCGAGGTCAAATTCGCGCGCCATTTCAGCCAGCGTATTGCCGCGCACCAGCGTGGCGCGCATGCGGCTCATGTCACCTTCATCAACCCGCGGGAAGCGATGATAAAGGGCATTCGCAATCACATAGCTAAGAATAGAATCGCCAAGAAATTCCAGGCGTTCGTTGTGCTTACTGCTGGCGCTGCGGTGTGTCAGGGCCTGCTGTAACAGTTCCGAATGAGTAAAAGTGTAGCCCAGTTTGCGCTGAAGCTTATTAATCAGGATGGGGTTCATGCGATTCCAGTTCTTTGTTGCGTCTGTGACTCTGCATACCAAACGGGGCTGGCTTTCCAGCACGTTCCGTTTGGTGTGCAGTGGCCTCCCAAAGGAGGCCACCCGTTTTGCCTGTTAATCAGACAATTTTATCAGTGAATACCGCCGATACGACTGAATCGTACGCCGGTTGGCCACTGGCCTTCCTGTTTCTCAAAGCTCATCCAGATAGCGACCGCTTTACCGACCAGGTTACGCTCCGGGACAAAGCCCCAGTAGCGGCTGTCGGCGCTGTTATCACGGTTGTCGCCCATCATGAAGTATTGCCCTTTCGGCACCACCCAGGTCGCCTGCGGCTGGCCCGGCTGCTGATAATACATGCCTGCCTGACTCTGCGCTTCGTTTACCAGCAGAATGTCATGCGTTACGTTTCCGATGGTCTCTTTGCGGGTGCCCAGGCGCAGTCCGCCGCGCAGGGTATCGCCCTGCGGCACCTGATAAAAACCGTTACCGGTTTCGTTGCCATCAAAGCCGCTGAAGGTCTGGATAAACTTGCTTGGCTCAACGCTGGTGTAGGTCACCGGCAGCGCAGAGTCACAGGCTTTGCCCTCATCGCAGGCCGGTTTCACCGTCAGCGTCTTACTGTAAGGATCATAGATGACTTTATCGCCCGGCAGGCCGATCACGCGCTTAATGTAATCCAGGCTCGGATCTTTCGGGTATTTAAAGACCGCGATATCGCCGCGCTTCGGCTGACCGGTTGGGATCAGCGTGGTCTGGGTGATCGGGTCTTTAATCCCGTAGGCAAACTTCTCCACCAGGATAAAGTCACCGATCAGCAGGGTTGGCATCATCGAGCCAGACGGGATCTGGAACGGTTCGTAGATAAACGAACGCACGATGAACACCACGGCCAGCACCGGGAAAACAGAGGCGGTGGTCTCCACCCAGCCAGGCTGTGAAGAGACCTTCGCCAGCGTTTTGCTGTCGAGTGCATTGCCGGTCTGCGCCTGCGCCGCGGCCTGCTTTGCACGGCGCTCCGGCGCCCATTTGAAACGATCAATTACCCAGACGATGCCAGTAATCAGCGTCGCTATCGCCAGAACCAGGGCGAACATATTAGCCATTGGAAATCCTTATTTGCTGTCCTTACCGACATGCAGAATGGCGAGGAACGCTTCCTGTGGCAGCTCAACGTTGCCAACCTGCTTCATTCGCTTCTTACCATCTTTCTGCTTCTGCAACAGTTTCTTCTTACGGCTGACGTCACCGCCATAACATTTGGCGAGAACGTTTTTACGCAGCTGTTTAACCGTTGAACGTGCGATGATGTGGTTACCAATGGCGGCCTGAATCGCAATATCAAACTGCTGACGCGGAATGAGATCTTTCATCTTCTCAACCAGTTCACGGCCGCGATAAGGGGCGTTATCGCGGTGCGTGATTAGCGCCAGCGCATCCACACGCTCAGAGTTAATCAGAACGTCAACGCGCACCATGTCAGAGGTCTGGAAACGCTTAAAGTTGTAATCCAGCGAGGCATAACCGCGCGAGGTCGACTTCAGACGGTCGAAGAAGTCGAGCACCACTTCTGCCATCGGAATTTCGTAGGTCAGCGCGACCTGGTTGCCGTGGTAAACCATGTTGGTCTGCACGCCACGCTTCTCAATACAGAGCGTAATGACGTTGCCCAGATACTCCTGCGGCAGCAGCATGTGACATTCCGCAATCGGTTCACGCAGCTCTTCAATGTTGTTCAGTGGCGGCAGCTTAGAGGGGCTGTCGACATAGACCGTATCACCGCTTGTGGTCACGACTTCATACACAACCGTCGGCGCGGTGGTGATCAGGTCGAGATCGTATTCACGCTCCAGACGCTCCTGAATGATCTCCATGTGCAGCAGACCCAGGAAGCCACAGCGGAAACCAAAGCCCAGCGCCGTTGAGCTTTCTGGCTCATAGAACAGCGAGGCGTCGTTCAGGCTGAGCTTGCCGAGCGCATCACGGAAGGCTTCATAGTCATCGGAGCTGATTGGGAACAGACCGGCGTAAACCTGCGGCTTCACTTTTTTGAAGCCAGGCAGCGCTTTGTCAGCCGGGTTGCGGGCGGTGGTCAGGGTATCGCCCACCGGCGCGCCGAGGATATCTTTGATGGCGCAGACCAGCCAGCCCACTTCACCGCAGTTCAGTTCGGTACGGTCGACCTGTTTCGGGGTAAAGATACCCAGACGGTCCGCGTTGTAGGTCTGGCCGGTGCTCAGGACTTTAATCTTGTCGCCTTTGCGCATGGTGCCGTTTTTCACACGCACCAGTGAAACCACGCCCAGGTAGTTATCAAACCAGGAGTCGATAATCAGTGCCTGCAGTGGCGCTTCCGGATCGCCTTCCGGCGGCGGAATATCGCGCACTAAACGTTCCAGCACGTCAGGCACGCCAACGCCGGTTTTGGCAGAACAGCGCACCGCATCGGCGGCATCAATGCCGACGATATCTTCAATCTCCTGCGCCGCGCGCTCAGGGTCGGCAGCCGGCAGGTCGATTTTATTCAGAACCGGCACTACTTCCAGATCCATCTCAATCGCGGTGTAGCAGTTCGCCAGTGTCTGCGCTTCAACACCCTGACCGGCATCCACCACCAGCAGTGCCCCTTCACAGGCAGCCAGTGAGCGGGACACTTCATAGGAGAAGTCTACGTGGCCCGGGGTGTCGATGAAATTGAGCTGGTAAGTTTCGCCGTCTTTCGCATGGTAGTCGAGTGTGACGCTCTGTGCTTTGATGGTAATGCCACGCTCACGCTCCAGATCCATAGAGTCAAGAACCTGCGCAGCCATTTCACGGTCTGTGAGGCCACCGCAGATCTGAATAAGGCGGTCAGAGAGCGTGGATTTACCATGGTCGATATGAGCGATGATGGAGAAATTTCTTATGTGCTTCATTTATAGGGATATCTTCGCTTAAAATTCAGTTGAAAACCTGAGCACAGACACATTCAGGAAGATCGCTCTTTACCCACAATCCTGTCAGCCTCATTAATGACGACGCATATTACACTGTTAACGCCGCGCATAAAAGAATGGAACGAGGTGGAAGCGAAACAGATATCTGCGCAGGGCAGAACGGACAAAGGCCGCGGAGTGCGCGGCCTGGACGTGCGTTACGCTTCGCTTTCGACACGCAGCGCATCGGGAGGTAACGCGATGTTGAGGATCACCGGCTGAAAGGCTTCGCGATCGCCAAATTTCAGTGAAACGCCTTTGGCGATAATAAAGCCGCCAACGCCGCCCAGCAGCGCACCGCAGGCTGCCGCCAGATCGCTGCTGAACAGCGACTGAAACAGACCCGCCACCAGAAAGAGGCCCAGCAGCGGCGTCATGTAGACCAGCAGCGCCGAACCCAGCAGGCTGCTCTCTCTGATGCCCAATTCGATCCGCTGCCCCGGCTGCAGTGGCTCCCTGCTGGCGATCTGCATCACGTGAGCATTTTTCGGGCCGAGTTTATTCAGCATATGACTGCCACAGCCTTTGCGCGCCTGGCAGCTGTTGCAGGAAGTTTTTGCTTCAGTGTGCAGCGTGGCGATGCCATCCTGCCATGCCACCACGGTGGCCCATTCTCTCATCATTTCTGTGATCCCAGGTCGATGCTGTCCGCAATACGTTTAGCGGTTGAAGGCGGTATCTCGCCAATCACCGCAATCTCGTAATTATTGCGCACAACAGTCTGAACCGTACGACGCCCAGTGCGCAATGTCTGGGTAAGGCTGGTTTTATCCGCCGGCGTCACGTTGATCGCAAAACTGAACAGGCCGTCGCTGTAGAGCTTCGATTCCATATTTTTGTTCAGCGCCGGCAGCGAACGGCGATTCTGCGACACCAGTGACATCCCGGCAGGGATCCAGCCTGGCTGCCAGGTGAGCGTGACCGCATCCCCTTTCGGCACCGACAGCGACGGCGGCAGATTGGCTTTCTCCAGCCCCTGCATCAGGTTACGCACCCCCTCATCCACCGCAAAACTGATCACGCGGAACTGCTCCAGCGTTTCACCATCACGGTCAAGCAGGTCAATGCGCAGCGGCAGTTTGGTGTCGACATCCAGCCAGACCACATAGCTGTAGCGGGTGCCATCCCGTGAAACGATACGCAGTACATCACACATCTGATCGGCAATGCGCGAGCGTCCCACGGTAATAAAATCGTAGGCGCTGGCCAGCTTGCTGAAGTCAGCAAAAATCACAGACGGCAGGGCGTCAATGATATGATTGCCGGGAAGCGAAAAGGGATCGAGGCCAGGTTCGAAGTAACTGATATCGTTACCGCGCTGGATTACTTCCCGACGCGGCCCGTCCATCTGCAGCAGCTGAGCGAATATCCGGTTATCGATCACAGCATGTCGATAGCGCAGCGATTCGATGCCGATGCGGGAGACGTTGATATAGGCGAATTCGTAGTTGAGGTTCTGGCTTGCCTGTTCCATCTGCTGCAATAGCGCCCCGGACGCCGAAGTTTGCGCCGGGGCGACAGATGACCACAACAGGCTGCCTGCCAGCAGGCTAACAGCATACCAATGCGGCTTCATTACTGCTGCTGCTGTCCTAAAGATTGGTTTCCGGGAACATCCACCTGTGCCTGTTTAGGGGCATCGGTTTCGAATTGCAGCTGATCAGCGTGCAGACGACGCTGCAGTTCATAATCCTGCAGCATCGCATTGACGCGACGGCGCTGATCCTGAACCTGCTGATTAGCGCTGTTGGTGTCAAACGCATCAGACGGCACGCCCAGGCTGACCGGCGACGCTTTACCCATCATCGGCAGCGTATTGAACACCGGCGAGTCAGAGGTCTGAGTCGCGCTACCCTCAGGCTGATTGTAATGCTGAACACCCACGATGACGGCCAGTGACACACAGGCCGCCACACCCACCTGCGTCAGCTGTGCTGCCCACGGACGCGCTTTTTTCCAGAACGGCATTTTTTCCCAGCGGGAAGGTTCTGGCTGAGCTTCAGGGATCAGCGTTGTGACAGAACGCAGCGGTTCTTTTTCGATAGCAGCAGCGACGCGCGCAGAGATATCGAAATGCAGGTGCTCACTCACGTCACCGCGCATGGTATCGCGGATGAGGTGATAGCTTGCCCAGCTTTTCTGCAGTTCTGCGTCCTTCGATAAGGCTGAAAACAGCTCGTTATCTAAGGTCTCACCATCCATTAAAGCGGAAAGTTTTTCTTTCTGCATGCCTATGTACCCTTCCAGTAGCCGTTATCACTGACGTTGGATAAGCGGTTGAACTTTGTTATCAATAGCCTCTCGCGCACGAAAGATACGTGATCGAACAGTGCCTACCGGGCAATCCATAATGACGGCGATCTCTTCATAGCTCAGGCCGTCCAGTTCCCTGAGGGTGATTGCCATACGCAAGTCCTCGGGTAGCGCCTCGATGGTACGAAAGACAATTTGTTTCAATTCGTCAGACAACATTAAGTTCTCAGGGTTCGAAATTTCTTTTAATGCACCCGCACTTTCGAAATTTTCTGCGTCAATCGCATCCACATCGCTGGATGGCGGACGACGCCCCTGAGCAACCAGGTAATTTTTCGCTGTATTGACCGCAATGCGGTACAGCCAGGTATAAAAGGCGCTATCGCCACGGAATGAATCCAGTGCGCGATACGCTTTGATAAATGATTCCTGTACGACATCAGGCACATCACCTGAAGGTACATAGCGTGAAACCAGGCTCGCCACTTTGTGCTGGTAACGAATCACCAGTAAGTTGAAAGCTTTTTGATCTCCCTTCTGAACCCGCTCGACAAGAACCTGATCCGTTAACTGCTCGCTCATCCGAGGTAATGTCTCCCCAAACTTTTCTTACGCATAAAGTAACTGCCAGCACATCTCATTGGTTCTGAGCAAGCATGCGCTTAGAGTTGTGATGTGGTGCGAAGTTCACTTCCCGACCTGATATTTGCCGCTCCGGAATTGATTACACAGGTTGTTCGTTTTCGTTCAGTGTAAGGAGCGCAAATCGCAGGCAGAGTAACCTATGACAACAGCTTTTTCATCATTAAATCCTCCGCCGACAATAAGTTTGGTATAGAAAACAGAGCTCAAATTGTACTGTTTATAACTTAATGATTATCGGTGATTTTTCTGAATTCACACCGTGAATCTGCGAACTTTTGTTTAAAATACTTCACAGCGACCGGCTCAGGGCTTATGCTCAGGGCAATCTTTGTTTAGTAAATTAAACACCATGACAAATGCGAATCCGGATTATCAGTGTGATGTATTGATTGTGGGCAGCGGTGCGGCGGGCCTCTCTTTAGCGCTGCGCCTGGCGAAACAGTATCAGGTCACGGTGCTCAGCAAAGCGCAGGTCAATGAGGGCTCTACGCTTTATGCTCAGGGCGGCATTGCAGCGGTGTTCGATGAGACCGACAGTATTGAAGCGCATATAGAAGATACGCTGATTGCCGGCGCCGGACTGTGCGACCGGGAGGCGGTCTCGTTTATCGCCAGCAATGCCCGGCACTGCGTGCAGTGGCTGATCGACAATGGCGTTGCCTTTGATCTCGATCCGCAGGCCTCAGGCGAGATGCGCTATCACCTGACGCGCGAAGGCGGACACAGCCATCGCCGTATTCTGCACAGTGCCGATGCCACCGGTCATGCGGTTGAAACCACGCTGGTAAGCCAGGCGCTCAGCCACCCCAATATCCGCATTCTGGAACGCACCAACGCGGTCGATCTGATTCTCTCCGATAAAATCGGCCTGCCTGGCCCGCGCCGGGTGGTGGGTGCCTGGATCTGGAACCGTAACCGCGAGCAGGTGGAAACCTGTCAGGCGCGGGCGGTGGTGCTGGCGACCGGCGGCGCAGCCAAAGTGTATCAGTACACCACGAATCCTGACGTCGCCTCCGGTGACGGGATCGCGATGGCCTGGCGTGCGGGCTGCCGGGTCGCCAACCTTGAATTTAATCAGTTTCATCCCACCTGCCTGTTTCATCCCCAGGCGCAGAACTTCCTGCTGACTGAAGCCCTGCGCGGAGAGGGCGCCTGGCTGGTGCGTCCCGATGGCAGCCGTTTCATGCCCGATTTTGATGAGCGCGCCGAGCTGGCTCCGCGCGATATCGTCGCACGTGCCATCGATCATGAGATGAAGCGGCTGGGCGTGGACTGCATGTATCTGGATATCAGCCATCAGCCGGAAGAGTTTGTGCGCGCCCACTTCCCGATGATCTATGAAAAGCTGCTGACCTTTGGCTTCGACCTGACCCGGGAACCGATCCCGATCGTGCCTGCCGCCCACTATACCTGTGGCGGCGTGATGGTGGATCAGCATGGGCAGAGTGACGTCAGCGGCCTGTATGCCATCGGTGAGGTGAGCTACACCGGCCTGCACGGTGCGAACCGCATGGCCTCCAACTCACTGCTGGAGTGCCTGGTCTATGGCTGGTCAGCCGCCGAAGCGCTGATCCAGAGCCTGCCTGGCATAGAGGCTGTGACCACCCTGCCCGCCTGGGATGAGAGCCAGGTCGATGATGCCGATGAGCGCGTCGTCATCCAGCACAACTGGCATGAGCTGCGGCTCTTCATGTGGGATTATGTCGGCATTGTGCGTACGACCCGACGACTGGAGCGGGCTTTGCGCCGCATCACCCTGCTTCAGCAGGAGATCGATGAGTATTACCGTCACTTCCGCCTCTCCAATCATCTCCTTGAGCTGCGGAATCTGGTTCAGGTGGCGGATCTGATGGTGCGCTGTGCGCTGGAGCGAAAAGAGAGTCGCGGCCTGCACTACATTCGCGACTACCCGAACCTGCTGCCTGAGGCGCTACCGACAATTCTGACGCCGCCCGGCTACATAAAGAGATAGAACGCCCGCGTCAGGCTGCACCACTCATCCGAATAGTGGGTGTCTGCTGCGCGGATAGCGAGCCGCTCCAGCAGGGTTTCGCCAGGCTGCGGCGAAAAGCCCAGCACAACCCGGTGCGGCGGACGATGGGCATACTCCGCCACATCCAGGCGCGAACGCAGATGCCAGCCATCCGCCTCTGCCAGCGCGATAAAATCCTGGCCGATGGCGGCAGGCAGCACCACGCAGAACATCCCCTCCTCCTCAATCAGTAACGCCGCGCTGCGCAGTAACGTCTGATGGTCGAGCGAGGCTGTGGCACGGGCGCTGTCCCGCGCTGGCGTAGAACAGGCCACGCCAGGCGCAAAGTAAGGGGGATTGCTGACGATGAGGGAATAGCGTGCTGTGGACTCCTCTGCCCAGGAGGCGATGTCGTGCTGATGCACCCGGATTCGTTCAGGCCACGGCGACTGCTGCACATTCTCCTGCGCCTGCTGCGCGGCCTCTGGCTCTAATTCAACCGCATCGACCAGCACCTGCGACGGTGTACGCTGCGCCAGCATCAGGGCAATCAGCCCGCTGCCGCTGCCGATATCCAGAATGCGCCTGACCCCGGCCACCGGTGCCCAGGCCCCGAGCAGAATGGCATCGGTTCCTACTTTCATCGCACAGCGATCGTGTGCGACAAAAAATTGTTTAAAGGTAAAACCGTTCTTGTTTAACTGTGGCCGTTCACGCGGCTTATCCTGCATCATTGTTCACTACCATCGTTTTTTCCTGCCGTCCGGCAGCGCATGAGTGTAACGTGGCAACAGAGGGAATTCACGCGGCAGACAACCCCAGGCGCAGCGGAAACGGATTAACAGATGAAGATTCAGTCTGATCTGTCTATAATCAGCGCCCCAAACTGAGGTAGACCATGACAGTAACCACATTTTCCGAACTCGAACTCGACGAAAGCCTGCTACAAGCGTTGCAGGAAAAAGGCTTCACGCGTCCAACAGTGATTCAGGCTGCTGCAATTCCGCCCGCGCTGGAGGGCCGCGACGTTCTGGGTTCGGCACCTACCGGGACCGGGAAAACCGCCGCCTATCTGTTACCGGCGCTGCAGCACCTGCTTGATTTTCCGCGCAAGAAATCTGGCCCGCCACGCATCCTGATTGTGACCCCGACTCGCGAACTGGCGATGCAGGTCGCCGAACACGCGCGTGAACTGGCGAAACATACCCATCTGGATATCGCGACCATCACGGGCGGCGTGGCCTACATGAACCACGCCGAAGTGTTCAGCGAAAACCAGGATATCGTGGTCGCGACCACCGGCCGCCTGCTGCAGTATATTAAAGAAGAGAACTTCGACTGCCGCGCTGTGGAAACGCTGGTGCTGGATGAAGCGGACCGTATGCTGGATATGGGCTTCGCCCAGGATATCGAAACCATCGCGGCTGAAACGCGCTGGCGCAAACAGACCCTGCTCTTCTCCGCCACGCTGGAAGGCGACAACATCCGCGATTTCGCCGAACGTCTGCTGAACGATCCGGTTGAGCTGGAAGCGGATCCGAGCCGTCGCGAGCGCAAAAAGATCCAGCAGTGGTACTACCGCGCTGACGATCTTGAGCACAAAACCAAACTACTGATTCATCTGCTGAAGCAGCCGGAAGTGACGCGCAGCATCGTGTTCGTGCGTAAGCGTGAGCGTCTGCATGAGCTGGTGAGCTGGCTGCACGAAGCGGGGATTCGCACCAGCTATCTGGAAGGCGAAATGGTGCAGGCGAAGCGTAACGAAGCGATCAAACGTCTGAGTGAAGGACGGGTGAACGTGCTGGTTGCCACCGACGTTGCGGCGCGTGGCATCGACGTTGAAGATGTCAGCCACGTCTTCAACTATGACATGACGCGCACCGCCGATACCTATCTGCACCGTATTGGCCGTACCGGCCGCGCCGGTCGTAAAGGCATCGCCATCTCGCTGGTCGAAGCGCACGATTATGTCCTGCTGGGTAAAATCACCCGCTACGTTAATGAGCCGATTAAAGCGCGCGTCATTGACGAGCTGCGTCCGGTGACCCGCGCTCCAAGTGCGAAAACCACCGGCAAACCGTCGAAAAAGGTGCTGGCTAAGCGCGCAGAGAAGAAAGCGAGCGAAACTGAAAAACCCCGCGTGAAAAAACGCCATCGTGACGCCAAAAATATCGGCAAACGCCGTAAGGCAAGCGGCAGCGCGGCCGCTAACGAGAATGCGGAATAAAACAGCGCTTAAACAAAAAAATCGCCTCTGATGAGGCGATTTTTTTTAGCTGACAGCTGTTAACAGCCTTTTCACACCATTTTACCTGCCTGATCGCGTTGCTGGCGATCCTCACTGACCGGCTCGCTGCACATGACTCTCTATCTTGCTGATAAGGATGATAAAATCTGCTGTGTGCGCTTTGCGTTTATTTTCAGCGTCCGATCACTCAGGCCACTTAAAGACTTTCGGTAAAAGTACGGGCAATCACGTCACGCTGCTGTTCAGGAGTCAGTGAGTTGAAGCGCACGGCATAACCCGACACGCGGATGGTCAATTGCGGGTAGTTTTCCGGGTGCTTCACCGCATCTTCCAGCGTTTCACGACGCAGCACGTTGACGTTCAGATGCTGACCGCCTTCAACACGCACCTGCGGTTTGATTTCTACCGGAACTTCACGATAAGCAAATTCGCCCAGCTCGCTGATAGCCACAACCTGGTCTTCTTCATAACCCCCGGCGGCACAGAGGCAACGCGCCTGAGCTTTCTCTTCGTCCAGCAGCCAGAAGGAGTTCAGCAGGTTGGCATGGTTGGATTGAGTGATCTGGATTCCTGTGATCATCTTTGCATCTCCCGAATAATAGGTGAATAAATCAAATTTAAGGCTCCGGTATACCACCCATCCTTTCGACCGGCCTTGACCTGCATCAATCTTCACCCGGCGCTCCGTGGCCATTCAGGCTAACCCGTTGATCTGAAAATGCATTGCTTCTTAACTTTATTTGTATTTTTCAAATTTATTTTACCTTCAGCTGGGCGGCAGGAACGGCTAAGCTTACGGCACTAACGGAAAGGGAGTTGAACATGGCTGAAAAGCTGACCTGGCACGACGTGCTGGCTGAAGAGAAACAGAAACCCTATTTTGTCGAGACGATGAAGCTGGTCGCCGATGAACGCGCTGCGGGGGTCACCGTCTATCCGCCGCAGAAAGATGTCTTTAATGCCTTTCGCCTGACGGAACTGGGCGACGTCAATGTCGTCATCCTCGGCCAGGACCCCTATCATGGCCCTCACCAGGCACATGGCCTGGCCTTCTCTGTGCTGCCAGGCGTACAGGTGCCGCCATCCCTGCAAAATATCTATAAAGAGTTGCAGCAGGATATTCCGGGCTTTGAGAAACCCAGTCACGGCTTCCTGGAGAGCTGGGCGAAACAGGGTGTGATGCTGCTGAACACCGTTTTAACGGTCGAAGCGGGCAAAGCGCACTCTCATGCGCGATTCGGCTGGGAGACGTTTACCGATAATGTGATTGCAGCAATCAATCAGCATCGTGAAGGGGTCATTTTTCTGCTATGGGGATCGCATGCCCAGAAGAAAGGCAGCATCATCGATCGCCAGCGCCATCATGTGTTGCAGGCGCCGCACCCTTCGCCGCTCTCTGCGCATCGCGGCTTTTTTGGCAGCCACCATTTCTCAAAAACCAACGAACTGCTCAGCGCGGCCGGTAAAAAACCGGTGGACTGGACGCCGGTATTACCGGACTGACGCCAGAATGCACACGGCCGCGTCAGTGCGCGGCCGTGTAGCGGGATTCCGGTGCTGAATCAGCCTTTAGCTTTGGCAACGGCAACCATCGCCGGACGCAGCAGGCGACCATTCAGCGTATAACCACGCTGCATCACCAGCATGACATGGTTAGGCTCGAACTCTTCAGACTCCATCATCGACATCGCCTGATGCACTTCGGGGTTAAACGGCACGCCGGTTTCGCCGACCACTTCAACACCGAATTTACGCACGGCACCCAGCAGACCTTTCAGAGTCAGTTCAACCCCTTCGATCATAGGCGCCAGCTGTGAATCTTCTTTGTTCGCCACTTCCAGCGCGCGCTCAAGGCTGTCGATAACCGGCAGCAGTTCGTTGGCAAATTTCTCCAGCGCAAATTTGTGCGCCTTCTCAACGTCCATTTCCGCACGACGACGAATGTTTTCGACTTCAGCCTGCGCACGCAGCTGAGCATCACGCACGCCGGTCTGCGACTGCGCTAATTCAGCTTCGAGCTGAGCGATACGCTCATCACGCGGATCCACCTCTGCCGCTGTCTCCGCTTCCTGAGGTTGCTGCTGATCCTGCTGAATTTCGTCTGAGACTTGCTCGTTTGGGGTGTTCTGTTCTTTACTACTCATGAATTTCTCCGCGTTTTGCACATTCATTTCGCTGGTTGGCTTATTATGGGGATTGAAATAGCGGTTTCAAGGGAACCTGTCACATTGCCTTGCCGTTTTGGCTTATAAGGAACACCGACCAGATGAACAAACACTTTAACTGCATTGGTATTGTGGGTCATCCACGCCATCCCACCGCGCTAACCACGCATGAGATGCTCTGGCGCTGGCTGACAGCCAAAGGTTATCAAGTGATCGTCGAGCAACAGATTGCGCAGGAGCTGTCGCTTCACGATGTGCAGACCGGCACGCTGGCGGAGATTGGTCAGCAGGCCGATTTAGCGGTGGTAGTAGGCGGTGATGGCAACATGCTGGGTGCCGCGCGCGTGCTGGCCCGTTACGACATTAAAGTGATTGGAATAAACCGCGGTAACCTCGGCTTCCTTACCGACCTCGACCCCGACAATGCGCAGCAGCAGCTGGATGAGGTGCTGCAGGGCAACTATTTTGTCGAGAGCCGCTTTCTGCTGGAAGCGCAGGTGTGCAAATCGGCCTGTTCGCCGCGCATCGGCACCGCCATCAACGAGGTGGTACTCCATCCCGGCAAAGTCGCACACATGATCGAATTTGAGGTTTATATCGATGAGGTGTTCGCCTTTTCGCAGCGCTCTGACGGACTGATTATCTCCACCCCTACCGGCTCGACCGCATACTCGCTCTCTGCGGGTGGCCCGATTCTGACACCGTCGCTGGAAGCGATCGTGCTGGTGCCGATGTTCCCGCATACGCTCTCGGCGCGGCCGCTGGTCATCAACAGCAGCAGCACCATCCGCCTGCGCTTTTCGTCCCGCCGCAGCGACCTGGAAATCAGCTGCGACAGTCAGATCGCCCTGCCGATACAGGAGGGCGAGGATGTCCTGATCCGGCGCAGCAATCATCACCTCAACCTGATTCACCCTAAAAACTACAGCTATTTCAACACGCTGAGCTCTAAGCTGGGCTGGTCAAAAAAATTGTTCTGAAAAGGGGTACAGCCTCTTTACTGGATAAAAAACCAGTTTATACTGTATGAAAAACCATATGTGTTTATTCGTACAGGTGAACCTATGCTGGCCCAACTGACCATCAGTAATTTCGCTATCGTTCGTGAGCTCGACATTGATTTCCACCGCGGCATGACAGCCATCACGGGTGAGACCGGTGCCGGTAAGTCCATCGCGATTGATGCGCTGGGATTATGTCTTGGCGGTCGTGCTGACGCCGACATGGTGCGTCAGGGAGCCAGCCGGGCTGACCTGTGTGCCCGCTTCCAGCTTAAGGCCTCCCCTTCAGCCCAGCGCTGGCTGCTGGATAATCAGCTGGATGATGGCAACGAGTGTCTGCTGCGCCGGGTGATCAGCGCCGATGGCCGTTCGCGCGGCTTTATCAACGGCACCGCGGTCCCGCTCTCTCAGCTGCGCGACCTTGGTCAGCTGCTGATTCAGATCCACGGTCAGCATGCCCATCAGCTTCTGCTTAAACCCGATCACCAGAAACATCTGCTGGATGCCTATGCCGGTCATGATGATCTGCTGCAGCGCATGCGTGCCAGCTATCAGACCTGGCATCAGAGCTGCCGTACCCTGGCGCTGCATCAGCAGCAGGCGCAGGAGCGCGAAGCGCGTCGCGAACTGTTGCAGTATCAGCTCAAAGAGCTGAACGACTTTGCCCCGCAGCCGGGTGAATATGAGCAGATCGACGAAGAATACAAGCGTCTGGCAAACAGCGGCCAGCTGCTGTCAACCAGCCAGCAGGCGCTGCAGATGCTCTCCGACAGTGATGACACCAATCTCAACAGCCTGCTCTACAGCGCCCGTGAGCTGATTTCTGAGCTGACCTCGCTGGATGAGAAGCTGAACGGCGTGCATAACCTGCTGGAAGAGGCAGCTATCCAGCTGAGCGAAGCGAGCGATGAGCTGCGTCACTACTGTGACAGCCTCGATCTGGACCCTAATCGCCTGTACGAACTGGAAAAACGTATTTCACGCCAGATTGCCCTGGCGCGTAAGCATCACGTCACGCCAGAAGCGCTGCCTGAACTGCATCGGCAGCTGCTGGATGAAGCGGAGCTGCTGTCACAGCACGAAAGCGATCAGGAGAGCCTGCAATCGCTGGTCGGTGAGCACTATCAGGCGGCTCTTAAGAGCGCCGAAGAGCTTCATCAGCAGCGCAGCCACTTTGCAGACGAGCTGCAGCAGCTGATTACCCAGAGCATGCATCTGCTCTCGATGCCGCACGGCCAGTTTAAAATCGCCCTGACTTTTAACCCGGATCAGCTGACGGCTGACGGCGCAAGCCGCGTCGACTTCCAGGTCACTACTAACCCTGGTCAGCCGCTGCAGCCGCTGGGTAAAGTGGCGTCAGGCGGTGAGCTGTCACGTATCGCGCTGGCGATTCAGGTGATCACCGCGAAGAAAATGGAAACGCCAGCAATGATTTTTGATGAGGTTGATGTCGGTATCAGCGGCCCGACCGCCGCCGTCGTAGGTAAACTGCTGCGTCAGCTGGGTGAATCGACGCAGGTTATGTGTGTCACGCACCTGCCGCAGGTGGCCGGTTGCGGTCATCAGCACTTCTTTGTGAGCAAAGAGACCGACGGCGCAATGACTGAAACCCACATGCAGCCGCTGGACAAGCGGGCGCGCCTGCAGGAACTGGCACGACTGCTGGGCGGCAGCGAGGTCACCCGCAACACCCTGGCGAATGCAAAAGAACTTTTAGCCGCCTAGCAGCGCACTTTTTTAACCTGACGGGGTCATATGCTTGCTCTGCAGAGGTTTCCAACAGCGAAAAGGTTTATTATCATCGGCACTTATGTCGCCAGAGTAATAAAGCCTGCCGCAGGCAGAGTTCAGATTTTGATGGCAATAAAATCGCCTGTTGAGGCGTTTGGCCCCGGAAAAGGAATGTATAGATGCGCTGTAAAACGCTGACTGCCGCGGCAGTGGTAATGTTGATGATGACCGCCGGATGTTCCACTTTAGAGCGCGTGGTCTACCGTCCTGATATCAACCAGGGCAACTATCTGGTTGCCAACGATGTGGCCAAGATCCATACCGGTATGACACAGCAGCAGGTGGCTTACACCCTCGGCACGCCGATGATGAAAGACCCGTTTGGCAGCAACGTCTGGTATTACATCTTCCGTCAGGAACCCGGTCATGAGCGCGTCAAACAGCAGACGCTGACGCTGACCTTTGATGGCAACGGTGTGCTGACCAACATCGACAATAAGCCAAATCTCTCTCAGAACAGCGATTAATCACGCGGCAGAGAGTCTGAAAAACAGGCAGCAAAAAGGCGCACCGAGCGCCTTTTTTTATGTCCGTTATCTGCAAAGCCAGACAGAACTTATTTTTTGCTCACCGCAGCCCGCTCTGCACGCTGGCGACGAAGCTCTTTAGGATCGGCAATCAGCGGGCGATAAACTTCGATACGATCGCCCTCATTCACCTCATCATCCAGCTTCACCGGCCGACTGTAGACGCCGACCTTGTTGCTGGCGAGGTCAATTTCGCGACGCAGCTCCAGTAATCCTGATTTTACGATGGCCTGTTCTACCGTGCTGCCCTGCTCCACTTTGACGTAGAGCTGATACTGCTTTTCAGGCAACGCATAGACCACCTCAACGGCGATATCAGGCACTGTAGACCTCTTTGGCGCGCTGGGTGAAAGCCTGCACCATGCTGTTGGCAAGCTCTTTGAAGATGCGTCCAAAGGCCATCTCTACCAGCATATTGGTGAATTCAAACTCCAGGCTTAATTCGACTTTGCAGGCATCATCGCCCAGCGAGACGAACTTCCATCCGCCGGTCAGCTTACGGAACGGGCCGTCAACCAGCTGCATATGGATGCTCTGGTTATCCGTCAGGGTGTTACGGGTGGTAAAGGTTTTGCTGATACCCGCTTTCGAGACATCCACAGACGCCGTCATCTGATTCTCTGACGCATCCAGCACGCGGCTTCCGGTGCAACCCGGCAGGAATTGCGGATAGGCATCCACATCATTTACAAGTTTGTACATCTGCCCGGCACTAAACGGGACCAGTGCCGAACGACTAATCTGAGCCATAATGGTTCCTGTTCATCAAGAAACCGCTGAATAATAGCATTTTCAGCGATCAAACAAAAATGTCCCTGGTAAAGGGTGTGCTAGAATATCCCGTTTCCTGCTGCCCCGCTGGACTGGGGATGCGATAACCGACTAAGTGATGTAAAATACGCCTCATTATGACAAAGAAAAAAGCACACAAACCCGGTTCGGCCACTGTTGCCATGAACAAACGCGCCCGCCACGAATACTTCATCGAAGAGGAGTATGAAGCGGGATTATCGTTACAGGGATGGGAAGTTAAATCACTTCGTGCCGGTAAAGCCAACATCAGCGACAGCTATATTCTGCTGCGCGATGGCGAAGCGTTCCTGTTCGGTTCAACCTTTCAACCCTTAGCGGTTGCGTCCAGCCATGTGGTCTGTGACCCGACCCGTAACCGTAAGCTCCTGCTGAAGCAACGCGAACTCGACTCCCTCTATGGGCGCGTTAACCGCGAAGGTTACACCCTCGTGGCGCTGTCGCTTTACTGGAAGAACGCCTGGTGCAAACTGAAGATTGGTGTGGCACGCGGTAAGAAAGAGCACGACAAGCGCGACGACATCAAAGATCGTGAATGGAAATTAGACAAAGCCCGTATCATGAAGAATTCAGCGCGCTAAGCACTGGATTTTATGCTGTTTAATTGCTAATATTTGAAGTTCTGGGGCTGATTCTGGATTCGACGGGATTGTGAAGCCTTAGGAGCATGCCGAGGGGCGGTTTGCCTCGTAAAAAGCCGCAAAAAAATAGTCGCAAACGACGAAAACTACGCTTTAGCAGCTTAATAACCTGCTCTGAGCCCTCTCTCCCTAGCTTCCGCTCTTAAGACGGGGATCAAGAGAGGTCAAACCCAAAAGAGATCGCGTGGATGCCCTGCCTGGGGTTGAAGCGTTAAATCCAATCAGGCTAGTCTGTCAGTGGCGTGTCTGTTCGCAGCTGACCGGCGAATGTAAAAACTGACTAAGCATGTAGTGCCGACGGTGTAGTAATTTCGGACGCGGGTTCAACTCCCGCCAGCTCCACCACACAATGATCCGGATACGTCCGGTGAAATCCTGAAAGCCCGCACGGCACAAGCCCTGCGGGCTTTTTTGTGTCTGTGATAGTCCGAGCAAATCCGGCTAAATCCGGTGATAATTGGTATACGAATTGGTATACGGTAGAATGTATGCCAATAACGTATACCAATTCAGGCAGGAAACACAGGCATGGCAAGGACTACGCGCCCGCTGACCAATACAGAAGTGCTGCGTGCTAAAGCAACAGAGAAAGATCTGACATTGCACGATGGCGATGGACTATTCCTGATAGTGAAAACTAGCGGGAAGAAACTGTGGCGTTTTCGTTATCAACGCCCAAACACGAAGCAACGAACGATGATTGGCTTAGGTGCTTTTCCTGCGCTTTCTCTTGCTAACGCAAGAGGACTTAGAGCTGAATATCTAGCTTTGTTAGCCAATGGCATTGATCCACAGGTACAAGCAGAAGTTGCGGAGGAACAGCAACAAATTGAACTAGATAGTATTTTCTCAACAGTGGCCGCTAACTGGTTCCAGCTCAAAAGCAAAAGTGTCACTGCCGATTATGCCAAAGACATTTGGAGATCATTGGAGAAAGATGTTTTTCCGTCTGTAGGAAATATTACTGTTCAGAAGATTAAAGCAAGAACACTAGTAGAAGCGTTAGAACCCATTAAAGCACGCGGAGCACTTGAAACTGTGCGCCGTTTGGTTCAGCGGATTAATGAAATAATGATTTATGCAGTTAACATAGGATTGATTGACGCTAACCCAGCATCAGGCATTGGTATGGCTTTCGAGAAGCCTAAAAAGCAGAATATGCCAACGCTGCGGCCAGAAGAGTTACCAAGGCTGATGAAATCATTAGCCATGTCGAATTTATCAGTATCAACTCGCTGCCTAATTGAATGGCAACTCTTGACGCTCGTGAGGCCATCCGAAGCTTCAGGTACTCGTTGGAAGGAGATCGATCTTGATGCAAAAATTTGGATAATTCCAGCTGAGCGTATGAAAGCTAAACGAGAACACTTAGTTCCTCTGTCAAATCAAGCTCTAGAAATTCTTGAAGTTATGAAGCCTATCAGTCTCCATCGAGAATATGTTTTTCCTAGTAGAAATGACCCTAAGCAGCCAATGAATAGCCAGACTGCTAATGCTGCGCTTAAAAGAATCGGATATGGTGGAAAGCTCGTTGCTCATGGGTTAAGGTCTATAGCAAGCACTGCGCTCAATGAAGCCGGATTTAACCCTGATGTTATTGAAGCAGCTTTAGCGCATTCAGATAGAAATGAAGTCAGGAAAGCATACAATCGTTCTACATATCTTTCTCAAAGAGTTGATCTAATGGCTTGGTGGGGCTTAGAAGTCAATAAATAAAGAAGCCGCGCTGTAATTATCGACAGCGCTTTAGAATTACAATCTCCAATCTAAAGTGTTTGGCATTAATAGCTCCCCTTCACTTCTTTTTCTCCCCTCATCCCTTACCATAAATGTAAAAAAGAAAATAGCAGACCTTACTATTTGCAATAAAACTTTAAAGTGACGATTAAAATCAGATTCAGATATCAATCTAATTTTTTTCAAATACATATACGAGTTGTAGGGATCTATCAACTCACTCCCCTCATGAACAACAACTATATTATGCTCTAAATCATTCCTCCAATCTTTATAGAAAGATAACTCCCCATTTTTTCTATCATTTAAATCTGTAGCAAGACTATACAAAGCCAAAATTGCTGGCGTTTTAACCTCCTCAAACCTTTCCCTTCTAGAATCCTTATTTAACTGCCAAAAATTCTCAAAATACACTATCTTATTTGCTGGGTATACATCGTATAACTCACATATCGCAATTGCTATTTTATCTAAAATACCAAAACATATACGGAACGCATTTCTAAGCTTCTCAACACCTAAACTCAGCACTTCGCCATTATGTAATTCCGAGTAACACATTGCGTCATCAATATCTGCCATAGTTTTATATTCAAAAAATGATCGTCTTGCTAGTGAGTATTCAGATTTTAACCTATTTAGAACCATCTCCATTGGAATTATGAAATCACCAGACACGCCATTGTGTGTTGGTAATATGGTTAAATTATCTTTTGCTCCGCCTAAACAAGGGCAATATAGGCCATGTTCAGAAAGAACTAAGTGATTGTCCAATACAAACTTTTGATAATCGTTTAGTTTGTAATACTCTTCCCATGTTTGTTTTTCATCAAGGTCATCTTCTTTTTCTGAAAAAGGTTTGTCAGACATATCACTTATATCTTGAGTAAGCTTATCAACTCGAAATAGATAGTAAGGCTTCCAAGGCGGAGGGACGTTTTCTGAATTAATTGCTTTTAAATATCCAAGCCTAATTTCTCTTATAAGCTTAATTGTATGAGAACCTGACATTTGTAGCAATTGCATCAAGGCTTCCGAACGGTTAACCCACGCCTGTGGAATGTCTTCCTCCGATAAAATCACAGCATCATAATATGATATGGACTCTACAATTCTATATTGCCGCTTAAGTGAGTTCGCCAGATTAACTTTTAACTCTTTGCTATATGTTGAATTGTCATCATCCATTGATTTAAAAGCTTTCCAGTATAAATTCTTAATTTCCACCATATCTTCAATGGTAGTAAAAGTTTGTTCGAAGACATTATTCAAATCCACTAAGTTAGATTTTGCATTCGCGAGATTATAATAAAGCATTGACTCATCAATAACTTCTAAGAAAGAATCAAAATACTTATCCATCATATCGCAACCAAGAATTGAGGCATCTTTATTTGGTTGCATACCTCCTATATCAACAAGGTTTGCAGCGACATTGTAAAGAAGAATGTAATAATTAATCCCATAGATTTCTTCATCGAGCGAATTATAAATTTGTAACGTAAGACTATACGCCTCATCAAATTCGCCATTAGAAACCAGTTTTCTGGCTATGCTGCATAACTCTTGTATATCGCTAGCATTCATACAACGCTCCTTTGTTGTTAATAGCTTTATGACATCAACCTTACAAATTAGTCATCTCATACTTGGTTGACCATCTTTATTCAATTCATGTTTGAGTTAGCTATTATGGTTTTAATATAAGTGTAGGATTCATTTTTTTCCACCAAATGCAAAGTTGATCAGCTACTTGTCAGCGGTAGGTAAAATAACACTCATAGCCGTACCTGAAAGATATCCCAGTTTACCTCAACAAAATCATCAATCAGTTCTTTCGATTGTGTTTACACCATTCTATGGTTGCGCGCTCTCGTAGCCCCGCCACGCCTGCCCGCTTTATGCAGCGGTTTTCATGCACCTGCATGATTAGCTCTGAGCCGGGCCGCTGCTGGCCTTTCCTGCCGTTCCGGGGTGCCAGAGACTCATGCGTTTTCATGCAGCATAGACATGCACTCACGCAGCAGACGTAAAAAAGCCCGGCACGGGCCGGGCTTCGGTGAGTTCCTGTGTCTGAGGCTCAGAAAAGTTTACGCTTGTGGCGGTCGGTTCTGGCTCCCCGGAAAGGATGCGCACCGCTGACGCTCAGCACGTCATCCCTGAACATCAGCGGCTGATTTACGCTCGTCCATCGCTTAATCAGGTTCTGGACATATACGCGGTACAGCGTGTCGGCATCGTTCGCGCCTTCGATAACGCCCGGTGCATGCGTTGAGCCATTCCGTTCAAACTGGCTGTATTTCATCCTTAGCAGGCTGCTCAGCTCTGCGCCGTGAATGATAAAGAAGTCATCAATAAGCGTATCAATACGCTCATCCGTGATGCCCTCATGACAGAACACATAAGCATTTGCCTTGCGCCCCGTCACGTCTGCCACCACCGGCAGCTGCTTTTCCTTTTCGGCAATCAGCCTGGCAAGGTCTGATGCCGTTTCCTGCTGCTCCAGATACTCCGCGCGCAGCGTCTTCATTTCCGGCGTGACGTTGCCGCCATTCTGTCCCAGCAGTTCACGGAAGCGTGCCCGGTTGTCCCGGCTTGCCTGCTCCATTTCAGCCTTACGCTGGCGCAGCTCATTGAGATTTTCAGTGGCGGCGTTTTCGGCCTGTCTTGCCTCCAGCCAGGCCAGCATCTTTGTGTTGAGGTCTTCAATACGTAAACGCCAGTCAGAGGACAGCCCCTTTACCAGTTCGGTGGTGTGGCTGATAACGTCGGCCTCGGGTAATCGCAGGAGCCATCCGGCTTCCTTGAGTGGACGCTGTGCTCTGGCCTGCGCTGTGCCGATACGGTTACCGGCGGCATGAATCTGTTCGTCGGTCATCTGCTGCTGTGTCATGCTGTTTTTCCTCTCTGTCAGGGCTGTGCGTGGCGGTCTTTGCGGGCGCTGGCTGAACCATAGCGGCCCAGCGTCTGCGGCTGGCGAACCGGCACATCATTCTGCCGTTCCGGCTCTACTAATGCGGGCCTATGGGGCTTCATGATGATTTTCTCGACGCTCTCCAGCGCGGTGAAGGTGCAGGAGCAGTCGAGGTTCTGGCACTGGTACCAGGTACGCTTTACGGAGGGCGCTTCATAAGCGCTGGTGCGGGTGTGGGCTACCTGACCACATTCGGGACATTTCAGGGCCATCTCGTTTCCTGTCGGCTGGTTTCAGTAAGTCAATTGTGCCGGGTCTGACACAGCGGCTTCTACCGAAGGGCGTTGTATGACGGACCAGACAAAAGCATTACTTCTGGCGAGCCAGGAAAAGGTCTCACTAAAGCCTGTTATCAGCTTTCAGTTTTATATAAATCCTTCACTATTCTTCACCAGAGAGAAAAAAATAGTAAATACAGTAAGTTAATAGGTGAAGAGTGAAAAAGTAATCCTTCACCCTCTGTTCACCATCGTTCATCAGCAGGTTTTTGGCCTTATTAATTCTTTAGAACGATTGGTTTTAAAGGCTTCCTTATATTGGATCTAAAATTATTGGATAAAACCTTATCAGTACTTTTTGGTGCAGTCTGGTACTATTCACGTACACGCATTTTTTGTGTGGTTTTTTTGCGTCCGGTCAGACAGATTTCTGTTGTTGTCACCGGCAAAAATATTCGCAAAATAAAGAGCTACCCGATGCCGTACACACCTGTGCGGCGCTTCACGGACACCTAAGAGGTAGCTCATGCACACGACTTTAAACGCGCATTCATCCGCCCCGGCGGCCCCTGCCATGCCGGTATCATTCCCGGTTCAGGAACGCTTTATGCGCCTGCCGGAAGTGATCCACGTCTGCGGCCTGTCCCGCTCAACCATTTACGACCTCATCAGCCGCAGTGCTTTTCCGGTGCAGGTGTCGCTTGGCGGCAAGAACGTCGCGTGGCTTGCGAGCGAAATCAGCGCCTGGATGAATGCACGCATCGCCGCACGCGATCAGGAATTTGCAGCATGATCTTCACCAACTGTTGAGATTTTCCGTCATGCTGCATTTTCCTTTGTTCCCCGGCTTGCGCGCCGGGACCATTCCCTGGTACAGTCTTTCTGCTGTCGCAAAATCGGCAGCCGGGCGTAGGAACCCGAGCGAAACAAAGGCGACACCAGACGCGCCATGCGTCTTTTTTTGTGTCTGTGCCCATGTGCACCCATTTTTCGGGCAGCGGTTCTGTTTCCGCTGTGCCGTCTGCGTAATGGTGGCCCGGGCGGGGCAGCCTCCGGGCTGGCCGGTTTCCTTTGTTGCCGGTATTCCTACCCCCGTCCGGGCTGCCACCCTTGAGCGTAGGAACTCTGGTGGTAGCTGTAGAAAGCTAACAAAGGAGTTTGCCCCTATGGCTGCGGTCCTTAATTCCCCATACCCTCAGTTTGTTTTCGTCTTTGCCGCCGTGCGCCGTACAGAGCGTCAGCAGCGTATCCACATGCTCCGCACCGTTGCCACTGACGAACGCGCCGCACGCCTGCCACTGGCCCGCGATTACGTGCTGTCACTTGCCGCCCGCCTGCCGGTCCGGGAGGTGTGCGCATGACTCACGCCACCATTTCCCACGCCGACCTGTTACGCCTTGAACACCTGCGCAACGCCGGGCGCTTTATAAGCGACATGACCCTGCTTCAGGAGTGTCACGAGCAGCCACCGACTTCACAGCAGGCGCAGCTGAACTCGCTGATTTTCCTCATCACCGAGCAGCTGGACGGAGTGGTAAACCGCTGTCAGAACGGCTGGATGAACGGGAAGGTTGAGCCATGAGCGCACATACCCTTTCAACTGAGCTGCGTTCCGCGCTTTCACGCCGCGCAGTGGCCTGCGCCTGGCTGACCGTCTGCAGCGAACAGAAGCGCTATCCCGGCCTGACGCTGGCGCGTCTTGAGCACGCCATTGAAACCGAGCTGGAGGGCTTCTACCTGCGCCAGCACGGACGCCAGCGCGGTCAGGAAATTGCCTGCGCGCTGCTCGACGATCTGCTGGCCGCCGGGCCGCTGAAGTCGGTTCCGTGCCTGAGCTTTCTGGGACAGGTGGTGATGGATGAACTCTGCGGGCGTCTCAAAGACGCGCCGGTGCTGCACTGAGGGAGAAAAGAACAATGAAAATGACCGTATCAGACGCGGCAAAAGCCGCACAGGGCCAGTGGCCCCGCATCCTGCCCGCGCTGGGCGTGAAGGTGGTAAAGAACCGCCATACCTCCTGCCCGGTATGCGGCGGAACCGACCGCTTCCGCTTTGACGACCAGGAGGGGCGCGGCACGTGGATTTGTAATCAGTGCGGTGCCGGTGACGGCATGGATCTGGTGAAAAAGGCCCTCTCACTGAGCCTGACCGAAGCCGCCGCGCGCGTTAACGGCCTGACCGGCTGCCTGCCACCGGCGGACAACACGCCTGCCGCCAGCGCGGGCGAAGATAACGAAGCCGCCCGTGCCGCCGCCGTGAAGCAGGCACAGCAGCTGGTCAGCAGCGCGCAGCATGCCAGCGGCAATGCCTATCTGTCCCGCAAGGGCTGGCCGCATCAGTCCTGCCTGACGCTGGCAAAGCCGCTAAAGGTCGCGCTAACGGCCTATCGTGCCGGTGATTTGCTCGTTCCCCTTCATGATACGGGCGGCCAGCTGGTGAACGTGCAGCTGATTAACGCCACAGGTGAAAAGCGCACGCTGAAGGGCGGCCAGGTAAAAGGCGCATGTCACGTTCTCAGCACCGGCAAACCGGCAGCGCGCATCTGGCTGACGGAGGGCTATGCCACCGGCCTGACGGTGCACAACCTGACCGGGGATGAGGTGTGGATTGCCCTGTCGTCCGTTAACCTCCTTTCTCTGGCTGGCCTTGCCCGTGAAAAGCACGCCGCACTGCCGCTGCTGATTGCCGCCGACCGCGACCTGAACGGCGACGGCCAGACTAAAGCAAGGCAGGCAGCCGAAGCCAGTCGCGCCGCCGTGGCCCTGCCGCCGGTGTTCGGTGACTGGAATGACGCCTTCATGCAGCACGGTGAGGAAAGCACCCGGCTGGCGCTGGCCGAAGCCGCCACGCCGCCTGCCGCCAGTCCCTTCGACGTAATGAGCGAGGCGGAATTTTCAGCCATGAGCGCCAGTGAAAAGGCGGAGCGCGTGGCGGAGCACTACCGCAGCGCGCTGGCCGTGGACGCCAGCGGGGAAATTCTGTCCCGCTACCTTTCCGGTGCGTGGAAGGTGATTTCCGGGAAGCAGTTTGAGCGCGACGTGGCGAAGCTGTTTCAGCGCCTGCGCGCGCCGTTTTCGGCGGGCAAGATTTCGGGCATAGTGGATACGCTGAAGCTGATGCTGCCGCAGCAGGCCGACCCGGCGCGCCGCCTGATTGGCTTCCGTAATGGCGTGCTGGACACCCGCACCGGCGGCTTCAGCCCGCACAGTAAAGACTTCTGGCTGCGCACGGTCAGCGAGGTGGACTACACAAAGCCCGTTCAGGGTGAAACGCTGGCAGACCATGCGCCGCACTTCTGGCAGTGGCTCGATCGTGCCGCCGGACGGGTCCCGGCCAAACGCGACATTATTCTGGCCGCGCTGTTTATGGTGCTGGCGAACCGCTACGACTGGCAGCTGTTTCTGGAAGTCACCGGTCCTGGTGGCAGTGGTAAAAGCATCATGGCGGAAATCGCCACCCTGCTGGCCGGAACGGACAACACTACCTCCGCCACCATTGAAACGCTGGAGTCGTCGCGCGAACGCGCCGCAGTGATTGGCTACTCGCTGATTATCCTTCCCGACCAGGAAAAGTGGAGCGGCGACGGCGCGGGCATCAAGGCAATTACCGGCGGCGATGCGGTTTCCGTGGACCCGAAGTACCGCGACGCCTACTCAACCCATATCCCGGCGGTGATTCTGGCGGTGAACAACAACCCGATGCGCTTCACCGACCGCAGCGGGGGCGTGTCGCGCCGCCGGGTGATCCTGCACTTCCCGGAAATTATCCCGGCAGACGAGCGCGACCCGCAGCTGAAGGAAAAAATCAGCGGTGAGCTGGCCGTCATTGTGCGCCAGCTGATGCAGCAGTTCAGCCAGCCGCAGCAGGCCCGGTCGCTGCTTCAGTCGCAGCAGAACTCTGACGAGGCGATGCGCATCAAGCGCGATGCGGACCCGATGGTGGACTTCTGCGGCTACCTGTTCACCACGGCGGAGCCAAACGCGCTTTACATGGGGAACGCCAGCATCAGGCCGCTTCAGCCAAGACGTTATCTCTATCATGCCTACCTGGCCTACATGGAGGCCAACGGTTATAAGAATCCGCTCAGCATGAAGATGTTCGGCCTGTCGCTGGAGAGCATCCTGCGTGAGTACGGGCTGAGCTACCTGAAACGGCGCACAAAAGCCGGCATACAGACCAACCTTGACCTGACGGACGACAGCAACGCCGACTGGCTGCCTAAGTGCGGAGAAGCGGCATAACCACTTTAGACCGGTAACTGCCGGTCTTTTTCCTTCTAGATATTGCTGAAAGATGAACAATTTACTTTTCACCTTGTTCCAATATTCACCTTTTATAAGTATGAAGTCACTAATAAAAAGGACGAAGGGCGTGAACAATAATATCTAAAAGATTTTTTATTCAAATTATAATTGCATTCTCTCAATTTACGTCCATTAATGACATAGACTAGTTGTGGTATACCCATGATATCTCAAATTACTGGCTCTAGCCGTAGTAGGGAAGGTTATTAAATTGCTATAATCGAAAACCTTAAAGTTTGTTGATTATAGCCAGATATTAATAATTTAAATTCTCTTTATAGGCTCCAATCACTTACATTTGAAAATAATGAGATAATTGGCGATACTTTAAAGCTAACCTTAACAAATAATTTTATACAAAAATGTGATGATAGTAAAAATTAAACCTTTAATTGTTAATGAAATACCTAGGCTATGTGCGCTCATTATGCATCAATAAAAAAACCCAGCCTTTTAATAATATACTTGCAAATATACATGTGCTATGATTAAGATTGAGGTAAATGATTGGGGGTGTCATGCAAATTTGTTTTTTTGATATGGAGGGAACTTTACTCGTAAAGAATTCTTCATTAGATAATGGTAAGGTTGCGCCAAGCGCATGGACTGTGTTAGCAAAAGAAATCAGCGAAGCCTGTTATATTGAAGAAGAAAAAACGAAAGATTTATGGCTATCAAATAAATATATCAGTTATACGCAATGGATGAAGGAAACCGTAGGGATACAAATTAAGCATGGGATGAATAAAAATCATCTCCAAAATGTTTTATCTCAAGCAAAAATACAAAGAGGTGCTGAGGAGCTCATTAATTTCCTAAAAAAAAATGGATATTTAACAGTTTTGATATCGGGTGGATTTAAAGAATTAGCAGACCTGACTCAACGAAAGCTTAAATTAGATCATGCATATAGTGCTTGTGAGTATTTCTTTGATTTAGATGGAAATATTGAGCATTTCAATCTACTTCCAACTGATGAGGAAGGTAAATTAGTTTTCATGAAACACCTTGCATCGGAATATGATTCAGACCTTGAAAATTGCATTTTTATTGGTGATGGTAAAAATGATGTATTCATAGCAAAAAATGTAGGTACATCAATAGCCTTCAATGCACAGAAGGAACTGAAAGATGTAGCTACATTTATTGTTGACCAAGAAAATCCTGATCTATCTGCGATCATTGATCTTATTAATTTTTAGTGTTTTTTATTCACATCAACTTTAATTTGAAGAGCATTTATTTGTTCTTCCAATCTATTTATTTTTTCTTCTGATTTGATTTTGTATTCTTTGTAATCATCTAAATCATAGTGGTTGGCAAAATAAACGTCCCTGCCAATTGAAATCACTGACATAAGTAGCCCAACTAAAGCAATTACAATTCCAATCCTTGTGATTGAAATGCTACTTAATTTATTAGTTAATTCTTTTTGAATTTCCTCTTTGAGAACCACTGGCTCTAAAAATGTCTTAGGAAATTTTGCTATATCTGAAGCACAGTAAGATTTGTATTTTTCATATCTTTCCTTAACATCATAAATATTAGAACTGGTGGGAGCAGGGTAATAACTTGTATCTTTGTCTATTTCATGAAAAACAACTCTAAAGAAAGATTTATCCTCATCATTATCAGTAATCGGTAAATACTCTTCAACTGCTGAAAAGTTAATGAGCAACGTAGAAATAGGGCCATTATAATTTGAATCAATTATCCCGGTATTGAGAGCCAGGAAACCTTTTTTTGATAGAGTGTTTTTCAAAAAAACATACGCAACAAAACCTTCTGGAACGTGTAGTATTTCTTCCGATATCACAAAGGCCGAATCTTGTGGTTTGAGAATCGCCTGCCTTAAAGTGTTAACCTTATTTTTATCGTCCTTGATGAGAACATCTCTAATTGTGAGGTCTACACTTGACTTATTCGAATAGTCTTTTGTCAGTTTTTGATTGTACCTATCACAGACAAAGCCAAAGTCTATTGCATTCTGAGCGCTTATTTGCATCTTTCACCTAACCTAAATTATTTTTACTTCTGAATATGGTGAAGTTAGTTATAAGGTATCCATTAGATATTTCCAACAGTTTCTGTAGGTTATTGTCGTCAATCAACATCACTTCTATAGAAAGGTATTATTAAGCCATAAAAAATTACAAATCATGCCATTAACTTGAAAATTTAACTCCTGTGGCTGCCAAATGCCCTGCATGTGGGTTACGCCAGCATTCGCCCCATGCAAACCTGTCGCTACCTGTATCACGCTTATCTGGCCTATATAGAGGCCAATGGCTAACGCAACCTGCTCAGCATGAAGTCGTTCAGCCAAGCGCTGGAGAGTATTCTGCTCGAGTTCAGGCTGAACTACCTGAAGCGTCGCACCAAGTCAGGCATTCAGACCAATCTTTACCTGACGGACGACAACAGCGCCGACTGGCTGCAGAAGTGCGACGAAGCAACAGCGGCATGACTAACAAAGTTTGGCGCGACTTAGTTACGGCAAGCTGTCCGGGGTGGAATTACGTCAACAAGGGCCGCCCTTTACCACTGGTGCATGATTAATGGAATGCTTCACCCTTTCATCACCCATTATCGTTTTGTTTTTAAAGGATAATATCCAAAGGTGTAGAGTGTGAAGGATTTTTCATAAAATCATTTTTTTATTATTATGCTTATAGAGCTGGAAGTTGCATGTTTTACATGGAAAAAACCATTGGTATACGCATTGGTATACCTAAAAAGCTGAACTAACAAATAACCTCCAATTTCCAATAATTTAAAATTCAAAATCAGATTCCGCCAGCCCAGCGTCCGGGAAGCCCGTACAGAACAAGCCCTCTGGGCTTTTTTTCCTTTATTTTCCCATGAATTATGAAGAGAACTATTCAAATCATAACCTTTTAGCCACCTCATTCAGCTTTAGGATTTTTAAAAGGCTAAAAATAAGGTATCTGATAGTGTTAAGTTGGCGTTCCTAAACCAAGACTCCACCTCGGTATCGTGGAAAATACTAATTATCTATTCGTCAGAAAATTTCTTCTTCATGCAGTTATCTCTTCTGGCTTATGAAGACGTAACTAACATTGCTATATATAAAGAAACAAGGATAGATCATATCAGGTAAAGAGGTCCTAAAGTTCAGCATCAGCAATATGCAGCCTTGTCATTCAGGCGTTAATTACCTTTCCGTCATCATTGCTAAAGCACGAGTGCAAAGCAGCTTGACCCGGCAGAGTACCGTGGAAGGTGGCGCATACCAGCGGCCAGTTAACGTGGTTTTCTTCCTGCGACGCTCATTTCGCCATCATTACATCTCTACCCATATGTCGTACATTTTCAGCCTTCATCTTATTAAAAGCTCATCATTTACTGATTTTACTAATTATCGTGTTATACAGAATCAATCAGCTCATATCATCGAAAGTGCATCTGTAAAAATGAAGGGCAGAGGCTATATGGTGTTTACACTCTGACCTTTAACAGCGTATTATTTCCTGCCAAGAGCACCACGGATGATTACACAAGGAATGTAAAATCATGGCTGCATTACATTGTCCCTGCACCATATTCAAAACCCAAAAGTGGATGGACGATTACGGCGCTAAAGACATGCGCTGCGGCGATCTGACCGAAGCACAGCTAAAGTCTCAGTACCGGCTGGATTACATTTCTGACCGGGTTGATCCCTGGACGCTTACCCGGCGTTCCTCAATGGATCGTCCACAATCCATGTTTTGCTGCAATGTGCGCGGCCAGGGTGAAAAGATTACCCGCCAGCAGTGTGCTGCTCTATTGTTTGATGAGTTCCGCTCATTATCCCGAAAATTTTCTTTTTACGGGCCCTATAGTCATCTGATCAAAAAGATGATCACGCACATGCAGAACGGCAATGGTACGCCCTTCCAAGATATGTCGCTGAACCAGGCTCTAAAAGAACATATAATCAATGATAACTCGCTGGGAAACAGTACACGTCTATTATTGCAGAAAGCGCTTGAAGATAATATTGACTGGCAAAATAGCATCTATCCATCGATTGAAAAGGCAAAACTGTATGAAGCCATATCAGGTGGTAAATTGCCTAAATTCGACAGATTCCAGGATAATTTTAACGGCATGGGTATCACCGTTCATGATACCTGGGCAACGCATATCACTATAAAATCACTGCATATTAATAATGATCGTTTCCGGGCAGTGGTACATTACAAGGTTCAGGATCACTTTGGTCTGGATAGTGATGACATTCTGAATACAAAATTCAATCAGTTTCATTTCTTTTGTATCTGGTTCGTGCTACAGCGATACAATCAGTTTGGCTTCAAACCATTCATGACCAATGTGGAAACAACTCTGGAAATTACTGGAATGCGCAAATGAGACTAAAAGAAAAGATAATTATCGCTCTGTTTTTTCTGGCTGGCTGCGTGCTACTTAGCTACTGGCTGTGGTTGTCTCAGCGCCCCGTGGATATCATAGCCGTTCATCAAAGAAGTAGTGGTTTTAGTGATGTTCTGGTCAATAGCTTCCCGCCAACTGATAAAGGAAAAATCAACTGGTGGTTAAAAAACAAGGAAATGTTAAATGATAAATACGGCATTCCAAAACCTGATAGAAACGGTCATTTTTACCTGACTATTTGGTTATTCGGGGATGGTTATAAAGAGTTAGGTAAATATGACAGACTTTGCTTTGATGATATGAAACCACCCGTAAACTGTATTGAAAAGGAGAGAGTATTTTCAATTAGTTATAGCAAGAATAGAGGCACCATATTTACAGGAAGCGATAGCGAATATCGCCTTACAGCAGATGGGAAAATATTAAAACTTGAAGACGAATAGACTCTCTCGCGCATGGGGATAGTAATGAACGCACCTATCCTCCCCCCCTGTATCAGCCATCCTTAAAATCATTAAAACACTCAAAGGCTTTCTCTCAAGCTAGAAAGTGGCAACATGAGAAACGGGCAGGTTTTAGAAATGAATATGAAGCTAATTGACAACATTTCGCTCTTTGTCGTGAAGGAAGCCCAAAGGCTTGGTGAAACGCAATGTGAAATATTTCTGGAAGATAAAAATACGGGCATTATTGTTTTCGGAAAAGAACTCGAAGCTGCTGTCAGAGTGTCCGATAAACGGTTTTTACTCTTTACCACTGACGATATCCTTTACGAAGAAAGCCTTCATATATTTTATATAGATACTGATTCTGGAATTATTGAACGCCTTTCTCTCGGTGGTCATTATGTTACTGGCACCTTCGCGAATTTGAATGTGAATGAAAATTCTGTGAGCTTTAGCTTTATTGGAGATACGACATGGACGGTGCACGTGTTGCCAACTCCCTCCCTGAGATTACCCTTAACCGATCCTCCTGGTGTAAGCCGTCCAATGGGATTAAGAAAATACATTGCTATCACCGCAACCCCTGCGCCAGCCAGGGCTGACGGCAGCTGGTAACCAGTCCCTGATCTACAGCTCCCCTACCCGCGCTCATCCCTTTCCTGCGCACCAACTCAGCGCACTCATATTTTGCACTGCATCACACTTATCACTTTGCCATCCCTTTTAACCCCTGATTTTGAAGAGTTTTTGGATTGGCACACTTCCTGCAAACTTTTTCAGTCACGTCGTTCCACAGGGATGATGATCTTAAAGATTTGGCATCAGCCGTTAACCGTCCGGACATCTGCGACGCCATAAGAGTGGCATACAGAGCGGGCGAAATCTGGCTGCATAACAGAACGTACTTCCGGAGAGAGCCATGACCTCAATTAGCGAACCAGTGGTAATAGCGAAACACAGCAAATGGGTACAGCTTCTGCTTGGCTTAATCTGCATGGCAGCCATTTCCAGCCCGCAGTACGTCTGGACGCTGCTGACCAAACCGATGATGGCCAGACTCGGCGTCGGGCTGGCGGAACTGCAGGTAACGTTCTCAGTGCTGATTATTCTGCAGACCTTTTTCTCACCCTTTCAGGGTCGACTGGTGGAGCGTTTTGGCCCGCGTCTGCTGATCTCGATAGGTACGGTGATGGCTGGCTTCAGTTGGGTCATCGCCGCCCGGGTCGATAGCCTGGCCGCACTTTATCTGGTTTATGGCTGCCTCGGCGGACTGGGCACGGGAATTGTTTATATCGGCGTCGTGGGGCTGGTGATGAAATGGTTTCCACAGCAGCGCGGTTTTGCCGCCGGAACTGTGGCGGCGGGCTACGGCATGGGCGCGATTTTTACCACCTTCCCCATTTCCATCTCTCTCAACAGCTACGGTCTTGAACAGACAATGACGGTTTTTGGCCTGCTCTTCGCCGCGGTAGGTCTTCTCGCCAGTCAGAATTTAAGGCTGCCCGGCACCAGCATGATGACGCCGGTCAGCACATCATCCGCACCCGTAGTGAGTCAGCGCCAGTTTAAATCCGGGGAAATGCTGCGTCAGCCGCTGTTCTGGCTGATGTTTATGATGATGACGATGATGTCGACCTCGGGTTTGATGGTGACGTCGCAGATGGCGATTTTTGCCGAAGACTTTGGCATCAGCAAGGCGGTCATTTTCGGTATGGCCGCGCTGCCTCTGGCGCTGACCATCGATCGTTTCACTAACGGCTTAACGCGACCGCTGTTTGGTTTTATCTCCGACCGCTATGGGCGTGAAAACACCATGTTTATTGCCTTCGCACTGGAGGGCGTGGCGATGACGCTGTGGCTGGCGTGCCGTGAAGATCCGTTGCTGTTCGTTCTGCTCTCAGGCGTCGTCTTCTTTGGCTGGGGTGAAATCTTCTCGCTTTTTCCCTCCACACTCACCGACACCTTCGGCAGTGAAAATGCCTCAGCCAACTATGGCTGGCTCTATATCTCTCAGGGCATAGGCTCGATCTTTGGCGGCCCGCTGGCGGCGCTGATGTATCAGCACACCCATAACTGGCACCTAGTCTTTGGCTGCGCGATTACCTTCGACTTCATCACGGCCGGGCTGGCGTTATGGGTTCTCAAGCCGTGGCGGGCACGGTTTATGCGCCGGTAAGTCTGGCGCTGGCGACGCAGAATAGAAAGTGTACAGCCGGGACCCGAAGTCCCGGCCAGAAAAGCAGCACCATCCCTCACCATGCCCGGAATCGCCGTACGACTCTCACCCTCCGCCCGCTGTCAGATGGACCAGTTCCCTTCATGAAAACGTTAAAGCGTAAGCTTAAACGGTCAAACCCACATAAACGGTCACAAACAGTCATGCCTTTCCCGTAACAGCGGTATAGTCTGTTCAGCCGGTATTTTATTTTCACCGGCCCTCAGCGCGAAAATATGTGAGAGGAATCACTTTCAACTGCAATTAATTGTATGGCTTTGCATGTTTTATTTCGACTTCATCACTTAATAAAGGGCGTCACTATTTGCCCACGTGGACTCCTGCCCAGTCCACATTTTCCCATGTTCGCTTCCAGTAATTTATCTCCATCGGAGGAAAAGTATGTTGCCGATTGAAAGACAGCAAAGAATTATTAATGAGATTAATATTAATGGCCGGGTAATTGTCTCAGAACTGGTCACGCTGTGTCAGGTTTCACAGGAAACCATTCGCCGGGATTTAAGCCAGCTGGAAAAGCGCGGTTTATTACAGCGCAGCCACGGCGGCGCAGTACTGATAAAAAAACAAAGCACCGGCACGCCGGGAAATAACAGAATCGCTAAAGAGAACGAATTATCCTTCCGGCAGCGAATTAATGAGCACGCTGATGAAAAAATGATCATTGCTAAGCGTGCGCTCGACTTTATCAGCCCCGGCGACTGCATCCTGCTGGATAGCAGCACCACCTGCTGGTATCTGGCGCGGCAGCTACCGGACATTGAGTTAACGGTATTAACCAATTCGCTGCGCATCGTGCAGACGCTGGCGGCGCGCGGCAGTATCCGCACGATCTGCCTGGGTGGGGAATATTCCGATCGCGATGAAGATTTTCACGGCGTGGTGGCTGAGCAGCCACTGCGCGAATTTCAGATTAATAAAATCTTTTTTTCCTGTAGCAGTCTGGGCAACGACGGATATTTACGCGAAGGCAATGAGAATAATGCGCACCTGAAACAACAGATGCTGCTGGCCGCAGAAAGAAAACATCTTTTAATGGATGGCAGTAAATTTCTGCGCCCCTCTTTTGCCCGAATCTGTCACTACCGTGATGTCGATTTTCTTATTACCGACCAGTTAAAAGATAAAGAGCTTGAACAGGAACTGGCATGGAATGGTGTCAACGTCATCGTCTGTTCTCAGCGTTATCAATCCATGCAGCTAATTAAAAATTAATCCGGAGTCTGTATGAAAAAACATCTTATCGCCTGCTCTCTGCTTGCCCTGTTTGCCGCCTCCGGTGCGCAGGCCGCAGATAAATTACGTATGGGTATTGTGGTCAAAATAGGCGGTATTCCCTGGTTCAATGCCATGGAGACGGGCATTAAAAGTGAAGCGGCTAAACGCGGTATCGATGCGTGGATGGTGGGTCCGACCGCCGCGGACCCGGCGCTTCAGGTGCGCGCCATTGAAGATTTGATTGCGCAGAAAGTCGATATCATCGGCGTGGTGCCCAACGACCCGAAAGTGCTGGAGCCAGTGCTGAAACGGGCCCGTGACGCCGGTATCGAGGTGATTACCCATGAGTCACCCGGCCAGCAGGGGGCCAACTGGGACTTCGAACTGGTCGATGCGACCACTCACGGCATCAACCACATGAAAGCGCTGGCGAGCTGCATGCATGACGAAGGCAAATATGCCATGTACGTCGGCAGCCTGACGGTGCCTCTGCATCAGCAGTGGACCGACGCCGCGCTCACTTACCAGAAAGAACACTATCCCAGAATGCAGCTGGTCACCGACAAGTTTGGCGTCGGCGAATCGCTGGATGACTCCATCCGTACCACCAATGAGCTGATGTCAAAATATCCCGATCTGAAAGGGATCCTGGCGTTTGGTTCACAGGGGCCTATCGGCGCCGGGCGTGCGGTGATGAACCGTAAAAAAATCGACCAGGTCTGCGTCATTGGCTCTTTCAGTCCGGGCCAGGGTGCCTCGCTGGTGCAGCGTAACGCCATCAAAGGGGGCTACATCTGGAATCCGGAGACCGCGGGCGAAGTCTTTGTCCGCATCGCCGACATGATGCAGAAGAAGGAGCCGATCACCGATGGCATGACGATTGAAGGGCTGGGCAAAGTCAAAGTGGATGAAGCCACCCACACCATTCTGGGTAACAGCACCGAAAGTCTGGATAAAGCCAACCTGCCAAAACTGGTAAAAATGGGGCTCTGATATGCAAGAGGTCACTCCACAGACATTGATTGCGCTCGGGAATCTGTCGAAAACATTTGGTGGTAACCGCGCACTCAGCGATATCTCCCTGACTCTGCGGGCAGGCGAAGTGCACTGCCTTGCGGGCACCAACGGCTGTGGCAAGAGCACTCTGATCAAAGTTATCTCCGGGGTGCACGCCCCGGACAGCGGCAGCCGCATCACGCTGGGCGACGGTCCGACGCTGCCGCGCCTCACTACCCGGCAGGCGCGCGACTTCGGTATCCAGGTGATTTATCAGGATCTCTCGCTGTTCCCCAACCTCAGCGTGGCAGAGAACATCGCCTTCGAACATAACCTCAACGGTCTGCTGCGCTGGCACCACCGCGCACGTCTGCGGGAGAGCGCGCGCACTATCATTACCGAACTGAAGTTCGATCTCGATCTGGATGAGAAAGTCGCGGCGCTCTCTATCGCGCAGCGTCAGCAGGTGGCGATCTGCCGTGCGCTGGTCGCCGATGCGCGGCTGGTGATCATGGATGAGCCGACTGCCTCGCTGACCCGCACTGAGGTCAATCAGCTGCTGCGTACCGTGCGCTACCTGAAAGATAAGAACATCTGCGTGGTGTTTGTCAGCCACAGGCTGGATGAGGTGCTGGAGATCTCCGACCGCGTAACGGTGATCCGCGACGGGCGCAAAATGGGCTGCTGGCCTGCGCGGGAGATGACGCCGCACCATCTGACAGAGCTGATGACTGGCCTGAAACTCGACTATCAGCTGAAAGCCCCGACGCGCAACAGCGATCGCGCCATTCTGGAGATCGAGTCGTTAACCCGCGCCGGTCAGTATCACGACGTCAATTTTAAACTCTATGAAGGTGAGGTGCTCGGACTGTGCGGGCTGCTCGGTTCCGGCCGTACCGAGCTGGCGCTGTCGCTGTTCGGCATGACCCGTCCCGACAGCGGCAAGATCTGGCTCGACAGCAAGCCGGTGCGCTTTCGCGGCCATGAAGATGCGATCAAAGCGGGCATCGGCTACGTCTCGGAGGATCGGCTGACGCTGGGCCTGGTGCAGCAGCAGTCGGTGGCGGACAACATGGTGCTGCCGATCCTCGACAAGCTGCAGAACCGCTTTCACCTGATCGATGAGTACCGTAAAAACAAGTTAATTCTGCAGTGGATCCAGCAGCTTGGCGTGCGCGTCGCCGATCCGAATCTCGCTATCTCCACCCTTTCCGGCGGTAACCAGCAGAAAATTGTGCTGGCGAAATGGGTGCTGACCCAGCCGCGCATTCTGATCCTCGACTCCCCCACCGTCGGCGTCGATGTGGGTGCCAAGGCCAGTATCTATCAGCTGATCCATGAGCTGGCGAAAGAGGGCCTGTCGATCATCCTGATCTCCGATGAGGTGCCGGAGGTCTGGTACAACTGCGACCGGATCCTGCACTTCCGCGATGGCACGATCCATGCCGAATACCAACCCGATAGCGTCGAACAGCAGCAGCTGGCGGAGGTGATCAATGCCTGACTTTTCCCGTTTCCGTCCGCACTCCAGTCAGGGCTGGCTCGCCTGGGTGCTGCTGGCGTTCATTCTGTTTTTCTCGCTCGCCAGCGACCAGTTTCTCACCATGCAGAATCTGCTGGATCTGGCGGAGAGCTACGCCGTTACCGGCATCTTTGCGCTGGGCCTGTTTGTGGTGCTGGTCACCGGTGGAATCGATATCTCGTTTGCGGCCGTCGCCTCGGTGGTGCAGTACCTGCTGGCCTCGCTGTTTGTACAGTTCCAGTTCGACAATGCGCTGCTCAGCATTCTGCTGGCGGTGATGTGCGGCACGCTGTTCGGGGTGCTCAATGCCCTGCTGATCACCACACTGCGGGTGGTCTCCATCATCATCACCATCAGCATGCAGTCGCTGCTGTTCGGGCTGCTGATGTGGGTGACCGGCGGCCGCAGCCTCTACTCGCTGCCGGAGTGGTGGATCACGCTGCGCAACGTGCTGCCGTTCAGCTGGCAGGGTGAGAGTTTCCAGGTCGGCCTGCCGCTGGTCACCATGCTGCTGATCGCCGCGATCACCGCGCTACTGCTGAACAAAACCAACCTGGGACGCCAGCTCTATGCCGTTGGCGGCGATGCGGAGTCGGCCCGCCGTATCGGTATCCGCGTCGGCCTGATTCACGTGTTCGCTTACGGCTGGCTGGGGGCGATGGCGGCCATCGGCGGGCTGGTGCAGGTCTATCGCATGGGCGAGGTGGTGCCCAACGCGCTGGTTGGCGGCGAACTGGACGTGCTGGCCGCCACCGTGCTGGGCGGTGCCAGCCTGATGGGAGGCAAAGGCACGGTGAGCGGCACGCTGATGGGGGTCTTCCTGATCGCCATTCTCAAGAACGGCCTCAACCTGGTCGGCGTCTCGAACTACTTCATGAATATCGTGGTAGGCGGCGTCATCATGATTGCGATCGCCGTGACCCACTACAAAAAACGCAAAGAAACTGACGTCAGTTTCGTGTGACCGAGGGCACTGATGATGAAATCACTGACTGCATTGCGACCCGACGGGACCAACATCGGCCTGATGCTGCTGATTGCGCTGGCGCTGGCCACCTTTACGGTGATGCTGCCGGGGCGCTTCCTGACCGACTCCACCTTTATGAGTATGGCGTTTCAGCTGCCGGAACTCGGTTTACTGACGCTGGCGATGTTTATCGCCATCCTCAGCGGCGGCCTGAACCTCGCCATTATCGCGACCGCTAACCTCACGGCGCTGTTTATCGCCTGGACGCTGATGAGCGCCCTGCCCGCCGGTGCCGGAATGGCGCTACAGCTGCTATGGCTCTTTATCGCCATCCTTGGCGCCATGCTGATCGCGGCCGCGATCGGCGTCGTGACGGGGCTGATGGTGACGCGGATCGGCGCACATCCGATTCTGGTGACGCTGGCGACGATGATGACGCTGAACGGCATCGGGATCTGGCTGACCCGCGGCGCGGCCGTCAGCGGCATGCCGCCGGTGGTGCAGGCGCTGGGGGCTGACACGCTGCTGGGCATGCCGCTGCCGCTCTGGGTGTTCCTGGTCGCCGCCGCGCTGCTGGCGCTGTTTCTTGGTAAAACCCGCGCCGGTAAATGCATCTATATGGGCGGCAGCAACATCAACGCCACCTGGTTCAGCGGTATCAATACCCATCACATGGTGATGCTGGTCTATGTGATCTCCAGCCTGCTCTGCGTGCTGGCGGGGCTGATCATGATGGCGCGCTTCAACTCCGCCCGTATGGGCTACGGCGATGCCTATCTGCTGCTGACGGTGCTGGCCATTATTCTCGGCGGCACCGACCCCAACGGTGGCTTCGGCCGTGTGACCGGCGTGGTGCTGGCGCTGATTGCGCTGCAGGTGCTCTCCACCGGTTTCAATCTGATGAACATCAGCCAGCACGTCAGCCTGGCCATGTGGGGCGCGGTGCTGATTGTGGTTCTCGCCTTCAAACAATTCAAAACCCGATTCAACGAACACCGTGCCATAAAGCTCAGCAGGCTGGCCGCGGTGCTTAATCCTCTGACTGAAAAGAAGGAAGTATGATGCGTACTCAAATCTCCCCGTCACTGATGTGTATGAACCTGATGGAGATCAAGCACCAGCTGCAGATTCTCGACTCGCGCGCTGACTTTCTTCATGTGGATATCATGGATGGTCACTACGTTAAGAACATCACGCTCTCTCCCTTCTTTATTGAGCAGATCCGTCCTTTTACCCGCGTGGCGATCGACGTGCATCTGATGGTGGAAGAGCCAACCGATTTTATCGAGGCGGTCGCCAGAGCGGGTGCTGACTATATCTGTCCGCACGCGGAGACCATCAATCGCGATGCGTTTCGCGTCATTAACCTGATCCGCAGCTTCGATAAAAAGGTGGGCGTGGTGCTGAATCCGGCGACGCCGGTGTCATACCTTCAGCACTATATCCATCTGCTTGATAAGATCACCGTGATGACGGTCGACCCCGGCTACGCCGGCCAGCCCTTTATTCCGGAAATGGTGGAAAAGGTGCGTGAGCTGAAAGCGCTGAAGGAGCAGCACGGCTTTCACTATCTGATCGAGATCGACGGCTCCTGCAACACCCGCACCTATCACCAGCTGATCGGCGCAGGCGCGGAAGTGCTGATTGTCGGCACCTCCGGCCTGTTTAATATCCATGACGATTTAGCCACCGCGTGGGAGATGATGCGCGACAGCATTGATGAGGCCCAGGGGCTGACGAAGGTGTCCGCATGAGATCACGCTGGCTCGGTATCGATATCGGCGGCACCGGTACCCGGCTGCAGCTGATGGAAGAGGGGGGCGTCTGGAGCAGCTTTCGCAAGGTGCCCACCACCAGCTGGGCGCAGCAGCCCGATGCGCTGCAGGCCCTGGCACAGCTCATTGATGAAACGCTGGAGCAGCAGCCGGTCAGTGGCATCATGCTGGGGCTGCCCGGCATCCTCAGCCGCGACAGAAAACAGGTGATCTCGCTGCCCTTTATTCAGGCGCTGGATCATCAGCCGGTGGCGGCACGTCTGGCGGCGCAACTCGGCGTGCCGGTCGCGATGGACAAAGATGTGAACCATCTGATGCTGTGGGATCTGCTGCAGCTGGAGCAGCTGCCGGCTAACGCCGTGGGCCTCTATCCCGGCACCGGGATGGGCAACAGCCTGTGGCTGAATGGCCACTTTTATCACGGCGAGCATGGTGGTGCAGGCGAACTGGGCCACGTGCCCGTCGCCGGAAACGATCTCCCCTGCCCGTGCGGCAATCGCGGCTGTGCGGAGACCCTGACCTCGGGTCACTGGCTGAGTCACTGGGCCGCTCTGAACGCCGCCGACACGCCGATCGCCGCGCTGTTTACCCGCCATGATGAGCAGCCGGAACTTCAGGCGTTTGTGCGACGTCTGGCGCAGCTGATCGCCACCGAGATGAATATACTCGACCCGGAATATCTGATCCTTGGCGGCGGCGTGCTGGCGATGGCTGATTTTCCGCTGGCCCTGCTGCGCAGCCAGATCCAGCAGCATCTGCGGCCACCGGTGACACGCGAAAACCTGAAGATTGTTTTCAGCCACTCAACCGACTACACGGGCTGTCGCGGTGCCTGTCTCGCCGCCGAACGCCTGTTCAGGAGCGCAGGATGAAAGGAAAAGTGTGTGTGTTCGGCTCTTTTAATCTCGATGTGGTCGCCGTGATGCGCCGCTTTCCGCTACCGGGTGAGTCGCTGACGGCGCACCACAGCATGATGGGTGCGGGCGGAAAAGGAGCAAATCAGGCCACAGCGGCGCTGCGCGCAGGTGCGCGGGTGCACTACATCGGGAAAGTGGGTAACGACGATTTCGGCCTCTTTGCGCGTCGTCATCTGGAGAAAACCGGCTTTGATGCCATTACGCTCTTTACCTGTAAGGAGAAGCCCACCGGTAACGCCCTGATTTATGTTGCAGGCGATGATGCGGAAAATATGATTTCGGTTTATCCCGGCGCCAATACCACCGTGACGGCCGCAGAGGTGACGCGCTGTCAGCCGACGGTAGCCGCCGCAGATATTCTGCTGGTGCAGCTCGAAAATAACCTCAGCGCCATCCAGCGCATGATCGATAACGCCCGAGCCAGCGGCACCTTTGTGATCCTCAATCCGGCCCCCTGGCAGAAAGTCAGCGATGCGCTGCTGGCAAAGATCGATCTGCTGACGCCCAACAGCACCGAGGCGACCCAGCTCAGCGGCGTGACCGTCACCGATTTCGACAGCGCCCGCCGCGCCGCCGCGGTGCTGCATCGCAAAGGGGCGCGTCAGGTGATCATCACGCTGGGCATCGCCGGAGCGCTGCTGTCAACGCCTGCGGAGCAGCAGCGCATTCCGCTCTTCCCGGCGCAGCCGCGCGATACCACCGGTGCGGGAGACGCATTCAATGGCGCGCTCGCCGCCCGGCTCGCTTCGGGCGATGACCTGCCGCAGGCGGCGCGCTTTGCTGCGGCATTTGCCTCACTCTGTGTCGAGCGTGCTGGCGCGGCCGATTCCATGCCCTCCTATGCCGAGGCGCTGGCACGCCTGCAGGCGCACCCGGAGTGTATTGTCGAGCCGATTGAGAGTATCACCGCCTGACGCAGACAGCTCATCACGCGGCAGTGTCATCTGCCGCCTCTCCCCCTTTACAGCCCCCGTCCAGACACGAAATAATAGCGCCACACGCCAGGCCCCCTGGCAGCCTCTGAACCGACGTTAATCCAGCGGACCCCATTATGACCAACGAAATCCCTCTTAAGTATTACGATGTCGCCGATGAGTATGCGACCGAGTCCGCGAAGCCGGTGGACGAAGTGGAACGCACCCCGCTGGCGCACTACTTCCAGCTGCTGATCACTCGTTTAATGAACAACGAGGAGATCAGTGAAGCGTCGCAGCAGGAGATGGCGCGTGAAGCGGGCATCGACGAGCAGCGTATTGATGATATCGCTGAGTTCCTGAACCGCTGGGGCAATGAGTAACGGCGATTGATCCTCAGGCGGGCCTGCGCTTTCCGGCAGCCCGTCTGGTGCGCCTCCCCGCTCACTGCGCTGCAGAGCACGGCGCCGGACAGCCTGTTCTCCCCTCCTTCCCCTTTTCCGCCCCGCTTTTGACCCCGCCGCCTGACGCGCCGCCGTGCCTGGCACGCCGGAAAATTATCGTCCAGACTGATATAGTCTGTGCAGGCATTGTGTTTTACACTGCGCGCTGTAAAAACTGAGCAGAGTAAGCAGGCAAGAAAAATGGCGATGAACGGAACAATCACAACCTGGTTTAAAGATAAAGGATTCGGCTTTATCAAAGATGAAAACGGCGATAACCGCTATTTTCATGTGATTAAGGTCGCCAATCCTGATCTGATTAAGAAAGATGCGGCGGTAACGTTTGAGCCAACCACCAACAACAAAGGCTTATCCGCCTATGCGGTGAAGGTGGCCCCGGAGAGTAAATATATCTTCATCGCGGGCGAGAGGCTGAAAATCACCTCGATCAAGTCTTACCTGGTCTACAGCGAAGAAGTGCCAGCCGATACCGGTATCGACAAAGAGAACGCGGTGCTCTCAGTAGGTCTGCTGCTGAATAACATCCGGCCTAAATCGGACGCGAAACCGGGTGAGATGCGCTCGCTGAAAAAGCTGGCGGTCACCACTTTCCAGGGCTCGACGCTGATCTTCTCCGAAGATGAGATCGACATTGAAAGCACGGTCAAAGTGCTTAAGTCCCTGAAGTAACCCCGCCGCAGGGCCGGATGCCTGTGCGCCGCCGCACCAGGATACCGGCCCGCTGCCCCTCTCTCCCTGAACCCGTCCCGTCGCTGCGCGTCTGACGCCATCCTCCATAGGTTTCTCTGTTGCGCCACGGGGCCGCACGTGTCCCCTTCTGCTTCAGCACACCACCCTCTGACGGCCTGCGGAAAAAAACCGGTCAGAAACGCGGGTCAGGCAAGGATCATCCCCCTGAAGCGTTTTCCAGGGTAGAATTACAGACTTTGTTCACGCATGGCTCAGGTTTTCCATCAGCGCAAATTGATACGAAAAGCGGGTGAAATAAGGTATAAAGCCGCATGAAAATCCCAAACAGAATTCAGCCCCTGGTCGATGACGGCCTGATTGACGATGTGCTGCAGCGCCTGAAAAGCGGCAAGGAAGCAGACGTCTACACCGTGCTTTGCGGTGACAAAGTGCAGTGCGCCAAAGTCTATAAAGAGGCGACCCAGCGCAGCTTTAAGCAGGCGGTTCAGTATCAGGAAGGCCGGAAAACCCGTAACAGCCGTAACGCCCGCGCCATGCAGAAAGGCTCAAAGTTTGGCCGTAAGCAGCAGGAAGAGTCCTGGCAGACCGCCGAAGTCGACGCCCTGTTTCGCCTGGCTAACGCCGGTGTGCGCGTGCCTCAGCCCTATCTCTGCATCGACGGGGTATTGCTGATGGAGCTGGTCACCGACGCCAATGGTTCGGTCGCGCCGCGCCTCAGCGACGTAACGCTCTCCGAAGAGGAGGCGATCACCGATTTTAACACCATGATCCGCAACATCGTTCGCATGCTCTGTGCCGGTATCGTTCATGGTGACCTGTCGGAGTTCAACGTCCTGCTGGATGATCAGGGACCGGTGATCATCGACCTGCCTCAGGCGGTGGATGCGGCGGCCAACAACCATGCGGAGTCGATGTTCGCGCGTGACGTGAATAACATCACCGCCTACTACGGGCAGTTCGCCCCGCAGCTGTTAAAGACGCGCTATGCCGGCGAGATCTGGCAGCTCTATGAAGAGGGTAAGTTAACCCCGGAAACGACGCTCACCGGCCAGTTTGTGGAAGAGGAGCGTGACGTGGATATGGATTCCCTGCTGGATGAGATCATCACCGCTGAAGATGAGTATTACGAGCGTCAGCGTGCCAGCCGGGAGCGCGACCAGGAATAGGTGCCCCGCCAGTAAAAACGGCAGCGAGTCACCTCGCTGCCGCACGCTCATTCTCCTGTCACCGCACCAGAACCGTCAGCGCAATCAGGGTGACGCCGATGATCATCACGCTGACAAAAACGCGGTCCAGCCTGCTTTTTTTCATCTTCCCCTCCTCAGAACCACTGACCGAAACGACGGATGTAGAGACGTTTCATGCCCTGCGCCACCAGGCAGTAGCTGAACAGCGTCAGCACCAGCCAGGGGAAATATTGCCAGGGCAGCGGCACCAGTCCGACCATCGCGCCCAGCGGTGAGAACGGAATCAGGATGCCCAGCGCCATGATCGCCAGCGTCGTCAGCATCACCGGCAAGGTGGCGCGACTCTGGATAAACGGAATCTTCCGGGTGCGCAGCATATGCACCACCAGCGTCTGCGACAGCAGCCCCTCTATAAACCAGCCGGACTGGAACAGTGACTGCACGCCCGCATGGTTCGCGCTGAAGACAAACCACATCAGCGCAAAGGTGGTGATATCAAAAATCGACGAGGTTGGCCCCATCCACAGCATAAAACGTTTGATATTGCCGGCATCCCATTTGCGCGGCTTGTTCAGGAACTCACGGTCAACCTTGTCCCACGGCAGCGCCAGCTGGGAGACGTCATACATCAGATTCTGAATCAGCAGATGAATCGACAGCATCGGCAGAAACGGAATAAAGGCACTGGCGACCAGCAGAGAGAAAACGTTGCCGAAGTTCGAGCTGGCGGTCATGTTGAGATACTTAATGATGTTGCCAAAGGTCTCACGTCCCTTTAATACCCCCTCGTTCAGCACCTGCAGATCTTTCTCCAGCAGGATGATGTCTGACGAGGCTTTCGCCACATCCGCCGCGCTGTCTACGGAAATCCCGGTGTCAGCCGCCCGCAGCGCAGGCGCGTCATTGATGCCATCGCCCAGAAATCCCACGGTATGACCGTTCTGCTGCAGCAGGCGCACCAGACGTGATTTCTGCAGCGGCGTCAGCTTCGCAAACAGGGTGCAGCGTTCCGCCTCCAGCGCCAGCTGCGTGTCGTCCATCGCCTCAATCTGTTCGCCGGTCAGCATCGCCGGATCGGTCAGCCCGACATCGGCACAGACCCGCTGCGTCACCAGAGGGTTATCCCCGGTCAGCACTTTCACCGCCACGCCGCTGTCGCGCAGGGCTTTAATCGCCTTGCCGGCGCTGGCTTTCGGTGGATCGCGGAAGGTCAGCATTCCCTGGATAACCAGTTCGCGCTCATCACTTTCGCTGAGCGGCGCATGCAGCTCATCATCACGGGTCGCCACCAGCAGCACCCGATAGCCCTGCTGATGGTAGCGTTCGGTCTGCGCCAGCAGCGCCTCGCGCTGTGCCGCATCCAGTGCGACGACTTCATCGCCCTGCCGGACGGCGATGCTCACCGCCAGCATCTCTTCCACCGCCCCTTTGCAGATCAGCTGTGAGCGATGCTGCGCCAGATCTTCCACCAGCACCGAAACGCGGCGGCGGGTAAAATCGAATGGCACCTCATCGATCAGCTGATACTGGCTGCGCCGGGTCTGTGAAATAACCTTGTCTCCGGCGCAGAGCACGGCGCGATCCATCAGGTTTTTTGCGCCACTCTGGCTGCCGCTGTTGAGCCAGGCCAGCAGCAGCACCTCCGCATCCTCCGCGCCCCGGGTGTCCAGATGATGCGCCAGCAGAATGGTGTCCTGAGTCAGCGTGCCGGTTTTGTCGGTGCAGAGCACATCCATCGCCCCCAGGTTCTGAATGGCATTGAGCTTTTTAACGATCACTTTGCGGCGTGACATCGCAATGGCGCCTTTTGCCAGGTTGGCACTGACAATCATCGGCAGCATTTCCGGGGTCAGCCCGACCGCCACCGCCAGCGCAAACAGCGTCGCATCCATCCAGTCGCCTTTGGTAAAGCCGTTGATCAGCAGCACCACTGGCACCATCACCAGCATAAAGCGGATCAGCAGTTTACTGACGCTGTTAACACCGCGATCAAAAGCGGTCTGCGGACGGCTGCCGGTCAGCGAGGAGGCCAGTGAGCCAAACCAGGTGTCGCCACCGGTCGCCACCACCACGGCACTGGCGGTGCCGCTGGCCACGCTGGTGCCCATCAGGCAGATGTTGGCTGAGGCCAGCAGCTCCTGATCGGTTCGGTCATGGGCGTCGATACCGGCATCCAGGCTCTGTTTCTCCACCGGCAGAGACTCTCCGGTCAGCACCGCTTCGCTGATGAACAGATTACGTGAACTCAGCAGCCGGACATCCGCGGGCACCTGATCGCCGGTGCTGAGCAGAATAATATCGCCCGGCACCAGCTCGCTCATATCCACATCCTGACGCTGTGCGGTTTCACTGCCCGCCTCGCGCCGCAGCACGGTAACCTGGCTGCGCACCAGAGACTGCAGTGCCTGCGCCGCGCGGTTGGTGCGGAACTCCTGCCAGAAACGCAGCAGGCCACTCAGCGTCACCATCGTGCAGATGATGATCACTCCGGAGAGATCGGTCTCCTGACCGGCGCGCAGCGGCAGTATGTAGTCGGTAAACAGGCTGACCAGCGCCAGGACCAGCAGAACATAGATAAACGGGTTATTAAACGCCATCAGCAGCTGCACCAGCGCCGGTGGCGCTTTCTCATGGGCCACTTCATTGCGGCCATAGGTGGCCAGGCGTTTTGCCGCTTCAGCCTGGGTCAGCCCCTGGCGATGCGTGCGCAGATTCGCCAGCGTCATCTCAACGTGCTGACCTGCCTGCCGGGTCACGGCAAATGTTTTTTTACTTTTTTTATCGTTGCGGTTGCCGGAAGCGAGAATGGCAGCCTGTTCCAGTTTCATGTCGCTCATTTCGACATCTCCCTGTTTTAAAGCAATGGTTGTCCTGCACGCAAAATAACGTGCATGGATAAAACCTGGCGTAGCCGGGTTATTTAATGAGGCGACCCTGAGAAATGAACACGCGTTTCTGACGGCACAGAAAATAATGTCGCGCGCAGCGAAGCGTGACGCTGTTTAAACACAGCGTAATCCGGGTCTGATATCAGCGGTCGGGCGCAGCCTGAGCTACGCCAGACGAGGCGGAGGAAAAAGGGCTAAGATAAACAGCAGCATAACGCGCACTCCCACAGGCAACGGGAAATTATTAAGGAGCGCGATCGGGAATTAAAACGGGGGATCGCTGCTCGCCGGTTGGCAAGCAGCAGAGAAAATTCAGCTTGCCAGAATAATCGTTAATTCAGGGTGACTGTCCAACGGAATACTCCAGTAGTGAGATGCCGCTATTATAAGAAGAGCGGGATTGTGGTAAAGCCGTTTCGCGGGAAATAACCGCTTCGTTGAGGTTCTGTTTCTGCTCAGCCTGCCGCTTCGCTAACAACGCCGTTACGCTGTTATAACCACAACCCATCGCTTATAACTTTAAGGCATATGATTAGCCCATATTCGACTATTCTTCACATCGGCCCTTTCGTAAACTCGCGTAACTTTCTAAGGCAAGGAAATTTCATGAAAACTATAATTCCATCACTGCTGGCGCTGACGCTGGCTGCCTCCTTCACAGCCCAAGCCGCCACACCCAAAGATACGCTGGTCATCGCGCAGTCCACAGACGATGCAGACAGTTTTGACCCGGCAAAAGGCTTTGAACTGACCAGCGTTCAGGCCTTCACCAACATCTATCAGCGCCTGGTCCAGTCTGACCCGCAGAACCCGGTGGATCTGAAGCCGACGCTGGCGACCGCCTGGCAGCCTGGCAGCGACAACCGCAGTCTGACCTTTGAACTGCGCAAAGATGCGAAGTTCTCTACCGGTAACCCTGTGCGTCCGGAAGATGTGATCTTCTCGCTGGGCCGCGTGGTCAAACTGAACCTGGACCCCTCTTTCATTCTGACGCAGCTCGGCTGGACCAAAGAGAACGTCGATGGCTTCCTGAAAAAGGTCGATGACAACCATGTGCAGATCAGCTGGACCGCCAACGTCAGCCCGACCTACGTTCTGAGCCTGCTCTCCGCCCCGGTCTCCTCGATCGTCGATGAGAAAACCGCGATGGCGAACCAGAAAAATGGCGACTTCGGTAACGCCTGGCTGGCCACCCACTCTGCGGGCAGCGGCCCGTATCAGATCCGTAAAGTGGTCATGCATCAGGTGGTGCTGCTGAGTGCTAACCCGACCTCACCGGCGGGCGCACCAAAAATGAAAAACATCCTGATCAAAAACGTGCCGGAACCGGCCGCGCGTCGTCTGCTGCTGGAACAGGGTGATGCGGATATCGCCCGTAACCTGGGGGCTGACCAGATCGCCGCCCTGAACGGCAAAGCGGGCGTGAAGACCGAAGCGATCCCGATGGCGTCGCTCTACTATATCCAGTTCAACATCGGCGCGAACGACACGCTGAAGAACCCGGCCTTCTGGGAAGCGGCGCGCTACCTGTGGGATTACAAAGGCATCGCCAATGAGCTGCTGAAAGGCCAGTTCGACGTGCATCAGTCCTTCCTGCCCAAAGGCTTCCTGGGCGCGATCAACGACACGCCTTACAGCTACGACCCGGAAAAAGCCAAAGCGATTCTGAAGAAAGCGGGCCTGACCAATGTGACCTTTAAGCTCTCCACCAGCAACCAGCCGCCTTATCTGGATATCGCGCAGGCGCTGCAGGGCAGCTTCGCCAAAGGCGGCGTGAAGGTCGAAGTAGTGCCGGGTCTGAGCTCCGAAGTCTCCACCAACGTGAAGGCGCATAAGTATGAAGCGACGCTGAACGCCTGGGGCTCCGACTATTTTGATCCCAACACCAATGCCGCCTCCTTTGCCTACAATCCGGAAGATGGCAGCAAAACCATTGCTTACCGTTCAGACTGGCACATTCCTGAGCTGAACAAGCAGGTGATTGCGGCGACCGCCGAAAGCGATCCGAAAAAACGGGTGGCACTGTATGAAGCGATGCAGCGTGAAGTGATGAAGAACTCACCTTACGTGATTGGGATGCAGGCGAAGAACCTGATCGCCCTGCGCGACAACCTGAAAGGCTATGTCCAGGGCATCAACCCTGACATGGTGTATTACTCGCAGGTCACCAAGTAATGGCTCAGTCTGTTCCTTCAGCCGGGTTCGCCCGGCTTTTTTGGCAGCGGGGCGGGCGTCTGCTCGGCAGCGTGCTGTCGCTGCTGGTGACGCTGCTCGGCCTGCTCGCCTTTACCTTTATGCTGTCGCATCTCTCACCGATCGATCCGGTGCAGCAGATCGCGGGCGATCACGCCAGTGAAGCGACCTATGCGCAGGTGCGTCACGACCTCGGTCTTGACCAGCCGGTGCTGACACAGTTCTGGCGCTACATTGAACATCTGGCGCAGGGCGACCTCGGTGTCTCCCGCCTGACGAATCAGTCGGTCAGCAGCGACCTGATGTCCACCTTCCCGGCCACCATTGAGCTGGCCACCTGTGCGATGATCTTCGCGGTTATCTTCGGCGTCACCCTGGCGCTGCTGGCGGCCTGGAAACCGGGCAGCTGGATCGATAACCTCGCCCGCTTTATCTCCCTGCTCGGCTACTCGGTGCCGGTGTTCTGGCTCGGCCTGCTGGGTCTGCTGCTCTTTTATGCGGTGCTGCACTGGTCTGCCGGACCGGGACGGCTGGATGACATCTGGGTCTATACCCTGGAGCCGAAAACCGGCTTTGTGCTGATCGACAGCTGGCTGTCGGGTGAACCGGAGATGTTCCGCAACGCGATTGCGCACCTCTGGCTGCCGGTGGTGATTCTGGGCCTGCTGGCGATGGCGGGCATTACCCGTCTGCTGCGTGCCGCGCTGCTGGAAGAGAGCAGCAAAGAGTATGTGGTGCTGGCGCGAGCCAAAGGCGCGGGTCGGGTGCGCATCCTGCTGCGTCACATCTTCCCCAACGTGCTGGGGACGCTGGTGACGGTTATCGCCCTCTCCTACGCCACGCTGCTGGAAGGCTCGGTGCTGACCGAAACCGTCTTCGCCTGGCCGGGTGTGGGCCGCTATATGACCAACGCGCTCTTCTCCGGCGACGTGCCGGCGATTCTGGGCTCAACCCTGTTGATCGGCGGCTGCTTTATCCTGATTAACACCCTGGCGGATGTTTTAACCTGGTTAACCGATCCGAGAACCCGATGACGCAACAACTCTCTGAACTCGAAACGCTGCGACCACGCCGTCGCCGTCAACGCGTTACCTCGTTAACCGTTGGGCTGACGCTGGTGGCGATCCTGATCCTGATGGCGCTGTTAGCCCCGCTGATTGCGCCGTTCGATCCCAATCTGCAGACCATGTCGAGCCGCCTGCTGCCGCCTTCGGCGCAGCACTGGTTCGGCACCGACGGCTTTGGCCGCGATCTGCTGTCGCGCGTGATTTATGGCGCGCGCCCTACCCTGCTGCTGGTGTCGCTGATTCTGGTGCTGACCATCCCGGCCGGGCTGCTGATCGGCATCACCGCCGGGTATGTGGGCGGCTGGACGGAGCGCGTGCTGATGCGCATTACCGATATCTTCCTGTCGCTGCCGAACCTGGTTATCGCGCTGGCACTGGTGGCGATTCTCGGCCCCGGCCTGATGAACGGCGCGCTGGCGCTGGCACTGACCAGCTGGCCGCCGTTCGCCCGCCAGGCGCGCGCGGAAACCCTGGCGCTGCGCCGCAGCGACTACCTGGCCGCCGCGCGGATGCAGGGCATTACCGGCTTTCGTCTGATGTTTGGTCACATTCTGCCGCTCTGCCTGCCGACCGCCGTGGTGCGCGCCGCGCTGAGCCTGGGCGGAATTATTCTGGCCGCTGCCGGCCTCGGTTTCCTTGGCATGGGCGTTCAGCCGCCGACGGCAGAATGGGGGTCGATGGTGGCCGAAGGCAGTAAAGTGATCTTCGATCAGTGGTGGGTAGCTGCCGCACCGGGCGCGGCGATTCTGTTTGCCAGCCTGGCCTTTAACCTGACAGGCGATGGCCTGCGCGACCGACTGGATACCCGTCATGCAAAATAATCTGCTCTCTGCTGAGGGGCTGACCATTCGCAGCGATGATGCGCTGCTGGTCGATAACATCACCTTTTCCGTGGGCCGCGAACGCGTGGCGCTGGTCGGTGAGTCCGGTTCCGGTAAGTCCCTGACTGCCCGCAGCCTGATGGGCTTACTCTCTCCGGCGCTGCATCTGCAGGCCAGCCAGCTGCAGGTCGCGGGCGAAAATGCGCTGACGCTGAGTGAGCGCCACTGGAGCCAGCTACGCGGTAACCGCGTGGCGATGGTGATGCAGGACCCGAAATATGCTCTGAATCCGACGCGCACCATCGGCTGGCAGGTGGAGGAGCCGCTGATCCTGCATCGCCGCCTGAGTCGTGCCGAGCGCAAAGAGAAGGTGTGTGAGATGCTGGATGCCGTCGGCCTGCCCGACCCGCGTCGCCTGATGCAGCACTATCCGCATCAGCTCTCGGGCGGCATGGGCCAGCGCGTGATGCTGGCCATCGCCCTGATCACCGATCCCGACTTCCTGATTGCCGATGAACCCACCTCCGCGCTGGACCATGCGATGCGCGATCAGGTGCTGGCGCTGATCCGCGGTCTGGTGGAGGCACGCAACATGGGTCTGCTGCTGATCAGCCACGACCTGCAGCAGGTGTCGGAACACTGCGAACGGGTGATGGTGATGTACAAGGGCCGGCTGCTCGATACGCTGCCTGCCGCTGACCTGCCCCGCGCGACCCACCCCTACACCCGCACGCTGTGGGCCTGCCGGCCGGGCAAGGCGACCCACGGCCAGGCGTTACCGGTGCTGGACCGCGCTGCACTGGAGGCGAATCATGATTGAGCTTGCGAATTTAAGCGTCGCCCATAAGCAGGGCTACGAGCTGCGCACCGTGGTGCATGAGGTTAACCTCACGGTCAGAGCGGGTGAGTGCTTTGGCCTGGTCGGCCCGTCCGGCTGCGGCAAGTCGTCGCTGCTGTGGGTGCTGGCGGGGCTGAACCCGCACTGGCAGGGTCAGATGCAGCTGGCCGGTCATCAGGTTCAGCCCGGCAAAGCCTTCACCGGCGCGCTGCGGCAGGAAGTGCAGATGGTGTTTCAGGACCCCTATGCCTCGCTGCATCCGCGGCACCGTCTGCGCCGCACGCTGGCGGAGCCGCTGAAGCTGCTGAAACGCGATAACATCAACGACCGTATCGATCAGGGTTTCCGTCACGTCGGGCTGGACCCGGCGCTGGCCGATCGCTATCCGCATCAGCTTTCGGGTGGTCAGCGTCAGCGCGTCGCCATCGTGCGTGCCCTGCTGCTGCAGCCGAAGATCCTGCTGCTGGATGAGCCGACGTCGGCGCTGGATATGTCCGTGCAGGCGGAGATCCTCAACCTGCTTAACGATCTGAAACGACAGGATGGCCTGACCATGGTGCTGGTCAGCCACGATCCCGATGTGATCGATCACATGTGCGATCGCGCCGTGCGCATGGCGCAGGGTCGTATTATCGAAGAGATCACCGCCTGATCGCCAGCCGGACGGCACCGCTCCGCTGTCCGGCCCCTCCTGCTCCGCCTCTGCCCGCCTTATCGTCTCCCCGGCCATCACGGCTCGCGCTTCCCGCCTGCTCACGCACGGCCGTTGCGGTATACTCGCGACGACGTTTTTAACAAGGAGTCTGACGATGACGGTAAAACTGCGTCCGCTGGAGCGGGAAGATCTGCATTTTGTCCATCAGCTGGATAACAACGCCAGCGTGATGCGCTACTGGTTCGAGGAGCCCTATGAGGCGTTTGTGGAGCTGTCCGATCTCTACAACAAGCACATTCACGATCAGACCGAACGTCGCTTTGTGGTGGAGCATGACGGCCAGAAAGCGGGACTGGTGGAGCTGGTTGAGATTAACCATGTGCACCGCCGCGCCGAGTTTCAGATCATCATCGATCCGGCCCATCAGGGCAAAGGGCTGGCCACACAGGCGGCGAAACTGGCGATGGATTACGGCTTCTCGGTGCTGAATCTCTACAAGCTCTACCTGATTGTGGATCAGGAGAACGAAAAGGCGATTCACATCTACACCAAACTCGGCTTCGAAATCGAAGGCGTGCTGAAGCATGAGTTCTTTATCAACGGGGAGTACCGCAACACCATCCGCATGTGCATTTTCCAGCATCAGTATCTGGAACGCCACAAAACGCCAGGCGGAATGGTGAAGCCGACCGCGCAGTAATCAGCCGCGCGCGCCAACCGGGTTCATAAAGGGACGCGGATGTTCCGGCTTGAGGTCATACATGCCGCCGTAGAAGGGGTCGACCAGCAGCCAGCCGGGGAAACCGCCCAGCGGAATGTTGCCCAGCAGATACCAGAGGTTAGCGCGTGCTTCGATAGGCACCGTGACCGGCACGTAGCCCGGACTTTCCAGCATCAGCAGGTAGTGTTTTTTGCCGAAGTAGCGGCCGGTGGATTTGGCCAGTTCAACGGTCTGGGGCGTGAAACCCTGCGCCACCGCATAGCCGCGCTCATCCTGCACGGTAAAACGCGCGCCCTGCGGCAGAGAGTCAATGCGCACCAGTTGGGTTTCATTGCCGACAATGGTGGCGCAGCCGCTGAGCAGCAGCGCGGCGGCCAGAGCCAGAATTCGCTGTTTCATAGAGGGGGTCCACAGAGTGATCAGTGATCAGAGTGTAGTCTCCCCTCTCCGCCTCAATCGGGCTATCATCGCCCGATTCCGGCAGCTTATTGCGGTTGACAAGTGCGGGCGATGGCCGCGATGTCGCCCGGTGAGGTGCGGCAGCAGCCGCCAATCAGCCGGGCACCCGCCTGTTGCCACTCGGCCAGCTTGTCATGCAGGGTGCAGCCCGACGGCGCAGAATGCCAGGTTTTACTGCCGGCATCATACTGCTCGCCGGAGTTGGGATAGACCACCAGCGGTTTGTCGGTCAGGGTCTGCAACTGCTGCAGGGCGGGCGTTACGCTCTCCAGCGCCACGCAGTTAACCCCCAGCGCCACCACCTGTGGCTGCTGATTCAGCCAGCTCACCACCTCTGCCAGCGGCGTGCCGTCGCTGATGTGTCCGGCGTCACGCAGCGTAAACGAGAACCAGGCGCGGGCGTCAGGGAACTCAGCCAGCAGTTTCACCAGCGCCTGCGCCTCGGCAAAGGAAGGCAGGGTTTCACAGGCCAGCAGATCGGCTCCTGCCGCCAGCAGCGCCTGCACGCGCGGGCGGTGGAACGCCATCATCTCCGCTTCCGGCAGCGCATAATCCCCGCGATACTCCGACCCGTCCGCCAGGAAAGCGCCATAAGGCCCCACCGAGCCTGCCACCAGCAGCGTTTTCGCATCGGGCCGCACCGCCAGATAGTCGTGACGGGCGCGCTGTGCCAGTTCAACACTGCGGGCGATGAGCGCCAGGGACTCATCCTCACTCAGGCCACGCGTGGCAAAGCCCTGCGGGGTCGCCTGGTAGCTGGCGGTGATGGCGCAGCGGGCACCCGCCACAAAGTAGTCGTAGTGCACCTGATAGATCAGCTCAGGATCCTCCATCAGCACTTTGGCCGACCACAAGGCATCGGCAAGCTGACAGCCGCGCGCTTCCAGCTCGGTGGCCAGCGCGCCATCCAGAATCAGCAGCGGTGACTCTGTTAAAGCCTGCGCGACAGGGTTATACGACATCATTGGCCTCCTCAGGCTTCGGGGATGATTTGTGGGTCAGATGGTACGCGGCGTAGCAGAACAGCACAAACGGGATGCCACACCACAGGGCGATGCGCTGTGTCGGATCAAACGCCAGGCCGACGCACGCCAGCAGGCAGAGCAGGAAGCCGAGAACAGGCGTCAGCGGATAGAGCGGCGCGCGGTAGGCGAGATCGGCCAGCGATTTGCCCTGCTGAAGGTGACGGCGACGGAACACAAAGTGCGAGGCGCAGATGCTGAGCCAGACCGCCACCACGGCAAAGCCGGAGATGGCCGACAGCGCCACAAATACCGTGTCAGGCGCGACCACGCTGGAGATCAGCGCCAGCAGGCCGCCGATCATGCTGACGGTCAGCGCCAGCAGCGGCACGCCGCGCCGGTTCACCTTCGCAAAGGCACGTGGCAGCGTGTTTTCATTAGCCAGCGACCAGAGCATACGTCCCGACGCATAGAGGCCGGAGTTGGCCGCTGACAGAATGGCCGTCAGGATCACGAAGTTGATGATATCCGCGGCCCAGGGCACACCGATCTTTTCAAACACCAGCACAAACGGGCTTTTCACAATACCGGCCTGATCCATCGGGATCAGCGCCGCCAGCACCAGCACCGTGCCGATGAAAAAGAGAATCAACCGGGCCACCGTGGTACGAATCGCCAGCGGCAGTACCTTCTGCGGCTGCTGGGTTTCACCGGCGGCAATCCCGATCAACTCGGTGCCGGAGAAGGCAAAGTTCACCGCCACCATGGTCATCAGGATAGGCAGCACGCCGTTGGGCAGCCAGCCGTGCGCCGTGAGGTTACTCAGACCGGGTGCAGGCGTGCCATCTTTCATCGGGATAAAGCCAAACATCGCCGCCGCGCCGAGCAGGATAAAGGCGATGATGGTGACCACCTTGATCAGCGAGAACCAGAACTCCCCTTCAGCGAAGAAGCGGGCAGAAACCACGTTCAGCAGATAGATGGCGCAGCAGAATACCAGGCACCAGACCCATACCGGCACCTGCGGGAACCAGTACTGCATACAGAAGCCCGCCGCCGTCAGGCTGGAGCCCAGCGCCACCGTCCAGGTCAGCCAGTAGAGCCAGGCCACGGTGTAGCCGGTCGCCGGACTGAGATAGCGCGCCGCATAGACGTGGAACGCGCCCGTTTCCGGCATCGCCACCGACAGTTCACCCAGACAGACCATCACCAGCCAGACCACCAGCGCCCCAATCAGATAGGCGAGCAGCGTGCCTGCGGCCCCGGTGGTGGAGATGATATAGCCGGTGTTGAAAAAGAGGCCGGTGCCGATGACACCGCCCAGCGATAACATCACCAGATGGCGGACTTTCATGGTGCGTTTAAATTGTTGCTGCGGGGAAGTTGGCTGTTCGCTCATCAATTTTATCCGTATGGACGTCTAAACATCTATAAGGGACAAATTTATACGCGTCACAGCCGGGAATTGCAACGGCAGGAGAACAGGGAGCGGGGTCATGCGCGTCAGTGCCCCGTCGCGGCGGGGCCTGATGCCTCAGCCGAAAACGCTCTGAATGTAGCGTTCCAGCGCCATGCGGGAACTGAATCCGTGCGGGATGCCGTAATGTTCCTGTGAATCACCCGCCAGGTAGAGAGGGAATTGGGTGTAGTGATCGCAGGTTTTCATTTCAGACGCCGGCTCAGCGAACGGCTGGCTCTTCTCTTTCAGGGTCGGATGAATCACTAATGCCATGCGCCCCATACGCGCTTCGCGATTCACATAGACATAGTTCTCCCCCCGGCGATAGCCATAGGCCCGTGGGGTAATCTGATCCATTTCGAAACCCGCTTTTTCCAGTACGCGCGCTACCTCATCTGGTCGTAAATACATGCTCGATCCTCTCCTCTTTCAAAAGCTTCGCAACCTTACATCAGCATGACAGAGCGGGCATTCGGAATTTTCCCTAAAGCCCCCTCCCGCGTCTCGTTTATCTCAAGGTCGTCTACACTAGTATTACGTTTTTAAATCAAAGGGAGCCAAAAAATGTTTAATCGCACTGTAAAAAACGATGACATTGATATCAATCAGGACGTTAACGAACTGGCCGATTCACTGGAAGCGCTGTTGAAATCTTACGGCAGTGATGCCAAAGACGAAGTGGACTCTGCCCGCAGTCAGGCAGAAAAACTGCTGAAGCAGACCCGTTCTAAACTGAATGGTGGCAGCAACCGTGTGACCCAGGTTGCCCGTGATGCCGGTGCACAGGTTGATACCTATGTACATGATAAGCCGTGGCACGGTGTCGGTATCGGTGCCGCATTCGGTATCGTGGTGGGTGTCCTGCTGGCCTCACGCCGCTAAGCGCGAAAAATCTTCTGAGCCCTGCCCCGTGCGGGGCTTTTTTTTGCCTGTCATCCGGCCCGTAAAATTTACAAAAGATTTTTTCCGCGTCGCAGGGCGCACGCCTGCTGGCTTTGGTCGTGTTGCGCAAATGCAAATCATAAAACCCTATATCTGGTGGGCTTGACCACCAAAACCCCTACATCTAGTATTTAACCCATCAGTCTGACACCCGATGTCCGCCAGAATGAAACCCGTAAATCAGGCGGGTGGCGTTATTGCCGGGCACCCGAACCGCATACAGAGGGAAATACGAATCATGCGCATTATTATTTACACTAAAGATAACTGTGTCCAGTGCAATGCCACGAAGAGTGCGATGGACCGTCAGGGTCTGACCTATCAGCTCATCAATCTCGACAGCCAGCCCGAGGCGATCGACAACCTGAAATCCCTGGGTTATCGCCAGGTGCCGGTGGTGATGGCGGATAACGATCACTGGAGCGGCTTCCGCCCGGACAAAATCGCCTCGCTGCGCACGCTGTCCGCTGTCGGGGGATAAACGCATGTTCCCGCTGGTCTATTTTTCCAGCCAGTCGGAAAACACCCACCGGTTTGTGACGCGCCTTGGCCTGCCAGCCCGGCGCATCCCGCTTGATGCCCGTCAGACGCTGCATATCGACCAGCCCTATATTCTGGTCGTGCCCAGCTACGGCGGTGGCAGCAGTCGCGGTGCCGTACCCGGTCAGGTGATTCAGTTTCTTAATGATGAGGCCAACCGGCGGGAAATCCGTGGCGTCATCGCCGCGGGCAACCGGAACTTCGGCGCCGGTTACTGTCTGGCGGGCAGCATCATTGCAAAAAAATGTCAGGTTCCCCTGCTCTATCGTTTTGAGCTGATGGGAACTCCGGACGACATCGCGAACGTTAAAGCGGGAGTAACCCAATTTTGGCAACAACAGACACCCTCAACGGCGTGACGCTCGACTATCACGCGCTCAACGCCATGCTCAACCTCTATGACGCGGAGGGGCGCATCCAGTTCGACAAGGATCGCGAAGCGACCCGTCAGTTTCATCTGCAGCATGTGGAGCCGAACACGGTGAAGTTCGCCAGCCGCGCCGAGCGTTTACGCTATCTGGTGGCGGAGAGCTATTACGAAGCTGAGGTGCTGAACCAGTACGATTTCGACTTCCTGCTTGCGCTGCATGAGGTGGCGGAGACGTGGGGATTTGAGTTCAAAACCTTCCTGGGTGCCTGGAAGTACTACACCAGCTACACGCTGAAAACCTTCGACGGCAAACGCTATCTGGAAACCTTTGAACAGCGCGCCTGCATGGTGGCGCTGACTCTGGCTCAGGGCGATGAAACCCTGGCGCGTGCGCTGCTGGAGGAGATCCTCAGCGGCCGCTTCCAGCCTGCCACTCCCACCTTTCTCAACTGCGGCAAGCAGCAGCGCGGCGAGCTGGTCTCCTGCTTCCTGCTGCGCATTGAAGACAACATGGAGTCCATCGGCCGTGCCGTGAACTCCGCGCTGCAGCTCTCAAAGCGCGGCGGCGGCGTCGCCTTTTTACTCTCCAACCTGCGTGAGTCCGGTGCGCCCATCAAGCGTATCGAAAACCAGTCGTCGGGCGTCATCCCGGTCATGAAGATGCTGGAGGATGCCTTCTCCTATGCCAATCAGCTGGGCGCTCGTCAGGGCGCGGGCGCGGTATGGCTGAACGCGCACCATCCCGATATTTTCCGCTTTCTCGACACCAAGCGCGAAAACGCCGATGAGAAGATCCGCATCAAGACCCTGTCGCTGGGCGTGGTGATCCCCGATGTCACCTTCCGGCTGGCGAAAGAGAACCAGCCGATGGCGCTGTTCTCGCCCTACGATGTTGAGCGCATTTACGGCCAGGCCTTTGGCGATATCAGCATCAGCGAGAAGTATGACGAGATGCTGGCCGACGATCGCATCCGCAAAACCTGGATTCAGCCGCGTGACTTCTTCCAGACGCTGGCTGAGATTCAGTTTGAGTCAGGCTACCCCTACATCATGTATGAGGACAGCGTGAACCGCAGCAATCCGATTGCCGGTCGTATCAATATGAGCAACCTCTGTTCAGAGATCCTGCAGGTGAACAGCGCCAGCGAGTACTTTGACGATCTCAGCTATCGCCGGGTCGGCAAAGATATCTCCTGCAATCTTGGCTCACTCAATATTGCCCACGCCATGGATTCCCGCGATCTGGCGCGCACCGTGGACGTGGCGGTACGCGCCCTGACCTCGGTGTCGATGATGAGTGAGATCGCGTCGGTGCCGTCGGTCGCCGAAGGAAACCGGCGGTCGCACGCCATTGGCCTGGGTCAGATGAACCTGCACGGCTATCTGGCGCGGGAAGGCATCGTCTACGGTTCGCCGGAAGCGCTCGATTTCACCAACCTCTACTTTTACTGCATCACCTATTACGCGCTGCGCACCTCTAATCAGCTGGCACAGGAGCGTCAGCAGACCTTCGACGGTTTTGCTGATTCGCAGTACGCCAGCGGCGTCTATTTCGACAAATATCTGCAGCGCGAATGGCTGCCGCGCACCGAACGGGTGGCAAAACTGTTTGCCGACGCCGGCGTGACGCTGCCGACCCGGGCGGACTGGCAGGCGCTGCGCGATGCGGTAATGCAGCACGGGCTGTTTAATCAGAACCTGCAGGCGATCCCGCCGACCGGTTCGATCTCCTACATCAACCACGCCACCTCCAGCATCCATCCGATTGTTTCGCCGATCGAGATCCGTAAAGAGGGCAAAACCGGACGCGTCTACTATCCCGCGCCGTTCATGACCAATGAGAATCTGCATCTCTATCAGGATGCGTATCAGATTGGGCCGGAAGCGATTATTGATACCTATGCAGAAGCGACTCAGCACGTTGATCAGGGGCTGTCGCTGACGCTCTTTTTCCGCGACGACGTCACCACCCGTGACATCAACAAAGCACAGATTTACGCGTGGAAGAAAGGCATCAAAACGCTCTATTACATTCGACTGCGCCAGATGGCGCTTCAGGGCACGGAGGTTCAGGGCTGCGTCTCCTGCTCCCTGTGATAAACACTATGCAACTAAAACAGATTCAGGCCATTAACTGGAACCGTCTTCAGGATGAGAAAGATCTTGAGGTCTGGAACCGCCTCACCAGCAACTTCTGGCTGCCGGAGAAAGTGCCGCTCTCCAACGACCTGCCTGCCTGGCAGACGCTGGATAAACAGCAGCAGCAGCTGACCATCCGGGTTTTTACCGGTCTGACGCTGCTGGATACCATTCAGAACGTGATCGGTGCGCCGGGACTGATGGGCGATGCCATAACCCCGCATGAAGAGGCGGTGCTGTCGAATATCAGCTTCATGGAGGCGGTGCATGCCCGCTCCTACAGCTCCATCTTCTCAACCCTGTGTAACACGCAGGATGTGGATGCCGCCTATCAGTGGAGCGAAGAGAATGCGCCGCTGCAGAACAAGGCGCGCATCATTCTGGAACACTATCAGGCCGACGATCCGCTGAAGAAAAAAATCGCCAGCGTTTTCCTGGAGTCGTTTTTGTTCTATTCCGGCTTCTGGCTGCCGATGTACTGGTCGAGTCGCGGCAAGCTGACCAACACCGCGGATCTGATCCGCCTGATTATTCGTGATGAGGCGGTGCACGGTTATTACATTGGCTACAAGTTCCAGCAGGCGCTGGCGACGGTGGACGATCAGCGCCGCGAAGCGCTGCAGCAGTTCGCATACGATCTGCTGCTGGCATTGTATGAGAATGAAGTGGCTTATACCGAGGCGCTGTATGGTGAGGTCGGCTGGGTGGAGGAGGTGAAGACTTTTCTGCACTACAACGCCAACAAGGCCCTGATGAACCTCGGCTACGAGGCGCTGTTCCCGGCGGAGCTGACGGCGGTGAATCCGGCCATTCTGTCAGCGCTGTCACCCAACGCAGATGAAAACCACGACTTCTTCTCCGGTTCGGGCTCATCCTATGTGATGGGTAAGGCGGTCGAGACGGAAGATGAGGACTGGAACTTCTGATGGCGGGCAGGTCGTCCTGATCTGAAAGCGTTTCTTCATTCAGACGGCGCCAAAACTCAAAGCGATGGGAGCATACGCCTGTAGCAAAGCATAGCGGGCCAGGGATGGCCCGCGCTGAGCATGCCATGGATGGCATCTTTTGCGTCTTTGCGAAAGGCGTATGCTTCCTGAGCCTGTTCGCATAACGTCACCCGTAAATCCTCTACCGAGGTTTAAACCTCTTGTTATGACTGGTCTGGCCTGCTAATAAACATGCGTGTGAAATAGTTTTTTGAGTTATTATTAACCTCAAATGATTATTAGCGAACGACACAGTTTATGCCTGCGCCCCGTCAGGGTCTGACGCCCGTTTCAGTGCTCCCGCAGTCGGTAGCCACCGGCCTCTGCGTGGGCAGCAACGACGACGTTCAGCCCCTGCTCATACGATTGCTCAGCACTCTTCCCTCTCTGTCAGCCTCGCCGGAGCACCCTGTCACGTCTCAGAGGATGAAATCGGCCTGCCGGGTCGGGTGGGGGCCGCCGGATCGCATGCTGAACCCGAAAAATTCACTGAACTCTGTCCGGAAAGCGGATTGCATCTGGTCACAAATGGTTAGGTTTGTTATGGTTAGCAGCAAACCTATTCACTTCAGTTATTTTTCCTCGCGATATTATTAAATTTGCCCCCTTTTTGATAACGCTCTGGCACTGCGGCTGCCGCCGGGCGGACGGGTTTTTGACCCAGGGCCAGGGAATGGCCTGGAACACCTTTAATGGTGCAGCGTGCGTCGGTCAGCGATCACCTGCCGAAAAGTGACTACGCTTAGCCTGTCACCATAGTTATTATACAAGTTGCAATTAGTGAGGTTTTTTTTAATGGAAAGTTCGTTTACTCCCATTGAGCAGATGCTAAACATCCGTGCCAATCGCCATAAGGATTTTCCGTTACAGGAAATTATCCTGACGCGTCTCTGTATGCATATGCAGGGTAAACTGCTGGACAATCGTAATAAGATGTTGAAAGCACAGGGGATCAACGAAACCCTGTTTATGGCGCTGATCACGCTGGATGCTCAGGAAAATCACAGCATTCAGCCTTCGGAACTCAGCTCAGCCCTTGGCTCGTCACGCACCAATGCTACGCGTATTGCTGATGAGCTGGAAAAACGCGGCTGGATTGAGCGTCGCGAAAGCGATCACGACCGCCGTTGCCTGCACCTGCATCTGACCGACAAAGGCATGGAGTTCCTGCGTCAGCTGCTGCCCCCGCAGCATCAGAGCCTGCAATATCTCTGGTCTTCTCTGTCGGTTGATGAGAAGTCGCAGCTGGAAGGAATCACCCGCAAGCTGCTTAACCGCCTCGACAAAATGGATGAAGATCAGCTGATCGCCTCACTGTCCCGCTGATAGCAATAAGTGCGACACAATCACCTGTCGGAATCGTTATTTTAAGTTCCTTTTTTATCTGGCCAGCGCTCAGTCGCTGGCTTTTTCGACTCGGGCGCCGGCGGACAGGGATCCCTGCCCCTCCCCGACTCAATGGAATACGTGGAGAAAGACATGAGTGCAACGGCAGAAGCACAGAGCCCGCAACCGTCAGCCAGCAACAAAAAGAAGAAGCGCAAAGGTGTGCTCATTGTGCTGGCGCTGATATTTGTGCTGATTGGGATTGCCTGGGGTGTTTACTGGTTCCTGGTACTGCGCCATTTTCAGGAAACGGATGATGCCTACGTTGCCGGTAACCAGGTGCAGGTGATGGCCCAGGTCTCCGGCAGCGTCAATAAAGTCTGGTTTGAAGACACCGACTACGTCAAAAAAGGCGATGTGCTGGTCTCCCTGGATAAGACCGATGCCGAGCAGGCGTTTGAAAAAGCGCAGACGGCCCTCGCCACCAGCGTGCGTCAGACGCATCAGCTGATGATCAACGGTAAGCAGTATGAAGCCAGCATCACCCTGCAGCAGACCGCTCTGGCCCAGGCGCAGGCTGACCTGAAACGCCGGGAGCCTCTGGGTGCCGCTAATCTGATTGGCCGTGAAGAGCTGCAGCATGCCCGCGACGCCGTGGCGACCGCCAAAGCGCAGCTGGACGTCGCCGTTCAGCAATACAATGCCAATCAGGCGATGATCCTCAATACCACGCTGGAAAATCAGCCTGCGGTGCAGCAGAGCGCCGCTGAACTGCGTGACGCCTGGCTGGCCCTGCAGCGAACCGACATCCGCAGCCCGATGGACGGTTATGTCTCCCGTCGCAGCGTTCAGGTGGGTTCACAAATCTCCACCAGCACCCCGCTGCTGGCCGTTGTTCCGGCAACCAATCTGTGGGTCGACGCCAACTTTAAAGAGACACAGCTGGCTGGCGTGCGTATTGGTCAGCCCGCTACCGTGGTGGCGGATATCTATGGTGATGATGTGGTCTATCACGGCAAAGTCGCCGGTCTGGATATGGGCACCGGCAGCGCCTTCTCGCTGCTGCCCGCCCAGAATGCCACCGGTAACTGGATTAAGGTGGTTCAGCGCCTGCCGGTGCGAATCGAACTGAATCAGGACGATATCGCCAGACATCCCCTGCGTATTGGCCTCTCAACGCTGGTGAAGATCGATACCACCAGCAAAGAGGGCATTACGCTGGCGAACAGTGTCCGGCAGCAGGCCGCTTACAGCAGCAACGCCCTGGCGATTGAACTTGCGCCGGTCAATAAACTGATCACCGATATCGTCCGCGCCAACGCCGGATGATGCCGCGGAGGCTGTAATGGCACAAAAACCGCTTGAAGGGATGCCGCTGGTCCTGATGACCGTGGCGCTGTCGCTGGCCACGTTCATGCAGGTGCTGGACTCGACCATCGCCAACGTGGCTATCCCCACCATTGCCGGGAACCTGGGCGCGTCTAACTCGCAGGGAACCTGGGTGATCACCTCGTTTGGCGTAGCCAATGCGATTTCGATCCCCCTGACCGGCTGGCTGGCCAGACGCATCGGTGAAGTGAAGCTGTTTACCTGGGCGACCATTCTGTTTGCTGTCGCCTCCTGGGCGTGCGGCATGTCAGAGAGCCTGGAGATGCTGATCTTCTTCCGTATCCTGCAGGGGATCGTGGCGGGTCCGCTGATCCCGCTGTCGCAAAGTCTGTTGCTCAGTAACTATCCGCCCGCTAAACGCAGTATCGCGCTGTCGCTGTGGGCGATGACGGTGATCGTAGCGCCGATCTGCGGCCCGATTCTGGGCGGCTGGATCAGCGACAACTATCACTGGGGCTGGATCTTCTTCATCAACGTACCGATTGGTGCGGTGGTGGTGATGCTGACGCTGCAGACGCTGCGAGGCCGGGAAACTAAAACCGAAATCCGCCCCATCGATACGGTCGGTCTGGTGCTGCTGGTCGTCGGGATCGGCTGTCTGCAGGTGATGCTCGATCGCGGGAAAGAGCTCGACTGGTTCAGCTCGACGGAGATCATCGTGCTGGGGGTGGTGGCCGTGATTGCGCTCTCCGTGCTGCTGGTGTGGGAGCTGACGGACGATCATCCGATCATCGACCTGTCGCTGTTTAAGTCGCGCAATTTCACCATCGGCTGCCTGTCGATCAGTCTGGCTTACATGCTCTACTTTGGCTCGATTGTGCTGCTGCCGCAGCTGCTGCAGGAGGTCTACGGCTATACCGCGACCTGGGCCGGTCTGGCCTCTGCGCCGGTGGGGATCATCCCCGTGATCCTGTCGCCGATTATCGGTCGCTTCGCCCATAAGCTCGACATGCGACGGCTGGTCACCTTCAGTTTCATTATGTATGCGGTCTGCTTCTACTGGCGCGCCTGGACGTTTGAACCGGGTATGGACTTCGGCGCTTCCGCCTGGCCGCAGTTTATTCAGGGCTTTGCCGTGGCCTGCTTCTTTATGCCGCTGACCACCATCACGCTGTCGGGCCTCCCCCCGGAGCGTCTGGCGGCCGCTTCCAGCCTGTCAAACTTCCTGCGAACCTTTGCCGGGTCAGTGGGTACGTCGATTACCACCACCATGTGGACCAATCGCGAGTCAATGCATCACAGCTATCTGACGGAGTCGATTACCCCGTACAACGTCAATTCGCAGCAGATGTACAGCCAGCTGGAGGGCATGGGGATGACGCAGCAACAGGCGTCGGCCTGGATCGCGCAGCAGATCACTAACCAGGGACTGATTATTTCAGCGAATGAAATTTTCTGGGCGTCGGCGGGGGTGTTTCTGATCCTGCTGGTGCTGATCTGGTTTGCCCGTCCGCCGTTTGGCGCGGGCGGCGGGGGCGGTGGCGCGCATTGATGAGACAAAGCAAAACGGGCCTTTCGGCCCGTTTTTTTATGCGTTCTGACGCCACCATTCGGCGAGCAGCACGCCGGTAGCAACCGAGACATTAAGGCTCTCGACGTTGCCGGTGCCGCCAATCGACACGCTCATATCCCCCTGCTGAAACGCCGTGTCAGAGAGACCTTCGCGCTCCTGACCTAATACCAGCACCATTTTTTCCGGCAGCTCAGCCTGAGCCAGGGGCGTACCCTGATGGCTGGAGGTGGTGACGATGGTGTAACCCGCTTTGCGAAACGCTTCCAGACCTTCACTGAAGGTGGCACCGCTGATCGCCTGCACATGCTCGGCTCCGCCCTCTGCGGTACGCACCGCCGCACCGGACTCCAGCAGAGAGGCGTCGTTGACCAGCAGACCTTTCACGCCAAAGTGCGCGCAGCTGCGCATGATTGCGCCGAGGTTATGCGGGTTGCTGACATCTTCCAGTGCCAGTACACAATCTTTGGCATTCGCCTGACCCAGCCACTCAGAAACCGCCATACCCATGCGCTTTTTGATCAGGAAGCAGACGCCGCCATGATGCTCAGTGCCGGAGGCTTTGGTGATCTCGGCATCTTCAACCACATGATAGGCTTTGCGGTTGGCCGCCAGCCAGCGCAGGGTTTCGCGGAAACGCGGTGTCACTTCCTGCACAAACCAGGCGCGGACAATCGCTTCCGGACGGCTCTGGAACAGGGCCTGACAGGCGTTCTCACCATAGACGCGCGTCTCTTCGTTACGCTGACGACGAATCTGCTCCGGATCGACGAAGCTCTTGCCGCTGATGCCGCCGTGATCCGGCTTGTCGCTTTCTGACGCCGCGGTGCGATCGGCAGAAGGCGCGCGTGACACGGTCCGCCATGGGGAGTCGCTGCTGCCGTAGCTACGATCGTCAGAGCGCTCGTTGCGACGGCCTGAACCCTCACCCGAGCGGCGTGGCGCACCCCGTCCGCCTTCGTCGCGGCGCGCTGAACCGCTGCGGCCGCTGTCGTCGCTGCGACGACCCGCAGAGCGGCCGCCTTCCTGGCTACGTTCTGTGCGGGAACCCGATGAACGACGATTATCATCCTGGCGGGCGGCAGCGTAACCACCTTTGCCTGTACGAGGATTAGATGTGCTCTTTTCATCCTCGCCACGCACGTACATCACCTTAACCTTACCGCTTTTGCCTTTAAATTCGTCGTTCATGTCTTCCTCCTGCATTGAGAGCGCGCAGATTACCTGATGTGCCGGCGCTTAGCTATCAACTATTGAACCTATAGAGCGATCCAGATTGAGGGTAAATCGCTCCCCTTTCATAATGGACAATAATTACCAGACTGACACTTTCCAACTTCAGAGGTTCCTATGAATACGGTATGCGCTTCCTGCCAGGCAACTAATCGCGTTCCCGAAGAGCGCCTTGCCGATGCGGCGAAATGCGGACGCTGTGGAAGCGAACTGTTCGACGGTGAAGTGGTCAACGCCACCGCCGCGACCTTCGACAAATATCTCCAGGACGACCTGCCCGTCGTGATTGATTTCTGGGCGCCGTGGTGCGGTCCGTGCGTCAACTTTGCGCCGGTCTTTAAAGATGTCGCCAGTGAGCGCAGCGGTAAAGTGCGCTTCATTAAAGTGAACACCGAAGCGGAACCGGCGCTGAGCGCCCGCTTCAACATTCGCAGTATCCCGACCATCATGCTGTTTAAAAACGGCGAGCGGGTCGACATGCTGAACGGTGCCATGCCCAAAGCGCCGTTTAACGAATGGCTGGACGAATCCCTTTAATCTTCAATCTTCCCAGGCCAGCCCGGCTGGCCTTTTCCTTTTCGCCTGCGCTTCGATTACACTGACGTTTTTCCTGCCCTGAATACTCATGTCTGATAATGCTGTTTTGCGCTTGCGCACCCAACGTCTCGCCCGCGCGACCCGTCCTTTCCTCGCGCGCGGAAACCGGGTCATTCGCTGCCAGGGCTGCCTGCTGCCTGAGGCCAGCTGTCTCTGCAGCCAGATCGTCCCGCAAGCCGCCCGCAGCCGCTTTTGTCTGGTGATGTTTGATACCGAACCGATGAAGCCGAGCAACACCGGCCGTCTGATTGCCGATATTCTGCCCGACACCCAGGCCTTCGGCTGGTCACGCACCGAGCCCGATCCGCTGCTGCTGGCGGCTGTGCGCAACCCCGATTACCAGCCGCTGGTGGTCTTTCCGGCCAGCTATGCCGATCCGGGCCGGGAGGTGCTGACCTCGCCGCCCACGCAGGGGAAACCGCCGCTGTTTATTATGCTGGATGGCACCTGGACCGAAGCGCGCAAAATGTTCCGCAAAAGCCCCTGGCTCGATGCCCTGCCGGTCATGTCGCTGAATGTCACTACCCCTTCGCGTTACACGCTGCGCGAAGCCCATGGCGCAGGTCAGCACTGTACCGCTGAAGTCGCCGCGGCGCTGCTGGAGCAGGCGGGCGATCGGCTCGCGGCAGACGCATTATCTCACCATTTTGATCGCTTTCGTGCCGCCTACCTGGCGGGCAAACCGCATCACGCCGGGCAGGATTAACCGGCACCGCTTCTCACCGGTTGCCTGAGGCCTGCGCGGCCGGATGCTCAGGCTGCGATCTGCCCGAAAGCACGGCCCGCAAAAAGCGTTTACAATCACGCAAATCCCGAACTCTGGAGGACGCGATGAGTCAACGTGGGCTGGAAGCGCTGTTACGACCTAAATCCATTGCGGTTATTGGTGCCTCGGTGACGCCGGGGCGCGCCGGCTACTTTATGATGCGAAACCTGCTGGCGGGCGGATTCAGCGGACCGGTGCTGCCGGTGACGCCGAAATATAAGGCGGTCAGCGGTGTCCTGGCCTGGCCCACCATCGACAGCCTGCCTTTCGCGCCGGATCTGGCGGTCATCTGCACCCATTCAAAGCGCAACCTTGCGCTGCTGCAACAGCTCGGCGAAAAAGGCTGCAAGGCCTGCATCATCCTTTCGGCCCCCGCCAGCCAGTCTGCTGAACTTAAAGCGTGCGCCAGTCAGTGGCAGATACGCCTGCTGGGACCAAACAGTCTTGGCCTGCTGGCCCCCTGGCAGGGATTAAATGCCAGCTTCTCACCGGTGCCGATAGCCAAAGGCCGACTCGCCTTTATCTCCCAGTCCGCCGCCGTCTCGAATACCATTCTCGACTGGGCGCAGCAGCGTAACCTCGGGTTCTCCTGGTTTATCGCTCTGGGTGACAGCCTGGACACCGATGTCGACGACCTGCTCGACTTCCTGGCGCGCGACGGTAAAACCAGCGCCATTCTGCTCTACCTTGAACACCTCAGTGACGCACGCCGTTTCGTTTCCGCCTCGCGCAGTGCCTCCCGCAACAAGCCGATTCTGGTGATTAAGAGCGGTCGCAGCCGTGAAGCGCAGGCGCTGCTCGGCACCCATAGCGGCCTGGATGCGGCCTGGGATGCCGCCATTCAGCGTGCCGGGTTGCTACGGGTGCAGGATACCCATGAGCTCTTCTCTGCGGTGGAATCGCTGAGTCATATGCGGCCGCTGCGGGGTGACCGGCTGATGATCGTCAGTAATGGTGCCGCCCCTGCTGCGCTGGCGCTGGATGAGCTCTATGCCCGCAACGGCAAACTGGCACAGCTCAGCGAACAGACCCGTCAGCAGCTGGAGGCGCTGTTGCCCACAGGCGCGGGCCGGGGCAATCCGCTCGACTTAAAGGATGATGCAACGCCCGCGCGCTATGCCGCCTGTGTGGAGATCCTGCTCGACAGTCATGACTTTGATGCGCTGATGATTATTCATGCGCCAAGCGCGGTTGCGCCCCCTACCGAAACGGCCAGCCACCTTATCGAAACCCTTGCCCGTCACCCGCGCGGTAAGCGGGTAACCCTGCTGACTAACTGGAGCGGAGAGTTCTCTTCGCAGGCGGCACGACGCGCCTTTACCCAGGCGGGAATCCCCACCTGGCGCACGCCGGAGGGCACCGTCACCGCGTTTATGCATCAGGTTGAATACCGGCGTAACCAGAAGCAGCTGCGCGAAACCCCTGCCCTCCCCGCGACGCTGACGCAGGATAGCGCGCATGTTCACCAGTTACTCTCCCAGGCCCTGGCGCGCGGGATCACGGCGCTGGATACGCACGAAGTGCAGCCGGTTCTTCAGGCATACGGGCTGACCACGCTGCCGACCTGGATTGCCAGCGACAGCGCGTCGGCCGTAACGATTGCCGACCAGATTGGCTATCCGGTGGCGCTCAAGCTGCGTTCACCCGATATCGCGCATAAGTCGGAGGTGCAGGGGGTGATGCTCTACCTGCGCAATGCCAGTGAAGTGGAGCGCGCCGCCGAAGCCATTTTCGATCGGGTCAGGCAGACGCTGCCGCAGGCGCGTATTGAAGGGCTACTGGTTCAGGGCATGGCAAGCCGTGCGGGCGCACAGGAGCTGCGGGTTGTGGTCGAACAGGATGCACTGTTTGGCCCGATCATCATGCTGGGTGAAGGCGGCGTCGAGTGGCAGGCTGACAAACAGGCCGCCGTTGCGCTGCCGCCGCTCAACATGACGCTGGCGCGCTATCTGGTGATTCAGGCGATCAAGAGCGGAAAAATCCGCAGCCGCAGCGCCCTGAATCCGCTGGATATCGCCGGATTAAGTCAGCTGCTGGTGCAGGTCTCAAACCTTGTGGTCGACTGCCCGGAAATCGATCGGCTCGATATCCATCCGCTGCTGGCGGCGGGTAGTGATTTTACCCTGCTGGACGTCACCCTGACGCTGGCCCCCTTCCACGGTGACAATGAAGCACGGCTGGCTATCCGCCCTTATCCGCAGCATCTGGAAGAGCAGGTCGAATTAAAAGATGGGCAGTTCTGCCTGTTCCGTCCCATCCTGCCTGAAGATGAACCCCTGCTGCGCGACTTTATCAGCCAGGTCACGAAAGAGGATCTCTACTATCGCTATTTTAGCGAAATCAATGAGTTTACCCATGAAGACCTCGCCAACATGACGCAAATCGATTATGACCGTGAGATGGCGATTGTGGCCGTGCGTCACCATCAGGGACACCCTGAGATCATCGGCGTCACGCGCGCTATCTCAGATGCCGATAACATCGACGCCGAGTTCTCGGTGCTGGTGCGTTCTGACCTCAAAGGGCTGGGAATGGGGCGCCGCCTGCTGGAAAAGATGATCCGCTATACGCGCCATCACGGCTTGCAACAATTAAACGGTATCACCATGCCCCACAACCGCGGCATGATTACGCTGGCACGAAAACTTAACTTTCATGTTGATATTCAACTGGATGACGGTATTGTCAGCCTGAAATTGCCTTTACAGGAGGGGATCAACTAACCTTGTAGAGAAAGGTAAAAAAGGTTCGGGTCGACGGAGTTAATGTTATTATTTATGGTTATAACCCTGATTTGATGGCAAAAGGCCATGCAATGAACAGAGAAGAAGTGCACTGTGATGTTGTCTAAATTCAAACGTAATAAACACCAACAACACCTCGCACAGTTGCCGAAACTGTCACAATCCGTTGCGGATGTGTCGACACTTTACTCGCCTGCCGAATTTCGTGAGACGCTGCTGGAAAAAATTGCCGCAGCGCAGACCCGCATCTGTATCGTTGCGCTCTATCTGGAAAATGATGATGCCGGGCGCGCCATCATGGATGCGCTCTACCGTGCGAAGCAGGCGCGTCCGGAACTGGATATTTCAATCCTGGTTGACTGGCATCGTGCACAGCGTGGACGCATTGGTGCCGCGCGAGGCGTCACTAACGCTGACTGGTATTGCGAAATGGCGACCCGCCATGCCGACATTGCGATTCCGGTGTATGGCATCCCGGTTAATACCCGCGAAGCGCTGGGTGTGCTCCATCTGAAAGGCTTCATTATTGATGACACGCTGATCTACAGCGGAGCCAGCATTAATGATGTCTATCTGCATCAGCATGATAAATATCGCTATGACCGCTACCAGATCATCCGCAATGCTCAGCTGACCGATACGATGTATGCCTGGATCGATCTCAATCTTAAGCCAGCCGAAGCGGTCAACCGGCTCGACGTGGCAGAACGCCCTTCCAGTCCTGAAATCAAAAATGAAACGCGTCAGTTTCGTCAGGATCTGCGTGGCTTTAACTATCAGTTCGACGGAAATGCGGGTAACGAAGAGCTGGCGGTCACCCCGCTGGTGGGACTGGGTAAGCATAGCCTGCTGAACAAAACGATTTTCCACCTGATGCCCTGTGCAGAGCAGAAACTCATTATCTGCACCCCCTACTTCAACCTGCCTGCGCTGCTGGTTCGCAATATCATTCATCTGCTGCGTCAGGGTAAGCAGGTTGAGATCATTGTGGGGGATAAAACCGCCAATGACTTCTACATCGCCCCCGATCAGCCCTTCAAGATCATTGGTGCGCTGCCTTATCTCTATGAGATTAACCTGCGTCGCTTCCTGAGCCGCCTGCAATACTACGTCAGCAACGAACAGCTGGTCGTACGGTTGTGGAAGGATGGCGAGAACAGCTATCACCTCAAAGGGATGTGGGTGGATGATGAGTGGCAGCTGATCACCGGTAATAATCTCAATCCGCGCGCATGGCGACTCGATCTGGAAAATGCGGTGCTGATCCACGATCCGCATCAGGAGTTAGCAGTCCAGCGTGAGAAGGAGCTGACGTTAATCCGGCAGCACACCACGGTCGTGAACCATTTCCGTGAACTCGAAAGTATTGCGGATTATCCAGCCAAGGTGCGGAAACTGATCCGCCGTCTGCGCCGGATCCGTATCGATCGCCTAATCAGCCGTATTCTTTAAAAGGTTGCCGCTCAGAGGCCGCACTATGTGAATCCTGCGGCCCCGGAGCAGGCAAAGGGATATGAGAGCCGGTCGGATGGCGCAGGCTGGAGCTTCACCCGGGATGCCGCCGGTACAGCCAGCGGCATTGCCCCGTGGAATCCAGGCCGGTAATCGCGTCAGAGCCTGATACCCTTCCCGCGCTTATGCAGTAACAGCGACACCACAAAGGCCACCGCCCCCATCGCGGAGACATACCAGAAGAAGGTTGTCTCAATGCCCTGCTTCTTCATCAGTAAGGCCACATACTCGGCCGACCCACCGAAAATCGCATTGGCGACCGCATAGGAGAGTCCTACCCCCAGTGCACGCACCTGAGGCGGAAACATTTCGGCTTTAAGGATGCCGCTGATGGCGGTGTAGAAGCTGGTGATTAGCAGCGCCAGCATGATCAACATGAAAGCCACGCCGGGGCTCTGCACATTTTGCAGCAGGGTCAGGATCGGGACTGTACAGATGGCCGCGCCCGCGCCAAAAATCATCATTGAAGTACGACGGCCAATTTTATCTGACAGGGCACCAATAATGGGCTGAATCAGCATAAAGACCAGCAGTGCGCCGGTCATCAGGCCGCTGGCGGTCTTAGGATCCATCCCCGAGGTGTTAACCAGATACTTCTGCATATAGGTCGTGAACGTGTAGAAACTCAGAGAGCCGCCAGCGGTGAAACCCAGCACCATCAGGAAGGGACGGGTATGATTACGCAGCAACCCGATTACGCTTCCTGCATCGCGATGTTCACGGCTGGTTTTATCTGAGGTCTCTTCCAGCGATCGGCGCAGCCAGAGCGCAACAACGGCGAGCAGCGCACCAAGGAAGAACGGAATACGCCAGCCCCAGCTCCGCAGTTCTGCATCGGTGAGCAGAAACTGCAACACCACGACGGTGAGCACTGCGGCTAACTGGCCTCCGATCAGCGTGACATACTGGAATGAGGCGTAAAAACCTTTGCGACCTTCCAGCGCAACTTCGCTCATGTAGGTTGCGCTGGTTCCATACTCGCCCCCTACCGACAGCCCCTGAAACATACGCGCCAGCAGCAGAATGACCGGAGCCGCCACACCAATGGTGGCATAACCGGGTAAGCAGGCGATCACCAGTGAGCCAAAACACATCATACAGACTGAAACCAGCATCGAATTTTTTCGGCCATGTTTGTCGCCGATATAGCCGAACAGCCAGCCCCCTATCGGACGCATTAAGAAGCCGGCCGCAAATACGCCCGCTGTCTGGAGCAGCTGGGTCGTGGTATCACCCTGCGGGAAGAAAATGTGGGCAAAATAGAGTGAGAAGAATGAATAGACATAAAAGTCGAACCACTCTACCAGGTTACCCGATGACGCACCGACGATGGCCCAGATACGCTTTTTTGTATCATCCGTCTGCATTTTATTTGTTGTGGGTGTCATGCCTTACCTCTGTTCCTTGCTGATCAACAGCGTTTAAAGTATGAGTAAAGCATTTAAGTCCACGGAAGGTAAAGGCGGCCTAATCTGAGATTATTATTGTGAGCCGCATCGCTAATTATCGAAAAATCAGCGGTTTGCTGGCGATAAAGGCAGGAAAAATGGAAGGTCAGAAAGTGAAGGAATGCAGAGGATCAGCGCCGCATTTCAGTTTAAAACAGAAAAATTCAGACGTAAAAAAGCCCCGCACGTCAGTGCGGGGCTTCTTCACTTATATAATGCCTGGCAGTTCCCTACTCTCGCATGGGGAGGCCCCACACTACCATCGGCGCTACGGCGTTTCACTTCTGAGTTCGGCATGGGGTCAGGTGGGACCACCGCGCTACAGCCGCCAGGCAAATTCTTGGTGCACGGAACGAATCTTTTACGTCATGACCGCGTTGCCATCGCTCAGCCACACCGGTCACATACCTCAGTATGCTCCCGCTGATGTCCTCGCTCTGCGCCTTGTCACGCCGCAAAATCTTTCGTTCCCGCAGATTCTTTAATCCGGTAAACAAAGCTGAAAATCGTGTCTCTCAAAAACGCCTCTGGCGTTGTAAGGTTAAGCCTCACGGGTCATTAGTACCGGTTAGCTCAACGCATCGCTGCGCTTACACACCCGGCCTATCAACGTCGTCGTCTTCAACGTCCCTTCAGG
>NZ_VWUL01000016.1:1777-4775 GCF_008631515.1 Pantoea sp. M_10 | reverse complement strand
GTCTCTCAAAAACGCCTCTGGCGTTGTAAGGTTAAGCCTCACGGGTCATTAGTACCGGTTAGCTCAACGCATCGCTGCGCTTACACACCCGGCCTATCAACGTCGTCGTCTTCAACGTCCCTTCAGGACCCTCAAGGGGTCAGGGAGAACTCATCTCGGGGCAAGTTTCGTGCTTAGATGCTTTCAGCACTTATCTTTTCCGCACTTAGCTACCGGGCAGTGCCATTGGCATGACAACCCGAACACCAGTGGTGCGTTCACTCCGGTCCTCTCGTACTAGGAGCAACCCCCCTCAATTCTCCAGCGCCCACGGCAGATAGGGACCGAACTGTCTCACGACGTTCTAAACCCAGCTCGCGTACCACTTTAAACGGCGAACAGCCGTACCCTTGGGACCTACTTCAGCCCCAGGATGTGATGAGCCGACATCGAGGTGCCAAACACCGCCGTCGATATGAACTCTTGGGCGGTATCAGCCTGTTATCCCCGGAGTACCTTTTATCCGTTGAGCGATGGCCCTTCCATTCAGAACCACCGGATCACTATGACCTGCTTTCGCACCTGCTCGAGCCGTCACTCTCGCAGTCAAGCCAGCTTATGCCATTGCACTAACCTCACGATGTCCGACCGTGATTAGCTGACCTTCGTGCTCCTCCGTTACTCTTTGGGAGGAGACCGCCCCAGTCAAACTACCCACCAGACACTGTCCGCACCCCGGATCACGGGGCCACGTTAGAACATCAAACATTAAAGGGTGGTATTTCAAGGATGGCTCCACGCAGACTGGCGTCCGCGCTTCAAAGCCTCCCACCTATCCTACACATCAAGGCTCAATGTTCAGTGTCAAGCTGTAGTAAAGGTTCACGGGGTCTTTCCGTCTTGCCGCGGGTACACTGCATCTTCACAGCGAGTTCAATTTCACTGAGTCTCGGGTGGAGACAGCCTGGCCATCATTACGCCATTCGTGCAGGTCGGAACTTACCCGACAAGGAATTTCGCTACCTTAGGACCGTTATAGTTACGGCCGCCGTTTACCGGGGCTTCGATCAAGAGCTTCTCCTTGCGGATAACCCCATCAATTAACCTTCCGGCACCGGGCAGGCGTCACACCGTATACGTCCACTTTCGTGTTTGCACAGTGCTGTGTTTTTAATAAACAGTTGCAGCCAGCTGGTATCTTCGACTGGCTTCAGCTCCGGGAGCAAGTCCCTTCACCTACGCGCCAGCGTGCCTTCTCCCGAAGTTACGGCACCATTTTGCCTAGTTCCTTCACCCGAGTTCTCTCAAGCGCCTTGGTATTCTCTACCTGACCACCTGTGTCGGTTTGGGGTACGATTCTGTGTTACCTGATGCTTAGAGGCTTTTCCTGGAAGCAGGGCATTTATCACTTCAGCACCGTAGTGCCTCGTCGTCACGCCTCAGCGTTAAAAGAGTCCGGATTTACCTGGACCCTCCGCCTACACGCTTAAACCGGGACAACCGTCGCCCGGCTGATATAGCCTTCTCCGTCCCCCCTTCGCAGTAACACCGAGTACAGGAATATTAACCTGTTTCCCATCGACTACGCCTTTCGGCCTCGCCTTAGGGGTCGACTCACCCTGCTCCGATTAACGTTGAACAGGAACCCTTGGTCTTCCGGCGAGCGGGCTTTTCACCCGCTTTATCGTTACTTATGTCAGCATTCGCACTTCTGATACCTCCAGCATGCCTCACGACACACCTTCGACGGCTTACAGAACGCTCCCCTACCCAACAACGCTTACGCGTCGCTGCCGCAGCTTCGGTGCATGGTTTAGCCCCGTTACATCTTCCGCGCAGGCCGACTCGACCAGTGAGCTATTACGCTTTCTTTAAATGATGGCTGCTTCTAAGCCAACATCCTGGCTGTCTGTGCCTTCCCACATCGTTTCCCACTTAACCATGACTTTGGGACCTTAGCTGGCGGTCTGGGTTGTTTCCCTCTTCACGACGGACGTTAGCACCCGCCGTGTGTCTCCCGTGATAACATTCTCCGGTATTCGCAGTTTGCATCGGGTTGGTAAGCCGGGATGGCCCCCTAGCCGAAACAGTGCTCTACCCCCGGAGATGAGTTCACGAGGCGCTACCTAAATAGCTTTCGGGGAGAACCAGCTATCTCCCGGTTTGATTGGCCTTTCACCCCCAGCCACAGGTCATCCGCTAATTTTTCAACATTAGTCGGTTCGGTCCTCCAGTTAGTGTTACCCAACCTTCAACCTGCCCATGGCTAGATCACCGGGTTTCGGGTCTATACCCTGCAACTTAACGCCCAGTTAAGACTCGGTTTCCCTGCGGCTCCCCTATACGGTTAACCTTGCTACAGAATATAAGTCGCTGACCCATTATACAAAAGGTACGCAGTCACACCACGAAGGTGCTCCCACTGCTTGTACGTACACGGTTTCAGGTTCTGTTTCACTCCCCTCGCCGGGGTTCTTTTCGCCTTTCCCTCACGGTACTGGTTCACTATCGGTCAGTCAGGAGTATTTAGCCTTGGAGGATGGTCCCCCCATATTCAGACAGGATACCACGTGTCCCGCCTTACTCATCGAGCTCACAGCATATGTGCTTTTGTGTACGGGAGTATCACCCTGTACCCTGCGACTTTCCAGACGCTTCCACTAACACACATGCTGATTCAGGCTCTGGGCTGCTCCCCGTTCGCTCGCCGCTACTGGGGGAATCTCGGTTGATTTCTTTTCCTCGGGGTACTTAGATGTTTCAGTTCCCCCGGTTCGCCTTGCAGCACTATGTATTCATGCTGCAATGATGCACTGAGTGCACCGGGTTTCCCCATTCGGACATCGACGGCTGTAGCGGTTCATATCACCTTACCGTCGCTTTACGCAGATTAGCACGTCCTTCATCGCCTCTGACTGCCAGGGCATCCACCGTGTACGCTTAGTCGCTTAACCTCACAACCCACAGGCGTTTTTCAACGCTGCAGACTGTAAGCATTTGAGAGACTCGAACATGTCGC
>NZ_VWUL01000015.1:0-4978 GCF_008631515.1 Pantoea sp. M_10 | reverse complement strand
GGATGTGCTCACGGGTCTGTGGCATCGGGCCATCAGTCGCAGCAACAACCAGGATCGCGCCGTCCATCTGCGCAGCACCGGTGATCATGTTTTTCACATAGTCGGCGTGGCCTGGGCAGTCAACGTGAGCGTAGTGACGTGAAGCAGTCTCATACTCAACGTGTGCGGTGTTGATGGTAATACCGCGGGCTTTTTCTTCAGGGGTGCTGTCGATCTGGTCGAATGCACGCGCCTGGCCGCCGTTGGTTTTAGCCAGTACGGTAGTGATTGCTGCAGTCAGGGTGGTTTTACCGTGGTCAACGTGACCGATGGTGCCCACGTTTACGTGCAGTTTGTTACGTTGAAATTGCTCTTTAGCCATCGCTAGTCCCTCTAAGACACGGATATATCAATGATATCATCACATTAACCAGGCAATGCCTGACTGCAAGGAAGTTACAGAGAAAATCAGGAGGGAGATTAAAGGAAGTGGTGCTGATACCCAGAGTCGAACTGGGGACCTCACCCTTACCAAGGGTGCGCTCTACCAACTGAGCCATATCAGCACATCTGGAGCGGGCAGCGGGAATCGAACCCGCATCATCAGCTTGGAAGGCTGAGGTAATAGCCATTATACGATGCCCGCATCCTGGAACTCGGCTACCTGTTCTTTCTGTAGCTTGCAGATAACAGAGAATGCCTCTGCTACCTACTGTCCGTCAGCGAAGCTGACCGACGTTGACTTCGCTAACGCTCAGTCTGAATTCAGGGTGAGAAGTGACTCACCTGACAGATAAACAGGCCGTTTATCTGAACCCAACCGCGAGGTCGGGATGGTGGTGGGAGAAGGATTCGAACCTTCGAAGTCTGTGACGGCAGATTTACAGTCTGCTCCCTTTGGCCGCTCGGGAATCCCACCTACTTGATTGGTGCCGGCTACCGGAATCGAACTGGTGACCTACTGATTACAAGTCAGTTGCTCTACCAACTGAGCTAAGCCGGCATCAAGTGACGCGCATTCTAGGAAGGTCGGCGTTCGGATGCAACTAAAAAATCGCATATTTTTTTCTATCGCTTACTATTTGTGCAAATCATCGCAATTTAGTGGTTTTCTGCGGAATATTTGTCCAGCCCGGCCCTGTTTTCTCGACTTTCCACTGGCTCCACACCCCCCCTGCCCCTCTTTTTACAATGCCTGCCTCCAGCGTTCTTACTCCGGTTATTTCGCTTATTCCTGAAAAAAGATCCCGCCCATACGCTGACTGACGCTTTTTTCGTCACGTCAGGATGATTTTTGGGTTAGAGGCTAAGCTCACAGGCCGATTTTTCCTGCAGACAATATCCCTTTTCTATAACAGCACCCGGCAGAAGGGTCCGGATGGTGTGCTTATTGAGGGGATATCGCATTCGCTTCCTTACAGGCCTTAATGCGTGGCACTGCCACCGGAACAGGTAACAAGGGTGTTACGCACTATGGGCGGGAAGAAGCCTGTAACGGCTTTACAGGCTCATTGTCTGTTATAAAGTCGTTAATGGCTTGGGTAATGGCGCGTTTTGTGGCTATACCGACGAAAGCGAGATCACAGTTATCTTTTTACTTCTGTTAAAAGCCATACTGGTGATACCCTCCAGCCCATTGTTCTCACTGATAAACCAGCGATTCGTGATTCAAATCACCTGCGTTGTCCTGCTTATCGGATAACACGCCGGTGATAGCAATGAATTTGCGGTCAGATGCATGCTTATGGATAAAACGACTCCCCTGACAACGCCCTACTTAGAATTCACTCGTGAGCAGTGGGCGGCATTACGTGATTCCGTTCCTATGACGCTATCAGAGGAAGAGATTGCGCAGCTGAAAGGCATCAACGAGGACCTCTCTCTGGAAGAAGTGGCAGAAATTTATCTGCCTCTTTCGCGCCTGCTTAATTTCTATATCAGTTCAAATGTGCGTCGGCAGGCTGTACTGGAGCAGTTTCTGGGCACCAATGGGCAGAAGATCCCTTACATCATCAGTATTGCGGGTAGCGTTGCCGTCGGTAAAAGTACGACAGCACGTGTATTGCAGGCATTGCTCAGCCGCTGGCCTGAACATCGGAAGGTGGAATTAATCACCACAGATGGCTTCCTGCATCCTAATGCCGTGCTCAAAGAGCGTGGCTTAATGAAGAAGAAAGGATTCCCGCAATCCTACGATATGCACCGGCTGGTCAATTTCGTCTCAGATTTAAAGTCAGGAGCCAGTCAGGTTACCGCTCCGGTCTATTCGCATCTGATTTACGACGTTATCCCTGATGGCGATAAAGTCATACAGCAGCCGGATATTGTGATTCTTGAGGGGCTCAACGTCTTACAGAGCGGTATGGACTATCCTCATGACCCCCATCACGTCTTTGTTTCTGACTTCGTCGATTTCTCAATCTATGTCGATGCAGAAGAAGATCTTCTGCAAAGCTGGTACATCAATCGCTTCCTGAAATTCCGCCAGGGTGCCTTTACCGACCCCGACTCCTACTTCCATCACTATGCCCAGCTCTCCGAGGCGGAAGCCGTTGAGATAGCGGGTAACCTGTGGAAAGAGATTAACTGGCTTAATCTGCAGGAAAATATTCTGCCGACACGAGAGAGAGCCAGCCTGATTATGACGAAAAGCGGCGATCACGCTGTTGATAAAGTCCGTCTGCGTAAATAACGCCAGTGATAAAAAAGCCTGCATTCATGCAGGCTTTTTTTATTCAGACAGGACGTAACGATATCTCTCCGCCAACCCATGCCTTTATTTCGCCATCCTGTTCCAGTAACAGCCCCCCCTGGCTGTCAACACCGCGCGCAATACCGTGCACTTCGCGTTCACCGATGAGCAACTTAACAGGCCGGTTAATGAAGTTGTCCAGCGCGGCCCAGCGTGCCACAAAGGGCGCTAATCCCTCCTGCTCAAAGAGTGGCAGTGCCTCGCGCAGACGATTGATCAGACGAGCTGCCAGCTCATTGCGATTCACCGTGACCCCGGCTTCCTGCAGGTTAATCCAGCCCTGATTAATCTGGGAGGCATCAGCGGTTCGCATTGCCAGATTAATACCTGCACCGATCACAATCTGCGCAGCATCGCCCGTTTTCCCAGTCAGTTCAACCAGGATACCCGCCAGTTTGCGATCGTTGAGATAGATGTCATTCGGCCATTTTACCCTGACCTCATCTGCGCCCAGTGAGCGTAATGTCTCCGCCATGATGATACCAATGACCAGGCTGAGGCCCATCGCCGCTGCGGGGCCCTGTTCCAGGCGCCAGTACATCGACATATAGAGGTTAGCGCCAAATGGAGAGAACCACTGACGGCCCCGGCGACCCCGCCCCGCCTGCTGATATTCAGCAATACAGGCAGCACCAGATGGCATGTCATGCATGCGCTCCAGCAGGTACTGATTCGTTGAGTCAATCACCGGTATCACCGAGACATTGCCCTGCTCAACCTGCGCGAGAATCGCCTGCTCATCCAGTAGCTGGATTGGCGCAGGCAGACTGTAGCCTTTACCGGTGACGGTATAGACATCAAGTCCCCAGCTTTTCAGTGTCTGGATATGCTTGTTGATGGCAGCCCGGCTCATTCCCAGCGTCTCACCCAGCTGCTCGCCAGAGTGAAACTCACCGTCAGCCAAAATATCGACCAGCTTTAACGGGACATTGTGGTCTTTCATGCGATCACCTCGACGGCATTGCATTCACCCTGTGCCTGAATAAACCGGACTTCAGGCTCAAGCCAGACATCAAACTTCTCTCCTACCCGGGCGCGTACCGCTCTGGCCAGCGCCACGATGTCGGCAGGCAGGGCATTGTCAGCATTAATCAGCACCAGAGCCTGCTGCTGATGAACGGCTGCGCCCCCGATGCGATAGCCTTTAAGCTGGCACTGATCGATCAGCCAGCCCGCTGCCAGCTTCGTTTCTCCCTCTGGCATCAGATAGTGCGGCATGGCGGGAAACCGGGCCAGCAGAGCGCTGCACTGCGCCTGCGTCACCACCGGATTTTTAAAAAAGCTGCCGACATTTCCGGTGACTTTCGGATCCGGTAACTTACTCTGACGCATCTGACACACAGCATGATAGACATCCCAGGCACTGGCGATGGCCGGATTCAGTGTTTTCAGATCGCCATAGGTCAGGACAGGCTGCCATTGCTTAGGCAGGCATAGCCCGACTGCGACGATGACATAGCCTGACTGATAACGGTGTTTGAAAATGCTGTCGCGATAGCCAAACTCACAGGCTTCACGATCCAGACGTTCTGTTTCGCCACTGTGCAGATTAAGCACATCCACATATTCGCAGACATCTTTTAACTCCACGCCGTAAGCACCAATATTCTGAATCGGTGCCGAGCCGGTCATGCCCGGGATCAGCGCCAGATTTTCCAGTCCGGCGATCCCTTTTTCCAGGGTACTTTTGACCAGCTCATGCCAGTTCTCACCGGCTCCGACATGCAGTTTCCAGCTCTCATATTCATCCTGAATGGTGATGCCTTTAATGCGGTTCAGTACCACGGTTCCGGCAAAATCATCCAGAAAGAGGACATTGCTGCCTTCACCGAGCACAAGGAAAGGCGTTTGATCCTGCTGGCTGGCCTGCCATGCAGCCAGAATGGCGGCAGGCGTCTCAGCGACGATGCGTTTTTGTGTGTGTACTTCAAGCCCAAGTGTATTGTCGGCTTTTAAGGAGGGATGCTGGCTGGACATTTGACGGCCTTAACTGAGTTATCTGGCCGTAGTTTACCGTATCGGAGATGTGTTCTCAGGCAGTTTTCGGGGTCCGAAGGCGGTTTTTCACGATCGGCAGACGTAAAAAAGCCCCGCACGTCGGTGCGGGGCTTCTTCACTTATATAATGCCTGGCAGTTCCCTACTCTCGCATGGGGAGGCCCCACACTACCATCGGCGCTACGGCGTTTCACTTCTGAGTTCGGCATGGGGTCAGGTGGGACCACCGCGCTAAAGCCGCCAGGCAAAT
>NZ_VWUL01000014.1:0-26062 GCF_008631515.1 Pantoea sp. M_10 | reverse complement strand
ATCAATCCTGCGAGTGCCCACACAGATTGTCTGATAAATTGTTAAAGAGCAGTGCGAACAGTGCGTTAGCGTCCTGTCGCGAGGTGGCGTATATTACGCTTTCCTCCTTCAGAGTCAACCTCTTTTTCAGAATTTTTTCTCCGGCGGCTCAGTCTCCTGAACCTCTCAACACCGCATTCCGTAAGCCGTTGTGCCGTGTCGATGGAGGCGCATTATAGGGAGTTGTCAGACAGGCGCAACCCATAAATTGCAGAAAAAAGCGCGTTCGCTGCATTCCACAGCAAAAGTCGCTGTTATACGCAGTTACACACAGCGTTATCCACATTCGCCGGGCCTGGCAAATTTAGGCGAGCATCACGCAAACGTTTTCGCTACAATGCCGGGCAATATGACGGACTCCCCTTTTAGGGGCGTTACCTGAGGTTTTTGATCTTTCCTTCTTATATAGAAGAGAAAACCGCTGTAAAACCTGATGTAACGCTCTTCTATACGCGAAACAAAGCCAAGGGATAAACCACCATGCAACAACCTCGTCCTGTACGCCGCGCCTTGCTCAGTGTCTCTGACAAAGCCGGCATCCTCGAATTTGCTCAGGCGCTCTCCAGTCGCGGTGTCGAACTGCTCTCCACAGGTGGAACCGCTCGCCTGCTGGCGGATGCGGGTCTGGCTGTCACAGAAGTCTCTGATTACACCGGTTTCCCGGAAATGATGGATGGACGCGTCAAAACCCTGCATCCGAAAGTGCATGGCGGCATTCTGGGTCGTCGCGGCCAGGATGATGCCATCATGGCGCAGCATGACATCAGCCCTATCGACATGGTGGTCGTTAATCTCTATCCCTTTGCCCAGACCGTTGCCCGTGAAGGATGCTCACTGGAAGACGCAGTAGAAAACATCGATATCGGCGGCCCGACCATGGTGCGCTCTGCTGCCAAGAACCACAAAGATGTGGCCATCGTGGTCAGCAGCGGCGACTACGACGCCATCATTGCTGAAATGGATGCCCACCAGAACGGCCTGACGCTCGACACCCGTTTCGACCTGGCGATCAAAGCGTTTGAACACACCGCCGCCTACGACGGTATGATCGCGAACTACTTTGGTAGTCTGGTGCCCGCCTATCACGGTGAACGCAATCAGCCTGCAGGTCGCTTCCCGCGTACCCTGAATCTGAACTTCATCAAGAAGCAGGATATGCGTTACGGCGAAAACAGCCACCAGCAGGCGGCCTTCTATATAGAAGAGCAGGTTGCTGAAGCCTCGGTTGCCACCGCGCAACAGGTTCAGGGCAAAGCGCTCTCCTATAACAATATCGCTGACACGGATGCCGCACTCGAGTGTGTCAAAGAGTTCAGTGACCCCGCCTGCGTCATTGTTAAACATGCTAACCCCTGTGGCGTTGCGACCGGCGACGACCTGCTGTCAGCCTATGACCGTGCTTACCAGACCGACCCTACCTCTGCGTTCGGGGGCATCATCGCCTTCAACCGCGAGCTGGATGAAGCGACAGCACAGGCCATTATCAGCCGCCAGTTCGTTGAGGTGATCATCGCGCCCGCCGTTTCCGAGGCCGCGCTGAAGATTACCGCCACGAAACAGAATGTCCGTGTCCTGATCTGCGGCCAGTGGCAAAACCGCACGGCAGCGCTGGATTTCAAACGCGTCAACGGTGGCCTGCTGGTTCAGGATCGCGATCTCGGTATGGTCGATGCCAGCCAGCTGCGCGTGGTCAGCAAGCGTCAGCCATCGGAGCAGGAGCTGCGTGATGCCCTCTTCTGCTGGAAGGTCGCGAAGTTTGTTAAATCCAACGCCATTGTCTATGCGCGTGACGGGATGACGATCGGGATTGGTGCCGGCCAGATGAGCCGCGTCTACTCCGCTAAAATTGCCGGTATTAAAGCGGGCGATGAAGGACTGGAAGTGAAAGGTTCTGCCATGGCGTCAGATGCGTTCTTCCCCTTCCGCGACGGTATTGATGCGGCCGCTGCGGTGGGCGTGAGCTGTGTGATTCAGCCTGGCGGCTCTATCCGCGATGAAGAGGTGATTGCGGCGGCGGATGAGCACGGCATTGCCATGATCTTTACCGATATGCGCCACTTCCGTCATTAATCGTTCCGGAGAGTAACAGATGAAAATTTTAGTGATTGGTAATGGCGGACGTGAACACGCGCTGGCCTGGAAAGCGGCACAGTCGCCGCTGGCAGACACCGTCTTTGTTGCGCCAGGTAACGCCGGTACGGCATTAGAGCCTGCGCTGCAGAATGTCGCAATCAGTGCGACCGATATCCCTGCCCTGCTGGATTTTGCCCAGCGCGAGAAGATCGATCTGACCATTGTCGGACCGGAAGCACCGCTGGTCATTGGCGTGGTGGATGCATTCCGTCAGGCTGGGCTGACTATTTTTGGCCCGACTCAGGCTGCCGCACAGCTGGAAGGCTCAAAAGCTTTTACCAAAGACTTCCTGGCGCGCCATCAGATCCCCAGCGCGGCATACCAGAACTTTACCGAGGTCGAGCCGGCTCTCGCGTATCTGCGTGAGAAAGGCGCGCCTATCGTCATTAAAGCTGACGGCCTGGCCGCCGGTAAAGGCGTCATTGTGGCGATGACGCTGCAGGAAGCAGAAGAAGCCGTTCAGGATATGCTGGCCGGTAATGCCTTTGGCGACGCCGGACACCGCATTGTGATCGAAGAGTTTCTGGATGGCGAAGAAGCCAGCTTTATTGTGATGGTCGACGGCGAGCATGTGCTGCCAATGGCCACCAGCCAGGATCATAAACGCGTAGGCGATGGTGATACCGGTCCGAACACCGGCGGAATGGGCGCCTACTCCCCGGCTCCAGTCGTCACCGATGAGATCCACCAGCGCGTCATGGATCAGGTTATCTGGCCGACGGTGCGCGGCATGGCTGCTGAAGGCAACGTTTACACCGGTTTTCTCTACGCCGGTCTGATGATCGATCGCACCGGGCAGCCGAAAGTGATCGAATTCAACTGCCGCTTCGGCGATCCGGAAACCCAGCCGATCATGCTGCGCCTGCAGTCGGATCTGGTCGATCTTTGCCTGGCCGCCTGCGAGGGTAAACTGGATCAGAAAACGTCCCAGTGGGATCCGCGTCCTGCGCTCGGTGTGGTACTGGCGGCGGGCGGTTATCCGGGTGACTACAGTCAGGGTGATCAGATCCACGGTCTGCCACTGGAAGAGGTTGCGGACGGTAAGGTCTTTCACGCCGGAACCCGGCTGGAAGAGGATCGGGTGCTGACCAGCGGTGGCCGCGTGCTGTGCGTTACCGCACTGGGTGAGGATGTCGCTGCGGCACAGAAGCGGGCTTATGCGCTGACACAGCCTATCTCGTGGCAGGGCAGCTTCTGCCGCCGCGATATTGGCTATCGCGCCATTAATCGCAAATAAGTTCAGGGGGCACCGGGTGCCCCCTTTTTATTTTTACATATCATCTTCTGTCGGCTGCTGCGCGCACTCATCCTGCTGACTGATCCGCAACAGCTGAATGCCTTCCGGCGCGTCCAGCCATGACACCATCAGCGGTGCCGGGGCGCTGCGCTGCTGCGGTGCCGGGGCGCTGCGCTGCTGCTGTGTCAGTATCCGCAGGGCATCAGCATCAAAAGCGGGCCTGACCTGCTGACCTTCACAACTCTCCAGCAGATTGTTGCCCAGCCAGTGTCCCTGCCTCAGGAATACCCGACCGCTTAACAGCGCATCACTAAGATTACGCATCCGCTGAGCGTCAAACTTATAGAGTTCCACCGCATCAGCACTCACGGCTTCACGCCGGTCTGACAGCTGACGCTGCATAAAGTTGAGGCCGCCCGCCTGGTCAAAGCGCAGGGTGACATCATCAGGCTGCTTCCCTTTTACCTGGCGCTGAACGCTGATCAGCGCCTCTTCCAGCCAGACATAATCGGTCACCTCGCCCTCACCGCCACTGAACGGCGTGTAGATCGTACGAATATGGACAGACTGGTGATCGCTGTTTTTACGCCAGATGCGCACAACACCACGATCGGCAAGATAGCCACTGGCAGAAAAGGGGGGAATATCCGGAACAGAGCTGCAGCTAAACAGAAACAGGGAGAGAAACAGAACAGCTAAACGCTGAAACAGCGGGGTCATGATGGCTGGCCTCTTAAACAAAAGGGGCGAAACGCCCCCTGTTTTAAAGCTTAACCGCAGTGCGACGTCTTACTTAACGGCGTCTTTCAGCGCTTTACCAGACACGAATGCCGGTACGTTTGCTGCAGCGATTTTGATCTCTTTGCCAGTCTGCGGGTTACGACCGGTACGCTCAGCGCGGTGGTTCACTTTAAAAGTACCAAAACCAACCAGTTGTACAGCATCACCATCTTTCAGAGACTCAGTGATCGCAGCCAGAGTAGATTCCAGCGCTGCCTTAGCCTGGGTTTTAGACAGGTCAGCTTTTTCTGCGATCACATCAATCAGTTGAGTCTTGTTCATAAGTTATCCTTAAAGTGTATTTATCGCTTGCTAAGCAACGAGTGCGAGGGAAAAGCCATATTCTGGCACTCTTCTGCCTGCACGCACCGATAGCCACAATTTTCAGCCCCCCAAATGTAGACCAGAGAGGGGGCCAATGTGAAGCCTCCAGGCGCGCTAATTCGGGCCTGAAGTCACGTTTTATCGCCTTACTGCTGGAAATTTATACCGATGTTACTTATTCCCGCTTCACGCAGGTCAGATCGCAGACCTTTAATCAATTCAAGGTCGCGCTCTTCACACTCCGCCAGCAGGCGGAAAATCTCCCACTGGAGGTCCCACTCATCGATGATAGCCGGGTTTTCACGCAGCTCCTCATCGGTCATTTCGCGTCCAGCCTGTGTCATTTCCAGCATGGCAACCGTCGTAATGGATGTCCTGCTGACTTCAATCGCATGCTCCAGCGTTTCACCACTCAGCTGGGCATGTAACACTTCGCTCAGGGCCACGCAGGCATCGATAGCCGGATAGACGCCATAGACCTCAAACGCATCGCCATCGGGAATGGCAGCCTCGAGCTTTTCCAGCTGGCTGTCGAAGTTAATCTTCGCATCTTTGACCGTCAGGTTTTCCCAGATCAGATCAAGGATGCGGCGATAGAGTGCCGGATCGGCAAATTCAGTCTGCTCGCAGAATGCGCGATAGTTGGGGTACATACGCTCGCACAGGCAGGCCATAAACGTCAGATGCTGCCAGCTTTCCAGCTTCGCCAGACGCAGATGAACGGGATTTTGTAACATAAAGGTGGCTCTTATTCGTTTCGCTGGCCGCAGTGTAACTGCAAAAGCGCAGCACAAACAGTGTTAAAGCGCGTTTTGCCAGCGCTGGAAAGCGGAACGGTTCGACGCCACTGCATCGGCCCAGCGGGTCGGTTCCGGCAAACGGTAACCGCGCGTACAGTTTTCGACCCACTGCAGCGCAGTATCCAGGCTGACACGGTGGCCGGTGGCGACGAACAGCGGGTTGCAGCGTTGCTTGCTGCGCCATACCCAGCCAATCTGCTCACCTTTGTCGATCAGCGGCTGACGGCTGCCCGGTTGCGCATCCAGATCGGCAAAACGACCACACAGCCGGCTTTTCGCGACCCCGATAGTAGGCACATCCACCAGCAGACCAAAATGCGAGGCAACGCCGAGCCGTCTGGGATGCGAAATTCCGTGTCCATCCACAAACAGCAGGTCCGGCTTCTGCTCCAGCATATCCCAGGCGGCCATCAGGGCCGGATACTCCCGGAAGGAGAGAAAGCCCGGGATATAGGGCATCGTCGTCTCAATACGCGCGATGCGATGCTCCACCAGCCGAAGCGATGGGTACTCCAGGATTACCATCGCTGCGCGTGTGATCGTGCCTTCCTGCTCAAAACCTACGTCGGCCCCGCCGATATAGCGAGGCGGTAACACATCAAAATCATCGTCACGCACCACGTCAGCGGCGCGTTGTAACTGCTCAGCGCGAAGTGCGGCAATATCCATGGTTACTCCTGATGCCAGGGACGTGATAAACGATGCACAGCATCAACAAAGACACCGGCATTTTCCGGTGGCACATCCAGATGAATGCCGTGCCCCAGATTAAAGACATGGCCGGTGCCGGAACCAAAGCGCTCCAGAATACCGGTCACTTCCTGCTCAATACGCTCAGGTGCCGCATAGAGCATAGAAGGGTCCATATTGCCCTGCAGCGCAACTTTATCGCCCACGCGACGGCGCGCATCATCAATGTCGGTGGTCCAGTCGAGACCCAGCGCATCACAGCCGGTGGCGGCCATCGCTTCCAGCCACTGTCCACCGCCTTTGGTGAACAGCGTCACCGGCACGCGGCGGCCATCATTTTCACGCAGCAGGCCATCAACAATTTTGTGCATGTAGTGAAGGGAAAATTCGCGGTAGTCACGGCCGGTCAGCACACCGCCCCAGGTATCGAAGACCATCACCGACTGGGCACCTGCGCGAATCTGCGCATTGAGATAGAGAATGACGCTGTCAGCCAGCTTATCCAGCATCGCATGCAGCGTAGCAGGCTCGGCATACATCATCTTTTTGATTCGGGTAAACGCTTTGCTGCTGCCGCCTTCCACCATGTAGGTGGCCAGCGTCCATGGACTGCCGGAGAAGCCGATCAGCGGCACCTCGTCATTCAGATTGCGGCGGATGGTGCGAACTGCGTTCATCACATAGCCCAGCTCCATCTCCGGATCGGGCACCGGCAAACGATCAACGTCAGCGCGGCAGGTTACAGGGTTTGAGAAACGCGGGCCTTCGCCGGTTTCAAAATAGAGTCCCAGTCCCATCGCATCCGGAATCGTCAGGATGTCACTGAAGAGGATGGCGGCATCCAGCGGAAAACGACGCAGCGGCTGCAGGGTGACTTCACAGGCCAGCTCGGCGTTTTTACACAGCGACATAAAATCACCCGCCTGGGCGCGTGTCGCTTTGTACTCCGGCAAATAGCGCCCGGCTTGTCGCATCATCCATACCGGCGTGACATCCACCGGCTGACGTAACAGGGCACGCAAATAACGATCGTTCTTCAGTTCACTCATCTCAACACTCTCTCAATAACAGGCGTGTAGTGTAGCACTTTCACACTTCAGCGCGGCACAGGGCGACGGTATCTTCAATCAGGCGGCGTGCCACGGTGCCGGGCGGAGGCAGCAGGGGAAGGTCATCAAAACGGAACCAGGCCGCATCCAGCAGCTCTTTGCCATCATGCTGCAGATCGCCGCTGTCATACTCCGCCATGAAGGCGGTCATCAGGGATTGCGGAAAGGGCCACGGCTGAGAGGTCACATAGCGCACGTTTTTGACGCGGATGTTGCTCTCCTCCATCACTTCGCGGGCAACGGCCTGCTCCAGCGTCTCACCGACCTCCACAAAGCCGGCCAGCACGGTATAGACCTTGTTGCGATGGCGGGCATGATTTGCCAGGAGGATTTCATCACCACGACGGATGGCCACGATAATGCAGGGGGCGATTTGCGGATAGTAACGCTCACGGCAATGACTGCACAGGCAGGCAAATTCATGCCTGCTGTGATGCATTTCATGGCCGCAGTAGCCGCACCAGCGATGAGAGCGGTAAAACTCCGCCAGCTGCACACCCCGCCCCGCCAGCTGAAACAGTCCGACATCCTGATCGATCAACTGCCGCACGGAGAACATATCGGCAGAGCGTGACGCACAAATCAGCCAGACATTTTCGCCCTGCCACTCTCCGATAAGGCGTGCTTTACTGCCAGTCAGACCAAAATTTTCGGCGTTTCCGTGGGGTAAATCACCTTGTGGCAACCAAAGTTTCTGTTCATGGCTGACAATCCACCATCCAGCGTCTACGCTTGAGATTTCGCATTGCATTTATTTCGTCATCCTTAGCGTCAAATCGTACGCTGAAGCCCTGATGTTAAGTGTGTTGATAAACAACTATAACTCACATGGAGTCAGATATGCTTAACCAGTTAAACGTCCTGGCTGAACGCGTAGGTGGCAGTAATGAGCTGGTCGATTCCTGGCTCGAAGCCCGTCGCCAGCTGCTGGTGACCTATTATCATCTGGTCGGCCTGAAGCCCAACAAAGAAGCCCTGACCCGTCTCGATGAGCAGGCGCTGGACAACTTCTGTCACAGCCTGGTCGATTATCTTTCGGCCGGTCACTTCAGTATCTATGAACGTGTTATCAGTGAAATGAACGGTGACAGCCCAATGATTGCGGCTGCGCAGATCTATCCGCCACTGGAAGCCAACACCGAGCGGCTGATGCAGCTCTATGATGGTCACCTGCAACAGGCGATAGACGATGAAAACTGCATGACTTTCCAGCAGGCGCTTTCAGAAGTGGGCGAAGTGCTGGAGTCGCGCTTCACGCTGGAAGATAAGCTGATCCAGCTGGCATGGGATAATCAGCTGGCTACCCCGCCGGTTGCCAATGACAGTCAGATTGCCCGTCCCGCTTAACCGGTATCACCACCAAAAGGGTTGAGATTATCCACTCGCCCTTTTATGCTGAAGAGGTTCCGAGGCCACTACGCCGACGAACCTTTTTTATTTTTTGCTGTGAAAAACACGATTTTTACGCCCGATCTGCCGGTCAGATTGGTGCGTAAAAAGCGCTTCTTGTCGGAGTGCCCAGCCGGGCTGAGACCGTTAATTCGGGATCCGCGGAACCTGATCAGGTTAGAACCTGCGAAGGGAACAAGAGTAAATTTTTACGGTATGCCAGCACTCTTATGCTGCCGATACCGCTACTCCTTCCGAACTCCGGACAAGCATCGTTCCCCCTGAACAGGAAGATTGCTATGTCTGACCCAAAAATGACCCGTCGTGAACAACGTGCCCAGGCGCAGGAATTTATCGATTCGCTGCAAAGCGGCAGTGCATTTCCCCAGTCCCGTCGCATCTGGATAACCGGCAGCCGTGACGATATTCGCGTTCCGATGCGCGAGATCACACTAAGCCTGACCCACACCGGTGGCAGCAAAGCGCAGCCGACCTATGAGCCAAACGAAGCGGTGCCGGTTTACGACACGGCAGGTGCCTATGGCGATCCCGCGGCACAGATCGATGTTCATCGCGGCCTGGAAAAACTGCGCGCCCGCTGGATAGCGGAACGCGATGACAGCGAATACCTGCCACAAAACAGTTCCGGCTACACCCAGCAACGGCTGGCTGATGAGGGGCTGGACCATCTGCGCTTCGATCACTTACCGACACCGCGCCGGGCCTGTTCAGGCCGCCGCGTCACCCAGCTGCATTATGCCCGCCAGGGGATCATCACCCCGGAAATGGAGTTTATTGCGCTGCGGGAAAATATGGGCCGTGAACGGATTCGCAGTGAAGTGCTGCTGCAACAGCATCCGGGCCACAGTTTTGGCGCGCATCTGCCAGCCAGTATCACACCGGAGTTTGTGCGGCAGGAGGTGGCAGCCGGACGGGCCATTATCCCTGCCAATATCAATCACCCGGAATCGGAGCCGATGATCATCGGCCGCAACTTTCTGGTTAAGGTGAATGCCAATATCGGTAACTCGGCGGTCACCTCCTCCATCGAAGAGGAAGTGGAAAAACTGGTCTGGTCGACGCGCTGGGGGGCCGATACGGTGATGGATCTCTCTACCGGCCGCTATATTCATGAAACGCGCGAGTGGATTCTGCGGAACAGTCCGGTTCCTATCGGCACAGTGCCGATCTATCAGGCGCTGGAAAAAGTGAACGGCGTGGCCGAGGCGCTGAACTGGGACGTTTTCCGCGACACGCTGCTTGAGCAGGCGGAACAGGGGGTGGATTACTTCACGATACACGCTGGCGTCCTGCTGCGTTATGTCCCGATGACGGCGAAGCGGCTGACCGGGATCGTGTCGCGCGGCGGATCGATCATGGCGAAATGGTGCCTGTCGCATCATCAGGAGAACTTCCTTTATCAGCATTTCCGGGAGATTTGTGAAATCTGCGCCGCTTACGATGTGTCGCTGTCGCTGGGCGATGGTCTGCGGCCGGGTTCGATTCAGGATGCGAACGATGAGGCGCAGTTCGCTGAGCTGCGTACCCTGGGCGAACTGACCCGTATTGCCTGGGAATATGATGTGCAGGTGATGATTGAAGGGCCGGGCCATGTGCCGATGCATATGATCCGCCGCAACATGACCGAACAGCTCGACCTGTGCGATGAAGCCCCCTTCTACACCCTCGGCCCGCTGACCACCGACATCGCACCGGGCTATGACCACTTTACCTCCGGAATCGGGGCCGCCATGATTGGCTGGTTTGGCTGCGCCATGCTCTGTTACGTCACACCTAAAGAGCATCTGGGGCTGCCGAACAAAGAGGATGTCAAACAGGGGCTGATTACCTACAAAATCGCGGCACATGCTGCCGACCTGGCTAAAGGCCATCCTGCCGCGCAGATCCGCGATAACGCCATGTCCAAAGCGCGCTTTGAATTCCGCTGGGAAGATCAGTTCAACCTGGCGCTGGACCCTCACACCGCCCGCGCCATGCATGATGAAACCCTGCCGCAGGAATCAGGCAAAGTGGCCCATTTCTGTTCAATGTGCGGCCCTAAATTCTGCTCAATGAAGATTTCTCAGGAGGTGCGCGAGTTTGCGGCACGCCAGGATAGCCGCGCTGAACCGGTGGAAGTGGGCATGGCCCGGATGTCAGAGCATTTCCGCAGCCGCGGGGGTGAGCTTTATCACTCTGCCGATGTTATTGAGGAGGAGTAACCATGTCTGCCTTTCCTGCTACCGCCCCGCGCCTGGGGCTCTATCCGGTGGTTGACAGCCCCGCCTGGATTGAACGCCTGCTGACGGCGGGCGTGCGCACATTGCAGCTGCGCATAAAAGATCAGCCCGATGAGATTGCCGAACCCGCGATTGCTCAGGCGATAGCGCTGGGCAAACGCTACGATGCGCGCCTGTTTATCAACGATTACTGGGAGCTGGCGATCAGACATGACGCCTATGGTGTGCATCTGGGTCAGGAAGATCTGGATGTTGCCGATCTCGCCCGGATTCGCCAGGCAGGATTGCGGCTCGGGATCTCCACCCATGATGATACCGAACTGGATCGCGCCCTGGCGATCCAGCCCTCTTACATTGCACTGGGACATATCTTCCCGACGCAGACCAAAGCGATGCCTTCTGCGCCTCAGGGCGTGGAACAACTGAAGCGACATCTGGCACGCCTGACGCACATCCCCACCGTGGCGATTGGCGGTATCTCGATTGCCCGGGCACCGGAAGTCCTGGCAACCGGCGTGGGCAGCATTGCTGTGGTAAGTGCGATTACCCAGGCAGATGACTGGCGTGAAGCCACGCGCACCCTGCTGGCGCTGGCAGAGCCTCACAGATAGCGATTTCCGGAACCTGTCCCGCATCCTGGCGGCAAATGCGGTAACGTCCACCACTTTCCGGGAAAGCGGCGCGCAGAAGCAGAGGCTGAGGGTGGCACCTCCTGAACCGGTACTTTAACGTGGCCGTCGTCAGGTGACGGTTATCTGACCAGGGCCGGTTCCCTCCTCTTGCCGGCCCTGGTTCCTCTTCGGTTTAAGCGACATCGGGAGCGGAAGCAGGCGTCTCATGCTGACAGGAGAGCATGGCGCGTTCCACGGCCGCCCCCAGCCGTGCCAGCGCCTGTTCCGTCTGATCGGTGATGGGCAGCGCAAAGTTCAGACGCAGACAGTTGCGATATTTCCCCGATGCTGAAAAGAGTGAGCCGACGGCAATCTGGATTTTTGACTCGCGCAGTTCACGGTTAAGCCGGACGGCATCAAACGTTTCAGGAAGTTCTATCCACATCATAAAACCGCCCTGAGGACGAGAGACGCAGATACCGCAGGGAAAGTAGTGGCGCACCCAGCAGCTGAAAGTTTCATAGTTGCGGTGATAGATCTGCCGCATCCGGCGCAGATGAGGCTGATAATGCCCCTGGCGGATAAACTCGGAAACAGCATGCTGAGGCTGCGTAGCCGTAGAGCCTGTGACGATATATTTCATGTGCAGCACGCGGTCGCGATAACGGCCAGGTGCCACCCAGCCAACCCGCAGACCTGGCGCCAGCGTTTTTGAAAAGGAGCTGCAGAGCAGAACCCGGCCATCCATATCGAGCGCCTTAATGGCGGGCGGACGGGGATATTCCCAGGCTAGCTCTCCATAAACGTCATCTTCGATGATGGCCGCATCAAAACGCTGCGCCAGCGCCAGTAACGCCCGTTTGCGTGCCTCAGGCATGATAAAGCCGAGCGGATTATTGCAGTTCGGAACAACGATGACCGCTTTAATGGGCCACTGGTCAAAAGCCAGTTCCAGCGCCTCAAGACTGATGCCGGTTATCGCATCGGTCGGAATCTCAATGGCCCGGATGCCAAAGCCACGCAGGGTTTGCATGATACCGTGAAAAGAGGGCGACTCGACGGCGATGATATCGCCCGGTTCACAGACCGCCCGCACGGCTACCGATAAGGCTTCATGGCAGCCGGTCGTGATAACAATATCATCGGCGGTAAGCTGACAGCCGCTATCGATCGCCAGCCTGGCAACCTGTTTCCGCAGCGCGAGAACGCCATAGAGGGTGTCATAATTCAGCAGGCCAGCCTCCTGCTTCTGAGCCTGACGGCTGAAGGCTTTCCACAGCGGCTTCAGGGTCGGCTGGGTCAGATCGGGCATGCCGCTGCCCAGTTGCAGTACGTCATCTTCCAGCCGGCTGTTGAGCAGCTCCAGCACCGCGTCCCACTGCGTCACCTCAACAGGCCGCTGCACGGGACGGGTCAGCGCAGGTACCGGCGGCGTGGCTTTGTGCGACGCCACAAAATAGCCGGAGCGCGACTGCGGGATAATCATCTGCTTCTCTTCCAGCAGGCGATAAGCCTGCTGCACCGTGCTGATACTCACCCCATGTTCCGCACTCAGGCTGCGCACAGAGGGCAGACGCTCCCCGCTGCGAAACAAGCCCTGTTCGATACGCTGTGCCAGCAACGTGGCCAGATGTTCATAGCGGGTCATTGTATCCTCTCCTGCCAGCGTGATGATGAGCGACCAGTACAGTCAGGCTCCTTTTTTACCATTCAGATCGCGATATCTTCAATCTGTATGTTAATAAAAGGTGATTTTTGAGTCTGTATCATACAGGTGTATCCCCGGAAAATAGTGCTCAGGCCAATCATTGAGGAAACTATCATGGGATATGATGAAAATCGCGCCGCTAAGCCTTTTGCCGTTACGCCTTACCTTCTGCTCCGTTATCTGTGGCGCAGCTTCAGACGCTGGCAGCTGCGGCGCGAAACGCGCGCTATTCTGTCGAGACTGAGTGACAGTCAGCTGAAAGATATCGGCATCGGCCGCAATGACTGGAATGGCTGAATCAGAGACAAAAAAAACCCTGCCGAAGCAGGGTTTTTATCAGGCGAAGGACGATTAATCGTCTTTGCTGCCGCCGAGGCCGGCGTTCAGCAGTTCAGCCAGGCTGGCTGAGGCTTCATCCGCAGTCACCTGCGGTGCAGCCGGAACTTCACCCGCCGCTTTACGGCGCATACGATCCTGATGGTATGCATAACCGGTACCGGCCGGGATCAGACGACCCACGATGACGTTCTCTTTCAGGCCGCGCAGTTCATCACGCTTACCTGCTACTGCTGCTTCGGTCAGGACACGGGTCGTTTCCTGGAACGATGCGGCAGAGATGAACGATTCGGTTGCCAGTGACGCTTTGGTAATACCCAGCAGGTCACGTACGAAGGTTGCGCCAACTTTTCCGTTCGCTTCCAGATCACGGTTAGAGATCTTGATGCGAGAGAATTCAGCCTGCTCACCTTCCAGGAAGTCGGTGCTTCCTGCGCTCACGATGGTCGCTTTACGCAGCATCTGACGAACGATGACTTCGATGTGCTTATCGTTAATCTTAACGCCCTGCAGACGATAAACTTCCTGCACTTCGTTAGTGATGTAACGGGTCACCGCATGCACACCACGCAAGCGCAGGATGTCATGTGGAGACTCTGGGCCATCGGAAACCACGTCACCGCGCTCAACACGTTCACCTTCGAACACGTTCAGCTGACGCCATTTCGGAATCATCTCTTCGTATGGCTCACTGCCATCCAGCGGCGTGATAACCAGACGACGTTTACCTTTGGTCTCTTTACCGAAGGAGATGATACCGCTGATCTCAGCCAGGATAGCCGGCTCTTTCGGACGACGCGCTTCGAACAGGTCAGCAACGCGTGGCAGACCACCGGTAATATCCTTGGTACCGCCAGATTCCTGCGGAACACGCGCCAGCGTGTCACCGGCACTGATCTTAACGCCATCTTCCAGCTGAACAATCGCTTTACCCGGCAGGAAGTACTGAGCAGGCATATCAGTGCCTGGGATCAGAACGTCGTTGCCGCTGGCATCAACAATTTTCAGCGCAGGACGCAGATCTTTACCGCCTGACGTACGTTCAGCACTGTCCAGCACCACCAGCGAAGAAAGACCGGTCAGGTCATCTGTCTGACGGGTAATGGTCTGGCCGTCAATCATGTCGGTGAAGCGAATGAAACCGCCCACTTCGGTGATAACTGGCATGGTATGCGGATCCCAGTTTGCTACGGTTTCGCCCGCTGCAACCTGCTCACCATCACCTTTCGCCATGGTAGAACCGTAAGGAACTTTATAGCTCTCTTTGGTACGACCAAATTCATCGATCATTTTCAGTTCGACGTTACGCGAGGTGATCACCAGCTTACCTGCCGAGTTCGTTACCGACTTAGCGTTGGTCAGCTTGATGGTACCTTTGTTCTTCACCTGAATGCTGGATTCAGCAGCTGCACGTGATGCCGCACCACCGATGTGGAACGTACGCATCGTCAGCTGTGTACCCGGCTCACCGATGGACTGTGCCGCGATAACACCGATCGCTTCACCTTTGTTGATGATGTGACCACGTGCCAGGTCGCGACCGTAGCAGTGTGCACATACACCAAAGTCAGTTTCACAACCTACGACCGAACGCACTTTCAGGCTGTCGACTGAGTTCAGTTCCAGCACGTCACACCAGTGCTCATCGAGCAGGGTGTTACGTGGAACCAGAATGTCAGCCGAGCCCGGCTTCAGAACGTCTTCCGCTGTCACACGACCCAGAACACGTTCGCGCAGTGGCTCTTTCACGTCGCCACCTTCGATGACCGGGGTCATCATGATGCCTTCGTGCGTACCACAGTCATCTTCGGTCACAACCAGATCCTGGGCAACGTCAACCAGACGACGCGTCAGATAACCGGAGTTCGCGGTTTTCAGTGCGGTATCCGCAAGACCTTTACGCGCACCGTGGGTTGAGATGAAGTACTGGAGTACGTTCAGACCTTCACGGAAGTTCGCGGTAATCGGCGTCTCGATGATGGAGCCATCTGGCTTCGCCATCAGACCACGCATACCGGCCAGCTGACGAATCTGTGCAGCAGAACCACGCGCACCGGAGTCGGCCATCATAAAGATGCTGTTAAAGGAAACCTGTTTCTCTTCTTCGCCGTCACGGTTAATCACGGTCTCAGTAGAGAGGTTTTCCATCATCGCCTTGGCAACACGTTCGTTGGCTGCGGCCCAGATATCGATGACTTTGTTATAACGTTCACCCGCGGTAACCAGACCAGACTGGAACTGTTCCTGGATTTCAGCCACTTCCGCTTCCGCTTCGGTGATGATTTCCACTTTCTTCTCTGGAATAACCATGTCGTCGATGCCGACTGACGCGCCTGAACGGGCTGCGTAGGCGAAACCGGTGTACATAGTCTGGTCAGCAAAGATAACGGTCGGCTTCAGCCCCAGAATGCGGTAACAGGTGTTCAGCATTTTGGAGATCGCTTTTTTACCCAGCGCCTGGTTGACGATGGAGTAAGGCAGACCTTTCGGTACGATCATCCACAGAATGGCACGGCCAATCGTGGTGTCGATCAGGCTGGTTTTCGCAACCCACTCATCCTGCTCATTTTTCTCGTGTTCGGTGATACGCACCTTAACGCGAGCGTGCAGTGAGGCCAGGCCAGCGCGATAAATACGCTCAGCTTCTTTCGGGCCAGTCAGTACCATGCCTTCGCCTTTGGCGTTAACACAGTCACGGGTCATGTAGTACAGACCCAGTACAACGTCCTGAGAAGGAACGATGATTGGCTCGCCGTTCGCAGGTGACAGGATGTTGTTGGTAGACATCATCAGCGCACGCGCTTCCAGCTGGGCTTCCAGCGTCAGCGGAACGTGAACAGCCATCTGGTCACCATCGAAGTCGGCGTTATACGCCGCACAAACCAGCGGGTGCAGCTGGATAGCTTTACCTTCGATCAGAACCGGTTCAAAGGCCTGAATACCCAGACGGTGCAGCGTAGGCGCACGGTTCAGCAGAACCGGGTGCTCACGGATCACTTCGTCGAGGATATCCCAGACAACCGCTTCTTCGCGCTCAACCATTTTCTTCGCGGCTTTGATGGTGGTGGCCAGGCCACGCAGTTCCAGCTTGCCGTAAATAAACGGTTTAAACAGTTCGAGTGCCATTTTCTTCGGCAGACCGCACTGATGCAGACGCAGGTATGGACCCACGGTGATAACCGAACGACCGGAGTAGTCGACACGTTTACCCAGCAGGTTCTGACGGAAGCGACCCTGCTTACCTTTGATCATGTCAGCCAGCGATTTCAGCGGACGCTTGTTGGAGCCGGTGATCGCACGACCGCGACGACCGTTGTCCAGCAGTGCATCGACCGCTTCCTGCAGCATACGCTTTTCGTTGCGCACGATGATATCTGGCGCAGCCAGATCCAGCAGGCGCTTCAGACGGTTGTTACGGTTGATCACGCGACGATAAAGATCGTTCAGATCTGACGTAGCAAAACGTCCGCCATCCAGCGGAACCAGCGGACGCAGATCCGGTGGCAGAACAGGCAGTACGGTCAGGATCATCCACTCTGGCTTGTTACCAGACTGAACGAACGCTTCCAGCAGCTTGATACGCTTGGTCAGCTTTTTACGCTTGGTTTCAGAGTTGGTTTCGTTCAGCTCTTCACGCAGCTGCTCGCACTCCTGGTCCAGATCCATGTTTTTCAACAGGGCCTGGATCGCTTCGGCGCCCATTTTGGCGTCGAACTCGTCACCGAACTCTTCCAGTGCGTCAAGGTACTGCTCTTCAGTCAGGATCTGACGCTTCTCGAGGTTGGTCATGCCACCTTCGATTACCACGTAAGATTCAAAGTAGAGCACGCGCTCGATGTCACGCAGTGGCATATCCAGCAGCAAGCCGATACGCGATGGCAGTGACTTCAGGAACCAGATGTGCGCAGTCGGCGACGCCAGTTCGATGTGGCCCATACGCTCACGGCGTACTTTAGTCTGGGTCACTTCAACGCCGCACTTCTCACAAATCACACCACGGTGTTTCAGACGCTTGTACTTACCGCACAGGCACTCATAGTCTTTTACCGGCCCGAAGATACGGGCACAGAACAGACCATCGCGCTCTGGCTTAAAAGTACGGTAGTTAATGGTTTCTGGCTTTTTCACTTCACCAAAAGACCAGGAACGGATCATGTCTGGCGAAGCCAGCGCAATTTTGATCGCATCAAACTCTTCGGTCTTAGTTTGCGCTTTCAGAAACTTAAGTAAGTCTTTCACGGATTAGCTCCCGTCGGAGTGAGACTCAGGGGGCGTCCAACCGAAATTGAACGCCCCGTAACCAGTACAATTGCGAGCGCTTAAACCCTGCGCTTTCAGGCGGCGGCGAACCACAGCCTGAAATGGGGGTTACTCGTCTTCCAGCTCGATGTTGATACCCAGCGAGCGAATCTCTTTCAACAGTACGTTGAAGGATTCCGGCATGCCCGGTTCCATCTGATGGTTGCCGTCAACGATGTTTTTATACATCTTGGTACGGCCGTTGACGTCATCAGACTTAACGGTAAGCATTTCCTGCAGGGTATACGCGGCACCATATGCTTCCAGTGCCCATACTTCCATCTCACCAAAGCGCTGACCACCGAACTGCGCCTTACCACCCAGCGGCTGCTGAGTAACGAGGCTGTAGGAACCGGTAGAACGTGCATGCATCTTGTCATCAACCAGGTGGTTAAGTTTCAGCATGTACATGTAGCCAACGGTTACCTGACGTTCGAACTGTTCACCGGTGCGGCCGTCAAACAGGGTAATCTGACCGGAAGAAGGCAGACCGCCGAGCTGTAACAGCTCTTTGATTTCGCTCTCTTTCGCGCCATCAAACACCGGCGTTGCGATTGGCATACCTTTTTTCAGGTTCTCTGCCAGGCGCAGAACTTCGTCGTCGGAGAAGGTGTTCAGGTCAACTTTCTGACGCAGATCGCTTCCCAGGTCATAGGCACGCTGGATGAATTCGCGCAGTTTCGCGACTTCTTCCTGCTTCTTCAGCATGGCGTTGATTTTCTCACCAATGCCCTTCGCTGCCATCCCCAGGTGTGTCTCAAGGATCTGACCGATGTTCATACGCGATGGTACACCCAGCGGGTTCAGTACGATGTCGACCGGCGTACCGTTCTCATCGTAAGGCATGTCTTCGATTGGGTTGATCTTAGAGATAACACCTTTGTTACCGTGACGACCTGCCATCTTATCACCAGGCTGGATCTGACGTTTAACGGCCAGATAAACCTTAACGATTTTCAGCACGCCCGGTGCCAGATCGTCGCCCTGGGTGATCTTACGGCGCTTGCCTTCGAGTTTTTTCTCAAACTCGTGCTTCAGTTCGTCGTACTGCTCTGCCAGTTGCTCCAGCTGATTTTGTCTGGCTTCATCAGTCAGACCCAGCTCCAGCCAGCGCTCGCGCGGCAGCTTGTCCAGTTTGTCAGCTTCAACGCCACCTGCGATCAGGACGCTCTGGATACGGCTGAACAGGCCCGCTTCCAGGATCTGCAGCTCTTCAGACAGGTCTTTCTTAGCCTGCTTCAGCTGCATCTCTTCGATTTCGAGCGCACGTTTGTCTTTTTCCACGCCATCGCGGGTAAAGACCTGAACGTCGATCACGGTACCTGACACGCCATTCGGCACGCGCAGTGATGAATCTTTTACGTCAGAGGCTTTTTCACCGAAGATCGCACGCAGCAGCTTCTCTTCTGGCGTCAGCTGGGTTTCACCTTTCGGGGTAACCTTACCAACCAGAATGTCACCACCGGTCACTTCAGCACCGATGTAGACGATGCCTGACTCATCCAGTTTAGAGAGTGCAGCTTCACCCACGTTCGGGATATCAGCGGTAATCTCTTCCGGCCCCAGTTTGGTGTCACGCGACACGCAAGCCAGTTCCTGGATGTGGATGGTGGTAAAGCGATCTTCCTGAACCACACGCTCGGAGACCAGGATGGAGTCTTCGAAGTTGTAACCGTTCCACGGCATAAACGCGACACGCATGTTCTGGCCCAGTGCCAGTTCACCCAGATCGGTGGACGGGCCATCTGCCAGCACGTCTCCGCGCTCAACCGGCTCACCCAGAGAGACACATGGCATCTGGTTGATGCAGGTGTTCTGGTTTGAACGGGTATATTTGGTCAGGTTATAGATGTCGATACCGGCTTCGCCCGCGTACATCTCATCTTCGTTAACTTTGATAACGATACGTGATGCATCAACATACTGAACGGTACCACCACGTTTGGCGACGGCAGTAACACCGGAGTCAACGGCAACAGCACGTTCCATACCGGTACCAACCAGCGGCTTATCTGCACGCAGAGTCGGAACGGCCTGACGTTGCATGTTCGCACCCATCAGAGCACGGTTGGCGTCATCGTGTTCCAGGAACGGGATCAGGGATGCACCGACAGAAACCACCTGCTGGGTGGAAACGTCCATGTAGTCAACCTGATCGCGGCTGAACAGACTCGATTCGCCTTTGCTACGGCAGGTGACCAGGTCATCAACAAACGCGCCGTTTTCATCGAGCGGGGCGTTCGCCTGAGCGATAACGTAGTTACCCTCTTCAATAGCAGAGAGGTAGTGGATCTCGTCAGAAACCAGACCGTCGATAACACGACGATAAGGCGTCTCAAGGAAACCATACTCATTGGTCTGTGCATAAACAGACAAGGAGTTGATCAGACCGATGTTCGGACCTTCAGGGGTTTCGATTGGGCAGACACGACCGTAGTGCGTTGGGTGTACGTCACGCACTTCGAAGCCGGCACGCTCACGCGTCAAACCACCCGGGCCAAGTGCAGAGATACGACGTTTGTGCGTAATCTCTGACAGCGGGTTGTTCTGATCCATAAACTGTGAAAGCTGGCTTGAACCGAAGAACTCTTTCACCGCAGCCGAAATCGGCTTCGCGTTGATCATGTCCTGTGGCATCAGCGTATCGAGGTCGCCCAGAGAGAGACGCTCTTTAACCGCACGCTCAACACGCACCAGGCCGACACGGAACTGGTTCTCAGCCATTTCACCGACTGAACGAATACGACGGTTGCCGAGGTGGTCGATATCGTCCACTTCGCCTTTACCGTTACGGATGTCGATCAGTTTTTTCATCACTTCGATGATGTCTTCTTTGCTCAGGATACCTGAACCTTCGATTTCATCACGCAGCAGTGAACGGTTGAACTTCATGCGGCCGACGGCAGAGAGATCGTAACGATCTTCAGAGAAGAACAGGTTCTCGAACAGGTTCTCTGCAGCTTCACGCGTTGGCGGCTCACCAGGACGCATCATGCGGTAGATCTCAACCAGTGCGCTCAGGCGATCGCTGGTTGGGTCAACACGCAGGGTCTCAGACATATATGGACCGTGGTCCAGATCGTTGGTGAACAGCGTTTCGATGCGTTTGTGACCCGACTGGCTCAGTTTGGCCAGCAGATCCAGTGACAGCTCCATGTTCGCTGCAACAATCAGCTCACCGGTGCTCTCATCGATGTAGTCTTTAGCAACCACTTTGCCCGCGATATATTCAACCGGAACTTCGATGTGCTGAATGCCATCTTTTTCCAGCTGACGAATATGACGCGCAGTAATGCGGCGACCTTTTTCGACGTAAACGGTGCCGTTCGCTTCGATATCGAAGGTCGCGGTTTCACCGCGCAGGCGCTCAGGCACCAGCTCCATCTGCAGCTTGTTGTCGCGAATTTCAAACACCACTTTCTCGAAGAAGAGATCGAGGATCTGAGGTGTTGTGAACTGCAACGCACGCAGGATGATAGTGGCCGGCAGCTTACGACGACGGTCAATACGGACAAACAGGTTATCTTTCGGGTCAAACTCAAAGTCGAGCCATGAACCGCGGTAAGGGATGATACGTGCGTTATAAAGCACTTTACCCGAAGAGTGGGTTTTACCCTTATCGCTATCAAAGAACACGCCAGGACTACGGTGCAGCTGAGAAACGATAACGCGCTCGGTACCGTTAATAACAAAGGTACCGTTGTCGGTCATGAGCGGAATTTCGCCCATGTAGACTTCTTGTTCTTTAATGTCTTTTACGGTGCCTTCTGGCGCTTCGCGCTCATAGATCACCAGACGCAGTTTCACGCGCAGCGGTGCCGAATAGGTCACGCCACGGATCTGACACTCTTTCACGTCAAAGACAGGTTCGCCCAGGCGATAGCTCACATACTGCAACTCAGAGTTGCCGCTGTAGCTCGCAATAGGGAATACAGAGCGGAATGCAGCTTCCAGCCCGTACTGACCTTCTGGATCTTGCTCGATAAACTTCTGGAACGAGTCGAGCTGGATGGAAAGGAGATAAGGTATGTCCAGTACTTGTGGACGTTTACCAAAATCCTTACGAATACGTTTTTTCTCGGTATAGGAGTAAACCATAGGGTTCCTCAGCTAGCTGACAAGTCGACCCACGCTGTCCGTCCTGACAGGACAGTTCATGCAACACGATTTTGTTTGATTCACTGGCTGCGCGGCAGCAGTGCAATACCTCTTTCTATCACGCTTAAATCATTTCATCGCTTTTGTGAAGGCAGGGAACCCGCACAGGAAAGCGGTATATTAAGTCGTCGATAGAGAAAGATATTGAAGAGTAGCAATGGACAAACAGTGTGAAACCCCATTGAGACCCTGTAGCGCAAAAAGGCTGGTGACCAAAAAGTCACCAGCCATCAGTCTGAAACTACTCAGACTGCAACCCGAAGGTTGTCTTACTTAACTTCAACTTCAGCGCCAGCTTCTTTCAGAGCAGCTTCAAGTGCAGCTGCGTCATCTTTGCTGATGCCTTCTTTGATTACGCCAGTTGCTTCAACCAGGTCTTTGGCTTCTTTCAGGCCCAGACCAGTTGCAGTACGTACGGCTTTGATAACTGCTACTTTGTTCGCGCCAACAGCTTTCAGTACGACGTCGAATTCAGTTTTTTCTTCAACAGCTTCAGCCGGGCCCGCAGCAACAGCTACAGCAGCAGCAGCAGAAACGCCGAATTTTTCTTCCATAGCAGAAACCAGCTCAACAACTTCCATTACGGACATCGCTGCAACAGCTTCCAGAATTTGGTCTTTAGTGATAGACATGACAATTGTTCCTAAGAATCAGAAAAAGTTTATACGTAAGCAGGTACGAAGAAAAGAAAAGGGCCTTAAGCCGCTTCTTTTGCATCGCGTACAGCAGCCAGAGTGCGGACCAGTTTGCCGGCAGCGGCTTCTTTCATGGTCGACATCAGACGTGCCAGTGCTTCTTCGTAGGTCGGCAGAGTTGCCAGACGGTCAATATTGGCCGCCGTGATCAGCTCACCTTCAAAGGCTGCAGCTTTGACCTCAAATTTTGCATTCGCTTTCGCGAAATCTTTGAACAGACGAGCAGCAGCGCCCGGGTGTTCCATAGAATATGCAATCAGGGTCGGACCAACAAACGTGTCTTTCAGGCACTCAAACTGAGTACCTTCAACGACGCGGCGCAGCAGGGTGTTACGAACAACACGCATGTAAACGCCAGCTTCACGACCTGCTTTACGCAGTTCGGTCATTTTATCAACGGTAACGCCACGGGAATCCGCAACAACCGCTGAAAGCGCACCTTTGGCTACTTCGCTGACTTCAGCAACAATTGCTTGTTTGTCTTGAAGATTTAATGCCATTAGCTTTTGCTCCTGGATTTGACCGGGAAAGGATTTCCCCGGAACTCACTTCACTTACTCACCCAAAAGGGGAAATAAGCGCTCGAACACGGTGAGCAGAATCCAGCTAAGAAAAAATTCTTTTGGTTCTGTCACCGTCTACGCAGGGTATTAAGCGGACTATCCGGAGATAGACAGCTCCTGCGGTCTTGGACGGAGGCCAGGATAAGGCCTGGCTCCAACCTAAATTCTGTGTGACGCAGCAGAATCAGAGGGAAAGGCGTTAAACGCCGCTGTCGCATCTGACTCTCTGGTGTCCTGTTCTGCTAATAACAGAACAACGGGCGTAAGATTCTAGGTGAATTTTTCGCCCGTTTCAAGCAGCAATTAGTTTGCTGTTGCGTTCAGACCAGCCTGGTCAACGGCAACGCCGGCGCCCATGGTGGTTGAAAGGCTGACTTTCTTGATGTACACGCCTTTCGCCTGAGATGGTTTCGCTTTTTTCAGCGCAACCAGCAGAGATTCCAGGTTTTCTTTCAGTTTGTCAGCGTCAAAGTCCACTTTACCGATGGTAGTGTGGATGATGCCGTTTTTGTCGTTACGATAACGAACCTGACCTGCTTTAGCGTTCTTAACCGCTTCAGCAACGTTAGGGGTTACAGTACCGACTTTCGGGTTTGGCATCAGGCCGCGTGGACCCAGAATCTGGCCCAGCTGGCCAACAACGCGCATTGCATCCGGAGAAGCAATAACAACGTCAAAATTCATTTCGCCTTTCTTGATCTGCTCAGCCAGGTCTTCCATACCAACCAGCTCTGCGCCAGCAGCTTTTGCCGCTTCAGCGTTTGCGCCCTGGGTGAAGACAGCAACACGTACTGAACGACCAGTACCGTGTGGCAGAACGGTCGCGCCGCGTACGTTCTGATCAGATTTACGTGCATCGATGCCGAGGTTGACAGCAACGTCAACGCTTTCAACGAACTTGGCAGTCGCCAGTTCTTTCAGCAGAGCAACAGCTTCAGCAATGTCATACTGCTTGGTCGCGTCAACTTTGTCGCGAATTACGGTCATGCGCTTGGTCAGCTTAGCCATTTCTTAGTCCTCTACTACCAGGCCCATGGAACGAGCAGTACCTTCGATTGAGCGAGTCATCGCTTCAACGTCAGAACCAGTCATGTCCGCAGCTTTGGTTTCTGCGATTTCACGTACCTGAGCACGGGTCACTTTACCGACTTTATCTTTGTTCGGCTTACCAGAACCAGACTTGATGCCCGCTGCTTTTTTCAGCAGTACGGCAGCCGGAGGGGTTTTGGTGATAAAGGTAAATGAACGGTCGCTGTATACAGTGATAACAACAGGAGTCGGCAGACCTTTTTCCAGAGATTCGGTCTTCGCGTTGAACGCTTTGCAGAATTCCATGATGTTAACACCCTGCTGACCCAGAGCTGGACCAACCGGTGGACTTGGGTTCGCCATACCAGCTGCAACCTGCAGCTTGACGTAGGCTTGGACTTTCTTAGCCATGATATTTCCTCAATTGGGTTATAGCGCCTTTAAAAGGCTCCCCGTGATAACGATTTATACGCCGTTGCCAGCGCATAAAAACAAAAGGCGCGAAATTGTAGTTAAATTTCGCGCCTGCTGCAACAGCTAAATTGTGAGCGGAAAGAGGTTAACCTTTCTCCACCTGACCGAAGTCGAGTTCAACCGGTGTTGCACGTCCGAAGATGGAGACAGAAACCGTCAGGCGGCTCTTCTCGTAATCCACATCCTCAACCACACCGTTAAAGTCAGCAAACGGACCGTCGTTAACGCGAACCATTTCGCCTGGTTCAAACAGCGTTTTCGGACGAGGCTTGTCGCCGACCTGCTGCAGACGGTTCATGATCGCATCAACTTCTTTATCGCTGATAGGTGCCGGACGGTCAGATGTGCCGCCGATGAAACCCATCACGCGCGGGACGCTGCGCACCAGGTGCCAGCTGGCGTCATTCATCACCATCTGAACCAGTACATATCCCGGGAAAAACTTGCGCTCGCTCTTACGACGCTGGCCACCACGAATTTCAACGACTTCTTCAGTCGGAACCATGACGTCGCCAAACAGCTCTTCCATGTTGTGCAATTTGATATGCTCGCGCAGCGACTGTGCTACGCGGCCTTCAAAACCGGAAAACGCCTGTACGACGTACCAGCGTTTCTTTGGAGCTTCAGACATCTCAGAACCTCAGGCCAGTGATAAACGATACCAGACGGACCAGAATACCATCCAGCCCCCACAAAATCAGTGACATCACGGCGGTAACCGCGGCAACGATTAACGTGGTGTGCAGCGTTTCCTGGCGGGTTGGCCAGATAACCTTACGCATTTCTGTTCTTGCTTCACGAGCAAAAGCCACGGTCGCTTTGCCTTTGGTCGTTAAAAGCGCAATGCCGCCAGCCGCTGCGATCAGTACAACTACGGCTAACGCACGCAGTGGCAGTGACACATCACGATAGAGGTAGTTACCTACAATCGCTGCAAGCAGCAGTAATACGACTACTACCCACTTTACCGCTTCCAGGCCACGCCCGCTCCCTTGAGCTTCGGTATTCGCACTCATAAACCAACCTGCCACAATAATTCAGAAACTATTCTGCCCCGCAGTGCGAGGCGTCCAAACCGAATGAGCTTTTGGGGCGTAACTCGGTATCCAACGCCGCATGACAGAGCCTGTCTCAGCAATGATTATGATCGAAAATCACTGATGAGCCAGGTTCTATGAAACAGCGTGCAAAAAGGGCATCAAATGATGCCCTTTCCGTGTGCATTGCGTCAAACGTTATCGGTAATTATGCGATAACTTTAGCAACAACACCCGCGCCAACGGTACGGCCGCCTTCGCGGATTGCGAAGCGCAGACCTTCGTCCATTGCGATTGGGTGGATCAGGGTAACAACCATTTTGATGTTGTCGCCTGGCATTACCATTTCAACGCCTTCTGGCAGCTCTACTGAACCGGTCACGTCAGTGGTACGGAAGTAGAACTGTGGAC
>NZ_VWUL01000013.1:0-28620 GCF_008631515.1 Pantoea sp. M_10 | reverse complement strand
TGAGCCATGATCAAACTCTTCAATTTAAAGTTTGATTTGCTGAAACGAGTTCAGCGGTGCTCATCTGTAAAACGTCATAATGAATTTCATTATGTGTTCACTCGTGAGGCTTTGATATTTTTGTGCGTCCGGAGACGCTGATATCAATCCTGCGAGTGCCCACACAGATTGTCTGATAAATTGTTAAAGAGCAGCGCGAACAGTGCGTTAGCGTCCTGTCGCGAGGTGGCGTATATTACGCTTTCCTCCTTCAGAGTCAACCTCTTTTTTCAGAAGTTTTTCTCCGGCGGCTCAGTCTCCTGAACCTTCAACCCGTTTCCCGTTGCCGGTGTGCCGTGTCGATGGAGGCGCATTATAGGGATCCCGTTTCAGAGCACAACCCTTTTTTTGGATCTTTTTTCTGAACGGTTATAAATGATCCAGATTGATGAGATCACCAGCGATCCAGGCCAGAATAGGCTTGTCAGCTGGCTAAAATCACATCAGGCTGCTGAGAAAACAGAATAAAGGAGAACACAATGACTTCCGCCTTACGTCCTTATAAAGATCGCTTTCCACAAACTGGCCAGCGCGTCATGGTCGATCCAGCTAGTGTTGTGGTGGGTGATGTCATCATGGCCGATGACGTGAGCATCTGGCCGCTGGTCGTCATCCGGGGAGACGTGAATCAGGTTCGCATCGGTGCCCGTACTAATGTGCAGGATGGCAGTGTTCTGCATGTCACGCATAAATCTGCCGCTAACCCGGAAGGCTTCCCGCTGATTATTGGCGAGGATGTCACGGTCGGGCACAAAGCGATGCTGCATGGCTGCACTATCGGCGATCGTGTGCTTGTCGGGATGGGCTCCATTCTGCTTGATGGCGTAATAGTAGAAGAAGAGGTCATGATTGGGGCAGGCAGTCTGGTCCCTCCAGGTAAACGGCTGGAGAGCGGCTATCTCTATCTGGGCAGTCCGGTCAGACAGATCAGGCCGCTGAACGACCAGGAGAAGGAAGGATTACGCTATTCGGCGAATAACTATGTCGGCTGGAAAAATGATTACCTGGCGGGAGATAACCAGACCCAGCCCTGAGCATCAACACGCTCCTGACGAATGGCCGCTTCGGCTTCATCTTCGAGATCCCAGCGATGGTGCTGAAACAGCGCCATCGCCTCCCCTTCGCCAAAGCGTGACGTCAGCGACATACGGCTGATCGCACAGATCAACCGCATACCGTTAACCAGTACCGGGAAGCAGACGGCATCCCGTTCAGCGTCATAGGTTTCATCGTCAGGAAACTGAATCGCCTGATTCATGGCTGCACAGCCTGTCTCAGCTGAGCAATGACCGGCGCAACTTCCGGCATCACGCCATGCCATATATAGAAGGCATGCGCCGCCTGCCCCACCAGCATTCCCACACCATCCGCCAGAGCGTGCGCTCCCTGCGTCTGACACCAGAGCAGGAAAGGCGTCAACCCGCTTTGATAGAACATGTCATAGCAGCGTACGCCGGGATGGATCAGCTCTGCAGGTAAAGGGGGGGTTTTCCCCTCTACACCGCTTGAAGTCGCATTGATGATAAGGTCGAAACGCTGTTCCGCCAGTTGATCAAACGCAGCTGCACGGATAGTGCCGCTCTTTGCGAACAGGCCAGCCAGCTCCTCTGCCCGTTCGGCGGTACGGTTTACCACGGTGAGCATCACCCCTGACGAAAGCAAAGGATGAATCACACCGCGCGCCGCCCCACCTGCGCCCACCAGCAGAACATTGTCGCCCGCATTGATCATCTTCAGCCGTTCAAGATCGCTTAACAGGCCGATACCATCGGTGTTGTCACCCAGGATCTGCCCGTCGCTGAGCTTTTTTACCGTATTAACGGCGCCGGACAGGGCCGCGCGTTCACTGAGTTGATCGGCAAACTCCCAGGCCTGCTGTTTAAAAGGCAGGGTCACGTTGGCACCACGACCGCCCTGTGCAAAAAAGGTTGTCAGCGCATCGCGAAATCCGTCAACCGGTGCACAGATCCGGCCATATCGATGCTCGATCCCAGTCTGTTCAGCAAAAGCCTGATGGATCAGCGGAGATTTACTGTGGCTGATCGGATTACCGAAAACGGCGAATTGATCCATGAGTTAACCCTGACGTATAAGTTCGCCGCTGATCACATCGCGGATTTCTGAAGGATTGAGTCGTCCCCCCGTTTTCCCGGACAGAACCGGGAACTCCTCACCAAACTGCTTATACACTTCTTCTGCCGTACGGCAGGGAGGCTGTCCTGACAGATTGGCGCTGGTTGAAACCAGCGGTTTACCAAATGCACGGCAAAGCGCCTGCACATCCGGATGGTCACTGACCCGTATCGCCAGCGAGTCGAACTGTCCGGTCAGCCAGCGGGGCGTCTGGGGAGGAACCGGGACGACAAAGGTCACCGGGCCGGGCCAGCAGGCGAACATGCGCTCACGCTGGATCACAGAGAGTTCGCGATCGGAGATATAGGGTTCAAGCTGGGAATAATCAGCTGCGATCAGAATGAGTCCCTTTTCTACCGGGCGCTGTTTCAGCGCCAGCAGCGCCATAACGGCAGATTCACTGTCAGGGTCGCAGCCCAGACCAAATACGGCTTCAGTGGGATAGGCGATGACCGCCTGACGATTCAGCTCTGCTACGCAGCGCTCAAGTGAATCGGCGAGGTGTTGATTTTCCATGATCTATTCATTCTCTTCAGCAATGGCTTTGCCACAACTTTTACTGGCGCAGAAGCGTTTAACCCCCTGCGCTGTCTTTTTTTCAACCAGCAACGGAAACTGACACCAGGCACAGACCCCGGCCACGGGCGTCAGGTTGACGACAAACTGGCAGGCGGGATAACGATCACAGGAGTGGAACGTTTTGCCATAACGGGAACGCCGCTGAACCAGCCGGCCTTCATGGCACTGTGGACACGCCAGCGTCGTTTCGTCCGGTTTGTCGATGGTTTCACTGTAGCCGCATTCAGGATAGTGGCTACAGCCAATAAACATGCCATAACGGCCCTGCCGCAACACTTTATCGGCTCCGCATTCAGGACAGGCGTGGCCCTCCAGCACTTTAACCACATGGCCATCCGCCTGCCCTTTTAAGGGCCGGATGTAGTCACATGCCGGATAGTTGGCGCATCCCAGAAAAGGGCCATGTTTACCCGAGCGGATAACCAGTTCTGCCCCGCAAGCGGGGCAGGGATCCTGTTTACGCACGGTGAAGAGTGCAGCTTTACTCATAGCGATAAATGCATGAAAGGAAATTTAATGCAGCATACCTTCATTGACGTCGAATAGCAGTTCTTCCATCTGCTGATAGGCATTTTCACATCCCGGGATGTTGAACAACACCATCAGCACCACCCATTTGAGGTCCTCCAGATCAAACTCAGAGGTATCCAGCGCCATGACACGTTCGATGACCATCTCACGGGTTTCCAGATTCAGCACCTGAATCTGCTCCAGGAAGAGCAGGAAACCGCGGCTTTCGGCATCTAAACGTTTACTCTCTTCGTCGGTATAAATACGCATAGAGAGCGGATCGTTGGTCAGTAAAATTGGCGCAACCAGTCCTTCCTGATAATCCGCCAGTCTTTCCAGCCAGTTAAGCGCACTGTAAATATCTTCACGATGGAACCCGGCATCCGTCAGGTCATCTGTCAATCTGTCCTGATCAACACCCATTTCTGCTTCGTTGTGGATATAGGTCTCAAACAAGTACATGAGTACGTCGAACATGGCATGCCCTCCTCAATCGGACATAGCCGCCGGGTACAGCTGCGATCCATCCTGCTAACTCCAGTTCCAGCAATTGAGCTGAGATAACTGGCACAGATTGGCCGGCACGTTCAGCGACAACGTCAACAGGTGTAACCTCATCACCTACGTTAGCCAACACATCAGCAAATGGCAATGGAGCATCGTCACCTGGTTCAGAATAAATTTCGTCATCCTGTGTCACAGGCAGCCAGTTCAGTGCCCCAGCCAGATCCTCCAGAATGTTGTTAGGATGTGCCACCAGCAGGGCCCCCTGCTGAATCAGCCAGTTCACGCCTTCGCTTAACGGGTTGCCGAGCGCGCCAGGTAGTGCATAAACATTGCGGTTTTGCTCCAGCGCATAGCGAGCGGTCACCAGTGAACCACTCTTCAGTGAGGCTTCCACCACCAGCACGCCCAGACTCAGGCCACTAATGATCCGATTACGACGCGGAAAGTTGAGCGGATGAGGAATGGTGTTCAGCGGAAACTCAGACACCACGGCACCGCCCTGCTCAACAATCTCTGCGGCAAGGCGGACATGCTGTCGGGGATAGAGCCGCTGCAGCCCGCTGCCTAATATGGCTACCGTTTTGCCGCCGGTACTCAGTGCCGCCTGATGCGCAACGCCATCAATCCCCCGCGCCAGTCCGCTGGTGATGGTCAGTCCGCTGAGGCTCAGGTGCCGGGTAAACCATTCGCCCCAGTAACGGCCATTGGGTGAGCCGTTCCGGCTGCCCACGACTGCCAGCTGTGGGGTAGTGATGACGGCCGGATCGCCGTGGATGTAAAGCAGCGGCGGAAAGCGACTGGTTTCCCTGAGGCGGGCAGGATAGGCGGCGTCCAGCGCAGTGATCAGATGATGGGCAGGACTGCGCGCTAACCAGTGCTGCACATCGGTGATCGTTTCTTCAGGCAGATCAGCGTATTGCTGACACTGCGCAGCGTCTAACCCCAGCCGCATAAGTTTCTCACTGTCTGCCGGTGCATCGCCCAGCTGCTGCGCCACGGTCAGCCAGCGCTTTCCTGTCATTCCACACACCGCGGCCAGCCGCAGATACTGCGCTATTTTGTCCATTTGCTGCTCCCTGATTGCCCCGGCTTCCTGCCGCACAATGCTGTCAATCAGGTCTCAGAAAGTCTACAATATGAGGCAGTAATCTTTTCCTAACCGAATACAGATCTGGATATTTATGTCAGTTTTGCAGGTATTACATTTTCCTGACGAGCGCCTTCGCAAAGTCGCCGCGCCCGTTAAAGAAGTTAACGCAGACATTCAGCGTATCGTTGATGATATGTTCGAGACGATGTATGCCGAAGAGGGCATCGGTCTTGCGGCGACGCAGGTCGATATTCATCAGCGCATCATCGTGATTGACGTCTCTGAAAGTCGTGAAGAGCGTTTAGTGCTGATCAACCCTGAGCTGCTGGAAAAAAGCGGTGAAACCGGTATTGAAGAGGGCTGCCTGTCGATTCCGGAACAGCGTGCATTTGTTCCGCGTGCTGAGCGCGTAAAAGTTCGCGCGCTGGATCGCGACGGTAACAGTTTCGAACTGGAAGCCAGCGACTTACTCGCCATCTGTATCCAGCATGAGATCGATCATCTGGAAGGCAAACTGTTTATTGATTATCTGTCGCCTCTGAAGCGTCAGCGGATCAAAACCAGATTAGAGAAACTGGCGCGTCAGAACGCCCAGGCTTCCTGAGATCTTAAAAAGGGATAAACGTGTCTGCCCCGCTAAAAATCATTTTTGCCGGCACTCCTGACTTTGCAGCGCGTCATCTTGACGCGCTGCTTGCTTCTGAGCATCAGGTTATCGGTGTCTTTACTCAGCCCGACCGCCCTGCGGGTCGCGGCAACAAACTCACTCCTGGCCCGGTCAAAACGCTGGCGCTGGCTCATGACATTCCGGTGTTTCAGCCAAAGTCACTGCGACCAGAAGAGAATCAGCAGCTGGTTGCTGACCTGCAGGCCGATGTGATGGTTGTCGTGGCGTATGGATTAATTCTGCCCAAGGCGGTGCTGGATATGCCGCGTCTGGGCTGCATCAATGTCCACGGTTCGCTGCTCCCCCGCTGGCGTGGTGCCGCGCCGATTCAGCGTGCGCTCTGGGCTGGCGACAGTGAAACTGGCGTCACCATCATGCAGATGGATGTGGGTTTAGATACCGGCGATATGCTGCATAAACTGGCCTGCCCGATTACCCCCCAGGACACCAGTGCCACTCTGTATGACAGACTGGCCCAGCTCGGCCCGCAGGGGCTGCTGGATACGCTGACGTTACTCAACACGCAGCAGGCCTCACCCGAAAAACAGGATGAAGCACTCGCCAGCTACGCTGAGAAGCTGAGCAAAGAGGAGGCGCGTCTTGACTGGAGACTGCCCGCAGAACAGCTTGAGCGCTGTATCCGCGCCTTTAATCCCTGGCCGATGAGCTTTTTCACGATTGACGATCAGCCGGTGAAAGTCTGGCAGGCTACCGTACTGCCTCACCGCGACCATGCACCGGGTGAAATTATCGCTGCAGATAAGCAGGGCATCCAGGTCGCGACCGCCGAGGGCGTATTGAATCTGGTGCAGTTGCAGCCCGCCGGTAAAAAACCGATGTCGGCTCAGGATCTTCTCAACTCGCGTCGGGAATGGTTTGAACCTGGAACCCTTCTGGACTGACTCTCTGGCCCGGTGACTTACCGGGCTTTTTGTTTGATGACAAAACCCTATGACTAAATCAACCAACCTGCGTAGCCTCTCCGCCCAACTGATTGAGCGCGTTGTGGACAAAGGCGAATCCCTGAATACGGTTCTGCCTGCCGCCCAGAAAAAACTCACCGACAAAGATAGCGCATTAGTGCAGGAGATCTGTTTTGGTGTTCTGCGCACACTGCCGCAGCTGGAAGCGCTGATTGGCAAACTGATGGAACGTCCACTGACCGGTAAACAGCGGGTTCTTCACTATCTGATCATGGTCGGACTTTATCAGCTGGAATATACCCGGGTGCCAGCCCACGCTGCACTGGCTGAAACCGTCGCGGGCGCAGAGGTGCTGAAGCGCACCAGCCTGAAAGGATTATTAAACGGGGTATTGCGCCAGTTTCAGCGCCAGCGTGAAACGTTACTCGCCAGCATTCAGGATGGCCCACAACGTTATCTCCATCCGGGCTGGCTGCTTAAGCGATTGCAGCACGCCTGGCCGGAACAGTGGGAGCATATCGTCGAAGCAAATAATCTGCGTCCGCCGATGTGGCTGCGGGTTAACCGTCAGCATCACTCACATGACGCCTGGCTGACCATGCTGACTGAAAGTGGCAGAAATGCACAGCCAGCTGCCGATGTCCCGGATGCGTTGCGGCTTGATGCCCCCGCCCCGGTCAGCCAGTTGCCCGGCTTTGATCAGGGCTGGGTGACCGTTCAGGATTTATCAGCCCAGCGCTGCGCTCTGCTGCTCGAACCTCAGAATGGCGAGCAGATTCTGGATTTATGTGCGGCCCCCGGCGGTAAAACGACCCATATCCTTGAGATTGCGCCGGACGCCGACGTGCTGGCTGTCGATGTGGATGCGCAGCGTCTTAAACGCGTTGATGAGAATCTGCAGCGACTGGGCATGAAAGCGGAGGTCAAACAGGGGGACGGACGGACACCGCAGCAGTGGTGTGGCGATCGCCAGTTTGACCGTATCCTGCTGGATGCGCCCTGCTCTGCAACCGGCGTTATCCGCCGACATCCCGATATTAAGTGGCTGCGCCGCGATCGCGATATCGCTGAGCTGGCAAAGCTGCAGCGTGAGATCCTGGACGCTATCTGGCCGCACCTGAAACCTGGCGGCACGCTGATTTATGCCACCTGCTCCATCCTGCCTGAAGAGAACCACCAGCAGATTGAGGCTTTCCTGCAGCGACAGCACGATGCGCAGGCGGAGCCGCTCAGGGATGCACCGGCGAGCGGATTACAGGTCTTTCCGGATGCTGAAGGCGGAGATGGTTTCTTCTACGCTAAGCTGATAAAAAATTCGGGTTCACACTGATATGAGTATTGATAAGCGATGAAAATAATCATTCTGGGCGCAGGTCAGGTAGGCGGAACGCTGGCAGAGAATCTGGTGGGTGAAAACAACGATATCACAGTCGTTGATACCGATTCGGCACGCCTGCGTCATCTGCAGGATAAGTTCGATCTGCGTGTAGTACAGGGACACGGTTCACATCCGCGCATCCTGCGTGAGGCGGGCGCTGAAGACGCCGACATGCTGGTTGCCGTTACCAGTTCGGATGAAACCAACATGATTGCCTGTCAGATTGCTTATTCGCTTTTCAATACGCCGAACCGAATCGCCCGTATTCGTGCGGCGGACTATCTGCGCGATGCAGATAAGCTTTTTATGCCGGAAGCCGTTCCTATCGACCATCTGATCTCACCAGAGCAGCTGGTCATCGATAATATCTACCGTTTGATCCAGTATCCGGGCGCCTTGCAGGTGGTGAATTTTGCCGAAGGCAAAGTCAGCCTGGCCGTAGTCAAAGCGTATTATGGCGGGCCTCTGGTCGGGAATCCGCTTTCGATCCTGCGTGAGCATATGCCGCACATTGATACCCGTGTCGCCGCTATCTTCCGTCAGGACCGTCCCATTCGTCCCCAGGGTTCGACCATCGTCGAGGCAGGTGATGAAGTGTTTTTCATCGCGGCCAGCCAGAATATTCGTGCAGTAATGAGCGAAATGCAGCGGCTGGAAAAGCCTTACAAGCGCATCATGTTAGTGGGAGGCGGCAATATCGGTTTCGGTCTGGCACAGCAGCTGGAGAAGCACTACAGCGTGAAGCTGATCGAGCGTAATCCCCAGCGGGCAGCAGAACTGGCTGAACATCTCCATGATACCGTCGTCTTTTATGGCGATGCGTCAGACCAGGAGTTGCTTGCGGAGGAGCATGTCGAGCAGGTTGACCTGTTCATTGCGGTTACCAATGATGATGAAGCCAATATCATGTCAGCCATGCTGGCGAAAAAGATGGGCGCCAAAAAAGTCATGGTGCTGATTCAGCGTCGCGCTTATGTGGATCTGGTGCAGGGCAGTGTTATCGATATCGCGATTTCTCCTCAGCAGGCCACCATCTCTGCCCTGCTGGGCCATGTCCGTAAAGCGGACATCGTGGGTGTTTCCTCGCTGCGTCGCGGCATCGCTGAGGCGATCGAAGCGATAGCGCACGGTGACGAATCGACATCACGGGTGGTGGGCCGCGCGATTGATGATATCAAACTCCCCCCGGGTACCATCATTGGTGCGGTAGTGCGCGGCGATGATGTGATGATTGCCAATGACAACCTGCGTATCGAGCAGGGTGACCATGTGATCATGTTCCTGACCGATAAGAAATTCGTGTCGGATGTTGAGCGGCTCTTCCAGCCAAGTCCTTTCTTCCTTTAAATCCTGTATTGATTTTCAGTCGGGGGGAGTAAGGCAAAACAGCCACCTGTTTGGCTGCGCTTATGGAAAAAACAGCAAGGTTTGTTAGACTTTATGACACTGGCAAGGAGAGGAGTTAAGTATGAGTTTAATCAAAGAGTTTCGTGATTTTGCAATGCGCGGGAATGTGATGGATCTGGCCGTCGGTGTCATCATCGGCGCTGCGTTTGGTAAGATCGTCTCATCATTAGTGGCTAACATCATTATGCCACCGTTGGGCTTATTGATCGGTGGTGTCGATTTCAAATCGTTTGCCTGGGTGCTCAAGCCTGCTGTTGGCGACACGCCTGCCGTCGTTATGCAGTATGGTATCTTCCTGCAGAGTATCTTCGACTTTGTCATCATTGCCTTTGCCATTTTTATGGCGATCAAACTGATGAACCGTCTCTACAAGAAAAAAGAAGTTGAGAAGCCTGCACCTAAACCTTCAAATGAAGAAGTGCTGCTGACTGAAATTCGCGACCTGCTTAAACAGCAGAATACCCGCGTATAGTAAACAAACCGCCTCTGAGGCGGTTTTTTAATGGTAAAGAAGAAGGGCAGTGATAAGACGATTTCTTATCACTGCCCTCCCATCCCTGCCCCTTGTTGTGTTTTTCCTTCCGTCTGAAGCTGCCCTTACCCTTTTGTTTCTGCTCAATGCGCTGACGGAAAAGCGGGTCGTGTAACAGAGCCTCAATCGCGTTATCGCGGATTTGACCCCTGGTATGCTGATATTTACTCATAACGCCTCCTGTTGAGATGGTCTGATACTCTATTCCTTTGCGGTAAAATCACAAGACCCTTGTTTGTCTGAAGCCTCTCCCCGCTCCAGTGCCTCCAGAATTGAGCACGAAATGCTACTGTGGCTGTGACCACAACAGGCGTCCGAAAGAATACGCAGAGAACGCTGCATCGACTCAAGTTCCGCTATCATCTGCGCCACTTCATCCAGCCGTTTCTCAACGATCGCTTTTGACTCCTGGCAGGTGTGATGTGCCGGATCAACCCGGATTGACAGAAGTTCCCGGATCGCTTCCAGACTGAAGCCGAGCTTACGACCGTGGCGAATAAATTTCAGACGCTGCAGATCGCCTTCGCTGTAGAGGCGAAAACCACCTTCGGTACGCTCACCATGATCCATCATCTGCTGCTTTTCATAAAAACGGATGGTGTCAGGCGTTACCTCAGCAAGCTTTGCTAACTGACCTATGCGGAACATCTACTCCTCCTCGCGGAAATGGTGGCGTATCGCGGTAGCATAGTTTCCATGAAGAAAATCGGTACTCATGCCCGCCTGTCGCAAGCGCAGCTCCAGCACCTGAAGCCGGTGACAGTGATCCTGATAGTCACGATCCGCAGGATCCAGCTGGCGAATCAGATCGTTGACTTCCATCGCCTCACGCCTTAACTCCAGCTCGGGAGGCAGAAAGCCAGAATTTTTCAGCAGTCGATACCCTGCCCTTAACTCCGGAGGGACATGACTGTCATCATCCAGCTGTAGTGGTTTGCCAGAGCCAGGAAGGTTACTGAGTTCACCTTTTTCCAGTGCCGCTTTGATGTGCTGTTCAGCAAGTTCGTCTACCAGCCACATAACAGATGCCCTCAAAAATAGAAGCGTCATTCTAAAGTAGCGAATTTCAGGCAATAAAAAACCCGCCGAAGCGGGTTTTTTACGTTGCTGCAGATTACTCTGCGGCTGCTTCTGCTTGAGCTTCTGGACGATCAACCAGCTCGATGTATGCCATCGGAGCGTTGTCACCAGCACGGAAGCCACACTTCAGAATACGAGTGTAACCACCAGCACGGCTCGCAAAACGCGGGCCCAGCTCATTAAACAGTTTTGCCACGATCTCGTTATCACGAGTACGGGCGAATGCCAGACGACGATTAGCTACGTTGTCGGTCTTGGCAAGAGTAATCAGCGGCTCAACTACGCGACGCAGTTCTTTGGCTTTCGGCAGAGTCGTTTTGATGATCTCATGACGAACCAGAGAACCGGCCATGTTGCGGAACATAGCCTGACGATGGCTGCTGTTGCGGTTCAGTTGACGACCACTCTTACGATGGCGCATGACCTTATCCTTCTCAGTGAAACCTTAACCTGTGATCGGTTTATTCATCAGCAATGCTTGCCGGTGGCCAGTTCTCAAGGCGCATGCCCAGAGACAGACCACGTGAAGCGAGCACATCTTTAATCTCAGTAAGAGATTTTTTACCCAGGTTAGGCGTTTTAAGCAGCTCAACCTCGGTACGCTGTACCAGATCACCGATGTAGTGGATAGCTTCTGCCTTAAGGCAGTTAGCAGAGCGGACAGTCAATTCCAGATCGTCAACAGGGCGCAGCAGGATCGGATCGAATTCTGGTTTCTCTTCTTTAACTTCCGGCTGACGTACATCACGTAAGTCAACGAAAGCTTCAAGTTGTTCAGCCAGAATGGTCGCCGCACGACGAATCGCCTCTTCAGGATCGATTGTGCCGTTGGTTTCCATTTCGATGACCAGCTTGTCCAGGTCGGTGCGCTGCTCTACACGCGCTGCTTCAACATTGTAGGCGATACGGTCTACAGGGCTGTAGCAAGCGTCAACTAACAGGCGGCCGATTGGGCGCTCATCTTCTTCCGAATGAATTCGGGCAGAAGCCGGCACATAGCCACGACCACGCTGAACTTTGATACGCATGCTGATAGCCGCGTTCTCATCGGTCAGATGGCAGATGACATGCTGAGGCTTGACGATTTCGACATCACCATCATGGGTAATGTCGGCTGCAGTCACAGGGCCAATGCCAGATTTATTCAGGGTCAGAATAACTTCATCTTTACCCTGAACTCTTACCGCCAGCCCTTTCAGGTTGAGCAGGATTTCCAGGATATCTTCCTGTACGCCCTCTTTGGTGCTGTACTCATGAAGTACACCATCAATTTCAACCTCGGTCACCGCGCAACCCGGCATGGATGAAAGCAGAATACGGCGCAGTGCGTTACCAAGAGTATGGCCAAAGCCACGCTCTAAAGGCTCAAGGGTCACCTTGGCGTGCGTCGAACTCACTTGCTCGATATCTACCAGGCGCGGTTTTAGAAACTCTGTCACAGAACCCTGCATTGTGTCCTCTCTTTGGTACTAAGCTTTACTTGGAGTAAAGCTCGACGATCAGGTGTTCGTTAATGTCCGCAGACAGATCAGTACGTTCAGGAATACGCTTGAACACACCTTCCATCTTAGTCGCATCAACTTCCAGCCAGGTTGGCTTTTCACGCTGCTCAGCCAGCTCCAGAGCGGCCTTCACGCGAGATTGCTTTTTGGCTTTCTCACGGATGCTAACGACATCATTCGGAGATACCTGATAAGAAGCGATGTTAACAACGCGGCCGTTTACCAGAACAGACTTGTGGCTAACCAGCTGACGTGCTTCTGCACGCGTGGCACCGAAGCCCATACGATAAACTACGTTGTCCAGACGACCTTCCAGCAGAGCCAACAGGTTTTCACCGGTGTTGCCTTTCAGACGAGCTGCTTCTTTGTAATAGTTACGGAACTGACGCTCCAGCACGCCGTAGATACGACGAACTTTCTGCTTCTCACGTAACTGACCGCCGTAATCAGACAGGCGCGGTTTACGCGCACCATGCTGACCAGGGGCTTGTTCAATTTTACACTTGGAATCAATCGCGCGAACGCCAGACTTAAGGAATAAGTCAGTGCCCTCACGACGGCTCAGCTTGAGCTTAGGACCCAAATATCTTGCCATTTTCTTTCTCCAACTATCCTAAAAAAACGGGCGTTATACGCGACGTTTTTTCGGCGGACGACAACCGTTATGAGGGATCGGAGTCACATCAGTAATATTCGTGATGCGGAAACCAGCGGCGTTCAAAGCACGAATCGTAGATTCGCGACCTGGACCCGGACCCTTTACCATAACTTCCAGATTCTTAATTCCGTAATCTTTTACCGCTTCTGCACAGCGCTCTGCAGCGACCTGAGCAGCAAACGGAGTGGATTTACGTGAACCGCGGAAACCGGAACCACCGGCGGTTGCCCAACCCAGTGCGTTACCCTGACGATCAGTAATGGTAACGATGGTGTTGTTAAAAGAAGCATGGACATGAGCCACGCCATCTGAGACTTGTTTTCTTACACGCTTGCGTGCACGAACTGGTGCCTTTGCCATTATTTACTCACCCCGATTATTTCTTGATCGGTTTACGCGGACCCTTACGGGTACGTGCGTTGGTCTTGGTACGCTGACCGCGAACCGGAAGACCACGACGATGGCGCAAACCACGGTAGCAACCAAGGTCCATAAGACGCTTGATGCTCAGGGTGATTTCACGGCGCAGATCACCTTCAACAACGAATTTCGCAACTGCATCACGCAGCTGATCAATTTGTTCTTCAGACAGCTCACTGATCTTAACATTTTCAGCAATGCCCGTTGAAGCGCAGATGGCTTTTGAACGGGTTTTACCGATACCGAAGATCGAAGTTAATGCGATAACGGTATGTTTTTGATCAGGAATGTTAATGCCTGCTATACGGGCCACTATGCACTCCTATAATTAAACAAGCACGTCCCATGCTGAAAAGCCCGTTTTCAGGATACTCAAATGGAAACGTACTGACATACAAAAGATTGGCTGGCTAATCTAGCCAGCTCAACCCGACTTTGCAAGAAAAATATGTGACAAAATCAGCCTTGGCGCTGTTTATGCTTTGGCTCGGCGCTGCAGATCACACGTACGACACCGTCGCGACGAATGATTTTGCAGTTACGACATAATCTCTTGACGGAAGCACGAACTTTCATTTTTACTCTCCGTAACTTCTCAACCAACTGAATTAACGGCCGTAGCCTTTCAGGTTAGCTTTCTTCAGTGCCGACTCGTACTGACTGGACATCATCAGAGTTTGCACTTGAGCCATAAAGTCCATGATGACGACAACTACGATAAGCAGTGATGTACCGCCAAAGTAGAAGGGAACCTTCATCGCATCACGCATGAACTCCGGGATAAGGCAGATAAAGGTAATGTACAGGGCGCCGATTAAGGTCAAACGCGTCATTACTTTATCAATATACTTCGCCGTTTGCTCTCCCGGACGAATTCCCGGTACGAATGCACCAGACTTCTTCAGGTTATCTGCTGTTTCACGTGGGTTGAAAACCAACGCCGTATAGAAGAAACAGAAGAAGATGATTGCAGTCGCATAGAGTAGCACATAAAGCGGCTGTCCTGGCTGCAAATACAGCGAAATTGTTGTCAGCCAGTTCCAACCGGTACCGCCCCCAAACCACGATGCAATCGTTGCCGGGAACAGAATAATGCTGGAAGCAAAAATAGCCGGGATAACACCCGCCATATTCACTTTCAACGGTAAATGTGTGCTCTGTGCAGCGTAAACGCGACGACCCTGCTGACGTTTTGCGTAGTTCACCACAATGCGGCGCTGTCCACGTTCAACGAAAATAACAAAGTAGGTCACTGCGAATACGAGTACTGCAACCAACAGCAACAGAAGGAAGTGCAGGTCGCCTTGCCGCGCTTGCTCGATGGTATGGCCAATGGCCGGCGGAAGACCCGCAACAATACCTGCGAAGATAATGATCGAAATACCGTTACCGATACCCCGCTCAGTAATCTGTTCGCCCAGCCACATCAGGAACATTGTTCCTGAGACCAGACTCACAACAGCGGTAAAGTAGAACGCAAAGCCCGGATTCATCACCAGACCCTGCATCCCTGGCATATTCGGCAGACCGGTAGCAATACCGATCGACTGGAATATGGCCAATACCAACGTACCGTATCGGGTGTACTGGCTAATCTTACGACGGCCAGCCTCCCCTTCTTTCTTAATTTCCGCTAACGCTGGATGAACCACCGTTAATAACTGGATAATGATCGATGCCGAGATATACGGCATGATGCCCAGTGCGAAAATAGAAGCACGGCTGAGAGCACCACCAGAGAACATGTTAAACATTTCAATGATGGTGCCACGCTGTTGCTCAAGCAGTTTGGCAAGTACAGTGGCATCAATACCAGGGATTGGAATAAAAGAGCCAATACGGAAGACAATCAGTGCGCCGATGACAAACAGAAGTCTGCGTTTCAGCTCACCAAAGCCGCCTTTGGCGCTTTGAAAATCTAATCCCGGTTGTTTAGCCATCTGCTACTTATTCCTCGATTTTACCGCCAGCAGCTTCGATTGCAGCACGAGCACCTTTGGTGACACGCAGGCCGCGAACCGTTACCGGTGCAGAAACTTCACCAGACAGAATTACTTTAACGAATTCAATCTGAACACCGACAATGTTGGCTGCTTTCAGCGCGTTCAGGTCGACGATACCGCCTTCAACTTTCGCCAGATCAGACAGACGAATCTCTGTAGTGATCATTGCTTTGCGAGAGGTGAAACCGAACTTCGGCAGACGACGGTACAGAGGCATCTGACCACCTTCGAAACCGCGACGTACGCCACCGCCAGAACGTGAGTTCTGACCTTTGTGACCACGACCACCGGTTTTTCCGAGGCCAGAACCGATACCACGACCCAGACGCTTAGTAGCGTGCTTAGACCCTTCGGCCGGAGACAGAGTATTTAAACGCATCTCTTACTCCTCCACTTTAACCATGTAGGAAACCGCGTTGACCATGCCGCGTACAGCTGGCGTGTCTTCACGCTCTACGGTATGACCAATACGACGCAGACCCAGGCCAACCAGAGTGGCTTTATGCTTAGGCAAGCGGCCGATTGAACTACGGGTTTGAGTGATTTTAATAGTCTTAGCCATCGTGATTACCCCAGAATTTCTTCAACGGATTTACCACGCTTAGCAGCGACCATTTCCGGAGATTTCATATTGCCCAGGCCGTCGATAGTTGCACGAACCACGTTGATCGGGTTAGTAGAACCATAGGCTTTTGCCAGTACGTTATGAACTCCAGCGACTTCCAGAACGGCGCGCATTGCACCACCGGCGATGATACCGGTACCTTCTGAAGCCGGCTGCATGAACACGCGGGAACCCGTGTGTGCACCTTTAACAGGGTGCTGCAGGGTGCCGTTGGTCAGCGCGACGTTAACCATGTTGCGACGGGCTTTCTCCATCGCTTTCTGGATCGCTGCTGGAACTTCACGCGCTTTACCGTAACCAAAACCTACGCGACCGTTACCATCGCCTACCACAGTCAGTGCTGTGAAGGAGAAAATACGACCACCTTTAACAGTTTTAGAAACACGGTTTACCGCGATCAGTTTTTCCTGCAGTTCGCCAGCTTGTTTCTCGATGTGTGCCATCTTAGACCTCTACCTTAGAACTGAAGGCCAGCTTCACGGGCAGCATCTGCCAGTGCCTGGACGCGACCATGATATTGGAAACCGGAACGGTCGAAAGAAACACCTGTGATGCCTTTTTCGATTGCGCGTTCTGCGATAGCTTTACCTACTGCAGCTGCGGCTTCTTTATTACCGGTATACTTCAGTTGTTCAGTGATAGCTTTTTCTACAGTAGAAGCAGCGACCAGAACTTCGGAACCGTTCGGGGCGATTACCTGTGCGTAAATATGACGCGGGGTACGATGTACCACCAGGCGAGTAGCACCCAGCTCTTTGAGCTTGCGACGTGCACGGGTCGCACGACGGATACGAGCAGATTTCTTATCCATAGTGTTACCTTACTTCTTCTTAGCCTCTTTGGTACGCACGACTTCGTCGGCGTAACGGACACCCTTGCCTTTGTAAGGCTCAGGACGACGGTAGGCGCGCAGGTCTGCTGCAACCTGACCAATCAGCTGCTTATCAGCGCCTTTCAGCACGATCTCAGTCTGAGTTGGGCATTCTGCAGTGATACCCGCGGGCAGCTGGTGATCGACTGGATGAGAAAAGCCCAGTGACAGGTTAACCATATCGCCTTTAACGGCAGCACGATAACCTACACCAACCAGCTGCAGCTTCTTAGTGAAGCCTTCGGTAACACCGATAACCATTGCGTTCAGCAGCGCGCGAGAAGTACCCGCCTGCGCCCAGCCGTCAACGAAACCTTCGCGCGGAGCGAAAGTCAGAGCGTTGTCAGCATGCTTAACTTCAACAGCATCATTGATAGTACGAGTCAGCTCGCCGTTTTTACCTTTAATCGAAATTACCTGACCGTCGAGTTTTACCTCTACGCCGGCAGGAACAACGACAGGTGCTTTAGCAACACGAGACATATGTATCCTCCGATTACGCTACGTAGCAGATAATTTCGCCACCAAGACCAGCCTGGCGCGCTGCACGATCAGTCATGACACCTTTGGATGTAGAAACTACAGCGATGCCCATACCAGCCATTACCTTTGGCAGCTCATCTTTTTTCTTATAGATGCGCAGGCCAGGACGGCTTACTCGCTGAATACTTTCTACAACAGCTTTGCCCTGGAAATACTTAAGAGTCAGTTCCAGTTCCAGCTTGATGTCGCCTTCGATTTTGAAATCTTCAATATAACCTTCTTCCTTCAGAACGTTGGCAATTGCCAATTTCAGCTTGGAGGAAGGCATGGTGACCGCAACTTTGTTCGCGGCCTGACCGTTACGGATACGGGTCAGCATATCCGCGATCGGATCTTGCATGCTCATCTGTGTTACTCCCGTGATTCAATTGGTGACAATTACCAGCTAGCCTTTTTCAGGCCCGGGATTTCACCGCGCATGGCGGCTTCGCGGACCTTGATACGGCTCAACCCAAACTTCCGCAGGAAACCGTGCGGACGACCTGTTTGACGGCAGCGGTTACGCTGACGTGAAGGGCTGGAATCACGCGGCAGACTCTGCAGCTTCAGAACAGCATCCCAACGGTCTTCGTCGGAAGCGTTCACATCAGAGATGATCGCTTTCAGTTCAGCGCGTTTAGCGAAGAATTTGTCTGCTAATTTTGCACGTTTAACTTCACGTGCTTTCATAGATTGCTTAGCCATTAAGTAACCCTACCTTACTTACGGAACGGGAAGTCAAAGGCAGCCAGCAGAGCACGGCCTTCATCATCAGATTTCGCAGTAGTGGTAATGGTGATATCCAAACCACGAACGCGATCGACTTTGTCGTAGTCGATTTCTGGGAAGATGATCTGCTCACGTACACCCATGCTGTAGTTGCCACGACCATCGAATGACTTAGCGGACAAGCCACGGAAGTCACGGATACGTGGAACAGCAATGGTGACCAGACGCTCAAAGAACTCCCACATGCGCTCGCCACGCAGAGTTACTTTACAGCCGATCGGATAGCCCTGACGGATTTTGAAGCCTGCAACTGATTTGCGTGCTTTGGTGACCAGCGGTTTTTGACCGGAGATTGCTGCCAGGTCAGCTGCTGCGTTATCCAGCAGTTTCTTGTCAGCGATCGCTTCACCAACACCCATGTTCAGGGTGATCTTCTCGACCCGAGGGACTTGCATGACAGAATTGTAGCCAAACTCTGTCATGAGTTTCTGGACTACTTCGTCTTTGTAGTAATCATGCAGTTTCGCCATCGTACTACTCCAAATTACTTGATAGTTTCGCTGTTAGACTTGAAGAAACGGACTTTTTTGCCGTCTTCGAATCTAAAGCCTACACGGTCAGCCTTACCAGTTGCCGCGTTGAACAGTGCAACGTTAGAAACCTGAATAGCAGCTTCTTTTTCAACGATGCCACCTGGCTGGTTCAGAGCCGGAACCGGCTTCTGATGTTTCTTCACCAGGTTGATACCTTCAACGATGACCTTACCAGAAGACAGGACATTCTTTACCTTACCGCGCTTACCTTTATCTTTACCGGTCAACACGATAACTTCGTCGTTACGACGGATTTTAGCTGCCATTGTTCGCTCCTTAGAGTACTTCTGGTGCCAGAGAGATAATTTTCATGAACTTTTCAGTACGAAGTTCACGAGTTACCGGCCCAAAAATACGCGTACCGATAGGCTGCTCACTGTTATTGTTCAGAATAACGCATGCATTACCATCGAAGCGAATGACAGAACCGTCCGGGCGACGAACACCCTTCCTGGTGCGCACCACTACCGCCTTCAGGACATCACCTTTTTTGACTTTACCACGAGGAATTGCTTCCTTGATGGTAACTTTGATGATGTCACCGACGCCTGCGTAGCGACGGTGCGAGCCACCCAGAACCTTGATACACATTACGCGACGTGCACCGGAGTTGTCGGCGACGTTCAGCATAGTCTGTTCTTGGATCATTTTAGTGCTCCGCTAATGTCAACTACTACTTCGGGACCTAAACCTCAGGTCGTTAGAAAGCCCCATAATTGAGGGCGCGGCATTGTAACACCGGTTCTCACAGATGGGTAGAAAAAATAAACGGCTCTCAATCGAGCCGCTGATTTTCCCTGATGACAGGGAGGGCGTATTCTAGGGAATAGTGCGAACAGTAGCAAATGTAATCTGCCTTATTTTTCGTCGATCCCCAAATAAAGTGCCCTTCTGTCTCAGCCTGCCAGTTTTGTGGCCAGCTGGTTGTGCTGACGCAGCAGCGCTGGCAGTTCAATTCCGGCCAGTTCTCCTTTACGTACCCGGACTTGTCCGTTAATGATGCTGTAAGCCACCTGTCCCGGATTACAGAACACCAGGGCGGCAACCGGATCGTGCCCTGCCCCAGCCAGGCCTGGCCGATTCAGGTCAAACACCGCCAGGTCAGCCATCATGCCAGGCGCAATAGCCCCCACATCATTACGGTTAAGCACTTTTGCACTTCCCAGCGTTGCCAGCTCCAGAGCCTGCCGTGCGGTCATGGCATCCGGGCCAAACCCGACACGCTGCAGCAGCATCGCCTGACGAACCTCGGCCATCATATCTGAGCTGTCATTGGAGGCGGAGCCATCCACGCCAAGACCGACATGCACACCGGCATCACACATATGGCGTATTGGGGCGATGCCTGAGCCGAGCCGCATATTTGAGCAGGGACAATGGGCAATGCCGGTTCCGGTGCGGGCAAAGAGTTCAATACCCTGTGGATCGAGTTTGACGCAGTGAGCATGCCAGACATCCGGGCCAACCCAGCCGAGGTCCTCAACATACTGCGCAGGAGTCATATTAAACTTTTCGCGACTGTAGCGGATGTCGCTGTCGTTCTCTGCCAGATGCGTGTGCATCGAGACGCTGAAACTGCGGGCCAGTGCGGCGGACTGCTTCATCAGCTCACGGCTCACGGAGAATGGCGAACAGGGAGCCACCACAATGCGTAGCATCGAACCGTGGCTGTCATCGTGATAGCGTTCAATGACCCGCTGCGTATCTTTCAGAATTGCCGCTTCATTCTCCACCAGGCTATCGGGCGGTAAGCCGCCCCGTGATTTCCCCACGCTCATACTGCCCCGGCTTGCATGGAAACGCATTCCCATGACGGCAGCAGCCTCAATGCTGTCATCAAGCTGACAGCCATTTGGATAGACATAGAGATGATCACTGGTGGTCGTGCAGCCAGAGAGTATCAGTTCAGCCATCGACACCTGCGTTGAGATACGAATCATCTCAGGTGTCAGGTTCTGCCAGAGAGGATAGAGGTGAGTCAGCCAGTTAAAGAGTTCGCCATTCTGTACAGCCGGAATGGCGCGGGTCAGGCTCTGATACATATGGTGATGCGTATTGATCAGACCCGGAATCACAATGTGCCCACGCAGGTCGATAACTTCATCCGCGCTATCGGGTAGTGTTCCGGCTTCTCCGACCGCCACGATCTGATTTCCTTTGATCAGAACAGAGGCATTGCGAATTTCCCGACGGTCAGCATCCATGCAAACTACACAGTCGGCGTTCTTCAGTAACAGAGTTCGTTCCATGCTATTGCCTGTAGGTTGATGTTGTGTGCTTTCCGATAATAGCGGCAAGCTTTTGGCAGAGCTAACAGCAGGCAACGCAGCAAACAAAGGTAATTTCAGCAGTGACCGCCGTAAGCGATCGGGACTCTCCATTTTCACGGCACATTTCCTTGTACAGTTATGACGACACCGGCCTGTTCAGCCCGATGCATTCAGGCCAGACCGCCTGAAGAGTCGCAGCTTACCGCCCGGAAACTGTCGAATTTGTGCGCACTATCAAATCTGCATGGCCGGGGACACAAATGGATCAATCCCGGGGCAGAGGCAAAAAAAAAACCCCCTGCCGAAGCAGAGGGTTTCCTCAGAAAAAACGGTTCTTATTACAGAACAGCTTTCTCAATTACGCGAACCAGGGTCCAGGATTTAGTCTTGGACAGTGGACGGCATTCGCGGATTTCTACCACGTCGCCAATTCCACATTCATTGTTCTCGTCATGGATGTGCAGCTTGGTCGTACGCTTAATGAATTTGCCGTAGATCGGGTGTTTCACGAAACGTTCGATAGCAACAACTGCAGATTTCTGCATTTTGTCACTTACTACACGACCCTGCAGAGTACGGATTTTATCGGTCATTACGAACCCGCCTTCTCAGTCAGTAAAGTCTTAACGCGTGCAACATCACGGCGAACCTGTTTCAGCAGATGAGTCTGCTGCAGTTGGCCAGATGCTGCCTGCATGCGCAGGTTAAATTGCTCACGCAGCAGATTAAGCAGCTCAGTGTTCAGCTCTTCAACGCTTTTTTCACGCAGCTCAGTTGCTTTCATTACATCACCGTCTTAGTTACAAAGGTGGTTTTGATAGGCAGTTTTGCTGCTGCCAGCTTGAATGCTTCACGGGCCAGCTCTTCTGGTACGCCGTCCATTTCATACAGGACTTTACCAGGCTGGATCAGGGCAACCCAATACTCAACGTTACCCTTACCTTTACCCATACGCACTTCCAGCGGCTTCTCGGTGATCGGTTTGTCCGGGAATACTCGGATCCAGATCTTACCTTGACGCTTAACTGCACGGGTCATAGCACGACGTGCTGCTTCGATCTGACGAGCAGTCAGACGACCACGGCCAACAGCTTTCAGACCGAAAGTACCGAAGCTAACATCCGTACCCTGCGCCAGACCGCGGTTGCGGCCTTTGTGCACCTTACGGAATTTTGTACGCTTTGGTTGTAACATCAGCGACTCTCCTTACTTACGGCCTTTACGCTGCTGCTTTTTAGGTTGAGCAGCCGGTTCCGGTTGTTCAACAGCAGCCATACCACCCAGGATCTCACCTTTGAAGATCCATACCTTAACGCCGATTACACCATAAGTGGTGTGCGCTTCAGAGGTGTTGTAGTCAATGTCAGCACGCAGTGTGTGCAACGGTACGCGACCTTCACGATACCATTCGGTACGTGCGATCTCGGCGCCGCCCAGACGGCCGCTAACTTCGACTTTAATACCCTTCGCGCCAAGACGCATGGCGTTCTGAACCGCACGCTTCATAGCACGACGGAACATCACACGACGCTCCAGCTGTGAAGTGATGCTGTCAGCAACCAGTTTTGCGTCCAGTTCCGGCTTGCGGACTTCGGCGATATTGATCTGTGCAGGAACGCCAGCGATGTTCGCGACGACCGTGCGCAGTTTTTCTACGTCTTCGCCTTTCTTACCGATAACGATGCCAGGACGAGCGGTGTGAATAGTCACACGGATGCTCTTAGCTGGACGCTCGATAACGATACGAGAGACAGACGCTTTAGCCAGTTCTTTAGTCAAAAACTGACGGACTTTAAAATCGCTGTCCAGGTTGTCAGCGAATTCTTTGGTGTTCGCAAACCAGGTAGAGTTCCATGGTTTTACAATACCCAGGCGAATACCATTAGGATGTACTTTCTGACCCATTGCTAGTCTCCAGAGTCTCAGCGATCGGACACAACCACAGTAATGTGGCTGGTGCGCTTCAGGATGCGATCTGCACGACCTTTGGCACGCGGCATAATGCGTTTCATGGTCGGACCTTCATCAACGAAAATTTTCGTGATTTTCAGATCGTCGATATCAGCGCCATCGTTGTGTTCGGCGTTAGCAATGGCAGATTCCAGAACTTTCTTGACCAGTACAGCCGCTTTCTTGTTGGTGTAGGTCAAAATGTCCAGTGCCTGCGACACTTTCTTACCGCGAATCAGGTCAGCAACAAGGCGAACCTTCTGAGCAGAAGAACGAGCGTGGCGATGTTGAGCTAAAGTTTCCATCTCTTCCTCCTACTTATTTCTTCTTGGCTTTTTTATCAGCCGCGTGACCGCGATAAGTACGTGTCGGCGCGAATTCACCCAGTTTGTGACCAACCATTTCGTCGGAAACAAAGACAGGAACGTGCTGACGACCATTATGGACAGCGATGGTCAAACCGATCATGTTAGGAAAGATCGTTGAACGACGGGACCAAGTGCGCAAAGGCTTCTTGTCACCGCTTTCCACCGCTTTCTCTACCTTCTTCAGCAAGTGCAGGTCAATAAAAGGACCTTTCTTGAGAGAACGTGGCATGGCTTATCCTCTAATATTATTTGCTACGGCGACGTACGATAAATTTATCAGTACGCTTGTTGCTACGGGTCTTCTTACCTTTGGTCTGAACGCCCCACGGAGAAACCGGGTGCTTACCAAAGTTACGACCTTCACCACCACCGTGCGGGTGATCAACTGGGTTCATCGCGGTACCACGAACGGTCGGACGAACACCACGCCAACGGGCTGCACCAGCTTTACCCAGAACGCGCAGCATATGCTCAGCGTTGCCGACTTCGCCCAGTGTTGCGCGGCAGTCAGACTCGACTTTACGCATTTCACCTGAACGCAGACGCAGGGTAACGTAAGAACCTTCACGCGCAACGATCTGCACGTAAGCACCGGCTGAGCGAGCAATCTGACCGCCTTTGCCTGGTTTCATTTCTACGTTATGCACGGTTGAACCCACCGGGATGTTACGCATCGGCAGTGTGTTACCTGCTTTGATCGCAGCATCAACGCCAGACTGAATCTGGTCGCCGGCTTTCAGGCCTTTAGGGGCCAGGATGTAACGGCGTTCGCCGTCTTTGTACAGAACCAGTGCGATGTTCGCAGAGCGGTTCGGATCGTACTCAAGACGTTCAACAACTGCCGGGATACCGTCTTTGTTGCGTTTGAAGTCAACAATACGATAAGCCTGCTTGTGACCACCACCGATATGACGGGTAGTGATACGACCATTGTTGTTACGGCCACCGGATTTGCTGTTTTTTTCTACCAGCGGGGCAAATGGTTTGCCCTTGTGCAGCTCCGCGTTTACCACTTTAACTACATGGCGACGACCCGGAGATGTCGGTTTACATTTAACAACTGCCATTGTCTTTCTCCTCCGACTTACTCAGCGCCGCCAGCGAAGTCCAGATTCTGGCCTTCTTTCAGGGTGACGTAAGCTTTTTTCCAGTCGCTACGACGACCGATACGCTGTCCTTGACGCTTAACTTTGCCCTTAACAACCAGGGTGTTTACGTCTTTAACTTCTACTTCGAACAGTTTCTCAACAGCAGCAACGATCTCTGCTTTGGTCGCGTCATTAGCAACTTTGAGAACGATGGTATTGGTTTTTTCCATCGCGCTAGATGCTTTTTCAGATACGTGCGGCGCGCGCAGTACTTTCAGCAGACGTTCTTCACGGATCATGCCAGCATCTCCTCAACTTGCTTAACTGCATCAGCAGTCATAACGACTTTGTCGAAGGCGATCAGGCTAACTGGATCGATACCAGATGCATCACGCACGTCAACCTTGTACAGGTTACGCGCAGCCAGGAACAGATTCTCATCCAGTTCGCCGGTGATGATCAGCACGTCTTCCAGCGCCATGTCTTTCAGTTTCTGTACCAGCAGCTTGGTTTTCGGCGCTTCTACAGCAAATGATTCGACAACGATCAGACGGTCCTGACGTACCAGTTCGGACAGGATGCTTTTCAGCGCGCCGCGGTACATCTTTTTGTTAACTTTTTGACTGTGGTCTTGTGGCTTAGCAGCAAAGGTCACGCCACCTGAACGCCAGATCGGGCTCTTCACAGAACCTGAACGCGCACGGCCGGTGCCTTTCTGACGCCATGGCTTTTTGCCTGAACCGGTTACTTCAGCGCGAGTTTTCTGCGCGCGAGTTCCCTGGCGGGCGCCTGATGCGTAAGCAACAACAACCTGGTGAACCAGCGCTTCGTTGAAATCACGACCGAAGGTAGTTTCGGAAACAGTCAGCGCGCTCTGCGCGTCTTTCAATACTAATTCCATTGCTATCCCCTTACGCCTTCACAGCTGGTTTAACGATCAGGTCGCTACCGGTAGCACCGGGAACTGCACCTTTAACCAGCAGCAGGTTGCGCTCAGCGTCAACACGTACTACGTCCAGGCTCTGAACTGTTACGCGCTCATTACCCAGCTGACCTGCCATTTTCTTGCCTTTGAACACTTTGCCCGGAGTCTGGTTCTGACCGATAGAACCCGGAACGCGGTGAGACAAGGAGTTACCGTGAGTAGCGTCCTGGGTACGGAAGTTCCAGCGCTTAACGGTACCGGCGAAACCTTTACCTTTAGAGGTGCCAGTTACGTCTACTTTTTTAACGTCAGCGAAAATTTCAACGCTGATGCTCTGACCTACAGAATACTCGTCACCTTCAGCGGTGCGGAATTCCCACAGGCCACGGCCAGCTTCAACGCCAGCTTTAGCAAAATGACCAGCTTCAGGTTTGGTCACACGGTTTGCTTTTTTAGCACCGGTGGTAACCTGAATTGCCTGGTAACCATCGTTCTCCAGGCCTTTGACCTGAGTAACGCGGTTCGCTTCAACTTCGATTACGGTTACTGGGATAGAAACGCCATCTTCAGTGAAGATGCGGGTCATACCCACTTTTTTACCGACTAAACCAATCATTGTTTCAACCTCTCAATCGCTCGATGACCTGATTAACCCAGGCTGATCTGCACGTCAACACCGGCAGCCAGATCCAGACGCATCAGAGCATCAACCGTTTTTTCGGTTGGCTCAACGATGTCTACCAGACGCTTGTGAGTGCGGATTTCGTACTGATCACGCGCATCTTTGTTGACGTGCGGAGAGATCAGAACGGTAAAACGCTCTTTGCGGGTTGGCAGCGGGATTGGACCACGAACCTGCGCACCAGTGCGCTTGGCAGTCTCAACGATTTCCGCGGTTGATTGATCGATCAGACGATGATCAAACGCTTTAAGACGGATACGGATTCTTTGGTTCTGCATGAGACCAGAGCTCCAAACTTTTTATAGACGAAAAAAATTACTACTCGAACCCATTACGATTGATGGGAGAGTGTAATCGTTCAGCATATAACTCCCCAATTGGGAGTATTGTCAGGCGGCCTAACGGTCAGCCGTCTGCGATTCTGCTCGAATCGCGCCTGCAATATCTGCAGGCCCGCGCATTATACGTAATTCTGTTCAGGAAGCAACCCGTGCTGGCATTTTCGCTGTTAATTAGTGGCCGGGTCCTGAGGCATACATCGCACAGACCTGTCTCATGACTGACAGGGGGTGAATCAGGTTGTGAACAGGGTTCCGCAAGCTGGCATACACAGGCGACACGGGGCGTAAAAGCGGTGAAAGTATGGCCGACCGTTTAGCCGGAGCCCGAAGATGACCTTAATCCTGATTCAGTTAGCCGCCCTGGCTGGCGGAGGTGCGCTGGGCAGCTTTCTTTCGCTGGCCTGCGCGCGCTTCACCCCTGCCCTTTCTCCCACCCGGTGGTGTGCCGCCCTCTGTTTTCCCGGCTCGCACTGTCCCCACTGCCGCCAGCCTCTGTTATGGCGCGATACGCTGCCGCTGATCAGCTGGGCTGCCTTAAAAGGCCGTTGTCGCTTCTGCTCTTACTCATTTAGCGCAGAGAGTGTGGTCATGGAATGGCTGGTTGCCAGCCTGAGCCTGCTTGTACTGCTAAGCTTCGACAGCCTGACTGATGCGCTGTTTATTCTTACGGCGGCCTCTCTGTTGATGATGGTGGCCCTGATTGACCGTCGCCATCTCTGCATACCTGACCCGCTCAATTATCTGTTGCTCTGGCTGGGGTTAATTCATGCAACACTGGCAGGCACCGAAACCCCGGCGATATGGGGTGCACTCTCGGGCTACGTTGCCCTGTGGTTGCTTGCCCAGGGCTACCGACTGGTCAGGGGGTATGAGGGATTAGGATATGGTGATATGAAGCTTTTCGCCGCGCTGGGGGCCTGCTGTGGCTGGCAGGGATTGCCCTGGATTGCACTGGGTGCCACTCTGCTGGCGCTGGCAGGCGTGTTGATGCTGCAATTGCGTGGCCGGACGCAGGGCGTCAGCCCGCTGCCTTTTGGCCCTTTCCTGGCCATTGCGGGCTGGGTCACTCTCGTCCTGCAGACGCGGTTCACGCTTCTTTGATCTGAGCCTGCAGGTAGTTCTGGATCCCCATCATCCGGATGAGCTCAAGCTCCGTCTCAATCCAGTCGATGTGATGCTCCTCATCTGCCAGGATTTCAATCATCATGTCACGGCTGACATAGTCATGAACTTTGTCCGCATAGGCGATCGCTTCACGAAGATCTTTGGCGCCTTCCAGCTCCAGATTGAGATCTGAACTCAGCATTTCCTCAACGTCCTCACCGATGCGCAGCCGGCCCAGATCCTGCAGATTCGGGATCCCTTCCAGAAAAAGAATGCGCTCGATGTATTTGTCGGCATGCTTCATCTCATCGATCGATTCGTGATACTCCACATCATTGAGGCGCATCAGCCCCCAGTTTTTAAACATCCGCGCATGCAAAAAATACTGGTTTATAGCAACCAGTTCATTTCCAAGCAGTTTATTGAGATGACTGATAATTTTGATATCGCCCTTCATTGTTAACCCTCCACGTCTGCTTTATCAGATCGTAGATGTGATTAAAAAGAAGTCAAAAAAACGCGACAGATATTGTGGGTATTCGCACACGCAGTGTGTCAGGCGATCTCTTTATAGAGTGGCGGATGCTGCATCTCTTCATCCATGATTTCCCGCGCGGCGCGCAGACATTTGCCACACTGTTTGCCGACCGGTACAAAATGACGCAGTTGCTGGATGGATTTGGGCTGATAGCGCCGTACTACTTCACGAAGGGTTTTATCACTGATGGCATTACACAGGCAGACGTACATTCTTTCATCACTCGAGACCATTTTCTGTACACAGTGTAAATGCGAATCGTTTTTATTACAAACCTACCCTTTGCAGGGTTATGCTGCTTTTCAGGCAAAAAAAAAGAGCACCGAAGTGCTCTTTTCCTTGTGTTGCAGTGGCCGTTTGCACGACCACAGCAGATATCACAATTAAGCGATAACTTTAGCAACAACACCCGCGCCAACGGTACGGCCGCCTTCGCGGATTGCGAAGCGCAGACCTTCATCCATTGCGATTGGGTGGATCAGGGTAACAACCATTTTGATGTTGTCGCCTGGCATTACCATTTCAACGCCTTCTGGCAGCTCTACTGAACCGGTCACGTCAGTGGTACGGAAGTAGAACTGTGGAC
>NZ_VWUL01000012.1:0-94672 GCF_008631515.1 Pantoea sp. M_10 | reverse complement strand
AGCGGATGAGGGATTTCAGGACGAGCGACAGGGATGTCGCGAAGAGGCAGGGTCGCGCCAGGGATGGCGCGTCCTGCCGGTCCGTGAGAAATCCGGAAGAAGCGAAGGGACCGCGAAGCGGCGGTGAAGCAGGCCGGAGCCCGGGGTCAAGGGGGCGCGGCGACTGGCGCCCCCTTGTCGGTCGCCTGCAGAGGCGAAGCTGAAACTGCCGGATTCACCCGGCGAACGAAATCTGCTCAGACTCAACCCGCGCAGCAAACCCCATCAGTCCCAGCGACCCGGCGAACGAAACCTTCTCAGACTCCGCCCGCGCAGCAAACCCCATCAGTCCCAGCGACCCGGCGCACGAAACCTTCTCAGACTCCGCCCGCGCAGCGACCTCGCCGGCAACCCCCCCCTTACCCGATGGTCATCAGGCTAGCGTTACCACCTGCGGCCGCGGTATTCACACTCAGTGAGCGCTCAATCAGCAGACGCTCCAGCAGCAGATTCGTCTCGCCGCGGGCGAAGCCCTGCACCGACACAATCGCGCCTTCACGCGCGGCAATCTGTTCGCACAGGGCGCGCAGCTGATCGGCGTCGCCGTGATAGATTACCGCATCAAACTCCGCCGTCAGCGGGTCTCGCGCCAGCGTAATGCGCGCTTTCACCGCGTCCGGCAGCGAGGCACGCAGGGTGCGATGCAGCTCATCATCCTGCCACAGCGCTTTACTGCCGACGCTGGTCACGGCCGCCAGCTGAATCAACGCATCCTGCTCGTTGTCAGCCAGGCAGAGCACCTGATCGCGTGGCAACAGCGAGAAGGTATTGCGCTCACCCGTCGGGCCCGGCAGCAGCCGTACCACACCGGCCTGGGCCAGCTGGTCATAGCGATCACAGAGTTCAGCCAGCGCCGGTTTATCTTTGGCCCAGCTGCTGAGTGCCTGATGCGGAGCCAGCAGAGCGTGACGCAGCGTGCTATCAGCCGGGCGCTCCGCATCCTGGCGATCGAAGGTCAGACGCAGCGCGCCATCCGGGCGATGTGCCAGCAGGCGGTAGAGATAGAGCGGACCGCCCGCTTTCGGACCGGTACCGGATAGGCCTTCACCCCCAAACGGCTGCACGCCAACAACGGCGCCCACCATATTGCGGTTAACGTAGAGGTTACCGACCCGGGCGCTCGCCGTGACCTGCGCAATGGTCTCATCAATACGGGTATGGACACCCAGCGTCAGGCCGTAACCGGAAGCGTTAATCTGCTCAACCAGCTGCGGCAGCGTGTTGCGGGTGAAGCGCACCACGTGCAGCACCGGTCCGAAAATCTCTTTATCCAGGTCGCTGACCTGATCCAGCTCAATCAGCGTGGGTTTGACAAAGGTGCCGCTGTTCCACTCTTTGCTGTCCTGCGGATTATCCTGCACCGCCTGATAGACCGTGAAGCCCTTGTTACGCATCGCCTGAATATGGCGGTCGATATTGGCTTTGGCTTCGGCGTCAATGACCGGGCCGATATCGGTGGAGAAGCGCTCCGGGTTACCCATGCGGCACTCTGCCATCGCACCGCGCAACATTTTCAGCGTATGGTCAGCGACATCTTCCTGGATGCAGAGCAGACGCAGGGCGGAGCAGCGCTGTCCGGCGCTGTCGAACGCCGAGGCAACGATATCAACCACCACCTGCTCGGTCAGCGCGGAGGAGTCAACGATCATCGCATTCATCCCGCCGGTTTCCGCAACCAGCGGCACTGGGCGGCCGTGCTGGTCAAGACGACCGGCGAGATTACGCTGCAGCAGGGTTGCCACGGCAGTGGAGCCGGTAAACATCACACCGCGCACCCGGTTGTCGCCGGTCAGCTGTGCGCCAACGGTTTCACCCTGGCCTGGCAGCAGCTGCAGCACGCCTGGTGGTACGCCCGCATCCAGCAGGATCTGCACCGCCTGCGCGGCAATCAGCGGCGTCTGTTCGGCAGGTTTGGCCAGCACGCTGTTGCCTGCTGCCAGTGCCGCCGCAATCTGACCGGTGAAGATCGCCAGCGGGAAGTTCCACGGACTGATGCAGACCACCGGGCCCAGCGGGCGATGGGTTTCATTGTCGAAATCGTCGCGCACCATGCCGGCGTAGTAATAGAGGAAATCGACCGCTTCGCGCACTTCCGCGATGGCGTTGTTGTAGGTCTTGCCCGCTTCACGCACCAGAATGCCCATCAGCTTCTGCATCTGGCCTTCCATGATCTGCGCCGCGCGCTCCAGAATCGCGGCACGCTCCTGCGGCGGGGTGGCAAACCAGATTGGCCCGCTGTTCACGGCGGCATCCAGCGCCAATGACACTTCCTGCTCTGTCGCTTCACGCACCTGACCCACGCGATCGCCAGGCACGGCCGGGTTCAGCACGTCGTGCAGCTCACCGGTGCCCGCTTCGCCATCGATCATCGGTTCGGCCAGGTAAGGGTGGGCGGCGCTGCTCAGCAGGGCGCTGGAGAGCGAGGCGAGGCGGTGTTCGTTGGCCATATCCAGACCCGCAGAGTTGACGCGGTTCTCGCCATAGAGGTCACGCGGCAACGGGATCTTCGGATGCGGCAGGCCGATCGCGCCTTCGCTGGCCCCGAGTTTCTCAACGGCGAGCACCGGATCGGCAACCAGCTCGTCAATCGGCAGTGAGGTATCCGCGATGCGGTTAACAAAGGAGGTGTTGGCTCCGTTCTCCAGCAGACGACGCACCAGATAAGCCAGCAGGGTTTCATGCGTCCCCACCGGCGCATAGATGCGGCAGGGGCGATTCAGCTTCCCGTCCGCCACTTTGCCGACCACCTGCTCATAGAGGGGTTCACCCATGCCGTGCAGACACTGGAACTCATACTGTCCCGGATAGTAGTTGTTGCCCGCCAGCTGATAGATGGCGGCCAGGGTATGGGCATTGTGCGTGGCGAACTGCGGATAGATCAGGTTCGGCACGGAGAGCAGTTTACGGGCGCAGGCCAGATAGGAGATATCGGTGTAGACCTTGCGGGTGTAAACCGGATAGCCTTCCAGACCTTCCATTTGCGCGCGTTTGATTTCGCTATCCCAGTAAGCGCCTTTCACCAGACGGATCATCAGGCGGCGGCGACTGCGCTGAGCCAGGTCGATCAGCTCATCGATGACAAACGGGCAGCGTTTCATATACGCCTGGATGACGAAGCCGATCCCGTTCCAGCCTTCCAGCTCCGGCTCGAAACAGAGTTTCTCCAGCATATCCAGCGACAGTTCCAGCCGGTCAGCTTCTTCGGCGTCGATGTTGATGCCGATGTCATAGGAGCGCGCCAGCAGCGTCAGCGATTTCAGCAGCGGGTAGAGCTCTTCCATCACCCGCTCATACTGCGCGCGGCTGTAACGGGGATGAAGGGCTGACAGTTTGATGGAGATGCCCGGGCCTTCATAGATGCCCCGGCCATTGGAGGCTTTACCAATCGCGTGGATCGCCTGCTGATAGGAGAGCAGGTAGGCTTTGGCATCGCCTGCGGTCAGTGCCGCTTCGCCCAGCATATCATAGGAGTAGCGGAAGCCTTTCTCTTCCAGCTTACGGGCGTTTGCCAGGGCTTCGGCAATGGTTTCACCGGTCACGAACTGCTCGCCCATCAGTCGCATCGCCATATCCACACCTTTGCGGATTAGCGGCTCGCCACTCTTACCGATAATGCGGTTCAGAGAGCGTGACAGGTTCGCTTCGTTATGGGTTGAGACCAGACGGCCGGTAAACAGCAGACCCCAGGTGGCCGCGTTGACAAACAGGGACGGGCTGCGTCCCAGGTGTGACTGCCAGTTCCCGTTACTGATTTTGTCGCGGATCAGCGCATCGCGGGTTGGCTTGTCGGGAATACGCAGCAGCGCTTCGGCAAGGCACATCAGCGCCACGCCTTCGTGAGACGATAATGAGAACTCCTGCAGCAGGCTTTGCACCATACCGGCGCGTCCGGTTGCACCTTTTTGGTGCCGCAGCTTGTCGGCAAGCTGATAAGCGAGCTGATGGGTTTTCTCTGCCAGCGGCGCCGGCAGGCGTGCCTGCTCCAGCAGCATCGGCACCGCATCCGTCTCCGGACGACGCCAGGCTGCGGTCACGGCGGAACGGGTCACGGACTGCGGTAAAATCTGCTCTGCGAAGTCAAGGAACGGCTGATGCAGCTCCTCTGGCTGGATGTCGTCAGACTCGGCGGCGGCCTGTGCAGTGAGAGGGATCTCCGGCACGGCATCCCCGGTTTCCAGCTGGCCTAGGTAGTTAAAAATCGCCTGTTTGATCAGCCAGTGTGGCGTGCGGTCGATGCGCTGCGCAGCCAGTTTGATGCGCTCACGTGTCGCGTCATCCAGTTTTACACCCATGGTGGTTGTACCCATGACTTCCAGGCTCCTTAATAGTGGTTCGATACGGCGTGGGCTGCACTATCACTTAAGTTGCAACTTTGTGCAACCGTGTTAAATGTGAGCCAGTTAACACCCCTGTGACATCGCCAATTGTTAAATCTGACAATTCGGCACGGATATTGCTGCAAGATCCTCGCCAGGTTGGCAGACCCGATAAAATGCGGGTTTCCGGCAGGTTACACGGTGGTGCAACCGGATAACTGTGAGCGAGTGCAACCTCTGGACACTTTTTCACAACCGGTTAGTGAAATCACTGTAACGCCTGTGTTAAATCCATTGTGCGCGCCACGCCTTTCCGGCAGGATACCGCGCCGCTGGGAAATGACTGACGCCCTGACGAAAACAATCGGCCCGTTCTGCCCCGTTCCGGCAGGCGGGTAGCTGGCGATTTCTCTGGGATATCAAATAATAAGTGGAGAGACAGATGAGTGTAAGTACACCAATGCTGGTGACCTTTGTGGTTTATATACTTGGGATGGTGTTAATCGGTTTTGTGGCCTACCGTTCGACCAAAAACTTTGATGACTACATCCTGGGTGGCCGCAGTCTGGGTAGTGTGGTCACCGCACTCTCTGCGGGTGCCTCAGATATGAGTGGCTGGCTGCTGATGGGATTGCCGGGGGCGATCTTCATCTCAGGGATCTCTGAGAGCTGGATTGCGATCGGTCTGACCATCGGTGCCTGGCTGAACTGGAAAATCGTCGCCGGCCGCCTGCGTGTTCAGACCGAACACCACAACAATGCGCTGACGCTGCCAGACTTCTTTACCAGCCGCTTTGAAGATCACAGCAAAATTCTGCGTGTGATTTCGGCCATTGTGATCCTGGTGTTCTTCACCATCTACTGCGCCTCTGGCGTGGTTGCCGGTGCGCGTCTGTTTGAAAGCACCTTTGGCATGAGCTATGAGACCGCACTGTGGGCGGGGGCGGCAGCCACCATCCTTTATACGCTGGTGGGGGGATTTCTGGCGGTGAGCTGGACGGATACCGTTCAGGCAAGCCTGATGATTTTCGCCCTGATTCTGACGCCGGTGTTTGTGATTATCGCGGTGGGCGGCTGGTCTGATTCGCTGGCGGTGATTGAGGCGAAAAGCCTGGAAAATCTCGACATGCTCAAAGGGCTGAACTTCGTTGCGGTGATCTCGCTGCTCGGCTGGGGCCTGGGCTACTTCGGCCAGCCGCATATTCTGGCGCGCTTTATGGCGGCGGATTCGCATCGCTCAATCCGCACCGCACGCCGCATCGGCATGGCATGGATGGTGTTCTGTCTGGCGGGGGCGGTCGCTGTTGGCTTCTTTGGTATCGCCTACTTCCAGAACAACCCGACGCTGGCGACCGGCGTCAACGACAACGCAGAGCGCGTCTTTATCGAACTGGCACGCATCCTGTTTAACCCATGGATTGCCGGTATTCTGCTGTCAGCGATTCTGGCGGCGGTGATGTCAACCCTGAGCTGTCAGCTGCTGGTCTGCTCCAGCGCCCTGACTGAAGATCTCTACAAAGGCTTCCTGCGTAAAAACGCCAGTCAGCAGGAGCTGGTGTGGGTAGGGCGTCTGATGGTGCTGCTGGTGGCGCTGATTGCGATTGCACTGGCGTCTAACCCGGAAAACCGCGTACTGGGTCTTGTCAGCTACGCCTGGGCAGGCTTCGGGGCGGCCTTTGGACCGGTCGTGCTGTTTGGCGTCTGCTGGAAGCGCATGAACCGCAACGGCGCGCTGGCCGGTATGATTGTCGGTGCGCTGACCGTGCTGGTGTGGAAACAGTATGGCTGGCTGGGTCTGTATGAAATCATCCCGGGCTTCATCTTCGCCAGCATCGCGATTGTGCTCTTCAGCCTGATGGGACGTGAACCTTCAGCTGAAGCGCAGCAGCGTTTTGCCGCCGCTGAGGCGGAGTTCCAGACCAAATAAGCAGAGCGTCAGGAGTGAAGGCCCGTCCCGCAGGGGACGGGCCTTTTTGTTACAAAGATAAAAGCCTCAAAAATGCAATTATCTCCATCGGCAACTTGTTTTTTTCGCAGCGATAATGATAATCGGTATCGTTTACACTTTACCTGAATTTACCGTTAATTGACGCTGCTTAACATTCAAGAGGCTGGCAATGTTCGTTCCCTTTCTCATCATGCTGCGCGAAGGACTTGAAGCCGCGCTGATTGTCAGCCTGATCGCCAGCTACCTCAAACGCACCCAGCGCACCCAGTGGTTTCCGGCCATGTGGGCAGGCGTCTTTGTCGCCGCGGCACTCTGCCTGGGGCTGGGTCTGTTTATCAATGCCACCACTGGCGAGTTCCCGCAAAAAGAGCAGGAGCTGTTCGAAGGCATTGTGGCGCTGATCGCCGTCGTGATCCTCACCTCCATGGTGTTCTGGATGCGCAGAGTGGCGCGCAATATCAAAGTTGAGCTGGAGCAGGCGGTCGACCAGGCGCTGCAACGTTCGGGCCGGGGCGGTCTGGCGCTGGTGCTGATGGTCTTTCTTGCCGTGGCGCGTGAAGGCCTGGAGTCAGTCTTCTTCCTGCTGGCCGCTTTTACGCAGGATGTCGGTTATGCGCCGCCGATTGGCGCGGTGCTGGGGCTGGCGACAGCGGTGGTGCTGGGCATGCTGCTCTACTGGGGCGGTATCCGCCTGAACATGGCGCACTTCTTCCGCTGGACCAGCGTCTTCATCCTGTTTGTGGCGGCCGGTCTGGCCGCAGGGGCGATTCGCGCCTTCCACGAGGCGGGTCTGTGGAATCACTATCAGGATGTGGCCTTCGATCTCAGCAATACCTTATCGACCCATTCGCTGTTTGGCACCCTGCTGGAAGGCGTGCTGGGTTATCAGGAGGCCCCCAGCGTCAGTGAAGTGACCCTTTACTTCGTCTACCTGATCCCGGCCCTGATTCTGTTTTTTATGCCTGCGCGTTCTGCTGCGTCGGCCACTGTGTAATACGACCTTTAACGGGCGCATCTTACGCCCGCAACGTGATAGGGAAAAAGAGATGACAATGCGTTTCCGCCGCAAGGCACTGCTGCTTCCTCTGCTGGCGATTTCTGCTTCTGCGGCGGCAGCCGTTCCTCAGGTTACCGTAAGCGTCAACGACAGGCAGTGTGAGCCGATGAGCTTAACGGTGAAGGCCGGTAAAACTCAGTTTCTGATTAAAAATAACAGCCAGAAAGCGCTGGAGTGGGAGATCCTGAAAGGTGTGCTGGTGGTGGAAGAGCGCGAAAACATTGCGCCGGGCTTCAGCCAGAAGCTGACCGCTAATCTGGAGGCCGGGGAATATGAGATGACCTGTGGTCTGCTGAGCAATCCAAAGGGCAAACTGATTGTGCAGGCGGGGGAGAGCGCGACGCCCGGCGCAACCTCCGCGCGGATGCAGCTGGAAGGCCCGATCACGCAATACAAAGCCTGGGTGACGGAGCAGGTGAATCAGCTGGTGAGCCAGACGCAGGCCTTCACCGATGCGGTCAAAGCCGGGGAGGTCGAAAAAGCCAAAGCGCTGTTTGCCCCGACCCGCCAGTATTACGAGCGCATTGAGCCGATTGCTGAACTCTTCTCCGATCTCGATGGCAGCATTGATGCCCGTGAAGATGACTATGAAAAGAAAGCGGAGGATCCTAAGTTCACCGGCTTCCACCGTCTGGAGAAAGCGCTGTTTGCGGAGAACAGCACTAAAGGGATGACGGGCTATGCCGACCAGCTCAACAAAGATGTGAAAGATTTGCAGGTGCGCATCAGTGAACTGGCCTTCCCGCCGGCCAAAGTGGTGGGCGGCGCGGCCGGTCTGATTGAAGAGGTTGCCTCCAGCAAGATCTCCGGCGAAGAAGATCGCTACAGCCGTACCGACCTGTGGGACTTCCAGGCAAATATTGATGGAGCTCAGAAAATCGTTGATCTGCTGCGCCCGCTGGTCAGCAAAGCCAATCCGCAGCTGCTGGCGAAGGTGGATGCCAACTTCAAAAAAGTGGATGCGATCCTGAGCAAATACCGCACGAAAACCGGTTTCGAATCGTACGAGAAACTGAGTACGGCTGACCGCAATGCGCTGAAAGGGCCTGTCACCGCCCTGGCGGAAGATCTTTCCTTACTTCGTGGCACGCTGGGTCTGGATTAATCATGAGTCGTAAGCCAGAGGACGCGCAGCAGCCTGCGCGTCGTCGTTTATTAAAAGGGCTGGGCCTGCTGGGAGGCGCCGCTGCCTTCTCCGGCGGTTGCCCGTTTCATGCCGCCGCCGACACGTTTTCGCCGGGTACGGTGACGCCTCAGGCGCGGCAGCAAAAGCAGCCGTTTTATGGTCAGCATCAGGCGGGGATTATCACGCCACAACAGGCATCGATGATGCTGGTGGCGTTTGACCTGCTCAGCAGTGATAAAGCCGATCTGGAGCGGCTCTTCCGGCTGCTGACCCAGCGCATCGCCTTTCTTACCGCGGGCGGGCCGGCACCGGTCGTCACCAACCCGCAGCTGCCGCCAATGGATTCGGGCATTCTCGGCCCGACGATCGCGCCGGATAATCTCACTATCACCGTGTCGGTCGGCAGCAGCCTGTTCGATGAGCGTTTTGGTCTGGCCCCGCATAAGCCGAAAAAACTGCAGCCGATGACGCGCTTCCCTAACGATTCGCTGGATGTTGCTCAGTGTCATGGCGATCTGCTGCTGCAGATCTGCGCCAACACCCAGGATACGGTGATCCATGCCCTGCGCGATATCATCAAGCACACCCCCGACCTGCTTGGGGTTCGCTGGCGACGGGAAGGCTTTATCTCTGACCACGCGGCACGCAGTCAGGGGCAGGAGACGCCGATTAACCTGCTGGGCTTTAAGGATGGCACCGCGAATCCGGATACGCACGACGCTGCCCTGATGAATCAGCTGCTGTGGGTGACGGCGGATCAGGATGAACCGGTCTGGGCGCGTCATGGCAGCTATCAGGCGGTGCGGCTGATTCGCTTTCACGTGGAGATGTGGGATCGCACCCCGCTGGGCGAGCAGCAGACCATCTTTGGTCGCGATAAGCTGAGTGGCGCTCCGCTGGGGATGCAGCATGAGCATGATGTTCCTGACTATGCCCGCGATCCGGACGGGCAGGTGATTGCGCTGGATGCGCATATTCGCCTTGCTAACCCCCGCACGCCAGAGACGGCCAGCAGTCTGATGTTGCGCCGCGGCTACAGTTACTCCGCCGGGATCTCGGCGTCAGGACAGCTGGAGATGGGCCTGCTGTTTGTCTGCTATCAGCACGATCTGGAGCGCGGATTTCTGACGGTGCAGGGGCGACTGAACGGCGAGGCGCTGGAAGAATATATCCGGCCCTTTGGCGGCGGTTATTTCTTTGCGTTGCCGGGTGTCCCGGACGCCAGCCATTATTTAGCGCAACCCCTGCTGGAAGCCTGATTAAATTTCAGCCACTGCGGACGGCCCGATTTCTGGCCGTCCGACTTTTCTTTCCCGTAACCTGACTGACTGAGTTTTAACTGAGAATCAGCCGGGGCTTCGCCGAATTAAAATAATCTAACTGACTGAAATAGCTGATTTTTACACGCAATGGTAAAATAAAGGCTTACCCGCGAATAGCAATTCCTTTGCCAGCAGTTAAAATTACTGTTGCAAAGGTTCAGCAAAATGATGCACTTTATTAAACAGGCGTAATCGGACGTGTCGATGTATCACACTGGAGTTCGCGCATGGGTCGAGTCTTTTATGGAAAGTCATTGTCAGTAAATAGATTGCGCCTGACCGCGAGGGCCATTCTGCCTCGTTATTTCTTCCTTCCTTCAACCAACTCTTTTGTCTTACCGTTTCCTTTTTTATCCGGTGTTCAGCCACGCTTCTGCGCTGCTGCATACCCACTATCCTGTCCTGTCATGGCTTAAAAGGAAGCCAACTGAAACCTCTAAAGCGTTCACGTAATCGTAACGGGCCACCGGCCTGACACGGGAAATGAAACCAACTGAAAGGTGCCACTATGGGAAGACAGAAAGCAGTGATCAAAGCGCGTCGTGAAGCGAGAAGAGTGCTTCGCAATGACTCACGGAGTCATCGTCAGCGCGAAGAAGAGTCGGTCACTTCGCTGGTGCATATGGGCGGACTGGATTCGATTGGCATGGCACGCGATGCGCGGGACCGGCTGCCGATTGAAGCCCGGAATGAGGCTCAGGCGCACTATCTTAATGCCATAGAGACGAAGCAGCTGATCTTCGCAACCGGTGAAGCCGGATGCGGTAAAACCTGGATCAGCGCCGCAAAAGCGGCTGAGGCCCTGATTCATAAGGATATCGACAGGATTATCGTTACGCGCCCGGTACTGCAGGCAGATGAGGATTTGGGATTCCTGCCCGGCGATATTTCTGAGAAATTCGCCCCTTATTTCCGTCCGGTTTATGACATTCTGGTTAAACGTCTTGGCGCATCCTTTATGCAATATTGTCTGCGTCCGGAAATTGCCAAAGTTGAGATTGCGCCTTTCGCCTATATGCGAGGCCGCACTTTTGAAAATGCTGTGGTGATTCTGGACGAGGCGCAGAACGTGACCGCCGCGCAGATGAAAATGTTCCTGACCCGACTGGGCGAAAACGTCACGGTCATTGTTAACGGCGATATTACCCAGTGCGACTTGCCCGCTGGGGTGCCTTCTGGTCTCGCAGACGCGCTGGCGCGGTTTGAAGAGGACGAGATGGTTGGCATTGTGCGCTTCGGCAAAGAGGATTGTGTGCGTTCAGCGCTGTGTCAGCGCACCCTGCACGCGTACAGCTAGTGTTCGATTGAGTAGAAGTGTAGCGCCCAAACCCGGCTCCGGCCGGGTTTTCTTATTGTGGAGGGCAGGCTGCGCCCGCTGTCGCACCCCGGCGGGGCTTCTCACCCCCTCTCCATGCAATATGCAAAAAAAAGCCTGAACTTTCGTTCAGGCTCTTCTTCGGAATGTGGCGGTGAGAGGGGGATTGATTCGCTTCGCTCACCCTGCGGGCAGCGTCGCAGGCTCCGCTGTCCATCGGGCTGCGCCCGCTGTCGAACCCCGGCGGGGCTTCTCACCCCCTCTCCGTGCAATATGCAAAAAAAAGCCTGAACTTTCGTTCAGGCTCTTCTTCAGAATGTGGCGGTGAGAGGGGGATTCGAACCCCCGATACGTTGCCGTATACACACTTTCCAGGCGTGCTCCTTCAGCCACTCGGACACCTCACCACATTTGTTTCGCTGACCGCGCTGGGTCAACGGGGCGGTACTATAGGGAGTCGGCTGAAAACGGTCAAGCACTATTTTTTTCTTTTGATCTATTCGCTTAAGCTCTGAACGAATTGATTTATTCCGGCCTGAAACTGGCCATTTCTCCGCCTGATTTCCCGTCCTGTCCGCGCAGTGAGACAGAGCAGGGCAGCGGGCAGGACGACATCCTGAGCAACGTCTCAAACCGGATGCCGTCCCGCGGATGGCTGAAATCAGCTCTTCACACGGTTAGCGAAGCTTTTGCGCAGCTTCTGCAGCTTCGGCGGGATGACCGCCATGCAGTAGCCGTTGCGCTGACCCGCGCCTTCCCAGTAATCCTGATGATAGGCTTCGGCAGGATACCACTCCTTCAGCGGCTCGATGGTGGTTACCACCGGCACATCATGGTCGGCCTGAGCACGTTCAATGGCGGCACGCGCTTCCGCTTCCTGCTCAGCATTGGCCGGGAAAATGGCGGAGCGATACTGGGTGCCGATATCGTTACCCTGGCGGTTAAGCTGGGTTGGATCGTGCGTCACGAAGCTGATATCCAGCAGGTCGCCAAAACTCACCTGCTCGGGGTCAAACCCAATGCGGATCGCTTCCGCATGGCCGGTCGCGCCGCTGCAGACCTGCTCATAGGTAGGATTCGGGCGCGCGCCGCCGGTATAACCGCTTTCAACCGACTCTACGCCGATCACATCCTTAAAGACCGCTTCGGTACACCAGAAACAGCCACCCGCGATAACTGCGTATTCGATTGCCATAATATTTTACTCCTGTCAGGTCGAAAGAGGTGAATGGGGGCGCAGCGGAAGGCTTTCAACTAGATCAGCATCTCCGGTTTAAAATCTCCGCTCTTATCCAGCATTTTATCGCTCATCACGCTGAAGCGGCCTTCGCCGGTGTAGTGCAGGGTCGCCGGGTATTCAGGCTGTTCGGCCACATGTGCCTTAACGATCTCAAAAATAAACAGGTTGTAGTTAGCCACCATCGAGTCGTCATAGAGCTGGCACTCAAAGCTGGCAAAACATTCGGCAATCATGGGGGCGCTGACCACCTGACCCGGCTCCGGCGTCAGGCCGAACGCGGCGAACTTATCCAGCTGGTCGCCGTGGCTGTTGCCGACCGCCACCACCTCATCAATCAGCGAAGCAGCCGGGATATTGAGGACGCACTGGCCACTGTTGCGAATCAGGGCGTGGCTGTGATTCATACCGGCAATCATGCAGCCCACCAGAGAGGGCGAGAACTCCAGCACCGTATGCCAGCCGAGCGTCATGATGTCCTGCTCATTGTTGTACTGCGAACTGAGCAGCAGCACCGGACCCGGTTCGAGATATTTACGGGCTTTACTGACCGGAAAGGCATATTTGTGCATGCGTTGGCTCATGGCTTAACTCCTTTAACGGAATGTCGTCATTAAGTGTAGAGCACGCAGCGCATGCAGCAGGGGGGAGGCAGAGGGGCGAGGGCGGGCAGCGCGGATATTTTTTCGCCCGCGCCGCGATCTTAATGTTTCCTTAATCTGCAGTCGCGATACTGGCGGCTCCTGTTGAGGAGGTTACTATGAAAACTGTGTCTGCTTCCCTGCCCGTTGCGACTCCGCGTCCGCTGAGTGAATATGCTGCCCTGCTGATTACCGCAGCGACCCTTATTCTGTTCCTTAGTGCCTGGTTCAGCGCCTAACATTTTACCACGGCCCGGCAACCGCTTCTGTCCCGGCGGTTCTCCAGAAAAAACTGAAACCGGTGTAACTGGACAATCCGGCTGACAATGCTCAGCCCAAGTCCGATGCCGCCGTAGCGGCTGTCCATGCGGATAAACGCTTTACTCAGCTCACCACTTTTACTCTCATCAATGCCCGGCCCCTGATCTTCCACCACCAGCATCGGTTGCGGAGACGCGAGCAGCTGGACGGTGATGGTACTGTTGTCCGGGCTGTAGCGATGGGCATTCTCGACCAGGTTGCGCAGCAGCATCTTCAGCAGCGTCGCATCCCCGCGCACAAACTGCTCTTCCGGCAGATCGAGCAGCAGCGTCTGCTGATGCGCCTCCAGCATGATACTCAGCTCCGCCTCCATCGGCAGGATCACATCTGCAATCAGTCCCACGTTCTGGTAGGTGCCGGAGGTAAAGGACTGGCCGGCGCGTGCCAGACTTAAAAGCTGCGAGACGCTGTGCGTCATCTGATCCAGTCGCTGCACCAGCGGCTGCACTTTCACATCGCTGTTGCGCTCGATTAACTCCAGATGCAGCCGTAAGCCGGCCAGCGGCGTGCGCAGCTCATGCGCCACATCGGCGGTGAACAGACGTTCACGCTCCAGGCTGGTGTTAAGGCGCGCTACCAGCTGATTGATCGCCAGAGTGACCGCCTCGATTTCATGAACCGGACTGTGGCAGGTGATGGGATGGAGATTATCTTCACCCCGACTTTCCAGCTCACGCTGTAGCTGGTAGAGCGGCCGGGTGATCCATTTCACCGCCTGGTAGCAGAGCAGCAGCGTCAGCGTAATCATCACCAGGCTCGGCACCGCCAGGCTGGCGACCGCTTCATGGACCTCGCGCTTGACGTGGCTGTCCATGTTACGCTTCTGCAGCTGCGCTTCCACCAGAAACTGAATCTGCTCTTTACTCTCATGCCAGAGCCAGACCACGCTGATCACCTGAAAGACCAGCAGGATCAGGCCGATGGTCAGGATCAGGCGAAAGCGCATACTGCGGTGATCGAATCGTCCTGTCATGTTGCCTCGCGCGGGGTCTCCTGCGTGACCAGCGCATAACCAAATCCGCGTACGGTGCGGATGGCGCTTTTGCCGATTTTGTCGCGCAGATTATGAATATGAACTTCCAGCGTATTGGTCGACGGCTCGGTCTCCCAGTTATAGATATCCTGGTAGAGAATTTCGCGGTGAACCGGATTGCCGGCCTTCAGCATCAGCCGTGACAGGATCGCAAACTCTTTCGGGGTGAGATCCAGCAGCACATCGCTGAGCGTGATCTGACGGTGGGTCATATCCAGCGCCAGCGCGCCCACTCTGACCTGACTGTCGCCCTGATTGACGTGGCGGCGGATCAGCGCACGGATGCGCGCCAGCAGCTCATCCAGCGAGAATGGTTTGATCAGATAATCATCGGCACCCGCGTCCAGTCCGGCAATGCGTTCGCTGATGGTGTCGCGGGCGGTGAGTATCAGGACCGGGGTCATCTTCTTCTGCCGCCGCAGACGGATCAGGAAGTGCAGTCCATCCTCGTCCGGCAGGCCGAGATCCAGCACCACCAGACTGTAGAGGCCGCTGGCATAATGCGCTTCCGCATCCCGCACGCTGGTGACGCCATCGCAGACATAACCTTCACCTTCGAGCGCCAGTATCAGGCCCTGCAGCAGCAGGGCGTCATCTTCCACTATCAGTATCTTCATTCGTGTTGGCTCCGACACGACGTCAAAATATCATCCGCAGGCACATATTCGTGGGTTGCGGTGCCGGTTAATCCCAGCAGCGTTGAGAACAGATTATCCTGTGAGAAATCGTCTGTCGCCGCCAGTTTATTCAGGCAGGTGCGGTTAACCGCATAACGCTGCTGATAATCCGGGGAGAGCCAGATCAGCAGCGGCACATGCTTCTGCGTATCGGGCGCTATCGCATAGGGCAGGCCATGCAGGTAAGCCCCGTTTTCCCCCAGCGACTCGCCGTGGTCAGAGAGATAGACCAGGCTGGTGGTAAAGCGATCCTGATGCGCACGCAGCACGCCAATCGCCTTATCCACGATGTGATCCACATTGAGCAGCGTATTGTCATAGGTGTTGATCAACTGCTGCTGTGAACAGTCCTGGATCTGATTCGTGTCACAGGTCGGCTCAAACTGGCGGAACTGTGGCGGGTAGCGATGGCTGTAGGTCGGGCCATGACTGCCTATGGTGTGCAAAACGATAATCGCGTTGCCTTTTAGCTGACTGATGTACTCATCCAGGCCGTGGAACAGCACGTCATCATAACATTCGCCCTCAATACACATGCCGGGCAGGTTCAGGCTGGTCATATCCTGATGCGGCACCCGATCGCAGGCTCCCTTACAGCCACCGTCATTCTCATTCCACAACACGCTGACCCCGGCGCGCTGAATGACATCCAGCACCCCCTCTTCATGGGCCGCCAGCACATCATCATAGTGGGCGCGCGGCATGTTGGAAAACATGCAGGGCACGGACACCGCCGTCGCCGTTCCGCATGAGGTGGTGTGCGGGAAGTAAATCACATCATCTTTCGCCAGCAGGGGGTTAGTCAGCCGGTCATATCCGCCCAGCGAGAAATTCTGCGCGCGTGAGGTTTCACCCAGCACCACAATCGTCAGGTTCGGTTTGCCCCGGCTGTGGCTGGCGTCCAGATGGGCATCTTCACCGATCCGTACCAGCGGCACATTCTGCAACTCATGATGTTTATACCAGGAGAGCGTGGCGGCGATGCTGTTAGAGGGGCTCAGTGCTTTGACCAGCTCGCGGTTGTTGCGGAACAGCGAGGCGTAATCCTTATAGAAGAGCAGGGCGATCAGCGCGATCAGCGCCGCTGACAGCACAATGCTGAGCAGGCGTGCCAGCACCCCGCGCCACTGCTGCCGTTTTATCCGCGGCCAGAACATCATCAGCGCCATCAGCACGCCTGAGGTGAGCAGGGTGAGGAGCAGCTGCGGTGTCAGCAGGGCAAAAGACTCGGAGGCGGTGGTATCCATCATGTTAGTGATCATCGAGCGATCGATCACGATGTTGTAGGTATGGATAAAATACTGCGCCGACGCGGAGAGCAGAATAAAGAGCGCCGCCAGCAGGCGATCCAGCCAGAAAAATGAGGCCAGCGTAAGCACGATATTGATGACGCTGAAGGCGACCAGCGGCATGGATAAAAACACCAGCGTGGTATGCAGGCTCGTCAGCGGCATCACCGCCAGCACCTGACGGTAATAGACCAGATTAAGGAAAACCGCGATATAGATCGCCGCCAGGAGGAGCAGAGTCAGGCGGCTAATCAGCGGCCTCTTCAGTGTAAACGCCATGTGTGCAGGCACCCGAGGAAAGGAAAGTGTGCTGAGAGTGCGCTTTCAATATTAGGAATACCTTAAGAAGCTTAAGCTTCGTTTCAGGCCGCCGGATTCCCGAAGCGAAACGGCCGCAGCTCCGGCCAGCACTGGCCCTGCGGGGCAGCGGGGGAAACAGCACGCCCCTTGTTTTGGCTACTTTTCTGCTTACTTAACCGCAGCGGCTGGCATGAAAAGTGCATCTTTCTGGCATTACCCCTATTAATGACTACACTTAATCTGAAGATGTTCTCAGTGAGTCAGTATTGTCAGCAACGCGTTTGCACGTTTGAGGAGAGTGACCTATCTATTCATCCAGCTTTGCCCCTCAATCACCGCTTTATCAGAATTTCCCGCTTGCTGACCTGACTGCGTCAGGACATTCTTGTTTCAACTCAATGTTTTATTAAATCTGATTTTCAGGAGAAGTGACGTGACCCAGGTGGAAGAGACACATCCCACGTATCCGGCATTACGCAGCGGACAGTACGCCTTCTTTTTTGATGTCGACGGCACGCTGGCAGCGATACAGTCCCGTCCCGAAGCGGTATTCATTCCTCAGCAGGTCATCGCACAACTGCAACAGCTTTCTGACCATTGTCAGGGTGCCCTCGCGCTGGTTTCCGGCAGACCCATTGCACAGCTTGATGCGCTGGCCGCGCCCTGGCACGGACCCGCAGCGGGCGTGCATGGTGCAGAGCGCCGCAATGCGCAGGGTGAGTTGCATCGCATCAGCCTGCCCGCCGAGGTCGAGCAGGCGCTCCGGCAGGAACTGCAGGATGCCATGGCAGGCTGGCCTGGTACGCAGCTGGAGGTAAAAGGCATGGCCTTTGCGCTCCATTATCGCCAGGCGATGCAGCATGAGCAGGATGTGATGCGACTGGCCGAACAGTCCGTGAAGCGTTTTCCCGGACTGGCACTGCAGCCGGGGAAATGTGTCGTTGAAATTAAACCGGCAGGCATCGATAAGGGCGCAGCGATCAGCGACCTTATGCAGCAGGCCCCGTTTGCCGGACGTATCCCCGTTTTTATCGGTGACGATTTGACCGACGAGAAGGGCTTTGTGGCGGTTAACGCGCAGCAGGGCATCTCGATTAAGGTCGGTGAAGGTTCCAGTCAGGCCCATTATCGGCTTACTGATGTCGATGCGGTTTACGGCTGGCTGGAAAAAACATTATTACTATTAGAGCAAGACAACGTCGGTAAGGAGTTTAGGTTATGAGTCGTTTAGTGGTTGTATCTAACCGTGTCGCCATGCCAGATGGGTCTAAAACCAGCGCAGGCGGTTTGGCCGTCGGCATCCTCGATGCCCTGAAAAGCACGGGTGGATTGTGGTTTGGCTGGAACGGTGAAATCAGCGAGTTTTCTGGTGAAGAAGAGGAGCAGGTCAGCGTTCAGGAACATGAGGGCATTGAGTATGCCTCCTTCCCGCTCAACCAGAACGAATATGATCTCTACTATTGCCAGTTCTCCAATACCGTCATCTGGCCCGCTTTCCATTATCGTCTCGATTTGGTGCAGTTCCAGCGTGAAGCCTGGGAAGGGTATTGTGACGTAAACGATATGGTTGCGCAGCGTCTGAAACCGCTGATTAAGCCTGATGATATTGTCTGGATCCACGATTATCACTTTTTACCGTTTGCCGCCGCGTTACGCCGCGCGGGCATTAATAACCGCATTGGTTTCTTCCTGCATATTCCGTTCCCGACCCCGGAAATATTCAATGCACTGCCGCCGCATAAAGAGCTGCTGGAAATGCTGTGCGAGTATGATCTGCTCGGCTTCCAGACCGAATCTGACCGCGTGGCCTTCCTCGACAGCGTCAGCCAGCTAACGCAGTTGCAGAATAAGGGCGATAAAAAGCATCGTGCCTTTGGCAATACCTTTATGACTGAGGTTTACCCTATCGGGATTGAGCCGGACAGTATTAAAGAGATGGCCGAAGGACCTCTGCCGCCTAAAATGGCGGCGATGAAAAAAGAGCTGGGCGATGCGCGCAACATTATCGCCTGTGAGCGTCTCGACTATTCCAAAGGTCTGCCGGAGCGTTTTCTGGCTTACGAAGCGCTGCTGGAGAATTTCCCGCAGCACCGCGGCAAAATCCGCTACTCGCAGATTGCACCGACTTCGCGCGGAGATGTGCAGGCGTATCAGGATATCCGTCATCAGCTGGAGACCGAAGCCGGGCGTATCAACGGTAAGTACGGTACGCTGGGCTGGACCCCGCTTTACTACCTTAACCAGCATTTTGACCGTCGCCTGCTGATGAAAATCTTCCGCCTGACTGACGTCGGCCTGGTCACGCCGCTGCGTGACGGGATGAACCTGGTCGCTAAAGAGTATGTCGCCGCCCAGGACCCGGACGATCCCGGCGTTCTGGTGCTCTCCCGCTTTGCCGGGGCCGCCAACGAGCTGACCTCAGCGTTAATCGTGAACCCTTATGACCGCGATGAAGTGGCGGCGGCACTGGATAAAGCGATTACCATGCCGCGGACGGAAAGGATCTCGCGCTACAACGACATGATGGCGGTATTGCGTAAGAACGATATTACCGCCTGGCGTGAAAACTTCCTGAAAGACCTGGAAGCCATTTCCCCGCGCAGCGCTGACCACGGCACCGATAATAAGGTCGCGACCTTCCCGAAACTCGCCTGACCTCGTTAACAACGGCGGCGATATCCCTGCGATATCGCCGCCGTTTTCGTCCCACCGCTTTTCAAACCTTTCCGCAGGTACCACAACTTGTCTGATACGCCGTTTTCGGCGCATTTCGTCTGGCAGGCCGATCAGGACGTGAGGCTGGCCCGATAAATGCAACCCACGCAGAAATCCCGCGCTGTGGGGCTTATCCGCTTTCTTTACCTTTTTAACTCAAGTTTTAGCCCCGCGTGCCGATACTCATAGTGCCATCGTATGCGTACCCCTCAACTCATTCGGCTTTCTTATGTAAACCCTTGTTACATCAGGTGCCGGTTCCTTAGCGACCCCTTGTCACTGTTAACGCCAGGTTGTCAGAAGGCCTTCTCACAGCCGTTATACCCTGACGATTTATTTACATACCCGCAGCGTTGCTCCCCTTAAGTAACTAATTTCACAGCAAATACCCGGCCTGAATTTCAGCATAAAATGCTGATTACTCATCTTTAAATGGTTCTAAATAGGGTGTTAAAACGATTAACACCCATTATTCATTCCGGACTGCGCAAACCGTCGAATAACGCTGCTTTTACCCCCTATTAAACCTTTCTCAGGACAAATTGGACTTAAAATCGCTCTTTTTTGCTCAAAAAATGACCACTCGATAAGCAATGGTAAAGGGTTGCTGAAGAAATTTGCCTTAAAAGTGTGATCTGCGTCACACTTTATCTAAAATTTCTCCTGGCTGTCGTTGTAACCCGAAATCAGACGATATAGATTTGCGTTGTTTTCGGAATAGTCCTAAAAAAAGTAAGAAGGCGTCACGGAAGATGTCCGGAACTCGAAAATAAAATGGCATGGATTTTCGACCTTCGGTGGGTCTGAAACTCACAAAAAACAGAAGGCGAAAAACAGTGACATCAAATTTATGTGAAATTTTTTTGCCATCTTTTGATTTATCAAACAGCAGCTCGAACCGCAGATCATATTCTGCGATACAGTTACGTCGCATCTCTCAGGATGGAAAATAATGGGCACCTCTGAAGTACTGAAACATATTTACGATCTCAACTTGTCTTATTTACTGCTTGCGCAGCGTTTAATTAACCAGGATAAAGCTTCTGCAATGTTTCGCCTCGGCATTGACGAAAAAATGGCGAATGCATTATCAGAATTAACATTGCCTGAAATGGTAAAAATGGCGGAAACCAATCAGCTGGTTTGCCAGTTTCGTTTTACCGACAGCAGCACGATTAATCGCCTGACGCAGGAATCCCGCGTGGATGATTTACAGCAGATTCATACCGGCATTTTATTATCCAGCCGTTTACTGCGTAATGCGTCTAAAGAAGATCTGCCTGCTAAAAAGAGAGCAATGTCATGAGTGAGAAAAGTATTGTTCAGGAAGCGCGTGACATTCAGCTCGCAATGGAGTTGATCTCGTTAGGTGCACGCTTACAGATGTTAGAGAGCGAAACCCAGCTGAGCCGGGGTCGCCTGATCAAGCTCTATAAAGAACTGCGTGGCAGCCCGCCGCCAAAAGGCATGCTGCCGTTCTCCACGGACTGGTTCATGACCTGGGAGCAGAACATCCACGCTTCCATGTTCTGTAACGCCTGGAAATTTTTGCTGAAAACCGGCCTGTGCAGTGGCGTCGATGCCGTCATCAAAGCCTACCGGTTATACCTTGAGCAGTGTCCGCAATCGGACGAGGGCCCGCTGTTGGCGCTGACCCGCGCCTGGACCCTGGTCCGATTTGTTGAAAGTGGCATGCTGGAACTGGCTGACTGCAAATGCTGCAATGGCAGCTTTATTAACCATGCACATCAGCCGGTTGGCAGCTTTACCTGCAGCCTGTGCCAGCCACCATCACGTGCCGTAAAAAGACGTAAACTTTCTGCAGAATCTGCCGATATGTTTCCACAACTGCTGGATGAACAGGTTAAACACGCCGTTTAAGTTTGTTCGCACTGTGGAAGCCATCCAGCAGCGGTTAATACCGCTGCTTTTTTTTTGCTTCCGGTTTGAGAATAACGCCTGCGGCTCTCTGGCTTAACTTCCACCAACACGTTACGGACGTAAGGATTTTTTGTGCTGATAATTATAGGTTACCTGGTTGTTTTAGGCTCCGTGTTGGGCGGATATGCACTGGTCGGTGGCCATCTGGGCGCGCTTTATCAGCCAGCCGAATTATTAATGATCGGCGGCGCGGGTGCCGGTGCTTTTTTAGTCGGCAACAACGGCAAGTCGATTAAAAAGACCATGAAAGCGCTGCCGCTGTTATTTCGCGGCTCAAAGTACAACAAAGCGGTTTACATGGATCTGATGGCGCTGCTTTATCGTCTGATGGCCAAATCGCGTCAGCAGGGGATGTTATCGCTAGAACGCGATATCGAAGATCCCAGCCAGAGTGAAATTTTTGCTAATTATCCCCGCATTCTTGCCGATAAACAGTTAGTCGATTTCATTACTGACTATCTGCGTCTGATGGTCAGCGGCAACATGAACGCCTTTGAAATTGAGGCGTTAATGGATGAAGAGATTGAGACTTACGAACATGAGTGTGACGTACCAGCGCAGAGTATAGCGGCGGTGGGTGACGGACTGCCGGCATTCGGTATCGTGGCAGCGGTCATGGGCGTGGTGCACGCACTGGCGTCGGCCGACCGTCCGGCGGCGGAACTGGGTGCACTGGTGGCCCATGCGATGGTGGGAACCTTCCTGGGCATTTTGCTGGCCTACGGATTTATCTCTCCGCTGTCATCCGTTCTGCGTCAGAAGTGTGCGGAAACCACCAAGATGATGCAGTGCATCAAGGTGACGCTGCTGTCGAGCCTGAACGGTTATGCCCCGCAGATTGCGGTGGAGTTTGGTCGTAAGACGCTCTATTCCGCCGAGCGCCCGTCGTTCAGCGAACTGGAAGAGCATGTGCGTAACGCGAAAAACCCGGCTAAACAGACTTCGGACGAGGCTTCATGAAACACGGCAATCGCCCAATTGTGCTGATCAAAAAGCGCAAACATAAAGGCCATGAAGGCAGCCACGGTTCGTGGAAGATTGCCTACGCCGACTTTATGACGGCGATGATGGCCTTTTTTATGGTGATGTGGCTGCTGTCGATCGCAAACCCGCAGCAGCTGGTGCAGATAGCAGACTACTTTAAAACGCCACTGAAAGTGGCGATCACCGGCGGGCAGCGCAGCAGCGACAGCGAAAGCCCGATCCCCGGCGGCGGGGATGATCCGACGAAAAAGATCGGTGAAGTGAACAAAAAGGTCGATATGGATGCGCAGAAACGTCAGCTGGATGAGATCCGTCTCAACCGGCTGCGGGAGAAGCTCGATCAGATGATTGAGGCCGATCCGCGTCTGAAAACGCTGCGTCCGCATCTGATTATTAACATGGTGGAAGAGGGGCTGCGTATTCAGATTATCGACAGCCAGAATCGCCCGATGTTTAAGACCGGCAGTGCCGAGGTGGAGCCTTATATGCGCGACATTCTGCGTGCGATAGCGCCGATCCTCAATGACATCCCGAACCGCATCAGCCTGGCCGGACATACCGATGACTTCCAGTATGCCGGCGGCGACAAAGGCTACAGCAACTGGGAACTCTCGACCGACCGCGCTAACGCCTCCCGCCGTGAACTGGTGATGGGCGGCCTGGACAGCGGCAAAGTTTTGCGGGTGTTGGGTATGGCCGACACCATGCGCCTGAAAAATCGCGGCGGGAATGATGCAGTGAACCGCCGCATCAGCCTGCTGGTGTTGAACCATGACACCGAAGCGGCAATAGAAAAAGAGAACGCAGAAAGTGATGCCGTCCAGATCAGCGATCCGGCGGCCATTGAAAAAATTACCGCACCGCCAGCACCCCAGGGCAGCGCGGTGAATACAGCAGCCCCCTCACAGCCGAGGTGATTCCCGTGAGTATGGACATCAGCGATTTTTACCAGACGTTTTTTGATGAAGCCGATGAGCTATTAGCGGATATGGAACAACACCTGCTGGGCCTTGACCCGCAGGAGCCAGATTCTGAACAGCTCAACGCCATCTTCCGTGCCGCTCACTCCATTAAGGGTGGGGCCGGAACCTTTGGTTTTACGGTATTACAGGAAACGACTCACATCCTGGAAAACATTCTGGATGGTGCTCGTCGCGGCGAGATGCAGCTCAGCACCGACATCATCAACCTGTTTTTGGAAACCAAAGATATTATGCAGGAACAGCTCGATGCATATAAAACCGCGCAGGAGCCGAACGCGGAAAGCTTCAAATATATCTGTGAAGCACTGCGCCAGCTGGCGCTGGAGGCTAAAGGTCTGCCGGCAGAACTGCCGGTCAGCGTGGTGCCTGTCAGTGAAGAACCTGTCAGCACCAGCACCAGCAGCAGTGGCCTGCGTGTTCAGCTGATCGACCTCAAAGAGAAAGAAGTCGATCTGATGCTGGAAGAGATGGGCAACCTCGGCACTCTGACCAACGTGCAGAAAGGCAGCACCACGCTGGATGTCTGCATCGATGGTGTGGGCAAAGATGACATCGTGGCGGTGCTCTGCTTCGTCATCGACGAAGCACAGATCCGCTTCCCGGAGGCGGACGACGCCGTTGCCGCACCGGTGGCGGCGGTTGCCGCGCCCGTGGTGGAAGAAGTCCACACGGCCAGCGTCACCGAACTGCCGGTGGCACCAGCGAAGCGTGAAAGCAAGCGCGCCGCGGCCCCGGCCAAATCAAGCGAATCCACCAGTATCCGCGTGGCGGTAGAGAAGGTTGATCAGCTGATCAACCTGGTGGGCGAGCTGGTGATCACCCAGTCCATGCTGGCGCAGCGTTCCGGCGAGCTGGACCCGGTCGCGCATGGCGACCTGCTGAACAGCATGGGTCAGCTGGAGCGTAATGCCCGCGATCTGCAGGAATCGGTGATGTCGATTCGTATGATGCCAATGGAATATGTCTTCAGCCGCTTCCCGCGTCTGGTGCGTGACCTGGCCAGCAAGCTCGGCAAAGAGGTTGAACTGACCCTGCTGGGCAGCTCGACCGAACTCGATAAGAGCCTGATTGAGCGCATCATCGACCCGTTAACGCACCTGGTGCGTAACAGCCTGGACCACGGTATCGAAACGCCTGAGAAACGCGTGGCGGCTGGCAAGGTTGCGACCGGTAACCTGACGCTCTCCGCGGAACACCAGGGCGGCAACATCTGCATCGAAGTCTCCGATGATGGTGCCGGCCTTAACCGTGAACGTATTCTGGCTAAAGCGCTCTCATCCGGCCTGCCGGTCAGCGAGAACATGAGCGATGAAGAGGTCGGCATGCTGATCTTCGCGCCAGGCTTCTCCACTGCAGAGCAGGTGACAGATGTTTCCGGACGCGGCGTAGGTATGGACGTGGTGAAACGAAACATTCAGGAGATGGGCGGTCACGTCGAAATCGCCTCGAAGCAGGGCAAAGGCACCACCATTCGCATCCTGCTGCCTCTGACGCTGGCCATCCTCGACGGCATGTCCGTTCGTGTGGCCGACGAAGTCTTCATTCTGCCGCTGAATGCGGTGATGGAGTCGCTGCAACCGCGCGCCGAAGAGCTGAAGCCGCTGGCGGGTGGCGAGTGCGTGCTGGAAGTGCGTGGTGAATATCTGCCGCTGGTTGAACTGTGGAACGTCTTTGATGTGCAGGGCGCGAAAACGGAAGCCACGCAGGGGATCGTCGTGATCCTGCAGAGCGCGGGCAAACGCTATGCGCTGCTGGTCGATCAGCTGATTGGTCAGCATCAGGTGGTGGTGAAGAACCTGGAGAGCAACTATCGCAAGGTGCCGGGCATCTCTGCCGCGACCATTCTGGGTGACGGTAGCGTCGCGCTGATTGTCGATGTCTCCGCCCTGCAATCTCTGAACCGTGAAAAACGTGTGGCCGGCGCTGCCGCCTGATTGAAAACGAAAAGGTAAATAACATGAATGGAATGGCAACCGTGACAAAAATTGCTGGCGAAACCGTAGGTCAGGAGTTCCTGGTTTTCACGCTGGGCGACGAAGAGTACGGCATCGATATCCTTAAGGTGCAGGAGATCCGCGGTTACGATCAGGTTACCCGTATCGCAAACACCCCTGACTTTATCCGTGGTGTAACCAACCTGCGCGGCGTTATCGTACCGATCATCGATCTGCGCGTGAAGTTTGCACAGCCCGATGTGGAGTACAATGACAACACCGTGGTCATCGTGCTGAATCTGGAAAACCGCGTGGTCGGCATTGTGGTTGACGGCGTCTCTGACGTGCTGTCGCTGACCCAGGATCAGATCCGTCCTTCCCCGGAGTTCGCGGTCACCATGTCTACCGAATACCTGACCGGTCTGGGTGCGCTCGGCGAGCGTATGCTGATTCTGGTCGACATCGAGAAGCTGCTGAGCAGCGACGAGATGGCGCTGGTCGATAACCTGCGCGCGTAAGGTGTTTATCACGGGCCGGTCTTAACCGGCCCGTGATCATTCTCACCGGTAATTATCCCTTTCTGTTCAGATAATAAACACGTCTCCCCCTCTGATTTTTTGCCTCCTCCTGCCGATACTTCAGACGTCACCTCAAATCACTTACTTTTTTCAGGGTTAATCATGTTAACGAAAATCCGTGTTGTCACCAGTCTGTTGCTGGTGTTGCTGGTGTTTGGGCTTTTACAGGCCATCTCCGGTTCTGTTTTTTACTCCGCGCTGAGCCACGACAAGCAGAGTTTCGCGGTCTCCCAGCTGGCGGCCAAAAATACTGAGGCACTGAACGACGCCTATCTCAGCCTGAATCAGAGCCGGGTCCTGCTGACGCGTGTTCAGTTACGTTTCGCCACCAGCAAACTGGAGGGCAAAACTGCCGACGTCGCGGGGCTGTTTGAAGAGAGCAAAGGATTCCAGCAGTCGGCAGAGGGCTTTTACCGGCTATTCAAAGAGATACCGGACACCCCGGGACAGAATCAGCAACTTAACAGCCAGCTCGACCAGCGCTACGCGGATTATGCCGGGGCGCTGGGTGCCATGCAGACGGCGCTGCAGGCGGGCGATCTCACCGCCGCCGGTAAAATTCCGGTCGCCCCCAGTCAGAGTGCCTTTTTAACCCTCTATCGTGAGTGGCGTGCCGATCAGAATCGCCTGGCTTCGCTGGGCGCAGAGGCGAACAGCACGGCCTACAACCGGATGATGTGGATCCTGGGCACGATTCTGGTCGCCGTGCTGGCGGTGATTCTGCTCTGCTGGTCCGGACTGCGTAAAATCGTTCTGACGCCGCTGAACGAGAGCATCGATCACATCCGGCATATCGCCCGGGGTGATTTAACCCACACCATCGTCGTGGAAGGGCGCAACGAGATGACGCAGCTTGCCGCCAGTCTGCATGAGATGCAGCAGTCGCTGGTGCGTACCGTCAGCCAGGTGCGCGATGGCTCAGATGCGATTTTCACTGGTGCCAGTGAGATCTCCGCCGGGAATAATGATCTCTCCGCCCGGACGGAACAGCAGGCCGCCTCACTGGAGCAGACCGCAGCCAGCATGGAGCAGCTGACTGCCACCGTGAAACAGAACGCCGAAAACGCCCGTCAGGCGTCACAGCTGGCGCTCAGTGCCTCGCAAACCGCAGAAAAAGGCGGCAGCGTGGTGGATGGCGTGGTGAAAACCATGAGTGAAATCGCCGGCAGCTCGAAGAAGATTGCCGACATCACCAGCGTGATTGATGGCATCGCTTTCCAGACCAACATTCTGGCGCTGAACGCCGCCGTGGAAGCGGCCCGCGCCGGTGAACAGGGACGCGGATTTGCGGTGGTGGCAGGGGAAGTGCGCAACCTGGCGCAGCGCAGCGCCCAGGCGGCCAAAGAGATCAAAGGGCTGATCGACGACTCGGTCAACCGGGTCAGCATTGGCTCACAGCTGGTCGGCACCGCCGGTGAAACCATGAACGATATCGTCAGCGCGGTGACCCGCGTCACCGACATCATGGGCGAAATCGCCTCGGCCTCTGATGAGCAGAGTCGGGGAATCGATCAGGTGGGGGAGGCGGTCACCGAAATGGATCGTGTCACCCAGCAGAACGCCTCGCTGGTAGAGGAGTCTGCGGCCGCGGCGGCCTCGCTGGAAGATCAGGCCAGCCGGTTAAGCCAGTCCGTATCGCTGTTTAAAATCAGACGCGACGCTGCCCCACAGACCCTGACGAAGCATGTGCCGATCGCCGCCCCCGTGACCGCGCTGCCGGCCTCACGCAAAGCCCTGACCGCACCGGTCAGTGACACCCACTGGGAAACCTTCTGACCGCTGTCAGACCGCCACACGCCAGTGAAACGCACTGGCGATCCGTGCGATTTTACGCTGCGCATCCTGCGGGCTGCGCAGCGCCCTCCGTGATTTTCTGACTAAAGTCAAACTGATAGCCCCGCACTGATAAAAATAATTACAAAAGCCATTTTCGGTCTTCAGGTGCCGAAAAGCGTTAATTAATCCCGTAATCACGCCGATATAGCCGCTGCACCTTAATCAACCTGCAGGGGAACGAGATGTTAAAAAAAATAAAAGTGGTGACCAGTTTAATCGCCGTACTGGTTATCTTTGGCGCGCTCCAGTTAATGTCTGGCAGCCTTTTCTGGTCCGCTCTGAATAATGACAAAGCGGCTTTTGCACTGTCGCAGGTCTCTAACCGCAACGTCACCTCGATGACGGATGCCTATATCTCTCTGAACAACAGCCGCACCACACTGAACCGCGCCATGCTGCGGTTGCAGACCAGCATGGCGGCGCAGATGAACGGCGGTCAGCTGGATGATCTGATGAACCGCGCTAACAGTCAGTTAGCGGAAGCCGATCGTCACTTCAAAGTCTACTACGATCTGCCTGCCACGCCGGGCCTGGAAGTGGCGCTGCGTGACAGACTCGAAGCGGATTATGCGCAATATGAAAAAGGGCTGAAAGGGATGGTGGCGAGCCTGCAGGCCCGCGATCTGGAAGGGATGTTCAAACAGAACATCGAGCAGAAGCAGGTTGCCATGCAGGAGAGTTACAGCGCATGGCGTGAACGTCAGACTGAGCTTTCCGATCAGGGCATGGCGCAGAACCAGCGTGCCTTTACCCAGATGATGTGGCTGCTGGGCGCGATTGGCGTTACGGTCATTGCCGTAATCGTCGCCTGCTGGTTTGGCCTGCGTCAGGTGCTGATTCAGCCGCTGCACCAGCTGCTGACCCAGATTCGCGCTATCGCGTCTGGCGATCTGACACAGCCGATTGTGGTTGAAGGCCGCAACGAGATGAGCCAGCTGGCCGCAGGCATCCATGAGATGCAGCAGTCACTGGTGATGACGGTCGGCAATGTGCGCGACGGCTCTGATGCCATCTTTACCGGCGCCAGCGAAATCGCGGCCGGTAACAACGATCTGTCGGCCCGCACCGAGGAGCAGGCCGCCTCGCTGGAGCAGACCGCAGCCAGCATGGAACAGCTGACCGCCACCGTGAAGCAGAATGCGGACAACGCCCGCCAGGCCTCTCAGCTGGCGCTGACCGCCTCGGAAACCGCGCAGCAGGGCGGAAAAGTGGTCGATGGTGTCGTCAGCACCATGAAAGAGATCGCGGGCAGCTCGAAGAAAATTGCTGACATTATCAGCGTGATCGATGGCATCGCCTTCCAGACGAACATCCTGGCGCTGAACGCCGCCGTGGAAGCGGCGCGAGCCGGTGAACAGGGTCGCGGTTTTGCGGTCGTGGCCGGTGAAGTCCGCAGCCTGGCGCAGCGCAGCGCGCAGGCCGCCAAAGAGATTAAAGGCCTGATCGAAGATTCCGTGTCGCGCGTCAACAGTGGTTCACTGCAGGTGGAAAGCGCCGGCAGTACCATGAGCGAGATCGTCGGGGCGGTCACCCGCGTCACCGACATCATGGGCGAAATCGCCTCGGCATCGGATGAGCAGAGCCGCGGTATTGAGCAGGTCGGACAGGCGGTGACCGAGATGGATCGCGTCACGCAGCAGAACGCCTCCCTGGTTGAGGAGTCGGCCGCCGCGGCCGCCGCACTGGAGCAGCAGGCCAGCGTACTGATGCAGGCGGTCTCCGTTTTCAAAATCTCCCGCGCCTGATTTTCCTTCCTTTGACTCTGGTGACGGCGTAAAGCCGTCGCCATCCATAAAGTTCCCTCACGTTGCGCCGATAAACAAAACGAATCGCAACCAATGAGGTGTTTATGTTTAGTCGAGTACGCGTTGTTTCCGGCCTGCTGTGTGTGCTGGCGCTGTTTGCGCTGCTGCAGCTGTTTTCCGGCGGAATGTTCTTCAAAACTGTCAGTTCAGATAAAGATAACTTTGCCTACAACCAGCGTCTGAATACGCTGCAGCAGGCTATGGGCACCTCATGGGTTTCGCTTGTTCAGGCGCGCAACACCCTCAACCGCGCCGGTATTCGTTTTCTGCAGGATGCGCAGATGGCGGGATCGGGTGCCAGCGTGAAAGAGCTGGTGGCACTGGCGGGTGAAGAGCTGAAACAGGCGGAAATCAACTATCAGATCTTCAACGATAACCTGTCGGAGAAGGGCAAAACGGCCGAAAACGTCCTGGCACTGCAGGCGAACTACAAGGCCTATCACGATGCGCTGGCGGAGCTGATGGTCTTCTTCACCACCGGCAACTTCAAAGGCTTTGTCGATCAGCCAACCCAGAGCTATCAGGACAAGTTCCAGAAAGATTACACCGCCTGGCTTGAGTACAACCAGGTCCTGGCGAAGCAGGGGGTCGAAGCTAACCAGCAGGCCTATACCCGTTCTATCACCATCGTGGTGGCTACGCTGGCGGTCACGCTGCTGATGATTATCCTGGTGTGGAACGTGATGCGCTCGGTGCTGATCCGTCCGCTGCGTCAGAGCATGGAACATATCCAGCACATTGCGCGTGGCGATCTGACTCAGCCGATCGAGATTAGCGTGCGAAACGAAATCGGTGAGTTGCTGACCTCTCTGCAGCACATGCAGCAGGAGCTGGTGCGTACCGTACGTACCGTGCGTGATGGCTCTGACGCCATCTACACCGGTGCCAGCGAAATCGCTATCGGCAACAACGATCTCTCTTCGCGTACGGAAGAGCAGGCGGCCTCTCTGGAGCAGACTGCGGCCAGTATGGAGCAGCTGACGGCCACCGTGAAGCAGAACGCCGAAAACGCCCGTCAGGCGTCCAAGCTGGCGCTGACCGCCTCTGAAACCGCGCAGCAGGGCGGCAAAGTGGTGGATGGCGTGGTCACCACCATGAAAGAGATTGCGGGCAGCTCGAAGAAAATTGCCGATATCACCAGCGTCATCGACGGTATCGCCTTCCAGACCAACATTCTGGCGCTGAACGCGGCGGTTGAGGCCGCCCGTGCGGGTGAACAGGGGCGCGGTTTTGCCGTGGTGGCCGGTGAAGTGCGCAGCCTGGCGCAGCGCAGCGCCCAGGCCGCAAGAGAGATCAAAGGCCTGATTGAAGATTCCGTGAGTCGCGTGAACACCGGCTCGGTGCTGGTAGAAAGCGCCGGTGACACCATGAGCAACATCGTCAGCGCGGTGACCCGCGTGACCGACATCATGGGTGAAATCGCCTCTGCGTCAGACGAGCAGAGCCGCGGTATCGACCAGGTTGGCCTGGCGGTTACCGAGATGGATCGCGTGACCCAGCAGAACGCCTCACTGGTCGAAGAGTCAGCGGCAGCCGCTGCGGCGCTCGAAGATCAGGCAAGTCACTTAAAACAGGCGGTTTCAGTGTTCAATATTGGTAAAGAATTTGTCGCTCAGGCCGTTAACAAGACAACGGCGACAAAAACCCTACAGCTTGATGCGCCGTTAGCCGTTGGCCGTCAGTCTGCTGCGCGCAGTGACGACAACTGGGAAACCTTTTAATCGCCCGTCGTCCGGCCGCCGTTTCGCGGCCGGACATCGCAGCAGAGTTAATGTATTCAGTTCGGGCCAGGTGCAGAGATGAAAAAATCGACGATATTAGATCAAAATGAGACGACAACGCTGCTGTCACAGATGGTGCAGCGCCTGCCGCTCTCCGATGCGCATTTTCGCCGTATCAGCCAGCTGATCTATCAGCGTGCCGGTATCGTACTGGCCGATCACAAGCGTGAGATGGTTTACAACCGTCTGGTTCGTCGTCTGCGCACGCTGAACATCGACGATTTTGGTCGCTACCTGGCGCTGCTGGAGTCCGACCCGAACAGTGCCGAGTGGCAGGCGTTTATTAACGCCCTGACGACTAACCTGACCGCGTTCTTCCGTGAAGCGCATCACTTCCCGATTCTGGCGGAGCATGCACGTAAGCGTCAGGGCAACTTCAGCGTCTGGAGCACCGCGGCGTCAACCGGCGAAGAACCCTATTCGATCGCCATGACGCTGGCCGAAACGCTGGGGACCGGACCCGGCAAATTTCAGGTTCACGCCAGCGATATCGACACCCAGGTACTGGAAAAAGCGGTCTCCGGCGTCTATCGCCAGGAGGAGCTGCGCACGCTGTCACCGGCGCAGATGCAGCGCTTCTTCCTGCGCGGAACCGGGCCGCATGCAGGCATGGTGCGGGCGCGCCCTGAGCTCAGTGGCCTGGTCACGTTCGCCCAGCTTAACCTGCTGGCTAACGAGTGGGCGCTGCCGGGGCCGTTTGACGCCATATTCTGTCGCAATGTGATGATCTATTTCGATAAAGAGACGCAGGAGAAGATTCTGCGTCGGTTTGTCCCGCTGCTGAAGCCGGGCGGCATTCTGTTCGCCGGTCACTCAGAGAACTTCAGTCAGATCAGTAAAGAGTTCTGGCTGCGCGGACAAACCGTCTATGGACTGACGAAGGAAAGATGATGAGCAAAATCACCGTGATGTGCGTAGATGACTCTGCGCTGATGCGGCAACTGATGACGGAAATCATCAACAGTCATCCGGATATGGAGATGGTCGCTACGGCGCCGGATCCGCTGGTCGCCCGCGATTTGATTAAGCAGTTCAATCCGCAGGTGCTGACGCTGGATGTGGAAATGCCGCGCATGGATGGTCTCGATTTCCTGGAAAAACTGATGCGGTTACGCCCGATGCCGGTCGTGATGGTCTCCTCGCTGACCGGAAAAGGCTCCGAGATTACGCTGCGGGCGCTGGAACTGGGGGCGGTCGATTTCGTCACCAAGCCCCAGCTCGGCATCCGCGAAGGGATGCTGGCTTACAGCCAGATGATTGGCGACAAGATCCGCGCCGCGGCCCGTGCCCGTCTGCATAACCGCGCCGCGATGCCGGCCCCGGTGACGCTGAAAGCAGGGCCGCTGCTGAGTAGTGAGAAACTGATTGCGATTGGCTCCTCTACCGGCGGCACCGAGGCGATCCGTCATGTGCTGCAGCCGTTACCGGCGACCAGCCCGGCGCTGCTGATTACCCAGCACATGCCACCAGGCTTTACCCGCTCCTTTGCCGAGCGTCTGAACAAGCTGTGTCAGATCACGGTGAAAGAGGCGGAAGATGGCGAGCGTATTCTGCCGGGTCACGCCTATATCGCGCCAGGCGCGATGCATATGGAGCTGGCCCGAAGCGGTGCCAACTATGTCGTGAAACTTAATGACGGCCCGCCGGTTAACCGGCACAAACCGTCGGTGGATGTGCTGTTCAAATCGGTGGCGATCAACGCCGGACGAAATGCGGTGGGGGTGATCCTCACCGGTATGGGCAACGACGGCGCCGCCGGGATGCTGGAGATGAACCGGGCGGGAGCCTGGACCATCGCGCAGAGCGAGGCCAGCTGTGTGGTATTTGGCATGCCGCGTGAGGCAATTGCCACAGGCGGTGTGAATGAAGTCGTGGATTTAAGCAACATCAGCCAGCACATGCTGGCGAAAATTAGCGCCGGACAGGCATTGCGTATTTAACAGGCCCGTCCTGCCGGGCGAGACAACTCAGGAGTAGATATGGCTGATAAAAACATGCGCTTTTTGGTAGTAGACGACTTCAATACGATGCGTCGTATTGTCCGTAACCTGCTGAAAGAGCTGGGCTTCAATAACGTAGAAGAAGCAGAAGATGGTGTGGATGCCCTTGGCAAACTGAAAGCAGGCGGTTTCGACTTCGTCATTTCTGACTGGAACATGCCAAACATGGATGGCCTGCAGCTGCTGCAGACCATTCGTGCCGACGCGGCGATGAGCACGCTGCCGGTGTTGATGGTGACCGCAGAAGCGAAGAAAGAGAACATTATCGCTGCTGCTCAGGCAGGCGCCAGCGGATATGTGGTGAAGCCTTTCACCGCCGCTACCCTGGAAGAGAAGCTGGGTAAAATTTTTGAAAAACTGGGCATGTAAGGAGATGTGATGAGCGACCTTCCGAAACCAACTATGGATGCCTCGGCACACGACATCATCAGTCGCATCGGGTCTCTGACCCGCATGCTGCGCGACAGCCTGCGCGAGCTGGGGCTGGATAAAGCCATCGCCGATGCCGCTGAAGCCATTCCTGATGCCCGCGACCGTCTGGATTACGTGGTGCAGATGACGGCGCAGGCCGCCGACCGTGCGCTGAACTGTGTTGAAGCAGCTCAGCCACATCAGGATAAAATGGAAGCCGGGGCAACTCAGCTGAAAGGGCGTTGGGATGAGTGGTTTGAGAACCCGATTGAACTGGGTGATGCGCGGGAGTTGGTGACGGATACGCGCGCATTCCTCGACGCTGTGCCAGAGCATACCTCCTTCACCAACAAACAGCTGCTGGCCATCATGATGGCGCAGGATTTCCAGGATCTGACCGGTCAGGTGATCAAGCGCATGATGGATGTGATCCAGGAGATTGAGCGCCAGCTGTTGATGGTGCTGCTGGAGAACATGCCGGAAGTCAGCGCAGAGAAGCGCCAGGAAGGCACCAGCCTGCTGAACGGGCCGCAGATCCACGCCGATGCTCCGGGCGTGGTGGCGAACCAGGATCAGGTTGATGACCTGCTGGACAGCTTAGGGTTCTGACCCGATGTTGTCCGCCTGCGGGCGGGCAACAGCGCTGTACTGCCGCAAAACAGGGTCACCCTCCGGTGGCCCCGTTCCCCATTGCCAGATTCATCCCCGAAAGAACGCCCTTTTTCCCCATCTTATCTCCGCTTTGACTTAAGCCAGATTTGGCATCCTATGCTCAGAATTCCTGCCAGCTGAGGTTTGTCGTGGCTGAAGAAAGCGACGAAGACAAAACAGAATCGCCCACGGCCCACCGACTTGAGAAAGCGCGTGAAGAGGGCCAGATTCCGCGTTCGCGCGAACTGACGTCATTACTGATGCTGCTGGCCGGCATCATGATCCTGTGGGTAGGCGGCAACATGATGGCGCACCGGCTGGCCGCGATGGTGGCCACCGGCCTCCGCTTTGATCATGGCATGGTCAGAGATGACAAAATCATTGTCAGCCACATCGGCGGACTGATCACGCAGGCGCTGATGGCGCTGCTGCCCCTGATGGGCGGGCTGGTGCTGGTGGCGATTGCCGCCCCCATGCTGCTGGGCGGTATCGTGTTCAGCGGCAAATCGATCAAGTTCGACCTGAAAAAACTGAGTCCGATGGCCGGTTTCAAGCGGATGTTTGCCGCTCAGGCCTGGACCGAACTGTTTAAAGGCGTGCTCAAAACCATTCTCGTCGGTGCCGTGGGCTGGTGGTACATCTGGAGCCACTGGCCGGAAATGCTGCGGCTGATCAGCGAAGCCCCGATTAACGCGCTAATCCACGGCATGGAGATGATCGCCGTCTGCTGTTCGCTGGTGATGCTGGGGCTGGTGCCGATGGTGGGGTATGACGTCTTCTGGCAGCTCTACAGCCACTTCAAAAAGCTGAAGATGTCGATGCAGGAGATCCGCGACGAGCATAAGCAGCAGGAGGGTGACCCGCACGTTAAGGGGCGTATCCGCCAGCAGATGCGTGCCGCCGCGCGCCGCCGCATGATGGCGGATGTGCCGAAAGCTGACGTTATCGTCACCAACCCGACGCACTACTCGGTGGCGCTGCAGTACAACGAGAAGAAGATGAGTGCGCCAAAAGTCGTCGCCAAAGGCGCAGGCGAGATAGCCCTGAGAATTCGTGAACTGGGCGCAGAGCACCGCATCCCGGTTCTGGAAGCACCGCCGCTGGCGCGTGCCTTGTATCGACACACTGAGATTGGTCAGCACATCCCCGGCGCGCTTTATGCTGCCGTGGCAGAGGTACTGGCATGGGTCTGGCAGTCACGCCGCTGGAAGCGTGAAGGCGGCCTGATCCCAGCCAAACCAAAAAACCTGCCGGTTCCGGCAGAGATGGACTTTGCAGGAGAGAGCAAAAACGATGGCTAACAACCTGGCCGCAAAACTACGTTTACCGGGCAACTTTAAAGAGATGCAGTGGCAGGTGCTGGCAGGTCCGGTGCTGATCCTGATGATCCTGTCGATGATGGTGCTGCCTTTACCGCCATTCATCCTCGATCTGCTGTTTACCTTTAACATTGCGCTGTCAATCATGATCCTGCTGGTGTCGATGTTCACCCAGCGGACCCTGGAGTTTGCGGCATTCCCGACCATCCTGCTCTTCTCTACGCTGCTGCGCCTGGCGCTCAACGTCGCATCGACCCGTATCATCCTGATGGAAGGACACACGGGGGCCGCGGCGGCGGGGCAGGTGGTGGAAGCGTTCGGCCACTTCCTGGTGGGCGGAAACTTCGCCATCGGTATTGTGGTGTTTATCATCCTCGTCATCATCAACTTCATGGTTATTACCAAGGGTGCCGGGCGTATCGCGGAAGTTGGCGCGCGCTTTGTGCTGGACGGGATGCCCGGTAAGCAGATGGCAATCGATGCCGACCTCAACGCCGGTCTGATCGGCGAAGATGAGGCCAAGCGTCGCCGTGCGGAAGTGACCCAGGAAGCGGACTTTTATGGCTCGATGGACGGTGCCAGTAAGTTCGTTCGCGGGGATGCCATCGCAGGCATCATGATCATGGTGATTAACGTCATCGGCGGCCTGCTGGTCGGCGTGGTGCAGCACGGTATGGATGTGGGTCATGCCGCAGAAACCTATACCCTGCTGACCATCGGTGATGGTCTGGTCGCTCAGATCCCGGCGCTGGTTATCTCCACCGCGGCCGGTGTTATCGTTACGCGCGTCGCCACCGATCAGGATGTGGGCGAGCAGATGGTCACCCAGCTGTTCAAAGATCCGCGCGTGCTGATGCTCAGCGCCGGGGTAATCGGTCTGCTGGGCCTGGTGCCGGGCATGCCTAACTTTGTCTTCCTGCTGTTTACCGCGGCCTTACTGGGTCTGGCCTGGTGGCTGCGCGGCCGCGAAATGCAGCCGAAGAAGAAAGTGGACAGTGCAGGCAGCATCAGTAACAAAGCGGCGGCGGACACGCCTGCTACCACGGAAGCCTCCTGGACCGATGTGCAGCTGGAAGACACGCTGGGCATGGAAGTGGGCTACCGCCTGATTCCGATGGTCGATCATCAGCAAAATGGCGAGCTGCTGGGGCGTATCCGCAGTATCCGTAAGAAGGTCGCTCAGGATGTCGGTTTCCTGCCGCCGGTCGTGCACATTCGCGACAATATGGAGCTGCCGCCTGCACGCTACCGCATTCTGATGAAAGGGGTGGAGATTGGCAGCGGGGATGCGTACCCTGGCCGCTGGATGGCGATCAACCCAGGCACGGCGGCTGGCTCGCTGCCGGGTGAAGCCACGGTCGATCCCGCCTTTGGCCTGGCGGCGGTCTGGATTGACAGCGCGCTGAAAGAGCAGGCGCAGATTCAGGGCTTTACCGTAGTGGAAGCCAGTACCGTCGTCGCGACCCACCTGAATCACCTGATTGGTCAGTACGCCAGCGAGCTGTTTGGTCGTCAGGAAGCGCAGCAGTTGCTGGATCGGGTGACGCAGGAGATGCCGAAGCTGACCGAAGATCTGGTGCCGGGTGTGATCACGCTGACGACGCTGCATAAAGTGTTGCAGAACCTGCTGGTTGAGCGGGTGTCGATTCGCGATATGCGAACCATCATTGAAACGCTGGCGGAGCATGCGCCGGTGCAGAGCGATCCGCAGGAGCTGACCAGCGTCGTTCGTGTAGCGCTGGGCCGTGCGATTACCCAGCAGTGGTTCCCGGGTAATGATGAGGTGCAGGTGATCGGGCTGGACTCGACGCTGGAGCGGCTGTTGCTGCAGGCCCTGCAGGGCGGCGGCGGGCTGGAGCCGGGGCTGGCCGATCGGCTGTTAAGCCAGGCACAGGCGGCGTTGCAGCGTCAGGAGATGCTGGGCGCGCCACCGGTGCTGCTGGTCAATCATCCGCTGCGTGCGCTGCTGGCGCGTTTCCTGCGCCGCAACCTGCCACAGCTGGTGGTAATTTCAAATCTGGAGCTGAGCGACAACCGCCAGATCCGCATGACCGCCACTATCGGAGGCAAATAATGCGCTGGCCAATTGCTCTGTTGTTGCTGCTGCCGCTGATGGCACAGGCGGCCGGCGGGGCCTGGAGTGGCAGTGCCAGCGGGCCACCGCTGGCAAACCGGGGCAGCTGGATGCGGTCGCAGCCGCTGACGCCCCCCACCGGTGTCGGCGGTGAGGTCAGCGTAATCAGCTGGCGTTATGAGCTGAGCCGGCCGGCGCCTTCCGGTCTGGAGGTGCGGCTCTGCGGCGTGCAGCGCTGCGCAACGCTGGAGGGGGCCAGCGGTGTGACGCGCGGGCTGGCCCATCTGAGTGCCGATGAACCGCTGCATATGGTGTTTGGTTTTGCCGGAAGCGGGGCGCTGCCGCCAGGTTTGCGGGTGGTCAGCAGCGAAGTGATGGTCAACTACGAGTAGGGCGGTCACCGGAGAGCCTGAAAGAGGCCTGAGATCCGCGTGATGTGATATCAGGGCGCGCTCAGCGCGGCCCTGGTGTCCGTTGAAAGATTTGCCTGTAAACGCGCCGTCAGGGCGACGTTCTTCACTTTCACGCCACCTGATTCTCTTTCTGCGCCAGAAACGTCTTCAGCGGGGTTACGCGACTGATCTCCTCCTGAGCGCGTGCATCGTGCATCACTTCCCAGACATCAACACTGTTCTGCAGGTTAAGCCAGAACTCCACACTGGTCTCAAAGGCCGCAGCCAGTCTGAAAGCCATATCCGGTGTCAGCTTCCTGTTATTGTTCACCAGAGCGCTGACGGTGTTACGGTGTACCTTCAGCATCTCTGCTAAATCAAGGATTTTCAGGCCAGCTGGCTCCAGGTATTCGTAAAGTAATACGTCGCCAACAGTAGTCGGTTTTCGGGTCGCCTGATTCATATCGTTGCTCTCTTCCTCTCTTTCAGCGTCTGATGATGCTGCCGGCAGGGTGGCAGCGTCCGACATCAGGATGTCTGGTGATCATCATTTGTGTTTTTTGTAGCTATGCGGGTCCAGATAAAGATCAACAGCCTTACCGTCGATCCATTTGAAAATCAGCCGGTATTGCTCATTGACTCTGATTGCCGCATATCCTTTCAGAGGTGGGTTCAGCTCCTCATAACGATTGCCTGGTGGTGATCTCAGATCCTGATAGTTTACCGCGGCATTAATAATATCGAGCTTTCTGGCCAGGGCTGATGAGAGTGTCATCGGGATTTTTCCGGAATGTTTCCCATATAAAAAAAAGTCTCTGAGCCATTCATCCCTGAAACTGTCGATGTTCCTTAACGTTGCCACATCATGACCTCCCTGTATCATGTTGAAATTAGCTTAGCGCACCGTTGCACAGTGCGCAAGTGCTAATCAGGGTCAGCCATTTACCCCCTTCATTCCCTCCTCAGAGTAGCGGCCACCTTTGACCTCAATCTGCTGATGCAGGCCATTCAGCAGCCGGACATCGGCCTCTTCCAGTTCAATCTCTGCGGCTCCGGCATTTTCATGGAGCCAGACGAGCTGCTTCGTGCCCGGAATCGGCACCACTTTTTCATACTGAGCCAGTAACCACGCCAGCGCAATCTGCCCGCTGGTGGCGTGATATTTCTCAGCCAGCGGCGCGATCGCGTGAAGAAGGCTGAGATTGTGGTCGAGATTTTGTTGCTGGAAGCGGTCATTATTTTTGCGGAAGTCGCCTTCAGTAAAATCGCTGTTGTTACGGTATTTACCGGTAAGAAAACCTCTGCCCAGCGGCGAGTAGGGCACCAGTCCGATGCCGAGCTGTTTCACCATTGGCAGGATCGCCGCCTCAATGTCCCGCGTCCAGAGTGAATACTCCGTCTGTAATGCCGCCAGAGGGTGCACGGCATGCGCCCGCTTCAGCGTGGCGGCGGAGGCTTCGCACAATCCAATCTGTGCAATCTTGCCCTGCTGCACCAGACTGCTGAGGCACGCCATGCTCTCCTCAATCGGTGTCGCCGGACTGATACGATGCAGATAGAACAGGTCGATGCGCTCAACGCCCAGCCGTTTCAGCGACGCGTGGCAGCTGCGGATAATGTAGTCCGGCTCATTATTGATGGTGCGGGCATAGGCCTCATCCGCTGGCCGGGCGATGCCACATTTGGTGGCGACGGTAAATGTCTGCCGGTCAGCCTGGCTCAGCCCGGCGAGAAACTGTCCGATCAATTGCTCGTTGTGGCCACGGCCATAAAGATCGGCGGTGTCGATAAAGGTGATGCCGGTTTCGCGTAGCTGGTTAAGCAGCTGCAGGGCGTGGCGGTCGTCGGTATGACCATAAAATTCGCTCAGCCCCATTGCGCCATAACCGATCGCGCTGACCTCCAGCCCCTGAGATAACGTGCGTGTTTTCATTGTCTCTCCTCGTGAGTGAGCCGCCATTGTTTCACTCATGCCGACAGCCATGAATTGCTGTTCTGGCAATACCAGAAAGGTATCAGGCAGGTGAATAAATAAGCGGATAAGCGACGGAGGAGGTTATTAATTGCACAACTGAAAACGGCGGGAATGGGTAATTAACGCTTCTTTTTGAGAGCAGCGTAAATATATTTTCGCCGATGAAGTGCGGCTGTTTTTAAGGGATGGCTTACTTTTGAGTGGATAATTTTTCCAGCGCTGTGAGAACCGCCTCGTTTTTTTCATCGGCACGGATAGCAGCATAAACATCAATTGCCAGGTGCCGGGCCGCGCGTTCGCTCAGCGGCCGGTAGCAGAGTCCGGTCTGATTGAAGGTACATTTTGAGCGGGGCATCAGGGCGAAACCCTTGCCTCTGGCGATATGCGACAGCATCAGCAGTGAATCTTCCGGCTCCCGCTGCCGTTTCAGCGCTACGCGAAGCGTGGCGAAGTAGCGCTCACATTTGTCGTAGAACAGCGGATTGGCACTGCGCGCGAACCAGAACAGGGGCAGGTCAGCCACGGCCTCAGGCGAAACCTGTTCCGCCCGTGCGGCAGGATGGGAGGCGGGCAGGACGACCAGCAGCGGCTCGCGGTAAACCCAGGCGTAGTGGACGGCCTCATCAGCCTCCGCGCCTTTTTCTCCGGTGAGGATTAAATCGAGCGTGTTTCGGGCCAGGTTCTGCAGCAGCTGCGCGGAGGTCAGGCTGGGCATCTCCATCTCTTCACTGGCATGAAGTGCCACGAGCTGCTGGTTAAGCGGCGTGATAGCTTCAAAGTTCAGCGTTCGGGTTACGCCGATACGCAGGCGCGAGGCAACAGGGCCCGCATCCTGGGTTAAGGCTTCGAGGGCGATGAGGATCGCTTCCGCTTTAGCAACCAGGGCCTGCCCGGCTTCGGTGAGCGTCACCTCATGGGGCGTCCGGTTGAAGAGGGGCTGCCCCAGCAGATCTTCCAGACTCTGAATCTGGCGGGTCAGGGGAGGCTGCGTCATTCTGAGGCGTTCGGCGGCCCGGCGAAAGTTAAGCTCATGCGCGACCGCCAGAAAGCATTGCAACTGCTTTACCGCAGGAAGGTGACGGCTGATGAGATGCGCTGCTACAGCCATGAGGTCGTTCTGCCACTCAGAGAAGGGGGAATAAGACAGGAGCGGTCAGCGGCGGAGAGGGAAGGCCCTCTCCGCCGCGACGATTACATGCGCTCGACGGTGTCGATGCCCAGCGTATCCAGACCCTGCTTCAGCGTCTTCGCGGTCAGCGCAGCCAGCTGCAGCCGGCTCAGGCGGGTTGACTCTGATTCTGCCGTCAGGATCGGGCAGTGCTCGTAGAAGCCGGAGAAAAGACCGGCCAGATCGTAGAGATAGGCACACATCACATGGGGAGTGCCGTCACGGGCAACCTGAGTGATGATCTCTTCGAACTGCAGCAGGCGGGTCGCCAGCTGGGCTTCGCGCTCTTCGCTGATGACAATCTCTGCATCCAGCGAACCGGCATCAATACCCGCCTTGCGGAACACCGAGAGTACGCGGGTGTAGGCATACTGCATGTAGGGCGCCGTGTTACCTTCGAAGGCCAGCATGTTGTCCCAGTCGAAGATGTAGTCGGTGGTGCGGCTCTTGGAAAGGTCAGCATATTTCACCGCGCTGATCCCGACCACTTCCGCCAGCGTTTTGACTTCCGCTTCGCTCATCTCCGGGTTCTTCTCGCGCACCAGCGTGTAAGCACGCTGATAAGCTTCATCCAGAAGGTCGGAAAGCTTGATGGTGCCACCGCTGCGGGTTTTGAACGGACGGCCATCTTTGCCCAGCATCATGCCAAAGGCATGGTGTTCGAGCGGCACCGACTCCGGAACATAACCGGCTTTACGCACGATAGTCCAGGCCTGCACCAGGTGCTGATGCTGACGGGAGTCAATGTAGTAAAGAACACGGTCAGCTTTCAGGGTCTCATAACGATATTTCGCACAGGCGATATCGGTCGTGGTGTAGAGGTAGCCACCATCCTTCTTCTGGATGATGACGCCCATCGGCTCACCTTCTTTGTTCTGGAACTCATCCAGGAACACCACGGTCGCGCCTTCACTCTCGACGGCTAACCCTTTCTGTTTCAGGTCAGCCACGATGCCACGCAGCATATCGTTGTAAAGACTCTCACCCATCACATCGTCGCGGGTCAGGGTGACGTTCATGCGGTCATAAATCTTCTGGTTCTGACTCATCGTGATGTCGACCAGCTTCTTCCACATCTCACGGCAGTAAGGATCGCCACCCTGTAATTTCACCACGTAGCTGCGTGCACGCTCGGCAAACTCAGGATCTTCGTCATAGGTGCGCTTGGCTTCACGGTAGAAGGCTTCGAGATCGGCCAGCGCCATCTCTGCGTGGTTCTCGTTCTGCTGCTTTTCCAGGAACGCGATCAGCATGCCGAACTGAGTGCCCCAGTCCCCGACGTGGTTCGCACGGATCACCCGATGGCCGAGAAACTCCAGCGTACGAACGGCGGCATCACCAATGATGGTGGAACGGACGTGGCCCACGTGCATCTCTTTGGCGACGTTAGGCGCAGAGTAGTCGACCACGATCGTCTGAGGCTCAGCCAGCTGCACGCCCAGACGCGGCAGACTCAGGGCTTCACGGACATGCTTCGCCAGCCAGGCGTGATCAAGGAAAATATTGATGAAGCCCGGTCCGGCGATTTCGACTTTGCTGGCGATGCCGGTCAGGTCGAGATGCTGGATCACCGCTTCCGCTAATTGTCGCGGAGCCTGTCCCAGCTTTTTCGCCACGGCCATAATACCGTTGGCCTGATAGTCTCCAAACTGGACCCTGGCGGACTGACGAACCTGCGGTTCGCAATCGGCGGGTGCGCCGGCTAAAACCATTGCCTGACTGACTTTTGCGGAAAGAAGTGCCTGAATATTCACCGAGTTACCTTCATAAGCTGAACAACGCCCGAGCCTGCTAAGCCGGACTGTCATCATCTTGCCTGACAGCATCGCGTCACGGACGGGCAGAAACGGATGAGGCAGACAAAACGGAAAAAAATGAGGGGGAAAGTATACGTGAAATGTCAGTGGGCGTCAGTAGCTGGATGAAGCGGGGAAACAGAGCCAGAGAAGATGTTTCCCGGAGGCATTAACGACGTCTCAGATGACGGCGGGGGTTCTTAACGCTTTTATCTTCACGCACCTTCCAGTGGCGGGAAATTGCAAATCCCATCAGTGCGATCAGGACAGCGACAACGATGAGCATAGACATAGAGCCATTCCTTTTGGTTGTGTTAGGTCAAATTTATAGGAAGGCAGGGAGAGCTGCAATTGATTGAGGTTGAAATGAGAGTTATCTTATTGTAATAAAGAAGTCTAATTTAATCATATATTTAATATAAGTTCATCAAGGAACTCATGGTCCTAAACAGGAGATAAATCCGAAATGAAAGATGTTATTATGCGGTTTTGCGTTAAATTTCCGGTCAAATAAGATGAATCTTATCATTTATTACGCTTAACTCCCGGCGCACAATAAAGCAGACTGGTCACAAAAGTTAAATAAAGAGAGAGGAATAAGGGTTGTGAAGCATACTTTTCCGGCAGAATTGGATGATTTAAAGTCAGATTTAGAGCGTTTTGAAGAATCGTTGCAAAACTTTGCGCAGCGCCTGGGTTTGTCTCTTTGCGATCACGAAATCGACCATATTGCGGTGCGCTGTCATCAGGACACCACGGCGGCACGCTGGCAGAAGGGTCTGCAGCAGATGGGCACAGAATTTTCCTCCGCCGTCATCAACGGGCGACCGATTTGTCTGTTTAAGCTCGATCAACCCTTAACCGTGGCAGGGTGTCAGATTGATGTGGTGGAACTGCCGTGGCCGGGTGAAAAGCGCTATCGCCATGAAGGCTGGGAACACGTTGAGGTCGTGTTACGCGGCGATCCGGAGTCGCTGGGCATGCGCGCAATGGCCTTACTCTCTGACGCGGCACTGACGCAGCCGGGCATTTCGTTTAAAACCAGCGCGCCGAAGGGAGAGAATGAGCGTCTGCCCAATCCGACGCTGGCGGTGACGGATGGACAGACGACAATCAAGTTTCATCCGTGGCGACTGGAAGAGATTGTCGCCAGCGAGCAGAACTAAATCCGGGCGGCGACCGCGCGTTTCAGGCGGGCGACCGCCTCGTCAAGCAGCGCGCGCGTGCAGCCGAAATTGAGCCGGACAAACTGGTCATTGCCAAATTCCCGGCCTGCGGTTAAACCCAGACCGTGTTTTTCGAAGTAGAGCGCCGGGCTGGCGACGCCCAGTTCGCTGGCGTCGATCCAGGCCAGGTAGGTGGCTTCCGGCGCGGCGAGTGACAGACCGGTCATTTTATTGACCTGCGACACCAGCCAGTCGCGGTTGCTGCGCAGGTAGAGGTTCTGCGCGTCCAGCCAGGATTCACCCTCGCGCCATGCCGCCGCCGCTGCCGTAATCGCCAGAATATCGACGTCAGGCACAATGCCGCGCCGCAACCGCGTAAAGCGCGCGCGCAGTTCGGGGTTCGGAATAATGGCGATGGATGCGCCAAGCCCGGCAATATTAAAGGTTTTGGACGGCGACATCAGGGTTACGCTGCGCTGCGCGGCATCTTCGCTCAGGCTGGCAAACGGGATGTGCTGAACACCCGGCTCCAGCAGCAGATCGCTGTGGATCTCGTCAGAGCAGACAATCAAATCGTGCTTCTGCGCAAAGGCGAGCTGCGCCAGCAGTTCATCCCGGCGATAGACGGTGCCGCCCGGATTCTGCGGATTGCAGAGCATTAACAGCCGCTCGCTGCCCGTCATCTCACCCTCAGCTGCCGTCAGATCGAGCAGCCAGCGTCCCGCGTTCAGGGTCAGCGGCAGATTCAGCTGAGTGCGCTCCGCCAGCTTTGACGCCCCGCGAAACGGGGGATAAATCGGGGTCGGCGCTATCGTGCGTTCGTCTGAGGCCGTAAAGGCACGGACAGCCAGGTTCAGCCCGCTCACCACGCCGGGCAGTACCACAATCCACTCCGGATTTACGTGCCACTGATAGCGTGAGGCAAGCCAGGCGATCGCGCTGTCGATAAACTCAACGGGCGTGTCGCCGTAACCAAAAATCCCATGTTCGGCACGGGCTTTTATCGCGTTGATGATGCAATCCGGCGATCGGAAATCGGTATCCGCGACCCACAACGGCAGAATGTCCTGGTCCGCATATTTGTTCCATTTGAGACTATCGCTGTGACGGCGGTCTATCCGTTGGTCGAAATTGAATGCCATAGTTAACTTTCCCGGTAAACTCATTCCAGCAGCCAGACTAACTGATGAATCTGCCTTGAACCAGAGTCATGTAAAGGAGAAGAGAATGACCACACTGGAAATTTGCTGCTATGGCGTGGACTGCGCCGTGACCGCACAACAGGCGGGTGCCGATCGGGTTGAACTCTGTGCCGCCCCGCGCGAAGGCGGTCTGACCCCGTCTGCGGGGATGCTGAAGGCGGCCCGTCAGGCGGTTTCGATTCCGGTTCATCCTATTGTCCGGCCACGCGGGGGCGATTTTTGTTACACCGCACGTGAATTTGAAGCGATGAAATCGGACGTGGCGCTGATCCGTGAACTCGGTTTCCCGGGGCTGGTGATTGGTATGCTGGATGAAGATGCCCACATCCATCAGGGGCAGATGCGTCAGATTATGGCGCTGTGTGACGGCCTGAGCGTCACCTTTCATCGGGCCTTCGATCTCTGTCACAGCCCTAAGCGCGCCCTGGAAACATTAACCGATCTGGGGGTGGCACGGATTCTGACCTCCGGGCAGCAGCAGAGCGCCGAAAACGGAATTGCATTACTCCGGGAACTTAATGAGACCAGCACGGGTCCTACTATTATGGCGGGTGCCGGGGTACGTCTCAGCAACCTGCAAAAGTTTCTCGATATGGGCATTCGCGAAGTGCACAGCTCGGCCAGCCGCCTGATGGCCTCGCCGATGCGCTACCGCAAAGCGGGTGTTTCTATGTGTTCAGAAGCCGAAACCGACGAGTTCAGCCGCTACTGCGTCGACGGCGATGTGGTTGAGGCGATGAAAAGCGTGATGCAGATGAGCAGCGTCCGGGTCGCCTGAGCTACAACAGATTTTGCCGCGCAGCACGCCGATCATTGACGTGGTGTTTGCAAGTACCAAACCCCAGTATGCTTGCTGGGGTTCTTTTTGTCTGAAATTAAGGTTTAGGATCAAATCAGCATCGGCTCAGGTTTTGTAAAAGCCTGAGGTTTCTTTAAAACGCACTACCTGTCTCTGGCTGGATAGTCTGTACAAGTAAGGCCAGGACTATGTATTACACGTATGACTTTCTGGCTCTTTTTGCGTCTGATAAAGGCGGGTTTCAGAATTGTGTGATGATAGCTTTCACTAAAGAAATTATTAAAAAAACGGCATACAAAAACAGCGATAAGAGTGAAAGGTAATAGTAATTATCAATCCATCCAGTGAGGTTGTAGTTCATGCCTTTCAGATGCTCGGTAAAAGCAACGTGTTGTCTGGGCTGAAAAATGACCTTTTTTCCTTTTTTGAGTCTTGAGAAGAAATAGGACATGCCAAACGACCCCAAAAAACCCATAGACCCATAAAACCTGTAAAGGGGTGGTAATTCAAACCTGGCAACATGGTAAAAAGATAACAAAGATTCATATTTCTCTTTGTTAATGGAAAAAATCACGAACTGTATAATGGTAATAAATAAAGGCACAAGGGCAGAGCCCATAGCGAGATAAAAAAGCCTATTTTCCATTTTATTTTAACCACATATCCATAAAATAATCGTTTGCTGCACTTGCAGCGGTCCCGCCGACTAGCGAACCCACTGCAGCACAGGCAACGCCCCCGGACCCAGAAGTATTCACAACACAATATCCGGGGGCAATATTACGCGCCATGATTCCTTTCTCCGTGCGTTATAAACCCGACATGATGAGTAATACAGACAGACGGCAGTATCGGTTTGGACAAAAAGCTGGAGTAAATATAAATAATTCCGTTAAGCAACGCAAAAGTGTTGAGCCCTGCCAGAGGCGATTCTAGCGACAGCCTGAAAATAACTGTCTGACGGTTTTCAGCCCAATACTTGCTATCCAGCTTGATACGGAATGGCTCCCTCGCTTTCCCTACTGAATCCGGATGAGGAAAATACGTGCCGCCGCTTCAGCGTGTTTTCATATCCCTTAAAGCCGATCAGCCGGGTAGACTACCCGCACAATGCGCAGCCGTCGTTCAGATGAATTATTCACTGCCATCCGGGACTTTTACCGCAGAGAGCCACGCAAGCCGCCGCGCTATCCGTTACGCTTAGATCACCGCACCGCTTCAGGCATAACTTCGGGCGGCAGCTTCAATTCGTCACCGGTTGCCGCTGTTTTTCACGGCAGGGTTTACACTTACAGCAACGTTGCCCGGAACTGACCCTATGAATCGCAATCAGAGTGCCGCTCTCATCCTGTTGCTGACTGCGCTGTGCAGTGGCAGCGTGGCGGCCAGCGCATGCCGGCCGCAGAGCACAACCATCACCAACAGCAATAACCTGATTCTGCTCGGCGGCAATGCCAAAGGCGCAGTGAAGCAGGTGATTGCGGGGGAATTTGGTAAGGATGTGAATTCTCAAAAGCGGGTGCTGGGCCAGTTTGACGCCTGCGGCGACCTGACCGTGGCTGACGTCAGCTATGACAAAAATGAGCGCAACGTTATCCTCAGTATGGAGCAGCACATTGCCAGAGTGCAGGGCGGCTGGGTGGCGGAATATGCCTGGATGGTGAAAGTGCTGAAAGAGGGCAAGGAAGTCGTGGTCGACAACCGACAGGGGACGATCAACTGGCAAAAAGGGGAGCATGGCAATATCACCAGCGCCTCTGATAAATTTATCAGCATGGGAAAAAGCGGTTTTACCGACACGACCTATCGCTATGATCGCCAGTTGCGCCTGGAGAAGAGCGTGGCGCGCGGCAGCGACCCGACGACCAACGGCGAGTTTCACTATCACTGGAATCCAAAGGGACTGGTGACGCGCACCACTTCCGCCCGCAGCACGGATAACTACACCTACGATCCGCAATGGCGTGAAGTGCGTCTGAACGGCACGGCCACCACGCCGCTGAGCACCATCCGCTCGGTGGACGAGTGCCAGTCATGGGATGAGGTCGGTAACTGCACGCTGAGCTACCTGCATGAGACCGAAATCTTCACGCGCGGCACCATCGAACGCCACCTCAGTTCTGCCTATAAATATGAGTACTGGGATCATCCTGCGGCGGAGGAGTAACGGGCGATCGGATCATCGCCCGTTGGCGGCTTATTTCACTGTCTGACTAAAGGCATCCAGCGCCAGCAGGGCGTTGGCAATATCTTCCGGTGACAGATGAGGATTCAGGTTTTTCAGCGTATCCCCCTCACTGTTGGCCAGAGCGCCCACTTTCACCAGATTCTCCCAGCTTTCATTTTCAAGATGCATCTCCCGAAGCGTGGTCGGCATGTTGATAGAGCGATAGAAACGGATGTAGCGCGCAATTTCCTCGTCCGGACGCTGCTCAAGCACCATCTGCGTCAGTGTGCCATAGGCAACTTTTTCGCCGTGGGTCAGATGATGAATGTCACCATCAATGGCGGTAAAACCATTGTGAATGGCGTGAGCGGCTGCCAGCCCGCCGTTTTCAAAGCCCAGTCCTGAGAGCAGCGTATTCGCCTCAACCACCGCTTCCACGGCGGGCGTGACCCGTTTTTCGCTCACGGCGATATAGGCGCTGTAACCCCACTTGAGCAGTGTTTCTTCGCAGGCACGGGCAATCGCCAGTCCGGCAAGGGTCGGATCGCCATTGACCATTGATTTCGCATGGGAACGCGCCACGGCCTGCGCTTCAACCCAGGTGGCCAGCCCATCGGCAATGCCAGAGGCAAAGAGTCGCGCAGGCGCACTGGCGCAGACAGCCGTATCCACCAGCACCAAATCAGGGTTTTTGCTGTAGAAGCGATAGCTCTCAAATACGCCACTGTCAGAGTAGATGACCGACAGGGCGCTGCAGGGGGCATCGGTAGAGGCAATGGTCGGCACGATGGCTACCGGCTGCTGAAGTTCGTCCGCTACCGCCTTAACCGTGTCCAGCGTTTTGCCGCCGCCCAGCCCGACAATCACGTTACAACCCTGGCGCTTCGCCAGCGCACTGAGACGGGTGATCTCATTGCTGGAGGCCTCGCCGTTAAATTGCTGCCAGCTGAATTTCACTCCCGCGGACTGCAACGTCTGTTGCGTCCGTTCACCAATCAGCTTCCAGACAACCTCATCCGCCACCAGAAAAGCCTGATCGCCCAGTTCAGTCAGCAACGTTCCCAGCTCGTCCAGTACACCTGCGCCCTGCACATATTTACGGGGTGATGAAAAAATAAATTTACTCATAATCACGTCTCCTTAATATGAATAGCCCGACCCGATCCAGCCTGGCACAATCCGCCCGGCATGGCAGGTGATCCCGCGCATTACGCTGTCAGGGCTGTTAAGCTGCCTGAACACCCCTTACCGGGAGAAACAACGGAGAATCATTATGAGCGCCACGCTCTTTTCATTTCTGTTTGCGATAACCATTCTGACGCTCACGCCTGGGTTTGACACCGCGCTGGTGCTGCGAACGGCCATTGCACAGGGCTGGCAGCGCGCCTGGGCGACAGCGCTGGGTGTGACGCTGGGTTGTCTGCTCTGGGGGATCGCAGTCGGGCTGGGGCTGGGGGCGCTGCTGATGGCGTCTGAGATTGCCTATAACCTGCTGAAATGGATCGGCGCGGCCTGGCTCTGCTATCTGGGCATTCGGTTGCTGGTCACCCCGCGCCAGCAGTCGCCTGCTGTAGCTCAGCCCGCGGTTCGCCAGCAGGGCTATCTGGCCTGCTTCAGTCGGGGATTGATGGGCAACCTGCTGAATCCAAAAGTGGGGGTCTTTTACGTCACCTTTCTGCCTCAGTTCATTCCGGCCGGAGCGTCAGTGCCGCTCTGGTGCAGCCTGATGGCGCTGGCTCACATGCTGCTGGGGCTGGTCTGGAATGCGGTGCTGATTGGCGGCAGCCACTTTTTCGCCGGTCATCTGCAAAAACCTGCGGTGCTGAAGGTGATGGATCGTTTGACCGGCTGCGTGTTTATTGGATTTGCGGCGAAACTGGCCTTGTCCCGCCGCTGAGACGTCAGGGTTTGGTGGCGACCAGCACGGCACGCAGGGGAGCGGGGTAGCCCTCAATCGTTTTGCTGGCGTCATCGGGGTCGAGAAACTCTGCCAGGGATTCGCTGGTCATCCAGTCGGTCCGGCGCTGCTCTTCCGTGGTGGTGCGGGCAAAATCAACGATCCGCACATCCACAAACCCGCTTTTTTCCAGCCAGCTCTTCAGGGCCTCGGCTGACGGAATAAAGAAGACGTTGCGCATCTGGGCATAGCGCTCGCCGGGCACCAGAACCTGATTCACATCGCCCTCAATCACCAGCGTTTCCAGCACCAGCTCGCCGCCGCTGACCAGCTGGTTCTTGAGCTGTAACAGGTGATCCAGCGGGGAGCGACGATGATAGAGCACGCCCATAGAGAAGACGGTATCAAACGCCTGCAGTGCCGGTAACTGCTCGATCCCCAGCGGCAGCATGTGCGCCCGGCGATCGTCATTGAGCAGCTTGCGCACGGCTTCAAACTGCACCAGGAAGAGCTGCATCGGATCGATGCCGACCACCAGATGCGCACCGGCACCGATCATGCGCCACATGTGATAGCCGCTGCCACAGCCCACATCCAGCACGGTGCGGCCCGCCAGGGGGGAGATATGCGGCAACACGCGCTCCCACTTCCAGTCAGATCGCCACTCGGTGTTGATGTGCGTGCCATAGAGGGAGTAAGGCCCTTTGCGCCACGGCATCAGGTTACGCAGTAATTTTTCAATGCCCTGACGATGACGATCGCTGATGTCATCACGGTCGGCGGTGACGCTGTGCAGCAGGTCCAGCTTCTGGGGCGCGAGCAGCGGCAGATACTCCAGCGACTTGTACCAGTCCCGGAAGTGACCGTGCAGGTTTTCCCGCTGCCATTCGCTGATTTGAGCCGGTAATACTTCCAGCCACTTCGCCAGCGGGCCTACCGCAATTTGCTGATAAAAACGGCCAAAGTCGATCATTTCAACGCCACCAGTGAACCAAAATTAAAGCACTGGAACCAGAGTTCGGCGTGCGGGAAACCGGCCTGCTTCAGGCGGGCTTTGTGGGCTTCAACGCTGTCGGTGAGCATCACGTTTTCCAGCATGCTGCGCTTCTGGCTGATTTCCAGTTCGCTGTACCCGTTGGCGCGCTTGAAGTCGTGATGCATGTTAAATAACAGCTCACCAACTTCCGCATCTTCAAAACTGAACTTCTCAGACAGCACCAGCGCGCCACCCGGTTTCAGTCCCTGCCAGATTTTCGTCAGCAGCGCCAGGCGCGCAGGCGGCTCCAGAAACTGTAACGTGAAGTTGAGCACCACCAGCGAGGCGTTCTCAATCTCAATATCGCGGATATCCGCTTCCAGCACCGTCACCGGCGTATCGGCGCGGAAGGCATCCAGATGACGACGGCAGCGCTCCACCATCGCGGGCGAGTTATCCACCGCGATGATCTCACAACCCGGCACATGAATGTTGCGGCGCACCGACAGGGTGGCTGCGCCCAGTGAGCAGCCCAGGTCATACACCCGGCTCTGCGGGGTAACAAAACGTTCTGCCAGCATGCCAATCATCGAAATGATGTTGGAGTAGCCAGGCACCGAGCGCTGAATCATGTCAGGAAAGACTTCAGCCACGCGCTCGTCAAAAGTCCAGTCGCCCAGTTTTGCAATGGGCGCTGAGAAGAGTTGATCGCGGTCAGACATATCGAAAATCCGAAGAGACGACGGAAAGGGCGCTATTCTGGCAGAAAGTGGGGCAGGCTGCACCCCTTAACCCCGCCCCGCTTAATGGAGCGACAGCACCAGATCCCAGGGGAGATAGATCAGGTTAAAAATAACCATGCCGCAGAGGGAAAAGAGCGTCAGCATCATGCCATATTTGCGACCGGTCATTGCGCTGTTGCGTAATCCCCAGGCGTGCAGAAAGCGGCCGATGAAAAACAGCAGTGCGGTGAGGTGCACCATCCAGATATCGGCGCCGTTCATCTCCATCACGACCAGCAGCAGCAGCGCCAGGGGAATGGTTTCAATGGCGTTACCGTGAATGCGAATCGCCATTTTCAGGTCGTGATAGCCGCCGTCGCCATACGCCACGCGATAAAAACGGCGGAAACGCACGACGTCCAGCGTGAATTTCATGATTAGTAAGGCACCCAGTACCACGTATAACGCGCTTATCATTGTCACTCCGGTACGCATTCAGAAGAGGGGCTATTCTATCCAGCGTTCGGCACGCTGTCCCGTATGGCGTTTAAAACAGTGATGCCTGCTGCGGCCAGTCTGGCCCGTAACCGATGGCCGGATCGATCTGTTGCAGCTGCGGCCACAGCGCCTGCACCAGTGGAAAAACCTGGCCCATATCGGGCGTGTGCAGAAACAGCATGGCGTCACCCTGCTGCTGCCACTCGGCCAGTTTGCTGCGCCAGATCTGAAACAGCGGCACACTCTCTTCCACGCTGTCGCTGCCGATAAAGCGCACCATCGGCTGTGAACCGGTGCGCAGCGCGTGGGGCGGCACCCGCGGCTTCTGCGCCCGGGCGGCCAGCGCGGCCGGACTCTGTGAGGTGGAAGCATGCACCGGACGGCTGTCGAGCATCACGCGATTGATGCCGCGTGCCAGCAGGCCGCGGTTCAGCGCCCGCTCCGCCTCGCCTTTGGCAAAGAACGCGGGATGGCGCACCTCCACCCCGTAATCAAAACGGCGCGGCAGGCTGTCGAGAAAACGCCACAGGTCATCGAGCTGCGGCGGGGAGAAGCTGGCAGGCAGCTGCAGCCAGTACTGACCGATGCGATCGGCCAGCGGCTCCATCAGGCGCAGAAAATCGGTCAGCAGATCGTCGCTGTGCTGCAGCGCCGCCTGATGGCTGATGGTGTTGGGAAACTTAAAGCAGAAGCGAAATGCCTCATGCGTCATGTCGCGCCAGCGCATCACCGTTTCGGCATTCGGCAGCGCATACAGCGTGGTGTTTCCCTCCACACAATGGAAATAGCGGGCATAGTCCGCCAGGCTTTCAATGCCCCAGCGTTTCCAGTGTGAGTGCTGCCACTGGGGCAGGCCAATACGCAGTGTCACGCGCGCTCCTCGCGGCCGGTTAAGATACCCTATTATCTGTCAGGCTCAGGCTGGGGGGCAAATGCACAGAGGAAATCGGTGCTTTGGCGCGGATATGTTTATCCTGCCTGGCTTTTTCCATTATAATGGCCGCCATTTTTGCGACAGCATCGCATCAGGTAACGCGGCCGGATGCTGTCAGCTGCAGCGGCGAAGTTAAAAGGATAGTGTTATGCGTACAGAATATTGCGGACAGCTCAATCTGTCTCATGTGGGTCAGCAAGTCACGCTTTGCGGCTGGGTAAACCGCCGTCGCGATCTGGGCAGTCTGATTTTTATCGACATGCGCGACCGTGAAGGCATCGTACAGGTGTTCTTCGATCCCGATCGTCAGGACGCGTTTAAGCTGGCTTCTGAACTGCGTAACGAATTCTGCATCCAGATTACTGGTACCGTGCGTGCGCGTGATGAGAAGAACAAAAACAGCGACATGGCAACCGGTGAAGTGGAAGTGTTCGCCCAGGAACTGACCATCATCAACCGCTCTGAACCCCTGCCGCTGGACTCTAATCAGACCAACAGCGAAGAAGCGCGCCTGAAGTATCGCTATCTGGATCTGCGTCGCCCGGAGATGGTGGCTCGTCTGAAAACCCGCGCCCGCATCACCAGCTTTGTGCGTCGCTTTATGGATGACGAAGGCTTCCTGGATATTGAAACCCCGATGCTGACCAAAGCGACACCGGAAGGTGCGCGTGACTATCTGGTGCCAAGCCGGGTTCACAAAGGTAAATTCTATGCACTGCCGCAGTCACCGCAGCTGTTCAAACAGCTGCTGATGATGTCCGGTTTTGACCGCTACTATCAGATCGTGAAATGCTTCCGCGATGAAGATTTACGTGCCGATCGTCAGCCTGAATTTACCCAGATCGATGTTGAAACCTCATTCATGACCGCGCCACAGGTGCGTGAAACCATGGAGCGTCTGATTCGCAACCTGTGGCTGGACGTCAAGGGTGTGGATCTCGGTGAGTTCCCGCAGATGACCTTTGCGGAAGCGATGCACCGCTACGGCTCCGACAAGCCGGACCTCCGTAACCCGATGGAGCTGGTGGACGTAGGCGACCTGCTGAAAAACGTCGAATTCCAGGTCTTCTCTGGCCCGGCCAATGATGAAAAAGGCCGCGTCGCTGCGCTGCGCGTGCCGACCGGTGCACAGCTGAGCCGTAAGCAGATTGATGAGTATGGCAAGTTTGTCGAGATTTACGGGGCGAAAGGCCTGGCGTGGATGAAGGTCAATGTTCGTGCCAATGGACTGGAGGGCGTGCAGAGCCCGGTTGCCAAATTCCTGACTGCGGAGATCGTTGAGGGCATCCTGAGCCGTACCGGCGCGCAGGATGGCGACATCATCTTCTTTGGTGCTGACCGCGCCAGAGTGGTGGCTGACGCACTGGGTGCTCTGCGCCTGAAAGTGGGTCGCGAGCTGAACCTCACCGACGAGAACGCCTGGGCACCGCTGTGGGTAATCGACTTCCCGATGTTCGAAGAGGACGAGGAGGGCGGTCTGGCCGCGATGCACCATCCGTTCACGGCGCCAAAAGAGATGAGCGCCGAAGAGCTGGCGGCCGATCCGACCCGTGCCGTGGCGAACGCCTACGACATGGTGATCAATGGTTACGAAGTGGGCGGCGGTTCTGTGCGTATCCACAACGGCAACATGCAGCAGACGGTGTTCAGCATTCTGGGTATTGAAGAGCATGAGCAGCGTGAGAAGTTTGGCTTCCTGCTGGACGCGCTGAAGTTCGGTACGCCGCCGCATGCGGGCCTGGCGTTTGGTCTGGACCGTCTGACCATGCTGCTGACCGGCACCGACAACATCCGTGACGTGATCGCCTTCCCGAAAACCACGGCTGCCGCCTGTATGATGACCGAAGCGCCAAGCGAAGCGAACCCGGCTTCCCTGCTGGAGCTGGGCATTCAGGTGGTTAAAAAAGAAAAGCCTGAGAATAAATAATGGGCTATAAACACCCGGTTTCAGTGCTGGTAGTGATTTCGGCGCGTGATACTGGCCGGGTGTTGATGCTGCAGCGGCGTGACGATCCCGCGTTCTGGCAGTCGGTCACCGGCAGCCTGGAGCCGGGTGAGTCTCCGCTGGCGACCGCCTGTCGCGAAGTGAATGAAGAGGTCGGTATTGATGTGCTGGCTGAGCGTCTGGAGATGGAAGATTGTCAGCGTCAAATCGACTTTGAAATCTTTCCCCATTTCCGCCATCGCTATGCACCGGATGTCACCCATAATCACGAGCACTGGTTTCGCCTGCAACTGCCAGCGGAGCGCGATGTGAGGCTGACCGAGCATCTGGCCTTTCGCTGGCTGGCAGCGGCGGAGGCGGCAGCATTGACCCGTTCATGGAGTAACCGCCAGGCAATCGAAGAGTTCGCCTGAAAACCTGTCGCCGCACGCTATTCCGGCGACGGAGAGATGATAAGTTGAATCGGGTGAGTGTTAACACAACGACACCACACTATTAAACAGTCGGGCGTCATCGCCGCCGCGACAATGTTCCCCGCCAGCAAGAGGGCACCCGCGTCAGGTTGAACGCGAGGATGACGCGCAGGCTCGCCCGTCACGGGCTGACAGGTTACGACCTGTCTGAGCTACGCCGGAGGACAGGATCGCAGCCAGATCGCCCGCACCCTGTAAAAGATCGGAGAGAAGAGAAAATGGCAGGACACAGTAAGTGGGCTAACACCAAACACCGTAAGGCGGCACAGGACGCGAAGCGCGGCAAAATCTTCACCAAAATCATTCGTGAACTGGTGACGGCAGCCAAGCTGGGCGGCGGCGATCCGGGGTCTAACCCCCGTCTGCGTGCGGCGATGGATAAAGCACTGTCTAACAACATGACGCGTGACACCATGGATCGCGCCATCGCGCGCGGTGTGGGCGGCGATGACAACGCCAACATGGAAACCATCATCTATGAAGGGTACGGTCCGGGTGGCTCCGCCATTATGATTGAATGCCTCAGTGACAACCGCAACCGTACCGTTGGCGAAGTGCGTCACGCCTTCACCAAAACCGGCGGCAACCTGGGAACTGACGGCTCCGTGGCCTACCTGTTTAACAAAAAAGGCGTCATCTCCTATGCGCCAGGCCAGGATGAAGATGCGGTCATGGAAGCGGCGCTGGAAGCGGGTGCTGAAGATGTGGTCAGCTACGACGATGGCGCGATTGATGTCTTCACCGCATGGGAAGAGATGGGCAGCGTGCGTGATGCACTGGAAGCCGTCGGCCTGAAAGCGGATACCGCAGAAGTGTCGATGATCCCGACCACCAAAGCGGAAATGGATGCGGAAACCGCACCGAAACTGCTGCGTCTGATCGACATGCTGGAAGACTGCGACGATGTTCAGGAGGTTTATCACAACGGTGAAATCTCCGACGAGGTGGCGGAAACGCTGTAATGGCGTTGGCCATCACCGCTTCAACCGGAGAGGCGTAATGTCGATTATCCTGGGTATCGATCCCGGCTCACGCATCACCGGTTATGGGGTTATTCGTCAGACTGGCCGCCAGCTCACCTACCTGGGCAGCGGCTGTATCCGCACCAACACCGCCGAGCTTCCCGCCCGCCTGAAGCTGATTTATGCGGGCGTCTGCGAAATCATCACCCAGTTCGCACCCGATTACTTCGCCATTGAACAGGTATTTATGGCAAAGAATGCTGACTCGGCGCTGAAGCTGGGTCAGGCTCGCGGTGCGGCGATTGTTGCTGCGGTCAACCACGACCTGCCGGTGTTTGAATATGCCGCCCGTCAGGTTAAGCAGACGGTGGTTGGCATCGGCAGCGCCGAGAAAAGCCAGGTGCAGCACATGGTGCGGACCCTGCTGAAGTTACCGGCAAACCCGCAGGCGGATGCCGCTGATGCCCTGGCCATTGCGATTACGCACTGTCACGTGGCACAGAATGCGACGCGGATGAGTGACAGCAAGCTGGTACTCACGCGCGGACGATTGCGATCCGTTTAACGGCCGCGGCACCGTCTCACTCTCAGGCTGGATATTCATCCAGCCTTTTTTATGTTATAAAATCCGCCACATTCGTAAGTTAAGGAAGCATTCAGGTGATAGGTCGTTTACGGGGCAACATTCTGGAAAAGCAGCCGCCACTGGTGCTGCTTGAGGCACACGGCGTCGGCTATGAAATTTACATGCCTATGACCTGTTTTTATGAGCTGCCTGAACTTCAGCACGAAGCGGTGATTTTTACCCACTTTGTGGTGCGCGAAGATGCCCAGCTGCTGTTTGGTTTTAACAGCAAGCAGGAGCGCACGCTGTTCCGCGAACTGATCAAAGTGAATGGCGTCGGGCCAAAACTGGCGCTGGCGATCCTCTCCGGCATGTCGGCGCAGCAGTTTGTGACCGCGGTGGAAAAAGAGGAGATCGCGTCGCTGGTGAAACTGCCCGGCGTGGGTAAAAAGACCGCCGAGCGTCTGGTGGTGGAGATGAAGGACCGCTTTAAAGGGATGCACGGTGACCTGTTTGGCGGTGATTCAGCCTTTACACTCACCACGCCAGGGCCGGAAGCGGACACCAACGATGCGGAAGCGGAAGCGGTTGCAGCGCTGGTATCGCTGGGTTATAAACCGCAGGAAGCGAGCCGTATGATCAGTAAAGTCGGTCGACCGGATGCGGATTGTGAAACCCTGATCCGCGAAGCGCTACGCGCCGCCATTTGAGGTAAGTGATGATAGAAGCTGACCGTCTGGTCTCCGCTGCCAGCGTTAACGAAGAAGAGATTATCGATCGCGCCATCCGGCCAAAGCTGCTGAATGAGTATGTCGGACAGCCACAGGTGCGTGAGCAGATGGAGATTTTCATCAAGGCCGCGCAGCTGCGCGGTGATGCGCTTGATCATCTGCTGATCTTCGGTCCGCCGGGGCTGGGTAAAACCACCCTGGCGAACATCGTCGCTAACGAGATGGGTGTTAACCTGCGCACCACCTCCGGCCCGGTACTGGAAAAAGCCGGGGATCTGGCGGCGATGCTGACCAACCTTGAGCCGCACGACGTGCTGTTCATTGATGAAATCCACCGCCTCTCGCCGGTCGTGGAAGAGGTGCTCTATCCGGCGATGGAAGATTATCAGCTGGATATCATGATTGGTGAAGGCCCGGCAGCGCGTTCGATTAAGCTCGATCTGCCGCCGTTTACCCTGATTGGTGCCACCACCCGTGCCGGCTCTCTGACCTCGCCACTGCGCGACCGCTTTGGCATTGTGCAGCGGCTGGAGTTCTATCAGGTTAAGGATCTGCAGCACATCGTGGGCCGCAGCGCCGCCTGTCTCGGTCTGGCGCTGAGTGATGACGGTGCGTTAGAGATTGCCCGCCGCGCCCGCGGCACGCCGCGTATCGCCAACCGTCTGCTGCGCCGGGTTCGTGACTTCGCCGAAGTCCGGGCCAACGGTGAGATGAGCGGTGAAGTCTCCTGCAGTGCGCTTGATATGCTCAATGTGGACAGTGAAGGCTTCGACTATATGGACCGCAAGCTGCTGCTGGCCATTATTGATAAGTTTATGGGTGGGCCGGTCGGACTGGACAACCTGGCGGCCGCTATCGGTGAAGAGCGCGAAACCATCGAAGATGTGATTGAACCCTTCCTGATTCAGCAGGGCTTCATTCAGCGCACACCGCGTGGCCGTCTCGCCACGCAGCATGCTTATCGTCACTTCGGCATTACGCGTGAAGAGTAGTTAAACGGCGGGCTTGCGCACCATGCTGAAGATAAACAGGATGGCGGCGCACAGCACCACTGACGGGCCGGCTGGCGTATCATAGAACGCGGAGAAGGTCAGCCCGCCGGTTACAGCGATGACCCCGATCACCACCGCGACGGCTGCCATGCCTTCCGGCGAACGAACAAAACGCCGGGCGGTCGCCGCCGGTATGATCAGCAGCGACGTGATAATCAGCGCCCCCACGAACTTCATCGCGACGCCGATGGTCAGTGCGGTAATGAGCATCAGGATCAGCCGGGTGCGCTGAATATTGACGCCATCCACCTGCGCCAGCTCCGGGCTGATGGTCATCGACAGCAGCGATCGCCACTGCCATGCCATCACCAGCAGCACGACCACCACGCCACCGCCCATCATCCAGAGATCGTCCGGCGTCACCGCCAGCAGATCGCCGAACAGATAGGCCATCAGATCGACGCGCACATTCTTCATCAGGCTGACGACCACCAGACCCAGCGACAGCGCGCTGTGCGCCATGATCCCCAGCAGCGTGTCGATCGCCAGATGGGGGCGCCGTTCCAGCCAGACCAGACCCAGCGCCAGGCAGACCGTCACCAGAATGACCGCATAGTAAGGATTAACGTTAAACAGCAGGCCAAACGCGACGCCGAGCAGGGAGGCGTGTGCCAGAGTGTCACCGAAGTAGGACATCTTGCGCCAGACGACAAACGAACCCAGCGGACCGGCAGCCAGCGCTAACATCACGCCGCCTATCCAGCCCGGTAATAACAACTCAATCATGATGAACCCTGTCCTTTGCGTAAAACGATACGTCCCTGAAGGTCGTGACGGTGATTATGATGGTGACGGTAAATCGCCAGCTCCTGCGCACCGCGAGGACCAAACATGGCGATAAATTCGGGATGCTGTGACACCGCTTCGGGGGTACCGGAACAGCAGATGTGGTGATTCAGGCAGAGCACTTCATCGGTTTTGGCCATTACCAGGTGGAGGTCGTGAGAGACCATCATCACGCCGCAGTTCAGTTCAACGCGCAGCTGATTGATCAGATCATAGAGGGCGACCTGACCGTTGACATCCACCCCCTGCGTCGGCTCGTCCAGCACCAGCAGCTGAGGCTGGTTGAGCAGGGCGCGGGCCAGCAGCACACGCTGCGTTTCGCCGCCCGAGAGTTTCTGCAGCGGCGCGTTGAGTAAGTGGCCCGCCTGCACGCGTTTCAGGGCGGGGAGGATCTCCGCCTGTTTACTTCCGCGGGTCAGACGCATAAAGCGTTCGACGGTCACCGGCAGCGTCGGATCGATATGCAGTTTCTGTGGCACATAGCCAATACGCAGATCGGCATGGCGCTGAACCGTGCCGCTGGTGGGGGCGAGCAAACCCAGCACCACACGGACGAGCGTAGACTTACCGGCGCCGTTAGGCCCGAGCAGGGTGAGAATACGGCCAGGCTGCAACGCCAGGCTGACGCCCGATAAGACGTTGCGCTGGTTAAATTTTATCGAAACGTTATCAAGTGTGACAAGTGAGGTCATAGTATTTACAGGTTGCACAGAATTTCGAATGTTATAATATCACATTCCACTTCATGGTCACGATGGAATGACGCAATATGTTACATAATAAAAAAGGCGCAATTTTCGCCTTATCAGCCCTCGCTGTTTCAGCTTCGTTAACTCTTCCTGCAAAGGCAAACGTCGTCGCCTCATTAAAACCGGTCGGTTTTATCGCCGCAGCCATTGCCGATGGTGTTACCCCGGTTGATGTCCTGCTGCCAGATGGTGCCTCTGAACACGATTATGCCCTGCGCCCCTCTGATGCAAAACGCTTAAAAAACGCGGATTTAGTCGTCTGGGTTGGCCCTGAAATGGAAGCGTTTATGGCGAAGTCTGCATCTGAACTTCCGGCCAAAAAAAATCTCGCTATGGTCGACATCGACGGCGTAAAACCGTTATTGATTAGCGGCGGTGAAGATGAAGATGAACACGCAGCGGAAAATTCTGAAGAACAGGATGCCGATGCACATCACCATCATCACGGTGAGTTTAATATGCACCTCTGGTTGTCGCCAGAGATCGCGCGCAAGACCGCGGTTGCAATCCATGGAAAATTATTGGAACTTATGCCGCAAGATAAAGCCAAACTTGACGCCAACCTCCAGCAGTTTGAGGTAGCGTTGGCAGACACGGACAAACGCGTTAGCGCACAACTTGCTCCGGTCAGAAATAAAGGATATTTCGTTTTTCACGACGCTTACACGTACTTTGAAAAGCACTACGGTCTCTCGCCTGCCGGGCATTTTACCGTGAATCCTGAAATTCAGCCGGGCGCACAGCGTTTACACCAGATACGAACACAGTTGGTTGAGCAAAAGGCGGTCTGCGTCTTTGCTGAGCCACAATTCAGGCCAGCAGTCATCGATGCTGTTGCCCGCGGAACGCAGGTGCATAAAGGCACGCTCGACCCGCTGGGGACAGACATCAGTCTGGCAAAAGACAGCTATGTGAAATTCCTCTCACAGCTGTCGGGCCAGTATGAAAGCTGCCTGAAAGGAGCATGAGGAATAGGTAAAAGTGCAGCAGATAGCCCGCTCTGTCGCCCTCGCATTGAATAATTTGCCGCGCCCCCACCGCGTAATGCTGGGTTCTTTAACTGTAGTCACTCTGGCCGTCGCTGTCTGGCGGCCTTATGTTTACCATCCCACCGATGACGTGACGCCTATCGTCAAAACGATCGAGCTGGACAAAAGTGAACTTCGTACGCTGCTGCCAGAAGCCAGTGAGCCTATCGATCAGAGCACACCGGAACCGGACGAAGAGCTGCCTGCAGACGATGTCGACACCGACGTGCCGGATACGGCAGGCGTGCATGACTACACCGTCTCTTCCGGCGATACGCTGAGCAGCGCCCTGAATCAGTATGGCATCGATATCGCTGACATCAATGCGCTGGTGGTGAGCGACCGCGATCTGCGAAATCTGCAGGTGGGTCAGCAGCTGAGCTGGACGCTGGATGATGATGGCGGTCTGAAAACCCTGAGCTGGGAAATCTCCCGTCGTGAAACCCGCACCTATGAGCGCACCCCGAAGGGTGGCTTTAAGATGGAAGCGGAGATGCAGAAGGGCGAATGGCGCAACAGTGTCATGCAGGGCGAAGTGCGTGGCAGTTTTGCTGCCAGTGCCATGCGGGCCGGACTGAGCGGCGCTGAAGCAAGCGCCGTCATCAAAGCGATGCAGTGGCAGATGGACTTCCGCAAGCTGCGTGCCGGTGATCAGTTCAGCGTTCTCATGTCGCGCGAAATGCTGGACGGTAAAAGTGCGCAGAGCCAGTTGCTGGGCGTGCGCCTGCGCAGCGGGGGCAAAGACTATTACGCGTTCCGTGCCGAAGATGGCAAGTTCTACGATCGCAGCGGCTCCGGCCTGGCGCGCGGCTTTATGCGCTTCCCGACGGTTAAGCAGTATCGTGTCTCCTCCAACTTTAATCCGCGCCGTCTTAACCCTGTGACGGGGCGTATTGCGCCGCACAAGGGCGTCGACTTTGCACTGCCGATCGGCACGCCGGTACTGGCTGTCGGGGATGGTGAGATTGTCGTGGCGAAAAATGGCGGTGCCGCCGGTAACTATGTTGCCATTCGTCATGGCCGTCAGTATATGACGCGCTATATGCACATGAAGAAAGTGCTGGTGAAGCCGGGTCAGAAAGTGAAGCGCGGTGACCGTATCGGCTTGTCCGGTAATACCGGACGTTCAACCGGGCCGCACCTGCATTTTGAAATCTGGATCAATAATCAGGCGGTCAATCCATTAACGGCGAAACTGCCGCGCATGGAAGGCCTGACCGGTAAAGAGCGCAGCGAGTACCTGGCGCAGGTGAAATCCTGGCTGCCGCAGCTGGGCCTTAAGTAAGCGATTTTCATCAGGTCGCGCAAAAACCGACGGTTTCCCCGTCGGTTTTTTGTAATCCGGACCGTGATGATTGCAAATTTGTTTGCCGCCACTATCATTAGCCGGTCATTGCTTGAGGCGAGTGCATGGAAACCCGTAAAAAAAATAACACTGAATTCATTCCCGTTTTTGAACGATCTTTTCTCAAACCGAAATACTGGGGCAGCTGGCTGGCGATTGGCGCACTGGCCGGCCTGGCTTATTTACCGCCGAAAGTGCGCGATCCGCTGTTAAGCCGCTTAGGCCGGTTCGCCGGTAAGCTGGCAAAGGGTGCACGTCGTCGTGCGCTGATTAACCTCTATTACTGCCTGCCGGAACTCAGCGAAGCGCAACGCGCCACGCTGGTGGACGAAATGTTTGCGACAGCACCGCAGGCAATGACGATGATGACCGAGCTGGTGCTGCGCGATCCGGCCCGCATTCGTCAGCGTGTCGAATGGCATGGTCGTGAAATCATCGACCAGATGAAAGCCGCGCAGGAGAATGTAATTTTCCTGGTGCCGCACGGCTGGGCGGTGGATATTCCGGCCATGCTGCTGGCGTCAGAAGGGCAGAAGATGGCGGCGATGTTCCATAATCAGAGCGATCCGCTGCTCGATTATGCCTGGAACACCGCGCGTCGTCGTTTCGGTGGCCGGATGCATGCCCGAAATGATGGCATTAAGCCGTTTATCAGTTCGGTGCGCCAGGGCTACTGGGGCTACTATCTGCCCGATCAGGACCATGGTGCAGAGCACAGCGAGTTTGTTGACTTCTTCGCGACTTACAAAGCAACGCTGCCCGCAGTCGGGCGGCTGATGAAAGTGTGTCGGGCCCGCGTGGTGCCGCTGTTCCCGGTCTATAACAGTGAGCGGCATATTCTTGAAATCTATGTGCGTCCGCCGATGGATGATCTGCTTGAAGCGGATGATCATCAGCTGGCTCGCCGGATGAATGAAGAGGTGGAAATTTTTGTCCGCCCGCATCCTGAGCAGTACACGTGGATCCTCAAGCTGCTGAAGACCCGCAAAGAGGGTGACATCGAACCCTACTCGCGCAAAGAGCTCTATCCACGCAAATAGTCTGAAGGCCGCGCAAGCGGCCTTTTTTATAACGCTTCCAGTTTGCTGCGACGCTTTCGCTCGCGCATAAACAGGATCACCAGACCAAACCACAGCACGCCACTGATAAAGTTGATCAGGCAGAACCAGAGTGTGCCACCGCTGAAGTAGCCACTCTTCGCCAGCTCAATCCCCACCGCCAGCGTCAGAATACTGATCATCCCCAGCATCGCCGCCACGCTGCCTTTACCCTCATTGCTGGCGTACAGCGTCAGGCGATAGAGACCGGCGTTCACCATGCCTGCACCAAAAGCGTAGAGGCTGAGACCGGCCGTAATCAGCAGATAGCCATGGCTGTTCAGCAGGCTCGCCACCAGTGCCAGGCTCAGACCGATCAGAATCGGCCAGGCAGCAAACTTTACCGGCTGCTCAATCGGCACACGTCCCGCCAGCTTACTCAGCGTCAGGTTACCGGCGATCATCGCCATAAAGACCGGAAGCTGCAGCAGGGCATACTGCATCCGCGACAGGCCTTCGTCATGCATCAGGATCACCGGCGAGAGGGCAACCCAGGTGAGGATCGGGATAAAGACCATGCCGATGGCAAAAGAGCCGGACATCACCAGCCGATCCTTCATCAGCCGGCCATAGTTGCGCGCCAGACTGGGCAGGGCGATAGAGTGACTGCGGTCGCCCGCAGTTTCGGGCATGACCCGCCACAGCACCGCGAACGCCACCAGGCTGCAGGCGGCAAAAAGCCAGAACATGCTGCGCCAGCTGCCGACGGTCAGCCAGGCAGCACCGGCCAGCGGGCCGGCCAGGGGAGCCAGCAGCGCCACGTTGGCCATCAGCGCCATCATGCGCACCGCCAGCGCCTCATCAAAGGCTTCCTGAATCGCGGCATAACCCACTGCGCCAATAAAACAGAGGCTGATGCCCTGAACAAAGCGCAGGCTGACAAACTCTTCAATGGAGCTGACCCAGTTGGTCAGGATACAGGCGATGGCAAAAAACAGAATGCCGGCGAGCATCACCGGGCGGCGGCCAAACTTATCAGAGAGCGGGCCAAGCAGCCATTGCAGTACCACGCCGCCAATCAGGTAGGCGGTCAGTGAGGTGGAGACCCACTCCGGGCCGACAGCAAATTCGCTGGTGACGATCAGCATGCCCGGCTGGATCATGTCGTGAGCAATATAGGTGGCAAACTCAAACAGCACTAATGCCAGAGGGAAAAGCAGAATCCGGCCGGTCAGCTGGCTGATGGGTTGAAAACGGGCCATCTGGCCTCCTTGTCAGAAAAGAAAACGCGACTGGCTGGCAGTCGCGTTACTGATTCTACACTGACAATGTCAATCCGGGCTTAATTAATCCACGCGCAGCACGCGGCTGGTATTGGTCGTGCCGGTGGCACCCATCACATCACCCTGCGTCACGATGACCAGATCGCCTGATACCAGGAAACCTTTGTCACGCAGCAGATTGACGGCATCGTGTGCCGCAGCCACACCGTCGTTATTGCTGTCGAAGTAGACCGGGGTGACGCCGCGATAGAGCGCGGTGAGGTTCAGCGTGCGCTCATGGCGCGACATGGCAAAAATCGGCAGGCCTGAGGTGATGCGCGAGGTCATCAGCGGCGTACGGCCCGACTCGGTCATGGTGATGATCGCGGTAACGCCCTGCAGATGGTTTGCGGCGTACATGGATGACATCGCAATCGCTTCTTCGATGTTATCGAACTGCACGTCCAGACGGTGTTTGGAGACGTTAACGCTCGGGATCTTTTCCGCGCCCAGGCAGACTTTCGCCATCGCCGAGACGGTTTCAGCCGGATACTGGCCTGCGGCGGTCTCCGCGGAGAGCATTACGGCGTCGGTGCCATCCAGTACGGCGTTCGCCACGTCCATGACTTCGGCACGGGTCGGCATCGGATTGGTGATCATCGACTCCATCATCTGTGTCGCGGTGATGATGGTGCGGTTAAGCTGGCGGGCGCGGCGAATCAACGCCTTCTGAATGCCGACCAGTTCCGGGTCGCCAATTTCGACGCCCAGGTCGCCACGGGCTACCATCACCACGTCAGAGGCGAGAATGATGTCATCCATCGCTTCCTGGCTGGCGACCGCCTCAGCCCGCTCTACCTTCGCGACCAGGCGGGCATCACAACCCGCTTCACGCGCCAGGCGACGCGCCAGATTCATATCCTCGCCACAGCGCGGGAAGGAGACGGCCAGATAATCGACCTTGATTCTGGAGGCGGTAATAATGTCCGCCTTATCTTTTTCAGTCAGGGCTTCCGCCGACAGGCCGCCGCCCAGCTTGTTGATGCCTTTATTGTTCGACAGCGGGCCACCCACGGTGACTTCAGTGAAGACTTTCATGCCCTGAACTTCCAGCACTTTGAGCTGCACGCGGCCATCATCCAGCAGCAGGATATCGCCTGGCACCACATCTTCCGGCAGGCCTTTATAGTCGATGCCCACCCGCTCTTTGTCGCCTTCACCTTTACCCAGGGTGGCATCCAGCAGGAAGCGGTCGCCGATATTCAGGAAAACTTTGCCTTCTTTGAAGGTCGAAACACGAATTTTTGGCCCCTGGAGGTCGCCAAGGATCGCAACATGGCGGCCCAGTTTAGCGGCAATCTCACGCACTTTATCCGCACGAAGCTGGTGATCTTCTGGCGTGCCGTGAGAGAAATTGAGTCGTACAACGTTCGCGCCCGCCGCGATGATTTTTTCAAGATTATTGTCGCGATCGGTGGCCGGACCGAGGGTAGTAACGATTTTGGTTCTTCTGAGACGTCTTGACATCGGGGACTCCGTAAACATTTAAGCGTGTCCGGATCAGTGGACACAGCATGGTTATCTATTCTATATGATCGACAGCGTGTGATACGACTCACATTGTAAATGTGATGTTAATTTTTTTGCGGTGCATCCTCTTTCCCTGGAGACTGCTTTTCGTAACGCGACGCTTTCAGCGCTTCTTTCACGCGCTTCAGGTTTTCGCGGAACGGCGCACCCCGTTCAAGGGTAAAGCCGGTCGCTAACACATCGATCACGGTCAACTGCGCCAGGCGCGATACCATCGGCAAATAGACATCAGTATCTTCCGGGACATCAAGCACTAAAGCGATGGCGGCTTCATCGGCAAGGGGTGAATCGGGAGAGGTGATGGCAATAACGGTGGAACCGTTTACACGGGCCAGGCGAGCCAGTTCTACCATATTTTTTGTGCGCCCAGTATGTGAAATGAGAACAAAAACGTCACCGGCTCGACTATTTATGCAACTCATGCGCTGGATCACAATATCGTCAGACCAGATGACAGGAATATTAAAGCGCAGGAATTTGGTAAAGGCGTCATGGGCCACCACGGCGGAGGCGCCCAGACCGAAAAAGGCGACTTTATCGGCCTGCGCAAGCTGAGTGACCGCCTGCTGCAGCCGCGAACTCTCCAGCTGATCCCGAACCCGCTGCAGACCTGCCAGCGCGGAGTCAAAGATTTTGTGGCTGTAGTTCTCCACGCTGTCATCCTCCTCCACACCCCGGCTCACCCAGTTGCTGCCCTGTACCAGGCTTTGCGCCAGCTGCAGTTTAAAGTCGGGAAAACCGCGTGCGCCTAAACGGTGGCAGAAGCGGTTTACCGTGGGCTCACTGACGCAGGCTTCGCGTGCCAGAGTGGCAATGCTGGCGTGCATCGCCGCCTGCGGCGCCGCCAGAATCTGCCGGGCGACTTTCTGTTCCGCTTTACTCAGCGAAGCGAGCTGCACCTCAATTTTTTCCAGCATGTTCATAAGCCGATGACCATTATCATTTTTAGCAATTTCAGAAATCCCTGTCGTCAGAGCTGATTAACAGAGAATATATCGCGTCAGCGGGGGGCGGGCGCAGTGACGGACAAGCCGATTTGCATTTTTTTTGGGATACTTTGACCCCGGGCAAATTTCACTGACACCCCCGGATACAGAAAAAACCGACAATCCGCACGCGTCATCACACCGGTTTTGCTTATCCGGTACAGAGTTAATGCGGTTAGCCCGGCGAGTCGGTTTACCTGGCGCAGGGAAAAAAGTACATTGTGCGGAAAGAAAATAATAACCTGGACCCGGTGGCAGAGGATGCATCACCACCGGACTATCCTGCAACGAGGAGAGGAAAATGGCGGTAACACAAACAGCCCAGGCATGCGATCTGGTGATTTTCGGTGCCAAAGGCGATCTTGCACGCCGTAAACTGTTGCCTTCACTGTACCAGTTAGAGAAAGCGGGTCAGATCCATGAGGAAACCCGCATTATTGGTGTCGGACGTGCTGAGTGGGACAAAGCGGAATACACCAAAGTGGTACGTGAAGCGCTGGAAACCTTCATGAAGGAGAAAGTTGACGAAGCGCTGTGGGATAAACTCAGCAACCGTCTCGACTTCTGCAACCTCGATGTCAACGACACCACGCACTTCCCTAAACTGGGCAAGATGCTCGATCAGAAAAACCGCACCACCATCAACTATTTCGCCATGCCGCCGAGCACCTTCGGTGCCATCTGTCAGGGACTGGGCACGGCGAAACTGAACGCCAAACCGGCGCGTGTTGTGATGGAGAAGCCGCTCGGCACCTCACTGGAAACCTCACAGGAGATCAACGACAGCGTTGGCGAATACTTCGATGAGAGCCAGGTGTTCCGTATTGACCACTATCTGGGCAAAGAGACGGTGCTAAACCTGCTGGCGCTGCGCTTCGCGAACTCCATCTTCGTGAACAACTGGGACAATCGCACCATTGACCACGTGCAGATCACCGTGGCCGAAGAGGTGGGTATCGAAGGCCGCTGGGGTTACTTCGACAAAGCGGGCCAGATGCGTGACATGATCCAGAACCATCTGTTGCAGATCCTGACCATGATCGCTATGTCGCCGCCGTCCGATCTCAGCGCAGACAGCATCCGCGATGAGAAAGTTAAAGTGCTGCGCTCGCTGCGCCGCATCGACCAGACCAACGTGCGTGAGAAAACCGTGCGCGGTCAGTACACCTCCGGCTTTGTACAGGGTAAAAAAGTCCCCGGCTATCTGGAGGAAGAGGGTGCCAACAAATCGAGCGCGACCGAGACTTTCGTGGCGATTCGCGTCGATATCGACAACTGGCGCTGGGCGGGTGTTCCGTTCTACCTGCGAACCGGTAAGCGTCTGCCAACCAAATGTTCTGAAGTCGTGGTCTATTTCAAAAACCCTGAGATGAACCTGTTTAAAGACTCTTACTCAGAGCTGCCGCAGAACAAGCTGACTATTCGTCTGCAGCCGGACGAAGGGGTGGATATCGAAATCCTGAACAAAGTGCCAGGTCTCGACCACAAGCATAAGCTGCAGACCACCAAGCTGGATCTGAGCTACTCTGAGACGTTTAACCAGTCGCACCTGGCCGATGCTTATGAGCGTCTGCTGCTGGAGAGCATGCGCGGGATTCAGGCGCTGTTTGTGCGTCGCGATGAAGTTGAAGCGGCATGGACCTATGTCGACTCCATCATCAACGCCTGGGCTGCGGATGGTGACTCGTCTAAACCGTATCAGGCTGGCACCTGGGGGCCGGTGGCCTCCGTCGCGATGATCACCCGCGATGGCCGTTCCTGGAACGAGTTCGAGTAACGGTAGTGATGAAGAAGCCCGCAACGCGGGCTTTTTTTTTGCCCGTCATCCGACTGGCGCAGGCAGATAAAACTGAACTGCTGTTTCAAAATGAGAGCAGGGTAATGGACGCTTCGGAAGCCGATCATGTATGGTAGTGTCATCATTACAGGGCAGGAGCCGAGGCTCCGTGACCGGGCTGCTATCCCGGTGTTATTAATCAAGGGGAACTGATGAAAAACTGGAAGATGAGTGCTGAACAGATTCTGACCACCGGGCCTGTGGTGCCGGTCATCGTCGTGAATAAACTGGAACATGCCGTGCCGATGGCAAAAGCGCTGGTGGCGGGCGGTGTCCGGGTGCTGGAAGTGACGCTGCGCACGCCCGTCGCGATGGAGGCATTGCGTGCGATGATCAAAGAGGTGCCGGAGGCGATTGTGGGGGCGGGAACCGTCATCAATCCGCAGCAACTTCAGCAGGTGACCGATGCCGGCGCGCAGTTTGTTATCAGTCCGGGGATTACGGAATCACTGCTGAAGGCCGCGGTGGAAGGGCCGGTTCCCCTGATTCCCGGTATCAGCACCGTCTCTGAACTCATGACCGGAATGGACTACGGTCTGCGCGAATTTAAGTTTTTCCCGGCCGAGGCGAATGGCGGTGTCAAAGCGCTGCAGGCCATTGGCGGGCCTTTCCCGCAGGTCCGTTTCTGCCCGACTGGCGGCATCTCTCCGACAAACTACCGTGACTATCTGGCGCTGAAAAGCGTGCTCTGCATCGGCGGTTCCTGGCTGGTGCCGAATGATGCGCTGGAAGCGGGCGACTGGGATCGCATCACCCGCCTGGCGCGTGAAGCCGTTGAAGGCGCGAAGTAAGCTGAAGCGGTGAGCGTCTGCTCACCGCACGCTGTTACCCCTGAACCGTCACCGCTGCTGCGCTGGCAACGGCACGCGCAATGGCCTCATCCGTCGTCTCACCGCTCGCCAGCGCCACACCTAAACGACGCTGACCACTAATCTCCGGCTTACCGAACAGGCGCAGTTGCAGACCGGCACCCAGCGCCGCTTCGACGTTGACGAACTGCACATTCTGGCTGGTCAGTTGCGGCAGGATAACGGCCGAGGCGGACGGACCATACTGACGAATTGCGCCAATCGGCAGACCCAGGAACGCCCGCACGTGCAGCGCAAACTCTGACAGATCCTGCGAAATCAGCGTGACCATGCCGGTATCATGGGGACGCGGTGACACTTCACTGAACACCACCTCATCGCCACAGACAAACAGCTCGACGCCGAACAGACCATAGCCACCCAGCGCCTTGACCACCTGCGCGGCAACCTCCTGTGCCCGCTGCAGCGCCACATCACTCATCTGCTGCGGCTGCCAGGATTCGCGGTAGTCGCCATCTTCCTGACGATGACCAATCGGCGCACAGAAATGGATGCCGTCAACGGCACTGATGGTGAGCAGGGTGATTTCAAAGTCGAAGTTAACCACGCCCTCTACGATGACGCGACCGGCTCCGGCGCGGCCACCCTGCTGCGCATAGTCCCAGGCGCTGTCGAGCTGGCTGGCGTCACGGATAAAGCTCTGGCCTTTGCCGGAGGAGCTCATGACCGGTTTTACGATGCACGGAAAGCCAATCTCTGCGGCGGCTTCGTCAAAGCGCGCTTTGCTGTCGGCAAAGCGATAGCGTGAGGTCGGCAGGGATAACTCTTCCGCGGCGAGGCGACGAATCCCTTCACGGTTCATGGTCAGCCGTGCGGCACGGGCTGTCGGGACCACGCGCTGGCCCTGCTGCTCCAGCTCAATCAGGGTATCCGTGGCGATAGCCTCGATTTCCGGCACCACAAAGTCAGGTTTCTCCTGCGCGATTAACGCAGCCAGGGCCGCACCATCCAGCATGTTGATCACATGGCTGCGATGCGCCACGTGCATGGCCGGGGCATCCGGGTAGCGATCGACCGCAATCACTTCCACACCCAGACGCTGACACTCCAGCGCCACCTCTTTACCCAGTTCACCCGAACCCAAAAGCATCACACGTGTTGCCGCCGGACGCAGCGCCGTTCCGAGAGTTGTCATACATTCACCTAAGCAGTCAAAATTCGCGCGCAAGTATAAACGAAAACGTTTGCGTTCTCACGCTTCGTCCGTATAACGCCGCCATTTGCCTTACTTTTCCCGCTCTGACGTTTCCTGACAACCCTTTCGCCAGGATAGCAGGCTGAAATCGTGAACAGGAGCGGATGATGAACAACTGGTTGCAACAGATTCAGTCGGTACTGGCGAAGAAGGGCGGTGACGGTAAATCGGGCGGAGGCCTGGGCGATATGCTGGCACCGGGCGCGCTGGGGGGGCTGGCCGCGATGCTGATCAGCAGTAAGTCTTCCCGCAAACTGCTGACAAAATATGGCGGCCAGGCGCTGATTATCGGCGGCGGGGCGGCGGCGGGTGCGGTACTGTGGAACAAATATAAACAGCGGGTCAGCGACGCGCATCAGAGTGAACCGGACTTCGGCGTGTCGCAGACACCGGTCGATCTGCGCGCTGAGCGTCTGGTCACGGCGCTGGTGTTTGCCGCCAAAAGCGACGGACACATCGACGATCAGGAACGTGCCGCTATTGAGCAGAATATTCATCAGTCCGGCTACGGTCAGGATGCGGAAAAGCTGATCCAGAAAGCGATGAATCGCCCGCTGGATCCGCAGTGGCTGGCCGCTGACGTGAAGAACGAGGAAGAGGCACTGGAGCTCTATTTCCTCAGCTGCGCCGCCATTGACGTCGATCATTTCATGGAACGCAGCTACCTCTCTGCGCTGGGTGACGCGCTGAAAATCCCTCAGGATGTCCGCGACGGCATTCAGCAGGATATCCAGGCCGAAAAAGCCCGTCTTCCGGCCAGTTAACTTCTCCTGGCGGGCCTCAGAAGAGGACCCGCCTGCCGCCGCTTCCTCGCTGCCCCCTGGCTTCCCGCCACTTAAGTGTTACGCTTACAGATCATGACGTTCACGGAGACGGATGGATGAAAGCTCCCATTGCAAAAAAAATTCCTCATGAAATGACGCTGCATGGCGAGACGCGCGTCGACAACTATTACTGGCTGCGCGACGATAAGCGCGAAAACAGCGAAGTGCTTGATTACCTGCGTGCTGAAAATAATTACGGCAAAAAAGTCATGTCGTCACAGCAGCCGCTGCAGGACCGGATATTAAAAGAGATCATCGACCGGCTGCCACCGGAAGATCACTCAGTGCCCTATGTCAAAAACGGCTACCGCTATCAGAGTCGTTATCAGAGCGGCAATGAGTATCCGGCCTATTACCGCCAGCCCGCGGCGAGCGAGGAGTCGGCGGAGTGGACCCTGCTGCTGGATGCCAACCAGCGCGCGTCACACAGCGACTTTTACACCATGGGCGCGCTGCATATCAGCCCCGACAACCGCGTGATGGCGCTGGCCGAGGACTTTCTCTCGCGCCGCCAGTATGGCATCCGCTTCCGCAACCTTGAGAGCGGCAGCTGGTATCCTGAAGTGCTGAGCAACGCCTCCTCCAGCTTCGCCTGGGGTAACGACTCCCGTACGCTCTACTATGTGCGGAAACACCCGCAGACGCTGCTCTCTTATCAGGTCTGGCGACACGAGCTGGGATCGCCGCAGTCTGATGATCAGCTGGTTTATGAAGAGCAGGATGACACCTATCATCTGAGCGTCCACAAGACCACCTCAAAGCAGTTCATCATGATTGCGCTCTACAGCACCAACACCAGCGAGATTCAGCTGATCGATGCTGATTTCCCTGATGCGCAGCCGCATGTGTTTCTGCCGCGCCGCCGCGATCATGAATACAGCATCGATCACTACGAGCATCAGTTCTTTATCCGGTCTAACCGGGAAGGCGAAAACTTCGGGCTCTATCGCAGCCGTTATCTGGATGAATCCCGCTGGGAGACTCTCATCCCGGCGCGTGAAAATGTGGTGATGGAAGATTTCCAGCTGTTCCGCGACTGGCTGGTGGTTGAAGAGCGGCAGCGCGGCCTGACCAGCCTGCGCCAGATTAACTGGGCCAGCGGCGAAACCAGTGGCATCGCCTTTGACGATCCCACTTACGTCACCTGGCTGGCTTACAATCCGACGCCGCGCACCAGCAAACTGCGCTACGGCTACTCCTCAATGACCACACCGACCACGCTGTTTGAGCTGGATATGGACACGGGCGAGCGCCGCATCCTGAAGCAGAGCGCGGTCAAAGGGTTCAACGCCGATGATTACAAAAGCGAGCACCACTGGATAAAAGTCAGCGATGGCACCGAAGTGCCGGTGTCGCTGGTCTATCATCGCAGACACTATCAGCCCGGCCAGAATCCAATGCTGGTCTATGGCTATGGCGCCTATGGCAGCAGCATGGATGCCGATTTCAGCGTCAGCCGTCTGAGCCTGCTGGATCGCGGCTTTGTGTTTGCCCTGATTCAGGTGCGCGGCGGTGGGGAGCTGGGGCAGCAGTGGTATGACGGCGGTCGCCTGCTGAACAAAATGAACAGCTTCACGGATTTCATCGACGTGACCAATGCGCTGGTGGCGCGCGGGATAGGGCATCCGGAACGTCTCTACGCCATGGGCGGCAGCGCAGGTGGCTTACTGATGGGCGGGGTGATCAACATGGCACCGCAGCGCTTCCATGGCGTTGTGGCGCAGGTCCCTTTTGTGGACGTGCTCACCACCATGCTCGATGAGTCGATCCCGCTGACGACCGGCGAATATGATGAGTGGGGCAATCCCGGCGATCCGGAGTACTACCGCTACATCCGCCAGTACAGCCCCTATGACAACATTGAGGCAAAAGCCTATCCGCATCTGCTGGTCACCACCGGCCTGCACGATTCGCAGGTTCAGTACTGGGAACCGGCCAAATGGGTAGCGAAACTGAGGTCGATGAAAACCGATAATAATCTGCTGCTGCTCTGCACCGATATGGATGCCGGACACGGCGGCAAATCGGGGCGCTTTAAAGCCTATGAAGGGATTGCGATGGAGTATGCCTTCCTGCTGGGGCTGGCGCAGGGCACCCTGCCCCCGGCAGAGGATTACTGAGGCTCGGTCAGGTATTTACGCAGCGCCTGCCGCAGTGGCGGGCGCAGATCGCTGACGTTATCCAGCATCCACTTCAGATAGCCCGGATCCTTGCGCGCCACCACCGCAATCGCCTGACCACGGTATTTGCCGAATGGCAGAATGTCGTCGCGCTGGGCCGCCGGTTGTGAGCGCACAATCATCTCGGAGGCGTTCCAGCCCGAAGTCTCCATAATGCGGATAAGCAGGGCCGCCGTCACATAGCAGTCATAGAGCGCGCGGTGCGCATGCAGATCGGCTGGCGGGGTAACATCCAGCTTCAGGGAATGACGCAGGGCCTGGTTGCCATATTTGATGCCCGGCCAGAGCTGACGCGCCAGCTGCATGGTGCAGATCCATTCGCCAAACATCTCCGGCAGCATCCGGCGGTCAAAGCTGGCGTTATGTGCCACATAGAAGGCACTGCCGTAGTAGCGCGGGATCGCCTCTTCAATGGTCGGTTTTCCGGCCACCATCGCTTCGGTGATGCGGTGCACGGCCATCGCCTGACGGCTGATAGGGCGGTCAGGCAGGATGAGATCGCTCATCGGATTCACAATCTGGCCATCGACCACATCGACTGAGGCCACTTCCACCACGCCACCCTGCAGGCCGCAGGTTTCGGTATCAATTACGCGAAACATCATTGCTTCATCTTCGGTTCATAAGGGAGGCGTGACAGGCTCAGTGACGCCTGGCGGTAATGCATCAGACGCTGACGAAACCAGTCACGCAGCGCTTCGGGCTGCTCCTGCGCCACCATCTCGGCAACTACCGGCATGTTATAGCGCTCTTTAAACGCCACGCCCGCAGCCGCTAAATCGACGTTTAACTTATCTTTCTCGTCCTGGGACAGCAGGGCAAGGTTATGGCTCATAATATTCTCCTGATGACAGGGGGCAAAAGTAATGTTTTCGCCGGTCTGAATCAAGGATTAAGGATCGCATTGCTGGCCTCGACAGTGCAAATGCAGCAGCGTATCCTTTTGCCTCGTTTATCGCCCTGGCGGCGGCTAAAAGGATGATCTGATGCAGAAAAAACACATTTCCCGCATGGTTATTACGCTGGTGGCAGCCGGTGCGATGGCATTCAGCTCGCTGGCAGCTGCGCACGCCCATCTCCGCGTCTCCACGCCGGCGGCCAAAGCAGAAGTAACGACCGCTACCGATGCGCTGACGCTGACTTTCACTGAAGAGATTGAACCCGCGTTCAGCGGCGTTACGCTGCTTGACGATCATCAGAAGCCTGTTGCGACGGAGAAGGCGAGCGTAGCGTCCGGCCACAAAGATCGGCTGATTGTCAGCCTGCCTCAGCCACTGAAAGCGGGGCACTATCAGGTTAACTGGCATGTCCTGTCGGTGGATGGACATAAAACCGCAGGAAGCTACCGCTTCAGCGTGAAGTAAGCGTCGTGATGACCCTCTGGCCAGCGCTGCGTGCGCTCCATTTTGCTGCCGTGATGCTGCTGACCGCCAGCGCCTGCTACAGCGCGCTGCTGGCACCAGAACGTTATCGTCCACAACTGGCGCGGCGACTTAATCCGCTGGTAAACGGAAGTGCGTGGCTGGCTCTGCTCAGCGCGCTGGCGATGCTGGCCTGCCAGAATGTGCTGATGAGCGGCGACAGCGCCAATCTGCTTCAGCCTGACATCTGGCTGGCGGTGCTGGGCACCCATTTCGGTGCGGTGTGGCAGTGGGAAATCGTGTTCAGCGTGCTCGCCGTGTCGGCGTTGTTACTGACCGCGCAACTGCGCCAGCAGGCCTTACTGCTGGCAGGCGTGCTGCAACTGGCCGGCATGGCCCTGACGGGGCATGCCGCGATGCGGGAAGGCTGGCCTGGCCTGCTGCATCAGATCAATCATGCGCTGCACCTGATTGCGGCAGCGTTCTGGGTGGGGGGACTTATTCCGCTTCTGCTGCTGATGCGTGAAGCGCGTCAGATCGATCGCCGTACCGATGCGATCCGCATCATGATGCGCTTTTCGCGCTACGGTCATCTGGCGGTCGCGTTAACGCTGCTGACCGGCGGGGTAAACAGCCTGATGATCCTGGGCTGGCCGCTGACGTGGCACGAATCCCGCTATAGTCTGTTGTTGCTGGGGAAAGTGCTGCTGGTGGCCCTGATGGTGGGAGTGGCGCTGATTAACCGTTACTGGCTGGTGCCGCGTTTCCGCGTCGCGGGTAGCGGCACCCAGCAAAAATTTATCCGCATGACACAGCTCGAACTGCTGCTGGCGTGTGGCGTGGTTGGGCTGGTCAGCGTGTTTGCCACGCTGTCGCCAGCCTGAATGTGATTTAAGAGAGAAAAGGGCAGTTATGTTGCTGAAGAAAGTGGTCCCCGCAATCCTGTTATTATCTGTATGCGGCCAGGCGCTGGCGGCACAAATCATTACCGTCAGCCGCTTTGAGATCGGTAAAGATAAGTGGCCGTTTAATCGTGAAGAGGTGATGCTGACCTGCGAGAAGGACGGTGCCATGTTTGCCATCAACCCGAGCACGCTGATGCAATACTCGCTGAACGACAAAGCGGATGCGCTGTTTAAGAGCAACCAGGTGAAAGCGCAGCCGATCAGCGTGATCCAGAGCGAGGATAAAGCGCATCCGGGCCAGATGATGAGCCTGCAGCCGATTGTTGAGCGCACTCAGGCGCTGTGCGGTAAGTAAGCCTGCCGGGTGCAGCATCACGCTGCGCCCGACTGTTTTTTGCCGTTGCGATCACAAACTGATCCTGTTTATGGCCCTGTGCCGTGCCTCAGCTGGCAATTCCTCCGCGCTGTTCTAATCTTAAGTTGCAAGGCGTTATCGCCTTCATAAATGCCAACTTTTAGCGCACGGCTCCTTGAGAGCCATTTCCCTGGACCGAATATAGGAATCGTATTCGGTCTTTTTTTGGTTGGGATTTAAAAACAGTAACTTACAATATAATCAATCATTTAAGTCCAACCCTGTTACCTTCTGTTCTACTCTGCTGGACTCTGAGTCGCCACTTTGTCGCCACTTTTCTTCGCCATCAACGCCAGCGGATTGCAGCGAATTGCATCCTCAAGATGGTCGGGCGCGAAGTGCGCATAACGCATCGTCACCCTGATGTCGGAATGCCCAAGAATACGCTGCAGCACGATGATATTTCCCCCGGCCATCATAAAGTGACTGGCAAAGCTATGGCGCAGTACATGGCTCATCTGGCCTTCGGGTAATTCAATGCCTGCCAGCCGAATGACCCGATAAAACTGGCGATAGCACTCTGCAAAAAAACGGCCTTCTTTGTCTTTTAATTCGTTATACAGGGCGTTGTCGATGGGTACCGAGCGGTTCTTTTTGCCTTTGGTATTGATGAAGGTGATTTTGTTTGGAGACAATTGTGAGGCTTTAAGATTCGCGGCTTCACTCCACCGGCACCCGGTTGAAAGGCAGATTTTGATAATCAGCGTCAGATCAGGGTTATCGTGAAATTTGCAGGCGGCAAAAAGCTTTTGTATCTGGGTTTCAGTCAACCATGCCATTTCTTTCTCTGGCTGATCAAACTCCCGTATATTTTTAAGTGGGTTGGGGTAGCTGATTTCGCCAAGCCGTTCCAGCTCATTGAAAAGAGCGCGAAGGAATGCATGTTCACAGTTAATGGTACCCGGTGAGACCTTTAACGATTTATCACTGGTTTTGTATCCGTTCTGTATGAGGCCCTGTAAACGCCGATCCCGATAATGTGCCCAATCCTTCGAAGTGATAGAGGCAGCTACGGGGTTCCCCATGCCATTACAAATGATATTGAGTTTGCCGAGTCGGCCCTTTCTATCACTTAGCGAGCAACCGTGCAGTCTGTACCATAGTTCGATAAGTTCGCTAAGCTTGCGGTTATCTTCTTTCTCTGCCAGCCAGGGTTTAGCCTTCATTTCGTCCTGAGTGTATTGCTCAAAGGCAATGGCTTCGGCACGGGTCCTGAACTGTCGCCTTACACGTTTACCATCCCTCCCGTTGAGATAGCACTCGCAGAGCCACTTACCTGTATTTAATTTCCTTATTGCCATGTAGCCCCCTTGATAAAAGGGGATTAAACTACTGTATATAAAAACAGTATTCAATGTTTGATTATCGATTTTCAAACATGAAAAAGCCCGCTGAGCGGGCTAAATTAATGCAGAAGGGAAGGTTGCTGTTGACTGGTGTAGAGTGGCACCTTATTGATTTGCCCAGGCGAGACAATCATTCCAGTCACGGTCTCGTGCGTTTTGAATGTGCAGCTGCAATTAATATTCTGGCACTGGTGATAACGTTCTTTTGTTTCTTTCGATACATAGCGGCTGCTTTTTGCGTGAGCTGCTGTCTGGCATAAAGGGCAGTGCATCATCATCAATATCCTCAAAAAGGGCAGGGTAGAGCCACTTAGTTTGAATACGCAAATCACGTTTTGCAAATTACACACGAATTAAGCATTTTCCGTTTCACCCTCTGTTTCTGACTGATATTCAATATCTGAAAGCAGCACTTCAAACTCAAGCGTGGTTGTGTATCCACTACTGCTCAGACTGTGCGTCACCTTACTGATAATCCATGGCTGCGCATCGATCACGGATTTAAAGCCGCTCACCCTGACCGGCGTCTCCGGGTATAGGTCGGCACGCCCCATCGCGAGTGTAAGCGAGAACTCCGCGACGCCGCGCTGCAGCTTATCCCACTTTGCTTTAGCTGACCGCATCGCTGCCGCTTTTGTCGCATACACGGTCGTCAGCGTGAAGATATTGTCTTCCGTGCCTGCCAGATAATCACCCTCTCTGGCCTCCGGCGTTTTGGTCGCGGTTGTCTTTTTCTTTTTAGCCGCCGGGTGTTCCAGCGCGCGCAGGTGCTTAACCTTCGGCTTGCGCTTTACCTTAACCTTTTTCGGCTTCGGGTCTCTGATATGCAGCCAGCTCGCCGAGACGCCGGTGTATGCGCCACGGTCAGCAATGCTGAAGCTGTGCCGGTCGCCATCCTGCCGCGTGATTGTCATCTGCGGGATTGGCTTGCCGCTGGCGGTGACGCCGCTACCGGGTTTTATAAACAGAAGCCTTCCAGCCTTCACTGCCGCAACCGCGCCGTAAAGTGTGGCGAGTCGCGTCAGGAATTTAGCGTCAGTTTCCTGCGTCTGGTCAATGTGAGCCACGGCAATTCCGGCGAATCCATCGGCCAGCATAGGCTTTAAGTTATTGCGCCGGGCTATCTGCGTCACGACGTCCCCCAGGGTAGTGTCGTGATAGGACACCTCCCGGCGGGAATTGATCGAGCCACGGAAATCAGCACTGCGGGCGCGGATTGTCATCGTGTCCGGCGCGCCGTGGTGCTCAACCTCATCAACAGTGAAATCACCTTTGCCAAAAAGTGTCTGGCCTTTCCAGCCGAGAAACAGCGTTATCACTGCGCCGCGAACCGGCATAGCCAGCTGCCCGTCGGCGTCGTCCAGCTCAATATCCAGCTGGTCGGCCTCAAAGCCGCGGTTATCAGTCAGCGTCATCGAGATAAGGCGATCCCGGATACTGGTTGTGACGTCATTAGAGTTAACCTTCAGCATGAAATCCGGCGTCAGCTGCGCCCCGGCCTGCACCGGCAGGCTGCTTATCCCGATCATCCGAGCAGCACCCCTGCAGTTGTAATCAGGCTGCCGGCCGCCGACTTAACGCCGTCGATTGCTGACGTAAGCTGGCCTGTCAGACTGGCGGAACCGCTGATCAGCCCGTCAGCCTGTTTCTTTAGATCGCCAAATATAGACGTAAGCGACTCATCGACGCGTTTCAGGCTCAGGGTAAACATGATTTTGCTGGCCGTGCCGTTGGGATAAAACTCGCTGAAGGTGTTAGAAATACTCTCGATCACGTACATGCCGTAAATCATACCGCTGCCGCCAATCAGCGGCCACGCCATGCCCTTGTCTGCCATCAGGCGGATTGTCATCAGCGATACCGAGCCGCCCGTTATTTCCGGCCGCAGCTCCCCGGAAAGCGTGATTTTTTCATCGCCCGGCCCGATAAACTGCGCCGACGGACGCTGCCCGAACCGGCTGTTAGTGGGCCAGCGGTAGTCGATATTCTGCTGCATATCCCCGTAAGGCAGGGTCTGTCGCATAAACGGCATCATGCCGTAAATCATCATCATCGGTTAATCCTCCCAGCCCATTTTGCTGCGGTTCTGCGCCTGCCGGTTGCGCTGCTCTTTTGCCTGATGCTGCGCCATCAGCGCCATTGCGTCGTCTTTGGTCATCCCCTCATGCATATTGATTTCATACTGATAGGTATTCTGGCTGCGGTCGGTAAATCCGCCTCCAGCTGACGGGGCTGAAACCGGACGGTACGCCGCGCCACCATAGGCGAGGTTGTATTCCAGCCCGCCGGTATCTGCGCCCGCGCCGCCGGTTGCTATTGGATCGGTCGACGGCACTTTGTCTTTCAGCCCGTCGGATTTCGTGTCGATAATGCCGAGCTTATCCAGCACCCAGTTGATGCCACCCATCAGCTGATCGAGCGCATGCCCCGGAATTTTCAGCGCCTCGGCCAGCATGTTGCCGAACTGCTTACCCATGTCTCCGGCGGCGGCAAGTTCGGCCTGCGTGGATTTGACCGGCTCCAGCAGTTTGCCGAACCAGTCCCAAAGCTCTTTGACCTTACCGCCTACCCACTCAAAAGCGGGCTTCAGCGAGCCGAAGGAATCACTGATCGGCCCCATCGCAGCTGTGAAGCCTTCGGCCATACCTGCAATAAAGGCGCTGATGGGTTCCCAGTATTTGCGAACCAGTAGCGCACCGGCCACGATTGCCGACGCGACGGCCACTACCGGCAGCGTGATGGCACCGAGCGCCGCCGTAATCGCTCCACCCGCGATGCTGAATGCCGTGCCGAGGAAGCCCGCTCCGGCAATCAGGGTATTCACGCCCGCAATCACCGGCCAGGCTACCAGCCCGATAGCGCCCAGCGCCCCGGCTAACATCAGCCCGCCCATTACCACCTTAGCAATACCGCCCGCCAGCTCAGGATTAGCTTTAATCCAGCCATCAACTTTAAGCAGCAGCGCCGCTGTATCCTGGGTGAGTGTTCGCAGGGCGCCATCGTTCTGATCAAAAAGGTCGGTGCCGATAGCCTCATATGCAGACTGCAGCTCTTTCAGATCACCGCCGAGGTTATCCTGCATGACCTGGACCAGCTCGGCCGTTTTGCCATCAGAGGCTTTAAACGTGGCAGTCAGCTCATCGAGCTTACCGGTTGAGGCGGCTGTCATCAGCACGGCCGCTGATGAGCTGGCCTCCTCGCCAAAGATAGTTTTCATGTACTCGGCGCGCTGGCCCGATCCCAGCTTGTGACGGTCGAAGCTCGCCTGCATTTCTTTCAGAATGGCAAAGATGGGGCGGGTATTTCCTTTGCCGTCTGCCGTTTTAATGCCCAGCTCTTTGATAGCCTTGAATGACTCGCCGGTGGGAGCCTGCAGCCTGCTTAGCACCGCGCGGCTTCCGGTACCGGCCATCGAGCCGGTGATTTTGGCATCGTGCAGAGCGCCGACCATCGCTGCCGCCTGCTCGATGCTGACGCCCGCATTTTTCGCCACCGGGGCGACGTAGGTCAGCGCGTCGCTAAGCCCGTCAAAGTCAGCGGCCGTTTTATTCATGGTCATCGACAGCACGTCGCCGATGTGTGCAACCTTATCGTTAGAAAGCTGGAAGGCTGATTTCATCCCCATCAGCAGCCCGGCGTTTTCCTCCATCGTGCGCTTGTTTGCCAGCGCCATGTTGAGCGTGACCGGCGTAACGGCCTGCACGGCTGCGGCATCGCCACCACCTTTGGCAATAACGATTTGCGCGCCGGCCGCATCATCGGCAGATGCGGCCGTTGTATCGCCGAGCTGACGCGCCTGCGCACGCAGTACGGTCATTTCCTTTGAATCTTTCGCCACGCCGAGTACGGCCTGCAGTTCGGAGTTTTTCTGTGCGAAATTAAAGCCCGGCATCAGCAGCGAAGTTGCCGCCATGCCGCCGACCGTTGCAGCCCCGATACCGGCCGCCCCCATATTGCGCACCTTGCCCGACAGCTCCTGGCCTTTCCGGTAGCGCTCACTTGTCTGGTTCAGTCGTTCCTGCTGTGCATTCAGCTGCTGAAGTTCCATTTTCTGACGGCTCAGGCTTACAGTTGCCTGCGCTGATGCAGTTCGCAGACGCTGCTGCTCGCTGCTCAGGCTTTTGGTGGAAATCCCTGCTGCGTTAAGCGCCTCGCGCTGCTGCTGCACCGACAGGCGCAGGCTGTTGGTTTTCGTCTGCAGCTCTGCCGCTGCCTGCCGGGCCTTTTCCAGTGCGCGGGCCTGCTGCTGCGTGGGGCGCTCCGTGTTTTTAAACTGCACGGCCAGCGCTGCGGCCTCCTGCTTTGCGTTTTTGAGGCTCTGCTGCGTGACGGCCAGCTGCGCGCTGGCCTTACGGAAGCCGTCAATTTTCCCGGCCTGCGCGTCCAGCTCCTTAATCGTTGATTGTGTCTGGCGAATGTCAGACGACAGATTTTTAGCGGCAGTCTGAACGGCTTTGAAGGGGCGCGAGGCTTTGTCTACCGCGTTCAGCAGCACCTGCACCTTGAGGTTATTGCTCATCCGGGTTCGCTCCGCTGCGGATAAAGGCTTTATGCCGCCAGTCGATCAGCTCGGCCAGCGGCATGTCGTACATCTCGGAGGGTTGCCAGTGGAATATCGTGGCAATATCGGCCATCAGGTCATTGACCGTCAGGCCGCGAGGCCAGTCTATTCGTCCGACTTCGACTGCAAAAAACCGATCACCTTTCCGCCCAGCGTAATCAGGTCAACCGCATCGAGGGCGTTACATTCAGCCTTTGTCAGCGCTGGCAGGGTAATGCGCGGCAGCACGGTCAGCAGCGCGTCAACATCCGACTGGCACAGATCGGCCAGGCGCACGCCGCGCAGGCTTCCGGCGGTCGGTTTAATCAGCTCCACGCTTTTGATTTCGGTTTCGCCGCGCAGCAGCGGGGTTTTAAACTCAACAACGTTATCTTTCTTTTCCATGATTGTTCTCTGTTCACTGTAGTCAGGTAACGCCAGCGGCGGACGCTGGCGTCAGGGTTTATACCAGGCCGAGGTTTTTACGGCGCTGCTCAAGGCGGTCAGTGCCGTTAACCCTCTCCACCATGTTGATGGTGTCGATTTCGATCAGCTCCTTGCCGTTAAAGGACAGCTTGTAATAGGTGTTTTTACTGGTGATTTTGATTTCCGAGTCTTCACCCTGCTTGGCCTCGCCGAAGTCGAAAGACTGATGCTTACCGCGCACCTCAATCTCTACCGCGATTTCCTCGCCGGTATCGTCGCGCTGGTAAGAGCCGGTAAAGCGCAGGGGAATGTCGGAGGCTCCCCACTGCGTGAGTACCAGCTCATCAATGCCGCCGATACTCCATTCCATATCAAGCGCGTCATCTTCCAGGCCGTTATCGATAAAGGCCGCGCCGCTCATGCCGCCCGCGCGGAACGGGTCGAGCTTGCGCGCCAGCTTCGGCAGGGTGACGGCGGTGACGACGCCCTGATAGCTGTTGGCGTTGTTGAAAAGGTTCATGCCCTTCAGTTTGCGTGGCAGTGCCATTTATCCGGCTCCTCAGCTGTTTACGGATGCGGCGAAGTTCGCCAGATATTTGTCGGAAATGCGCTGGCGCAGCGTCAGGTCTTCCAGCGGCGGAACCGGCGTATAGTCGTAGTCGATAGAGAGCTTGCCCGCCTTCAGGCTGTCTTTGTCGTTGGCGCTTTCGTCATACCAGGCGGATGCACCCAGCAGATAACCGGCAGTGACCAGCTCGCGAAATTTCGCGTTAATGCCTGCGATAATCTCTCGCACCAGAACCGGCGTCAGCGGCTTATCAACCGCCCACATATGCGCCTCGGCCATCGTGTCGGCCAGCACCTGCGCCGTGCGGGTGTAGTTCTCGAACTGGAACAGCGGGTCATCGCTGCAGGTACGGTTACCCCAGAAGCGGAAACCGTCTTTACGGATCAGCGTGGTAACGTCGGCCTCGTTGAGCAGGTCGGCGTCGGTGCCGGTCTGCTGCAGATCCCAGAACACTGATGCGGAAATACCGGTCACGTTGTTGACGCCGACGTTAGACAGGGTTTTATGCCAGCCCGTGTCGTTGTCGATTCTGGCGCGCAGGCCCAGCGCACGGGCAGTGGCAAAGGCGGTATCGGATTTACTGGTTGCGGTGTTCCATGCAACGAAATCAGGCCAGATAACCATGATTTCGCGCTGGCTGAAGTTCTGGCGGTACAGGCGGGCTTCGGAAATGTTTTTACATTCCCATGCTGACACATAGGCAAAGGCGCGCAGCTGCTCAGCAATGCTGGCAAGCGCGGTTGCCACTGGCAGTGAATCCAGTCCCGGCACACCGAGGATACGCGGCTTCACATCGAGCTGGGTCTGCGCGGCGAGCAGCGCTTTCATGCCGGTATACTGGCCGTTTTCATCCGTGCCGCCGATGATATTGGACGTGGTTTCGGCTTCGTCGGCTCCTTCAGCGACGCGCACGACGACGGTCACGGGTTTTGACTGGTCAGCAATAGCCTGCAGCGCGGCAGCGAGCGTGCCTTTTTTACCGGCCTTGCCGACAGCGGCCTGCACGTTGGTGATAAGTACCGGCGTATTGAGCGGGAAAGTTGCCGCATCCGCATCCTGGGCGGTGCAGACCATGCCGACGATTGCAGTTGATACGGTTGTAATGGTGCGCGTGCCGTCGTTAACTTCGACGACGCGGACACCATGATGATAATCAGACATCTGATGCACTCCGTTTTGAGGGTGTGCTCAGGGTGTCAGGTCAGGTTTTGCAGTGCATCTGATGGGGGTTTGCTGGTCAGTCAGCAGACAAAATTAATAATCTGGCGCTGCCTATTGGCCGGTATGTATCGGTAAAGGGTTTTTTTACTGATACCACGAGAATGCAGTGCTGATTGCCAGCAGCAGACTGGCCGCTGAAATGGATGAGACAAACCGGACCATTGCGCCGCTGCAGGATGCGGTTGATATTAGTTTTGCATCTGATAAGGAGATCACCTGCATGGCAGAATGAAAACGGTATCGGGTGGCGCTGAGCTGGATTGATACCAGCAAAGCGCCAGATATCGAATGGCCTGAAAGGGCGAAATAAAATAAGCGTGTCAACTAAATTTTAAGCTAACACCATTCCTGAGAGAAATATATTCTTGAGTCCGCTTTATGCCAAAAGCGGACTCTGATTACTGCACAACACCAACTATGATTAAAGATAAATCTATTAAGAGTTTGCGAATCTCAATGAAGAGCAACTCAACATGTTGACATCATCAAAGATGAATTTGCATTAAAAAAGCCTTGATAGTCCTCATATAGTCCATTTGCACGTGCAAAACTTATTGCTTCATTAAGCTTGGATCTGGCGATATTATACTGTTTCCAACCTTCTTTATCATTACATTCAGGAGTGACCCTTAAATTAGCACCTGTTGCAGAAAATTCAGACATTAAGTTATTTAGTTTTTCTTCTGCTATTTGCCTACGTATTTCCACTGATGAAGCTCTCGCGCTCTCATTAAGCTCAGCATTTAATTTCTCATATTTTATCTTTAAGCTATCTAATTCCAAGAGTTTCTTGGCATAAGTTTCTTTTTCGCTTTTAATTGAGATCTCTTGCTTATATACTTCTTTCTCCCTTTTTAAAAACTCCTCCTGCTTAATAAGGCTTTCATCGTAAAAAGCTTTAACCTGCTGGTCTAATTCATTTTTCTTATCATATAGAACTATATATTGCTGGACTAAAAAAGCACCAAAAGCGCCAAAAATAAGTAAAGAAACAATACAGGCGACAAGGTTTTTACGAATGAAATTCGACAACTCTTTTAAATTCATGGCTTCCTCTTTTTGTTTGAGCATACATATAGACTAATAAATCAATGCCAATTCTACTTTAAAATGCTCTAAAATATCCAAGTATACTTGCCGTTCAAAAAATAATCACGCTCGTTATGTCTATCAGGTTGAGAGAATAATGTAGACTTATGTATGCCGCTCATGGCTGGAGGTGGGTTTTAAGTTTGGCTCAGCTCCACAATGCAGAACAAATACTGAGCCAGACAATAACGCAGCCTTCTTATTGGACAGGCTGTTCAGGCCATATTATTTTTTTAGCATCTTCCGGGTTCACCCGCATCAGCATGACGCGGTATTTTTTCCAGGCGATAAGCTGGCTTGCCTCATCATCTGTCGCTATCCCTAAATCGTTCGCATCTTGCAGGGGCTGAATAGCCGCATCAGCTTCAGCCCGCAACCTGCTTCGCTTGTCCTCAGCCTGGCTGATAAGTTCCTCAGCTGTCGGTAATGGCTGTTCAGTCAGGCAGGGCCGCATATCAGCACCACAGGCAATCAGCTTTCCTTCTGCCTGCCCGGACAGTAAATCAGCCCAGGCCTGTTCGGTAATATTGATCGCATCTTCCGGGATATCCCGATTAATGGCGGTATCATAAAAGGCATTATTCGAAGGCGAATATTTTTTCATTTAAATTCCTAACGCTATCCACCAGATGCCCTGCTGAGTAGTATCCGGGCCGCTGTTTGTAAGAGAGAAAGATGATTTATCGCGAAATTGCACACCTACTGCGTATTCGCCTTTTGACGGAATTGAAGATCCCTTATTAGCAACAAGTGAAAATCCGGCACTTGGAAACGACACAGGAAGCGTAACAATCGTGGTTGACTGCTGTGCAAATGTGCCACTCCCCCATTGCAGGATCAGGCCGTTCGGGAATTTGCAGTACCCGTTACCGCTTTTAACGATTGAGAAGAAACTCATGTCAGGCAGCTGGCCGGTGCCATTACCTACGGTCTTTTTTGCCGCGTCACCTAAACCGAGGTTTTTGAGAACGTCAGGAACCACCCCGGCGTCTTTGATTTCTGCCAGGGCGCTTGCGATCTGCAGGTACTGGCTGTGTGGGTTTTTCGCCGCGATATGGTTTTTCATTACACTGTCTGCGTAAGCCTTCACCTCGATCACAGCGTCATCAACATATTTCCTCGTTGCCAGCACGACTGATGGATCAATTTTCAGCGTGACGGCCGCTTTGCTGTTCACGATTAAAATCATGCGCACGGTCTGCGTACGGCCGCTACCTTCAGCAAGTTGCGGCTTATAGGTCTCCGGGCAGTTAGCTACGGCAATCAGCACACCGTCGGCGTCATACAAACCAATCTCGCGGATCCAGAAACCGCCCTCGCTTTCGGGGATAATCTGCTCAGCGATAATCTGGCTGCTGTTTGCCGCGTCAACGGTCAGCGAATTAAGCTGCGCGCGGCGCTTCTCGCCAATGAGCTTAGTCTGTGCCGCGTCTGGCGTCGGCAGCGTGCCGCCACCGTCCCCGACCCCCAATGATGTGATATTCACTTTTGTGCCGAGCGCGGCGGCGTTCGCCAGCTTAGCCGCGCCCTGATTGGTCAGCAGGGCAAAATATTTAGTCGTCATGCGCTCACTTCCGTCAAGTCAATAAGATGCACCGCCACGCCGGAATAACCCGGCCCGCCGACGCTGATAAGTTCTGGTGTGTAAGGGTAAACGGTCAGCTCGTCGCCGCTGTAGCTGGCAACGGCAACCGGCAGCGTGCCGTTAGCATCAAGATTGATGGACAGGCCGATGAGGTGTCGGCTGCAGGGCTTCGCGTCGGCTATCAGGCGCTCCAGCTCGTTATACATTTCCTCGGTAATGCCGGTATCCAGCACGCCCACGTCAAGCCGGAACGTGCCGGGCGCTTCGTTGGTTTTCCACCACTCAATGATTCTGATGAGATAGCCCAGCGGCTCAACGACGCGGCGGATAGCGCCGATAGTGCCTTTATGCCGGTGCACGTACTGCGAGGCGGCAACCACGGCGCGTTTTGTCGATTCCGGCCAGGCTGAATCCCAGCGGTTAACTGACCACGCCCATGCCAGATAGGGCAGAAGATCCACCGGGCAGGTTTGCGGATTCCATAACTGGCGCAGCGGCACGCTCATAGCACCAGGGTTTGCCAGCGCCTCAGCGGCGGCAACCTCAAGCGCTGAAGAACCGGTCGGCAGCAGGCGATCACTCATCCGAGCCTCCCACGGTCAGCATGTAGCCCGTGCAGTAAGCGGCCTGCGTTTTATCGAGCACCACGTCAGCAGAAGGCTTGATGAGGTTGACGCGCTGCACGCCCTCAACGTGCATGGCGGCATACAGCGCAGACAGACGAATGTCGCGGCCGAGACGCTTCTGCGCGCTGACAAAGGCGGCGAGCTTTGCCTCAGAGGCGGCTCGGACTGGCTCCGCCTCAGGCCCCGGATAGAGGTAAAGTTCGGCCACGATTTCATAATTCACAATCTTCGCTGACTGCACGCTCACCCGGTCGGCAACCGGGCGCACGTCTTCGTCATTGAGCGCAGCGTTAACCACGGCCAGCAAGTCGTCGCCCGCCACGCCGCTACCCTCCCGCGCGAGCACAGTCACAGTGACAACGGCGGGCGACGGGCTGATAGCTGATGCATCAGCTATGCGGCCGTCGGCGCTTCTGGCGTGATACTCATATGCACCGGTCGGCCCGGCAACGCTAAGCCCCTCAAACGCCGAGGCAATGCGCAGCCGGAAATCATCGTTACTTTCCATCACGGCGGCGGTTGGTGGAATGGTCGTATCATCGGCCGGGGTAATCGTCAGGCGGGTTACGCCATTGTTTGCGCCGAGCTGGTCAAGGTCGCCATCCAGTGCATACGCCACCATTACCGCCTGTCCCGCCTCGTTGATGCGCTGGCGCAGGATCAGCTCGCGGTAAGCGTTTTCCTGCAGCAGTTTAACGATAGGCTCTGACTCCAGCGTCAGCGTGCGGGCGACGGCCTCCTGCTGGTCAGCAGGGTAAAGGGAAATCAGCGTCGCCTTTCGCTCGGCCAGCAGGCTTTCATAGTCCAGCGGCTCCACCACATCAGGCGCGGGAAGCTGACTCAGGTCGATAGTTGCCATAGTCTCAGCTCACAGGAACGGTTAAGGAAAAAGGCTGCGCGCTGTCGGTGCGGCTGCCGGACAGCTCAACCACCATTGCGCCGTTGATATCCGACTCAAAGCTGATGGCGGTCAGCTTTACGCGCGGCTCCCACTTTAGGATCGCCAGATAGCAGGCCGACATAATCTGCAGGCGCAGCGCCTCGTTCTGCGGCTTGTCAATCAGGGCGGATAAAAGCGAACCATACTGGCGGCGCATCACCCTGGAGCCGAGCGGGGTCAGCAGAATGTCACGCACCGACTGCCGGATATGATCGAGATCGGTCAGCGTGCCGCCGGTTTCGCGGTTCATGCCGATATATTTTGTGGTTGTCATACTGGTGCCCCCGTCTTGCCGCCGCTGTCGCCCGGATGGATATGCGAATGCAGCACCTTGCCGTTTGAGGACAGATTGCCGCCGGTATGCGTAACGTCGCCTTTCATCGTGCCGCCCTTTGTGACCTCCAGCTGCGCAGTTTTTAACAGCGTTGTGCATTCCACTTCGGGCGAGTCAAACAGGATTTTTGCCGCTGCTTTAATAGTTGCGGTCTGTATGCCGGTTGCGATCAACGCGCCGTTTTCCGGCTCGTACTCGATCACCGCGCCGTCAGGAAATGACCAGTGCAGCGCATCAGCCGAGGCTGACGGAGCCGGGTTGTCATCGGAGAAAATGCCCGGCAGCACAAAGCCGGTATCGAGTTCGCCGCCCAGGCAAAGAACAAGCACCTGCTCCCCCACTGACGGCGCATTCCAGGAGCGGGTTTTACCCGCGCGGGAGCTCAGCCAGTGCAGCCAGCCGGTTGTGTTTTTTCCCGTATCGACACGGCACAGTCCGCCGTCAAGATTGACGGCCGACACGGTTCCGATGCGGATTAGGTTGCGCAGCAAGCGCTGGATTTCAAAAATTTGCTCATTCATGGCAAGATGATGAAGCAGAGCAATTCAAGATTCAAAACCATGTCGTATGGTGGTCTACTAACAAACACAATTATTCTTCGGGTGGATGTATGCAGGATTTTTTTACGTTAAGTAATGTTCAGAATATAATTGCCTACTACCGCAGCATGTTAAACAACCTTACTCCAGCAAACTCTTTTGAAAAAAGTAGGAACGAAAATATTTCCACAATGCTCGCCTCATTTTCAAGAAATGCTCAAGAGTGGGATCAGAAGTCACAAGTTAACATTAATTACATAGGTGAAAGATTTTTTAATGAGTTACAAGCTAAAGAGTCTAATCAAGACTCTTTAGATGAGGTTTTTTCCAGCTGCTTTAGATTTTTACTTGAATACTATATAAACATGCCAAGCGAACTTGGTCACCCTTTCGGTTCTATCAAGTCATTTGCCGTACATCACCTTGATGATTTTACTGATTCTGCTAAGGCTCAAATCGAGTATGCCTTGAGGGAGATGCCAATAAATATCCTAAAAGACATTTTGCATAGTGCAGAATTTAAAGCCTTGAGAGAGTTACCTTCAATTACCGAGCATGCTGAAAATCTCAAAGAAAAGTGGGATGCCGAGCTGGAAGAAAGGATTGTTAAAACAAACAGTTTAAAAGAAACCTTGAAAGAATATGAGCAAGCTTTCAATTTTGCAGGTTTATTTAAGGGATTCTTCGACTTAGGCGATAGCAAAAAACAAGAAGCGCGCTCTGCAAAAGCACTTCTTGTTGCCTTAGCCATAATGGTTCCCATGCCTATCATATTTGAAACTGTATACTTTGTTTTTAATGATGTGACATTCACCTCAGCTTGGGATTTAATTAAAATCCTACCCGCTGCATCAATGTCCCTGTTGCTAATTTACTTCTTCCGCATATCTCTCAGAAACTATAACTCGCTAAAAGCTCAATTATTGCAAGTTGAGTTAAGGAAAACTCTTTGTCAGTTCATTCAAAGCTATGTTGATTATAGCAAGGAGATAAAAAGTAAAGAGCACAACCCGCTTGATAAATTCGAAGATATAATCTTTTCGAACATCATGACTGCTGAAGAAAAAATCCCATCGACATTTGATGGTGTTGATCAGCTTGCTAACATGATTAAAGCCGTTAAAGGATCGAAGGGTTAATAAGAGAGATGTAGATAATTTATTATGTAATTCTCAATAAAAATGATGTCATGGTCACTTACTCCTAACAGTGGCCTAGCCTCATATCGCACCTCCTTTCCTTTGCGCGATGGCCGGTCACGCAGCCCGTAATGATGCACGCGTACCATGCGCTGCACGTTACCCGCAAACTCGATCACGGCCTCATTCGGGCTGGCCTGCATCTTCATGTATTTAGCCGTGCGCAGCTTTGCGAACATCTCGCGCTTTATCCGGCCCTTTTTGCTGCGTACCGGCTGCGCTTTTCGGGGCTTGAACGGCGTACCGTCTGGCGCCTGCTGGCGCTTGATGTTTTGCTGCTGACTGGCGCGCAGCTTGCGGCCAATGCTGCGCGCCATTTCTTTACGCGCCGGGGCTGACAGGCTGCTGATGAGCGCCTCCAGACGGTCGTTTACCAGCTGCAGGTCGCTCATGATTGCCACTCGCTGATGAGCTTACCGCCTGCGTAAAGCTGCAACGGCCTCGCATCGTTATCCGGCAGCGGATTCTCGCCAACGTGAGTGACGTGCAGCGCGCCGTCTACCTGCTTCACGATCACGCGCTCGCTCAGTTGTAGCTCTATGCTGATATCGCTGGTCGTGTCGCTGATCACGTCTGCCGTGAAGGTAAAGCCCGTCCGGCGCTTTTCCTCTGTTGCCATAATGTCGGGTTCATTCGTCCGTAGCCATTCAAGCAGCGGCACGATAAGCAGGTCAATATTGTCGGCGTAATCCGTAATCACCATGTTCAGCCGGTACTGATATTCAAACGACAGCGAGCTGGCAAGCGTCGAGACAATGCGCCCGCTGTCGATAAATACGTTCAGCGCGTCAGGGTTTCGCTGCAGCTCCGGCACGCTGTCGGTCAGCGCCCGGCGTAGTTGTTGCGGTTTCAGCATCGTGTTGTTCCTGGCAGTCTTTGATGATTTCGACCTGCAGCCCGCAGGCAGCGAGCGCGGCCTCTAACTGGCGATTATCCGCCGCCAGATCGCCCGCCGTTTTGAGGCTGTTTCCCGGCACCGGGCAGCTTGTCACGCGCGGACACCCAATCCAGATAATCTCTGGCGCTGGCGAAGGCCGGACGGGCGTGCAGCCGGATAACATCGTCAGGCAGATCAGCAGCAGACCAGTCACGCAGTATCGGATTTGCATCGGTTTCTCTCTGTATGGTCATTTCACGGTTAAGCGCGGCTGTGCTGGCGCGCCCCTGCATCAGCCGCAGCTCGGCCTCGCGCTTCTGGCTGGCCCTTGCATCGGCATCAAGCCTCGCTATCGCTTTATCCCTGCTCTCGATACCGGCCGACAGCGTGCCGATAATGCGCTGTGCGCTGGTCAGGTCATCCTTAACGACTTTCCACTGCCAGCCGGTCACGCCCAGCGCCAGCAGAGCGACGGCCAAAAGCAGAGCTATCAGGCGCGTCATGACACACCCTGCAGGCAGTAGGCTGTCTCATTCGCGCGGCGGTTCTCCAGCCCGCGATTTCTCACGCCCTTAACGAACACCCAGCGCCGTAGCTCATTACAGGCATCAGACCAGTGCTGCAGCCTGATATAACGGGCAAAGGTCGAGCTGCAGGCTGCACGCACGCCGACGTTAAAGGCGAATGAAACGGCGGTGTCATAGACCGGCTGCGGCATCTCAGCCGACATACAGGCATCAATCCCGCGCTCGACGCGCATCACGTCATAAACAAGATTGACCGCCGCCTGTCGCTCGCTGATCTGGCTTCGCGGGGTCACGCCCTCTGTGTGACCGATGCCGTTAGTCCAGACTCCGGCGCTGCACTGATAGGGCGAGGTGCGGCACCCCTCGGCGTTGGCGATAAGCGCAAGTCCGGCCTCGGACGTTTTCAGGGTTTTAAACTGTGGCAGCAGCGCGGCAATTGCCAGCACGGCCACCACGGCGCAGCGTTTAACGGTCTGGCTCAAGGCTCACCCCCCGCAGGCGCTGCAGCTCGTAGGTTTTACGGCGGTAATGCCAGTTGATAAAGAACGTCGCCACGTTAGTGATAAGCGTGATAACGGCCACTCCGGAACCGACCATAAAGGCGATATCCTGTGGCGTATGACGGCCGAACCACATCAGGATGAGGCTTATCAGGTAGTTAATCACAGAGCTGATTTTTTCCATTTTTAGTCCCACAGGTTGACGGTTTCACCTGCTGAAGAGTCAGGCAGATCGGGCAGCGTTACCTCACAGCCGTGCGGCAGCACCGGCCCGCTTTCGGCGAGGCCCGGATTAGCCGCATAAACCAGCTCGACGGCCTGACCGGTTCGCCCGTAAAAGCGCTGACAGATTTCGTCAACGGTATCGCCCTGTTGCGCGTAAACGTTCATCAGAGCAGATCCACAATGCAGCCAGGCTTACCGGCAATGCGGCTGATACTGAATCGCGCATCGCGCCAGTACTCGTCGGCGCTCGCCTCAATTTCTCCCGCTTTTTTCGTGCCGCTGGCGTCATAGCCACGATAGCGCTCAACGATGGTGGCAGCTGTCAGCGCACCGACGGCGGCAAGGTAGGCCGTAATCTTTTCGCTCTCGCCGTCCAGCGATTCCGCAGGCACGTCGGCCAGCGCCTTAAAGCCCGCCGCAATCTGCGCGGCGCGCCAGTCGTACAGCTCGGCGTTCACTTCTGAAATCGCCGTCTTCACGGCCAGGCGCAGGCGCTGCGCCGTGACCGTTCCCTCATAGCGCAGCGAATCGCGCAGCTGTTGCAGGTCAACGTCAGGCCAGAAAAACGTATTCTTTACCGCCGGCTCGGCAGCGTCTGCCGGTCGCGGGGCGGGGATAACAACCGTGTTATTCATAATCGGCCTTTGAAATAGGTGGGCGGTGGAGGACGGCGCAGACACTGAAAGTGCGTTGCCGTCCTGCCGCCCG
>NZ_VWUL01000011.1:0-119980 GCF_008631515.1 Pantoea sp. M_10 | reverse complement strand
AACTCAGAAGTGAAACGCCGTAGCGCCGATGGTAGTGTGGGGCCTCCCCATGCGAGAGTAGGGAACTGCCAGGCATTATACAAGTGAAGAAGCCCCGCACCGACGTGCGGGGCTTTTTTACGTCTGCCGATCGTGAAAAATCGCAGTGTAATACCATCCTCAGCGGCTTTTCAGCCACTCAGCAATGAAATCTGCAACGCTGCCCGGACAATTTATATCCAGAACCGGTACGTCCAGCGCTAATTTCTGGTCGGTGGCAACCGCTATTGTCCGCGCATCGAGCAGCTCTTCGATCCCACCCTTAACCCCCTCGCGCCATAAAACAATCTTTGGAACAGGTTCATCTTTGAAGCCTTCGACCAGCACCACCTCAAGTAAAGCGTGATCCATGCGGCTGACCAGATAAGACAGATCAATCGACGGCTGATCCGGCGTTTCACACATCAACGCCCAGCGTTCTGAACTGGCGACCATGACCTGACTGGCCCCCGCCTTTCTGAGCAGATAGCTATCTTTACCTGGGGTATCCACATCCATCTGATGATGGGTATGCTTGATCAACCCCGCGCGAATGCCTTTGCCACTGAGGAGCGGAATCACCTGCTGCAACAGCGTGGTTTTACCGGTTCCACTCCAGCCCACAATGGCAAGTAAGGGTAGTGACATATCAGGTTCTCTCTTTCAGATCGTCTGGCGTATTGATGTTGCGGAAGGCGGATTCATCATCATCCAGCGCGACCGCATGACCACCATGATCGCGCAGGAACTGTATGAGGCGCCGCTCTCCGGCCTGCAGATAGTCAAAAAGGGCTTTTGCCATGTCACGGTGAATCAGGGCGAGTGTAGGGTGATCGCGCGTCTGCGAGCGAACCCATACTGCGGGTGCTTCTCTGCGTTGATGGATCAGTTTTTCCACAAAGTTAAGAGGAATCGCGGGGGTATCGCAGGAGCAAAAAACCGCCCATTCCCCTTCTATGGCGATCAAGGCACTGTAGATGCCAGCCAGCGGGCCCGGGTAATCGTCAAAAACATCCTCTATAACGCGACACCCGCTTAGCTGATAGCGATCAATATTACGATTCGCATTAATCATGACAATGTCGACTTGTGGCCTGAGCCGCTCAAGAACATGCTGGTAAAGCGGTCTGCCATCCAGCTGCACCAGCCCTTTATCCAGACCACCTATACGGCGGCCCTGACCACCCGCCAGAATGATGCCGGTTAATGCTGTCATGACAGTACCCTCGCTGATTACGTACCTGGAGAAAACGAAATGAAATGCCATCGCCTGAATGAATTGCTGGAATTGCTGCAACCCGCCTGGCAAAAAGAGCCTGACCTTAATCTGGTCACATTTTTGCAGAAACTGGCTCAGGAATCTGGTTTCCGTGGCCCGTTAAGTGAATTAACGGACGATATATTAATTTACCATCTCAAAATGCGTGACTCAGCCAGCGATGATGCCATTCCGGGGCTGAAAAAAGATTATGAAGTCGATTTTAAAACGGCACTCCTCCGCGCGCGGGGTGTCATTAAACCGGACGAGTAGTGTTATCCTTGGCAGCTACATGCAAGGGCAACCACAGGTAACAGAATGAGCGACGCTGCTTTCAACTTCCAGACACTGAACCCCGACGTACTGCTTGATGCGCTCTGGGGTACAGGAATCCGCGTCGAATCGGGACTGACAGCCCTGAACAGTTATGAGAACAGGGTCTATCAGTTCAGCGATGATGAAAAACGTCGCTATGTCGCCAAATTCTATCGTCCACAGCGCTGGCGTGCCGAACAGATTGCGGAAGAGCATCAGTATGCCCTCGATCTGCTGGCTGACGAGGTCCCTGTTGCGGCACCGCTGCGGCTTCAGGGCGAGACGTTGCACAGCCATGCGGGCTTTTTCTTTGCGCTCTTTCCCAGTCTGGGCGGGCGGCAATATGAGACCGACAACGAAGATCAGATGGAGTGGGTAGGTCGTTTTCTGGGGCGTCTTCATCAGACCGGTCGCAAAGCGCTGTTCAGTCACCGGCCAGTCATGGGACTGGATGAGTATCTGCACGAACCGCGTCAGGTGCTGGAGCAGGCTCAGCTGGTTCCTGATTCACTGAAAGCCATGCTGCTACAGGCGGTTGATAAGCTGGGAGAGGCGCTGCAGCAGCACTGGCATACCGGATGGCAGCCGCTACGATTACATGGTGACTGCCATCCGGGAAATATTCTGTGGCGCGATGGGCCGCTGTTTGTCGATCTGGATGACGCCCGTAATGGCCCGGCGGTGCAGGATCTCTGGATGCTGATCAGCGGCGATCGACAGGAACAGCGTATTCAGTGGGATATCCTGCTGGAGGCTTACGGTGAATTCAGCGATTTTGATATTAATGAATTGTCACTGATTGAACCTTTACGCGCGATGCGCATGGTTTATTATCTGGCCTGGGTCGTCAGACGCTGGCAGGATCCCGCTTTTCCGCGTGCGTTTCCCTGGATGACAGATGAAGATTTCTGGCGCAGGCAAATTTCGCTATTCACCGAGCAGGAGAAGCTGTTGCAGGAACCTCCTCTGCAGCTGACACCGCAATATTAATGACGTAGTCAGGAGAGTGTTTCACGATGAAAAAGATTTGGTTTGCACTGATGGGTTTAGTGCTGGCATTCAGCGCGTCTGCTGCCCAGTTCACTGAAGGTAAACAATATGTCAGTCTGCAGAAACCCGTGGCCGGCGAACCTCAGGTGATGGAGTTCTTCTCGTTTTTCTGCCCGCACTGCTATCAGTTTGAACGCATTTATCACGTTAATGACGCGGTTAAAAAGAACCTGCCTGCTGACACCAAACTGGTGAAATATCACGTCGATTTCCTCGGCGGTGATCTCGGGCCGGTCGTGACTCAGGCCTGGGCGGTAGCAATGGCGCTGGGTGTGGAAGACAAGGTTACGGCACCGATCTTCGATGGCATTCAGAAAACGCAGACCATTACCGATCCTGCCAGTCTGAAAGAGGCCTTTATTCAGGCGGCCGGGATCTCCTCTTCTGATTACGATGCAGCCTGGAACAGCTTCGCAGTTAAAGCCTTAGTTGCCCAGCAGCAGAAAGCGGCGGCTGATGTCGATCTGCGTGGTGTGCCTGCGATGTTCGTTAATGGCAAATACATGGTGAACAATGGCGGGCTGGATACCAGCTCTATGGATAATTTCGTTGCAGACTATGCCAACGTCGTTAAATTCCTGGTAAGCCAGAAGTAATCAGCCTTCTGCACTCGTGAAACGCCAGCGCCTGCTGGCGTTTTTTTTATGCTTCTTAATTGCGCGACGGTTTTGTCCATCTCCAGGGCATAAATTTAATATCCACACAAGGGATCACGCTATTGAAAATGGCGATCACGTCACGGTAATTGATAAAGCATATGAAAAATAAGCATTTTATTTGCTCATAAATTGCCTGATCGCCTGAGGGATCGCGCGTTATCATTTTTACGCACAAAGTTATCCACAACCCGATCGTTGCGATCCTGCCTCCGGAAATGTGAAAAAACGTCCACGCGGCACGCCTTAGTTCACCATTTCTGCCAGGTTGTGGCATCCTTATAGTCCAACTCACAGCAACGAAGACTACACAGACTTATGGCGCAAATTGCAGAAAATCCCCTGATTCTGGTTGATGGCTCATCCTATCTTTATCGCGCGTATCACGCGTTTCCGCCGCTGACCAACAGTGCAGGTGAACCGACTGGCGCCATGTACGGCGTGCTCAACATGCTGAAAAGCCTGCTGGCACAGTATAATCCGAGTCACGTTGCTGTGGTGTTCGATGCCAAAGGCAAAACCTTCAGAGACGAACTGTTCGAGCATTACAAATCTCACCGCCCCCCAATGCCGGACGATCTGCGCGCGCAGATTGAGCCGCTGCACGAGATGGTACGGGCGATGGGGCTGCCGTTGCTGGCGGTGAGCGGTGTGGAAGCGGACGATGTGATCGGTACGCTGGCGCTGGAGGCTGAAAAGAAGGGCCGTTCAGTGCTGATCAGCACGGGCGATAAAGATATGGCGCAGCTGGTTTCGCCAGGGATTACGCTGATTAATACCATGACCAATACCATTCTCGGGCCGGAAGAGGTCGAGCAGAAATATGGTGTCCCTCCCGCGCTGATTATCGACTTCCTTGCCATGATGGGCGACAGCTCAGATAACATTCCCGGCGTACCGGGCGTGGGTGAAAAAACCGCACAGGCGCTGCTGCAGGGGCTGGGCAGCATGCAGACGATCTATGACAACCTGGATAAAGTGGCCGATCTCTCGTTTCGCGGTGCCAAAACGATGGCGACCAAACTTGAGCAGAATCGTGAGGTGGCCTTCCTCTCATATCAGCTGGCGACCATCAAAACCGACGTTGAGCTGGCACAGCCCTGTGAAGAGCTGACGGTGACCGATCCCGATATTGAGGCACTGCAGTCTCTGTTCAGCCGTTATGAGTTCAAACGCTGGCTGAGCGATCTGCAGGACGGTAAATGGCTGCAGGGGAAAAAGAGCAATACGCAGGCGCAAAAAGCCCTGTCCGATGAGCCGGCACCCGTGGTGGAAACCAGCAGCGTATTGCCAACCGATAATTACGTGACCATTCTGGATCAGGCTCTCTTTGATAGCTGGCTGGAGAAGCTGAAAAACAGCGACGTCTTTGCCTTTGATCTGGAGACCGATGCGCTTGATACCCTGAGTGCAAATATTGTCGGCATCAGCTTCGCGGTGGCGCCCGGTGAAGCGGCTTATCTGCCGGTTGCCCATGACTATCTTGATGCGCCTGAGCAGCTGGATCGCGCCGCCGTTCTGGCGCAGCTCAAGCCCCTGCTGGAAGATGCCAGTGCCTGGAAAGTGGGCCAGAATCTGAAATACGATCGCGGCGTCCTCAGGAACTACGATATTGAACTGGCCGGTATCCGGTTTGACACCATGCTGGAGTCATACATCCTCAATAGCGTGGTGGGCAAACACGATATGGATAGCCTGGCTGCTCGCTGGCTTAAACATAAAACGGTCACTTTCCAGGAGATTGCCGGTAAAGGTAAAAATCAGCTGACGTTCAATCAGATCGCGTTAGAGCAGGCAGCCCACTATGCTGCCGAAGATGCCGATGTCACGCTGCAGCTGCATCTGAAGATGTGGCCTGAGCTGGAAAAAGAAGCGGGCCCGAGAAACGTCTTTGAGCAGATTGAGATGCCATTGCTGACGGTCATCTCCCGGATAGAGCGCAATGGCGTATTGATCGACCAGGCTATTCTGGCGCAACACTCGAAAGAGCTGACTGCCCGACTGGCTGAGCTGGAGTCGAAAGCGCATGAGCTGGCAGGCGAGCCCTTCAATCTCTCCTCCACGAAACAACTTCAGGTGATTCTGTTTGAAAAACAGGGCATCAAACCCACGAAGAAAACACCGGGTGGGGCACCGTCAACCAGCGAAGAGGTGTTAGCCGAACTGGCGCTCGATTATCCGCTGCCTAAAGTGATCCTGGAGCATCGCGGCCTGTCGAAACTGAAATCGACCTATACGGATAAGCTGCCGCAGATGATCAATCCGCTGACCGGACGGGTGCATACCTCCTATCATCAGGCCGTTACCGCCACCGGACGCTTGTCCTCTGCCGATCCTAACCTGCAGAACATCCCGGTGCGTAATGACGAGGGACGCCGAATCCGTCAGGCCTTTATTGCCGATAAAGGTTATCGCATCGTGGCGGCCGACTACTCCCAGATTGAACTGCGTATCATGGCGCATCTCTCTCAGGATAAAGGCTTACTGGATGCCTTTGCCCAGGGTGAGGATATTCACCGTGCTACGGCATCGGAAGTGTTTGGTGTCGCGCTGGATAAGGTGAGTGGAGAACAGCGTCGCAGCGCCAAAGCGATTAACTTTGGTCTGATTTATGGCATGAGTGCCTTTGGCCTGTCACGTCAGCTCAACATCGGTGCAGGTGAAGCGAAAAAGTATATGGACCTCTACTTTGAACGCTATCCGGGCGTACTGCGCTATATGGAGAACACCCGGCAGCTGGCGGCGAATAAAGGCTATGTTGAAACGCTGGAAGGGCGCCGGCTCTGGCTGCCGGATATTAAATCCAGCAATGCGATTCGCCGCAAAGCCGCAGAGCGTGCCGCCATCAATGCGCCGATGCAGGGAACGGCAGCAGACATCATCAAACGCGCGATGATTGCCGTGGATGAGTGGCTTCAGCAGCAGAATGACAGCGCAGTAAGAATGATCATGCAGGTTCACGATGAACTGGTGTTCGAAGTGAAATCGGAGGCGGTGGAAGCGGCCAGCAAGAAAATCCGTGCGTTAATGGAAGGCAGTGTGAAGCTCGACGTACCGTTACTGGTTGAAGTCGGCGTCGGTGACAACTGGGACGAAGCACACTGATTACCGCCTCCGGGCCGGTTCTGTCGCACAAAACTGGCCCTGATTCAGGCATAAGTAATTCGTTTAGTTGAGCGGTCAGCTGTAACCGGGCGACACCGGGAGCGAAAGCGCGTTTCTAACTGCTTATCGGCTAAACATTTTTTTCGTCATTAAACTACATCACAACGCTATTTTTGTGACGGGTATGGTAAAAAAAGTCCTGTTTTGATGTAAGTAAGCAACAAAAAAGCCTTTGTCAGGCACAAAAAATCAGGTAAAGTTCGTCGCGTAGGGTACAGAGGTAAGATGTTCTATCTTTCAGACCTTTTACTTCACGTAATCGGATTTGGCTGAATTTAGCCGCCCCAGTCATTCTGTGACTGGGGCGTTTTTTATTGGGATTTTTGTTACCGCAGTGTCAGCGGATCAGCGATGCTGCTCACGCGTTTCCGTGCTGATCCTCAGTCGCCTCATCAGGCATCGCATACCAGCTGTCCAGTTTCTGACGAACCTTATCCACGCCGATTTTCTTCAGCGATGAGAAGAGCTCTACCTGGATATCGCCGCCGAAGCTAAGCGCCGCCTCACGCACGACGTTGAGCTGGGCTTTGCGGGCACCGGAAGCGAGTTTATCGGCTTTGGTGAGCAGCAGCAGAACCGGAATTGCGCTTTCCACCGACCACTGAATCATCTGGCGGTCGAGATCTTTCAGCGGATGACGAATGTCCATCAATACGACCAGCCCCTTCAGCGCCTGACGCTTTTGCAGGTACTCGCCTAACGCACGCTGCCACTTCAGCTTCATCTCTTCCGGCACTTCGGCATAACCGTAGCCTGGCAGGTCGACCAGACGCTTCCCTTCTTTAACTTCAAACAGGTTGATCAGCTGAGTACGTCCCGGTGTTTTACTGGTGCGCGCCAGCCCTTTCTGATTGGTTAACGTGTTCAGCGCACTCGATTTTCCCGCGTTCGAGCGGCCAGCAAAAGCCACCTCAATTCCGGTATCGGCAGGCAGATGACGGATATCCGGCGCGCTCATGACAAAGTGGGTAACGTGATAATTCAATTCAGACAAGGTAACACTCCAGAAAACGCATTAGGGCAATGGCGGCGATTATACGCGTTATGGCGCGAAAGTGCTCAATCGCGTCGTGATAACAGTCCATGTAAGAGATTGACCATTCGCGCTGCGGGTTATGTCGATTTTTACGCGGATTTCTGAAAATAAAATCATCACTATTTCAATGAGTTAATAATTTTTGCTCTTTTTTTAAGCCAACTATCGGTGGCGCTGACTTGAGGCTTTTACCAGTTGGTCTACATTATTGTGCAGTGAATGGCAGCACACATCAGGATGATGCGCTCAGGGATGTCAGGATGGCAATGAGCGATGGAATGGAACAGGTCAGGGACATGGCCAGACAGGGACAGGGAATAGCTCAGGAGTTGAGCAGGCGCGGGATTGACCGGGATGTTACGAGCCGAAAAGGATTTAAAACATGATTCCTTCTTGTGAAGGTATGAAATAAGGCGACAGCTTGAGCTGTCGCCTTTTTTCTTTGTCGGGTTTCTGCTAGATTTCGCCGCAATTCTATACTGAATAAAAAAGCCAGGACCGAATACTATGAAGCAACCTGCACGAGCTGCCCACGGCAAACCTGCCGTCAAAGCCAAACGCAAATCGCGTGACGAAATTAACCTCGAAGCGCGCGATCGCAAACGCGATAAAAAGCATCGCGGACATGCATCTGGCAGCCGTGCTAATCCGGCGGCGTCGGACAGCAATGGCGCACGCCAGTCAGCCCCCGCAAAAGATCCGCGCATCGGGAGTAAGAAGCCGGTGGCCCTGATCGCCGATGGCAAAACCACCGCCGTCAGGCCACAGAAAAGTGCAGATAAACCGGCAGCCCCGAAGAAAGTGCGCCTGACGCCGGAAGAAGAGCTGGCGAAGCTGGAAAACGATGAACGTCTGGATGCGCTGCTGGATCGCCTGGAAAATGGCGAAACGCTGTCGGCAGAAGATCAGGGCTGGCTGGATGCCTCGCTGGATCGCATCGACGAACTGATGGAGCAGTTAGGCATCGTGATGGACGATGGCGAAGATGAACAGGCAGAAGAGGATATGTACCGTCTGCTGAAGGGCAACTAAGCAAATTTGATCGGCATGCGAGTTCCGCATGCCGTGCTTCTCAGGTAAACGACAATGTTTTGGCCTGGATCAATTTTCGCGCTGCTGGCGACATGTTATCTGCTGTGGTTATTGTTTAAACTACGACGCCTGTCGCGTCTGAAGCAACGTTTACGTCGGGTCTCATCCCGCTCACCTTTCATCCCTTCTTCTTCGCGACCTTCTCTCAGACGACGTCACCGGAAGGAGTGAGCATGCCATCGCTGCAGATTGCCTGGGATCAGGCGTTAATTGAAAAGTACAATTACGCCGGGCCACGTTACACCTCCTATCCCACTGCGCTGGAGTTCAGCGAAGACTATACGGAAACCGATTTTCAGCATGCCGTGGCGCGTTATCCCGGGCGTCCGCTGTCGCTTTACGTTCATATCCCTTTCTGCCACCGTCTCTGCTACTTCTGCGGCTGTAATAAGCAGGTGACGCGTCAGCGCCACAAAGCAGACCGCTATCTGGATGTGCTGGAGGAGGAGATTATTCAGCGCGCGCCGCTGTTCCGCCAGCGCCGGGTGACACAGCTTCACTGGGGCGGCGGCACACCGACCTTTCTCGACAGGCAGCAGGTTTCGCGGCTGGTGGGCCTGCTGAAGCAACACTTCAATGTGACCGATGATGCCGAAATGTCGATCGAGGTCGATCCGCGGGAAATGGCGCCGGATATGATCGATCATCTCCGATCGCTGGGCTTTAATCGTCTCAGTATGGGCGTGCAGGACTTCAACAAAGCGGTGCAGGCGCGGGTTAACCGGGTGCAGGATGAGGAGGTGATCTTCAGTCTGATGGCCCGCGCTCGTGAACAGGGCTTCCGCTCAACCAGCATCGATCTGATCTACGGTTTACCTCTGCAGACGCCCGACAGCTTCGCCTGGACGCTGGAGCGGGTCGTGGCGCTGAATCCGGACCGTCTCAGCGTCTTCAACTATGCGCATCTGCCGGCGCTGTTTGCGGCACAGCGCAAAATCAAAGAGGATGAACTCCCCTCGGCCCGGCAGAAACTGGATATTTTGCAGCAGACCATCGCGACCCTGACGCAGCAGGGCTATCACTATATCGGCATGGATCACTTTGCGAAGCCGCAGGATGAGCTGGCTGTCGCGCAGCGCGACGGGAAGCTGCATCGCAATTTTCAGGGTTACACGACGCAGGGCGACAGCGACTTGCTGGGGCTGGGTGTCTCCGCCATCAGCATGGTGGGTGACAGCTATGCGCAGAACCAGAAAGACCTTAACAGCTGGTACAGCAGTGTGGAACAGCAGGGGAATGGCCTGTGGCGCGGCGTCGCCTTAACCCGCGATGACTGTCTGCGGCGGGATGTGATTAAAACACTGATTTGCCACTTTTCGCTCGATTTTTCCGCAACAGAGGCGCAGTGGGGAATTTGCTTTCATGACTACTTTGCTGAAGATCTGGCGCTGCTGAAACCCTTAATTGCCGACGGGCTGGTGGAGCAGACGACGACGGGGCTGGAAGTGACGGGGATTGGCCGGTTGCTGGTCCGCAATATCTGCATGTGCTTTGATCGCTATCTGCGGCAGAAAGTTCGTCAGCAGCAGTTTTCGCGCGTGATCTAAAGAAACGGGCTGGCAGACCTCGCCAGCCCGAACTGAACCCCTATTCCATCCCCAGCTCTTTCAGCTTGCGCGTCAGGGTGTTGCGTCCCCATCCCAGCAGACGTGCGGCTTCCTGCTTGTGGCCCTGGGTATGGCGCAGCGCCGTAGTCAGCAGCGTCCGCTCCATCTCGGGCTGGGCTTCTGACAGCAGATTCTGATGACCGGAACGCAGGGCGCGGTCGGCCCACTGAGCCAGCAGCGTTGCCCAGCTGTCAGGCAGTGACTGCACCGGGTTTTCCGGTGTGCTGGACTCAAACAGCTCGCCGGGCAGATCCTGAATCAGCACTTCCTGACCGGCCGCCATTACCGTCAGCCAGCGACAGGTGTTTTCCAGCTGGCGCACGTTACCTGACCAGTGCAGACGGGTCAGCGCCGTTTCGGTTTCCGGATGCAGAATCTTCGCTTCTACCCCCAGCTCACGGGCCGCCACCTGCAGGAAATAACGTGCCAGACGCGGGATGTCTTCACGACGCTCACGCAGCGGCGGCAGATGTACACGGATCACATTCAGGCGGTGGAACAGATCCTCACGGAACTTGCCTTCCTGCACGCGTAATTCCAGGTTCTGGTGGGTAGCCGCAATGATCCGCACATCCACTTTGACCGGCGCATAGCCGCCGACGCGATAGAACTGACCATCGGCCAGCACGCGCAGCAGTCGGGTCTGCACATCCAGCGGCATGTCGCCAATCTCATCCAGAAACAGCGTGCCCCCATCTGCCTGCTCAAAACGGCCCTGACGGATCTGGTTTGCACCAGTAAAGGCGCCTTTCTCGTGACCGAACAGTTCTGACTCAATCAAATCTTTGGGGATCGCCGCCATATTCAGCGCGATAAACGGTGCTTTGGTGCGTGGGCTGTGCCGGTGCAGCGCATGGGCGACCAGCTCTTTACCGGTGCCCGACTCACCATTGATCAGGACGCTGATTGAGGAGCGCGACAACCGCCCGATGATGCGGAACACATCCTGCATCGCGGGCGCTTCCCCGATAATATCGGTGGTCGGTCCGCTGACCGGCTGATTACGCGGCTGCTGCTGCTCCTGATAGTGACTGATGGCACGCTCTACCAGCGCAACCGCCTCATCAATATCGAACGGCTTAGGCAGGTAATCAAACGCCCCCTGCTGATAGGCGCTGACTGCGGCATCGAGATCGGAATGTGCCGTCATAATGATGACCGGCAGCATCGGATGACGTTGTTTAATCTGTTTCAGCAGCGCCAGGCCATCCATACCGGGCATGCGAATATCTGACAGTAAAACGTCCGGGGTTTTGGTTGAGAGGGCATCCAGCACCTCACCTGCGCTGTCAAACGTCGCACAGCTCAAACCGGCTCCAGTGAGCGCGCGTTCAAGCACCCAGCGGATGGAGCTATCGTCATCGACGATCCAGACTATCCCTCGTTGCATAGAAACCTCACTGGCGAATAGGCAGGTAGACCGAGAATTCGGTGTGACCCGGCCAACTGTTAAATTCTATTTTTCCTGAATGCTGATCAATCAGGCTACGGGCGATGGAGAGACCTAAACCGGTTCCGCCTTCACGTCCACTGACCATCGGATAGAAAAGCGTATCCTGCAGCTGGGCCGGAATACCGGGGCCATCATCTTCAATATCTATTCGTGCTACCAGGCGATAACGGGTGCCGTGCAGCGTCAGCTGAAAAGCCGTACGGGTGCGAATAACAATCGTCCCGCCGTCGTCGCCCAGCGCCTGAAGCGCATTGCGTACGACGTTAAGCAGCACCTGTTCAATCTGGTCAGGGTCGTGCGGCAGTTCCGGCAGGCTGGGATCGTAATCCCGCACCAGGGAGACATTCTCCGGCAGCTCCATCGACACCAGATTAACCACCCGCTCAGCCACCTGGTGAATGCTCTGGGTAATGTGCATCCCCGGCTGCTGTGGCCCTAACAGACGATCCACCAGATTCCGCAACCGGTCGGCCTGTTCAATAATGACCCTGGTATATTCATTCAGCGAGGGATCGGGCAGGGCGCGTGATAAAAGCTGTGCCGCGCCGCGCAATCCTCCCAGCGGATTTTTTATCTCATGGGCCAGGCCGCGAACCAGATCGCGTGCAGCCACCTGCTGGGCGTGCTGTAACTGCTCCTGACTGAGGCGACGCTGGTTATCCATCGGCGCCATTTCCATCAGAATCAAGCCATCGGGTAAACGCTGTGCGGTCAGCGACATAATATGTGCGCGACCATCGACTACCAGCGTGACCTCACTGTCAGTGAATCCCTGGCCAGCCTCAAGACTCTCGCGCATCACCTCAATATTCAGCGAAAAGTAGCCGGTTAAATCCGGTAACGGCGTGCCGAACAACTTGCGTGAGCTCTGCGCCAGTAATTGCTGCGCCGCCGGGTTGGCGTAATGAATAACCAGGTCGTTATCCACCAACAAAATACTGTTGATTAAAGCGTTGAGAATCTGCCCGGCGTCGGGCAGAGAGCCAGTTGCCATACAACGTTCCTCTGCACTAAATAGGTGCATTCTGGTGTTTAAGCCGAAAAGCGGGAGAATGAACGGTGAATTCGCGGAGAAAAAAGCCCATCCGAAGATGGGCTAAAAGTTTCCACGGCAACAAAAACGTCTGATCAGTTAAACGCTGTAGTACAGCTCGAACTCAACCGGGTGTGGCGTCATGCGAACGCGGTCCATCTCAGTTTTACGCAGTTCGATGTAAGCATCGATAGATTCATCAGTGAAGACACCACCGCGGGTCAGGAACTCGCGATCTTCGTTCAGTGCATTCAGCGCTTCTTCCAGCGAGCCTGCAACTTTTGGAATCTCAGCTTCTTCTTCCGGTGGCAGGTCGTACAGGTTTTTATCCATCGCATCGCCAGGGTGGATTTTGTTGATGATGCCATCAAGGCCAGCCATCAGCAGTGCGGTGAACGCCAGGTATGGGTTAGCCGCTGGATCCGGGAAGCGCGCTTCAATACGACGGGCTTTCGGGCTGGCCACTACCGGGATACGGATAGACGCGGAACGGTTACGGGCAGAGTAAGCCAGCATAACCGGTGCTTCGTAACCCGGAACCAGACGCTTGTAGGAGTTGGTGGTCGGGTTCGCCAGGGCGTTGATCGCTTTAGCGTGCTTGATGATACCGCCGATGTAGAACAGCGCCATTTCAGACAGGCCGCCGTACTTATCGCCCGCGAACAGGTTCTGGCCACCTTTAGAGAGTGACATGTGGCAGTGCATGCCTGAACCGTTGTCGCCAAACATTGGCTTCGGCATAAAGGTCGCGGTCTTACCGTAAGCGTGCGCGACGTTGTGAACGACATATTTGTAGATCTGAATTTCGTCAGCTTTTTTGGTCATGGTATTGAAGCGGGTCGCCACTTCGTTCTGACCTGCGGTCGCCACTTCGTGGTGATGCGCTTCAACCACCAGGCCCATCTGCTCCATGGTCAGACACATGGCAGAACGGATGTCCTGTGATGAGTCAACCGGTGGAACCGGGAAGTAGCCGCCTTTCAGACCTGGACGGTGACCTTTGTTACCGCCTTCGTACTCTTTACCGGTGTTCCATGCCGCTTCGATATCGTCGATAGCAACGTGTGAGCCGGAAGTCGATGAACCGAAACGGATGTCATCGAACAGGAAAAATTCAGGTTCTGGTCCAAACAGGACGGTATCGGCGATACCGGAAGAGCGCAGGAAATCTTCAGCGCGTTTGGCGATAGAACGTGGATCGCGGTCGTAGCCCTGCATGGTGCCTGGCTCGAGAATGTCACAACGGATGATCAGCGTAGAATCTTCGAAGAAAGGATCCATGACCGCCGTGGTAGCGTCAGGCATCAGCACCATGTCTGATTCGTTGATGCCTTTCCAGCCGCCGATAGACGAACCATCGAACATTTTGCCTTCTTCGAAGAAGTCAGCGTTAACCTGGTGAGCAGGGATCGTAACATGCTGTTCTTTACCTTTGGTATCGGTAAAACGCAGGTCAACAAACTTAACTTCATGCTCGTTCATCATCGAGAGAACGTGTTCAGCGGACATACTCAACTCTCCTGGAAATGGTCTTTCATTATCTACATGGCGAGGAAACGTCGTTTCCGGAGGGCGTGGCGGGAAAGGAAATTCCTGACCACTCTTTTCCGGCACGCTCTTCAACCGACATCTGACTGGCGTTTACGCTTGTTACAGATAAAGCGAATTCTGTGCCAACTTTTTTGATGTTGCTTAAATCGCCTTATGATGCACCTTTTTGTCGTAATGCGGCTGCACCACGATGGTTTTAATGCACCATAACAGTGCTGAAGGTGAATTTACAGGCACCATTTTGGTGCATAGGACCAACTTAGTGCATTTTCTGCACCGGGAACAGTGCGAATTTGCGTCAATGCAATAATCTTTCAGTGAAAAGTGTGATCGTGTTCAGTCTTCCGCTTAATCCGTGTACAATAGCGCGCTATTTCTAATGCCTGAGGCAAAGCTGTGATCGAAAATTTGCGTAACATCGCCATCATCGCGCACGTTGACCATGGAAAGACCACCCTGGTTGACAAACTGCTGCAACAATCCGGTACTTTTGATGCCCGTACCGAAGCAACCGAGCGCGTGATGGACTCCAATGATTTGGAGAAAGAGCGTGGGATTACCATCCTCGCAAAAAACACCGCCATTAAGTGGAATGACTACCGTATCAACATCGTTGATACCCCAGGACACGCCGACTTCGGTGGTGAAGTTGAGCGCGTCATGTCCATGGTGGACTCGGTGCTGCTGGTTGTAGATGCGATGGATGGCCCTATGCCGCAAACCCGCTTCGTGACCAAAAAAGCGTTCGCGCATGGTCTGAAGCCGATTGTGGTTATCAACAAGGTAGACCGCCCGGGCGCACGTCCGGATTGGGTTGTGGATCAGGTGTTTGACCTGTTCGTTAACCTGGATGCGACTGATGAGCAGCTCGACTTCCCTATCATTTTCGCCTCTGCGCTGAATGGTATTGCAGGTCTTGACCACACCGATATGGCTGACGATATGACCCCGCTGTACCAGGCCATCGTTGACCACGTTTCACCTCCACAGGTTGAAGTTGAAGCGCCACTGCAGATGCAAATCTCGCAGTTGGACTACAACAACTACCTGGGCGTGATCGGCATCGGCCGCATCAAGCGCGGTAAAGTGAAGCCTAACCAGCAGGTCACTATCATCGATAGCGAAGGCAAAACCCGTAACGGTAAAGTCGGCAAAGTCCTGACTCACCTGGGTCTTGAGCGTATCGACAGCGATCTGGCTGAAGCGGGCGATATCATTGCTATCACCGGTCTGGGTGAGCTGAACATCTCTGACACCATCTGTGACACGCAGAATGTGGAAGCGCTGCCAGCCCTGAGCGTCGATGAACCTACCGTAACCATGTTCTTCAACGTCAACACCTCACCGTTCTGCGGTAAAGAAGGTAAGTACGTGACGTCGCGCCAGATCCTGGAGCGTCTGAACAAAGAACTGGTTCACAACGTGGCACTGCGCGTTGAAGAAACCGAAGACTCGGACGCATTCCGCGTTTCAGGTCGTGGTGAGCTGCACCTGTCTGTTCTGATCGAAAACATGCGTCGTGAAGGTTTCGAACTGGCGGTATCCCGTCCGAAAGTTATCTTCCGTGAATTCGAAGGCCGTAAACAGGAGCCATTCGAGAACGTGACGCTGGATATCGAAGAAACGCATCAGGGTTCCGTTATGCAAGCCATGGGCGAGCGTAAAGGCGACCTGAAAAACATGGATCCGGATGGTAAAGGCCGCGTACGTCTTGACTACGTGATCCCAAGCCGTGGTCTGATCGGCTTCCGTAACGAATTCATGACCATGACTTCCGGTACCGGTCTGCTTTACTCCACCTTCAGCCACTACGACGACATTCGTCAGGGCGAAGTGGGTCAGCGTCAGAACGGCGTCCTGATCTCTAACGGTCAGGGTAAAGCGGTTGCGTTCGCCCTGTTCGGTCTGCAGGATCGCGGTAAGCTGTTCCTGGGTCACGGTGCAGAAGTCTATGAAGGCCAGATCATCGGTATTCACAGCCGTTCTAACGACCTGACCGTGAACTGTCTGACCGGTAAGAAGCTGACCAACATGCGTGCTTCCGGTACAGATGAAGCCACCACCCTGGTTCCACCGCAGAAAATGACGCTGGAGCAGGCTATCGAGTTCATCGATGATGACGAACTGGTAGAAGTGACTCCTCTGTCAGTGCGTATCCGTAAACGCCATCTGACCGAAAACGACCGTAAACGTGCTTCACGTGGTCCTAAAGACGCGTAATCACGCTTTAGCGTAATAAAGAGCCCCGCCATGCGGGGCTTTTTTTTGCCTGCGATTCCGCGCCTGCCCGCCGGGCCAGCCAATTATTGTCTGCTGTGACACGCTTTTTGCCCCCCCGCTGCCGTTTACGCTTTTCTCTCCGGTGCTGGCTGTTCAGCCTGCGTTTTTGCCGCTAGAGTGAATACTCCAGGGAACCGAAGGAGGCGCACCATGCTGTATATCTTTGATTTAGGCAATGTGATTATCGATATCGACTTTAACCGCGTGCTGGGCGTCTGGAGTGACCTTAGCCGTGTGCCGCTGGCCTCACTGCAAAGCCATTTCCGGATGGATGAGGCGTTCGAACAGCATGAACGCGGTGAGATCAGCGATGAAGATTTTGCGCTGGCCCTCTGCGAAAAGCTGGAGATCGCTCTCAGCTATGAACAGTTTGCCGCGGGCTGGCAGGCGGTGTTCGTTGACGTGCGTCCGGAAACGCTGGCGCTGATGAACCGGCTGCGGCTGGAGGGGCATCGGGTCGTGATCCTCTCCAATACCAATAAGCTGCACTGCGCCTTCTGGCCGACGCAGTACCCCGACGTGCAGCAGGCGGCTGACAAGCTCTACCTGTCACAGGAGCTGGGCATGCGGAAGCCGGAAGCCCGCATTTATCAGCATGTGCTGGATGCGGAAGGGGTAACGGCCGAGCAGGCGGTCTTTTTTGATGATAATGCAGAAAATATCGAGGCGGCCCGGGCGCTGGGTATCGAAAGCGTGCTGGTGACGGACAGCCGCACGGTTCCCGACTGGTTTGCAGGTCGACAGTAACGCATGAAGTCACGAACATTTCGTCCCGGGCTGCATGCCTTCTGGCTGTGGCTCAGGCTGCTGTGGAAACGCATTGACGAAGATGGCATGACAACCCAGGCGGGCAACCTGGCCTATGTCTCACTGCTGGCGCTGGTGCCGCTGATTGCGGTGGTGTTTGCGCTGTTTGCGGCGTTTCCGGTCTTCTCCGACATCAGCGTGCAGCTGAAGCAGTTTGTCTTCAACAACCTGATGCCCGCCGCAGGCAATACGCTGCAACGTTATCTTGAGCAGTTTGTGGCTAACGTCAACCGGATGACGGCGGTCGGGGCCGTCGGCCTGATTGTGACCGCCCTGCTGCTGATGCATTCGGTCGATACCGCGCTGAACACCATCTGGCGCAGCCACAAGAAGCGGCCGATGGTTTACTCTTTTGCGGTCTATTGGATGATCCTGACTCTCGGCCCGCTGCTGGCCGGTGCCAGCCTGGCGATCAGCTCCTATCTGCTGTCGCTGCGCTGGATTAATGCCACCGGAGTCACCAGCCTGGTTGATCAGATGCTGCGTATTTTTCCGCTTCTGCTGTCGTGGCTCGCCTTCTGGCTGCTCTACAGTATTGTGCCCACCCAGCGCGTGCCGCCGCGTGATGCGCTGATTGGTGCACTGGTCGCCGGGGCGCTGTTTGAGCTGGGCAAAAAGGCCTTTGCGCTCTATGTTACGATGTTCCCCTCTTATCAGTTGATCTACGGTGTTCTGGCCGTAATCCCGATTCTGTTTCTCTGGGTCTACTGGACCTGGTGTATTGTGTTGCTGGGCGCTGAAATAACCGTGACGTTAGCCGACTACCGGCAGCTGAAACAGCAGCACAAAGATGAGCAACGCGAGGAAAGATGATTGCATTGATTCAGCGCGTAACGCGCGCCAGCGTCAGCGTCGATCAGGATGTGACCGGTGAAATTGGTGCCGGACTACTGGTCCTGCTGGGGGTGGAGAAGGGCGATGACAATGCGCGTGCGGAACGTCTCGCAGAACGCGTACTGGGCTATCGCATCTTTAGTGATGAGCAGGGCAAAATGAACCTGAGTCTCCGCCAGACGGGGGGAAGCGTGCTGGTGGTGTCACAGTTTACGCTGGCCGCTGACACGCAAAAAGGGATGCGCCCCTCCTTTTCTGGTGGCGCCGAGCCGGCTGAGGCTGAGCGTCTGTATGAGTACTTCAGCGACTGCTGTCGGCAGCAGGGCATTACCACAGCGAATGGCCGTTTCGCGGCAGATATGCAGGTTTCACTGGTGAACGATGGTCCGGTGACGTTCTGGTTACAGGTGTGAGATCGTCAGCTGAGCGGCAGGGAACAGGCCACACCTCCGAGCGGGAGAAACATTTTATGTATCACCTTCGTGTGCCTCAGACAGCGGAAGAGCTGGATATCTACTATCAGTTCCGCTGGGAAATGTTACGTAAACCACTGCGTCAGCCGCAGGGGTCTGAACGTGACGCCTGGGATGCCTTAGCGCATCATCAGATGGTGGTGGACGAGCAGGGAAATCCGGTCGCCATCGGTCGTCTCTACATTAATGCCGACAACGAGGCCGCGATCCGCTTCATGGCCGTTCATCCCTCCGTGCAGGGCAAAGGGCTGGGAACGCTGGTGGCGATGACGCTGGAGTCAGTGGCGCGTCAGGAAGGTGCAAAGCGGGTGACCTGCAGTGCCCGGGAAGATGCTGTGGCTTTCTTCGCGAAACTTGGCTACGTCAATCAGGGCGAGATAACCGCGCCGCAGACCACGCCGGTTCGTCACTTTCTGATGATTAAGCCGGTCATTACGCTGGATGACATTCTGCACCGCGCCGACTGGTGCGGGCAGCTGCAACAGGCCTGGTACGATCACATCCCGCTCAGCGAGAAGATGGGGGTCCGCATTCTGCAGTTTACCGGGCAGAAATTTATTACCACCATGCCCGAGGCGGGCAACCAGAATCCGCACCATACCCTGTTCGCCGGCAGCCTCTTTTCGCTGGCAACACTGACCGGCTGGGGATTGATCTGGTTGCTGCTGCGCGAGCGTCATCTCGGTGGAACGATTATTCTGGCAGATGCCCACATTCGCTATAGCCATCCCATCAGCGGGCGGCCCGGCGCGATTGCCGATCTGGGCTCATTAAGCGGCGATCTCGATCGTCTGGCGCGTGGCCGTAAAGCGCGCGTGCAGCTTGAAGTGGAGCTGTTCGGCGATGATGAGTGTGGTGCAGTGTTTGAAGGCGTTTATATCGTGCTGCCCGCCGATCCCGACGGACCGCTGGAAGAGGGTGGTTCCGGCGCACGTATCAATTAATCAGCAGGGCCGCACCCGCGGCCCTGCTGCGATTATCGGACCTCACCGGCCTGCATGGTCTGCTGCAGCTGCTGACTGTCGGTTGTCACCGACAGCGTGCCATTTACCGTCGGACGCAGTGGCTGATCAGCGCGTAACGCACCGCTGAGTTGCAGCTGCATATTGCTGTCTCCCGTTAGCGGCAACGCGGGCCATCCCCAGTTCTGCAATACGTTCACCGGCACCGCACGACCGGTCAGCTGCAGCGTCAGCGGACGGGCGGATTGCTGGCCCACGGTGGCCGTTCCTTCGAGCAGTCCCTTGTTACTGAACGCGCTCAGCTCCGTTACCTGAATCTGCTTTGCGTCAGCACTCAGCGCAATGGATGGGTGACGCAGATCGGTACGGTTAAAGGTGGACTCCGCCGCGTTCAGGCTCAGCTTACCCGACCAGATCCCCCACTGATGCTGCTGCGCCAGTCGCAGATTCTCACCCGTGCCATCCAGTGATGTCAGCTGGAAAGGAAAGGCCGGATTGATATCGATAATCAGGTTCCGGTTCGACATGAAACGCGTCACCTCTACACTCTCCAGCCACGCGGGCAGGGTTGCCTGCCAGCGATCGCGCCAGTCCTGCGGCAGGGTATATTCCAGTCCGGCAACGGCCAGATTTTTCAGGGTCAGGCGTTTATCGCTGCGCGACCAGTCACCGTCAGCCCGAATCACACCGTTCGCCCAGCGTGAACTGAACTGCGTCAGTGCGATGCCCTGCGGAGAAAAATCCAGGTTAACGATAGGGTCGTTAAGCTCGAAACCCCCGTTGATAAAATTGCTGGCATTCAGCGCCAGTGAACCATCATTACTCTGCCAGTCGTCTCCCTGCCAGTTAACGTTTCTCAGCGTCAGGTCGAGGTCGGTTACCGCCCAGTCCGGTCCCTGCAGACGGGCATCGGTCAGATCGAGTCGCGTAATCGCGATGGAGGGAACCACCTGCAGGCTGTGCAGGAAATCTTTCAGACTGCTGGCCGTCTGCAGACGGATATCGTTCAGTCGCAGCTGGTTGATTTTCCAGTTGCCCTGGGCATCCCGTTCACCGTTACCGGTCATGGAGCCGCGCGCCAGATCGGCACCGATGTTGTCAAAGCGCATCCGGCCCTGGGACACACTTCCCTGAATCAGTACGTTCTCGCCCGCCACGTTGTTCAGCGTCATGCTGCCTGCGCTCATCTGGAAGCGGGCATCGCGGCCCAGCATATCGCGGGCGGTCGGTTTCCACGGCAGAATGCCGCCATTCACCTGCTGAGCAAACAGTGGTAACGCGCTGCCGGGGCTGTCGAGACGCATGTTATTGAGTTGCAGGCGGTCAGCCTGAATCGGAAGCGCGCTGTCTGGCGTCAGGTTAGCCAGATTCACTTCCCCGTCGCGCAGCTCAAGGCTGCTGAAATGCAGCGGATCGCTGAACTGAATCAGGGCCAGACCGAGATCGACCCGCTTTGCTACGAGTACTGCAGGCTGCCCATCGTGACCAAAGCTGAAATCATCCAGAATGATGTGAGAGGGCGAGGAGAAATTGTGTTCAATTTTACTCAGGGAGAGATGCCATTCGGTTTTGTCGCTCACCCACCGGCTAAACCAGCCTGCACCCCACTGTGTCTGCAGCAGCACATAGATCACCACCAGGGTGAAAAGCAGCAGTAACAGTATGGTGAGGAAAAACTTTCCAAGAAATTTCATCGCATCCTTCCCGCGTTCAATCCGGTGAGAGGTTGTTATGCCTGAATTACCGTTACAGCTCAACAGCCTGGATGTAAATACGAAGAAATAGCAGGCAGGCCGAAGCCTGCCCGTGGCCTTACTTCTCTGGCGGGAAAATCAGGTTGAGCAGGATAGCGGTAATACCGCCCGCGGCAATGCCCGAAGAGAGCAGGGTTTTCAGCCAGTCAGGGGCAAACTGCAGGATCAGTGGCTGCTGGGAAACACCCAGGCCCACGGCCAGCGACAGCGCGATAATCATGATGGCGCGGCGGTTGAGCGGCTCGCGTGACACGATGCGAACGCCCGAAGCAGCAATGGTGCCGAACATCACAATGGTGGCACCGCCAAGCACCGGCTCAGGGATCAGCTGCACCAGACCACTGACCGCCGGGAACAGCCCCAGCACAATCAGCATCAGCGCCACCACAAAGCCCACGTAGCGGCTGGCCACGCCGGTTAACTGAATCACCCCGTTATTCTGTCCGAAGCAGGAGTTAGGGAAGGTGTTAAACAGCGCAGAGACAAAGGAGTTCAGGCCATTCGCCAGCACGCCGCCCTTCAGGCGTTTCATATAGAGAGGGCCGCTCACCGGCTGCTCTGATACATCTGAGGTGGCCGTGATGTCGCCGATGGTCTCCAGTGAGGTCACCATAAACACCAGCATCAGGGGGATGAGCAGGTTCCAGTCGAAGCCCAGTCCGTAATAGAGCGGGCTGGGTACCCTGATCAGTGGCTGATCGGTCGGGAGACCTGAGGCAGGCAGCATGCCCATTGCCCAGGCCAGCAGATAGCCGACCGCCATCGCAATCACCAGGGAGGCGACACGCAGGTAAGGGTTTTTCTGCCGGTTAAGCAGCACGATCACCAGCAGCACCGCGCCGGCCAGCATCAGGTTTTTCGGCGCGCCAAAGGTGTGATCGTTAATCGCACCGAATCCCCCGCCGATAGAGGTGAGTCCCACCTGAATCAGCGACAGGCCGATAATCATGACCACGATACCGGACACCAGCGGGGTAATGATCCGGCGTGCCAGGTGCAGGACGCGGGACAGCACCATCTCAGTACAGGAGGCCACCATCAGCGTACCAAACAGGGCCGCCATCATGGTGGGAACATCCGCACCGCCGTTTTTCAGCGCCATCCCCCCCATGATTAAGGGGGTGACGAAGTTAAAGCTGGTTCCCTGAATCGACAGCAGGCCCGAACCGACCGGCCCCCAGGTTTTGATCTGCAGCAGTGATGCCACACCCGAGGCAAACAGCGACATGCTGATAATGTGCCGGGTGTCTTCTGCGGGCAGGCCCAGTGCCTGACAGATCAGTATCGCGGGCGTGATGACGGCAACAAACATGGCCAGCAGATGCTGAGCGGCAGCAAACAGCGTCTGCGGAAGGGGAGGACGATCGTCGAGGCGGTAAATCAGTTCGCTTTGCAGGGCGGAGGGCTGGTCTGGCTGCGGATTGGTGGACATCTTCTGCTCTTCCCGAAAAAGTGTGTGGCGATTGTAATCATCCGCAGCCCAAAAGCAATCGTTTGCCCGGCTGAGGTGAAAAGTGGGTGCGGGCAGGGGCGTGACTCAGACGTTGGTATAACGGGTATTTTCAGGCAGCCAGCGTTCAATCAGGGCGCTGGCCTGTTCGGGATAGTGCTGATGGATGTGACGCGCCACACGCTGAACTTCGGGCACCATCGCCTGATCGCGCAGCAGGTCGGCCACTTTAAACTCGGCGTTACCGGTCTGGCGGGTGCCCAGCAGCTCACCTGGCCCGCGTATCTCCAGATCGAACTGGGCAATGACGAAGCCATCGTTGCTGTCTCGCAGCACCTGCAAACGCTTCTGCGCCGTCTTGCTGAGCGGCGCTTTGTAGAGCAGCACACAGTGTGAAGCCACCGCACCGCGACCGACCCGGCCCCGCAGCTGATGCAGCTGTGCCAGGCCTAACCGTTCCGGATTCTCAATAATCATCAGGCTGGCGTTAGGCACGTCTACCCCGACTTCAATCACGGTGGTCGCCACCAGCAGTTGCAGCTCGTTTGCTTTAAACGCCTGCATCACCGCCTGTTTCTCGGCGGGTTTCATCCGGCCATGTACCAGGCCTATATTCAACCCAGGCAGGGCCGTTTTAAGGGCTTCCCAGCTCGCCTCTGCCGCCTGCGCCTCCAGTAATTCTGACTCTTCAATCAGGGTGCAGACCCAGTAGGCCTGACGCCCTTCGCGGCAGGCGTGTTCCACCCGTGCGACGATCTCATCCCGTCGGGAGTCGGGAATGGCCACGGTGGTCACCGGTGTGCGTCCCGGCGGCAGCTCGTCGATGGTCGAGGTATCCAGATCGGCATAGGCGGTCATCGCCAGGGTGCGCGGAATGGGGGTGGCGGTCATGATCAGCTGATGCGGATGGAAACCCTGCTCCTCACCTTTTTCCCACAGCGCGAGGCGCTGGTGGACGCCGAACCGGTGCTGTTCATCAATGATGACCAGCGCCAGTCCCTTAAACTGTACCTGTTCCTGAAACAGAGCATGGGTGCCGACGACCATCGCCACCTGACCGCTGGCGATCGCTTCCTGCTGCGCCTGACGCGCTTTGCCTTTCTGTTTCCCGGCCAGCCAGCCGACTTCAATTCCCAGCGGCGCAAACCACTGACGGAAGTTACTGGCGTGCTGTTCAGCCAGCAGTTCGGTCGGTGCCATCAGCGCCACCTGTTTACCGTGGGCGATCACGTTCAGCGCAGCGAGCGCAGCCACCAGCGTCTTGCCTGAGCCAACATCACCCTGCACCAGCCGCATCATCGGAAAGTCATTCGCCAGATCGTTTTCTATCTCCGCCACCACGCGCTTCTGCGCCTGGGTGGGCGAGAAGGGCAGCGCGGCCAGCAGCTGGTCACTCAGGTTATGGCGCGGCGGCATGGGCAACGCGTAATAGCGCTGCGCACCGGCGCGCACCGCCAGCATACTCAGGTTGTGCGCCAGCAGCTCTTCCAGAATCAGACGGCGCTGGGCCGGATGGCGGCCACTCTCCAGTTCGCTGAGCCGGAGGTCGGGTGGTGGGCGATGCAGCGTGCGTAAGGCATCGGGCAGGCTGATCAGACCGCCGCTCAGCTCCTGCGGCAGCAGTTCGGCTATCGGGCAGCTCTCCAGCAGCGTCAGCGCCTGATCGGTAAGATTACGCAGCGTGGCCTGGCGGATACCTTCGGTGGTGGGATAAACCGGCGTTAAGGTCTCTTCCAGCGTCACACTGCTCTGTTCGCCCTGGATGCGGTATTCAGGATGGATAATCTCAGCACCACGCTGGCCGCGCTTGATTTCACCATAGGCGGTAACGTGACGACCCGGCGACAGGTTGTTCTTCATACCGGCATTGAAATTGAAGAAGCGCATGGTCAGCACGCCGCTGCCATCGCTGATCTGGCAGACCATCATCCGGCGGCGACCAAAGGTGATATCCGTGTGCAGCACTTCGCCTTCTACGGTGGCCCAGATGCCAGGCAGCAGATCGTTAATGGCATAGAGCTGAGTGCGATCTTCGTAGCGCAGCGGGAGATGAAGCAGAAGATCCTGGATGGTGTGCAGGCCTATTCTGGCCAGCTTTGCTGCCTGGCTGGCACCGACGCCGGTCAGGGTACTGAGCGGGATGGCATCCAGCAGACGGCCTTTCATCGTCTTTTACCGGTCGATTGCATGGTGGCCCACCAGCTGGGATCGGCATCAACTTCACCCTGAGCGTTGATGCGCGGATAGGGCAACCCTTTCTGTCTGGCGACGCGTGCCAGCACCGGGAATCCGCCTTCGAACAGCAGGCGCTGCTGTTCCTCTTCGTCCAGCAGGCTGTAGTCGCGCAGATAGAGCCCCGCATTCTGCCGCTGCCGCTGTGCTTCGTACAGGATCAGCGCGCAGGCGACCGATACATTCAGCGACTGAACCATCCCCACCATCGGAATAACGATCTGCCGATCGGCCAGCGCCAGTGCTTCTTCGGTAATCCCGGTTTTTTCCTGTCCCATCAGGATGCAGGTCGGCAGGGTGTAATCGATCTCGCGGAAATCAACGGCATCCGCAGAGAGATGGGTCGCTAAAACCTGCATCTTCTGCTGTTTAAGCTGTTTTACGGCATCGCCGATGGTGGGATGGGTGACCACTTTCACCCAGCTGTTGCTGCCGGCAGAGGCAGAAGCCTGCGTGCGCATCCGCTGGCTGGGCCAGACCGCATGCACTTCGTGGATGCCCACGGCGTCGGCCGTGCGGATCACTGCGGAAACATTGTGCGGCTTATGCACCTGCTCCATACAGACCGTGAGATCGTGCTGGCGCAGTGCCAGCATCGCCTGAATCCGGGCAAAACGTTGATCGTTCATGCACTAATTACGGTTACGGTGGACTTTAATCACATCCGGCATCACGCGGATTTTCCGCATGATGTTGGCCAGATGGACGCGGTCACGCGCGGTCAGGCGGATAAAGGCGCTGTAAACGCGGCCATCGCGCTCTTCGGTATTCAGGCTCTGAATATTCGAGCCGGCGGTATTAATCGCCGCCGTCAGGTTAGCCAGCGCGCCCTGATGGTTAAACATGTCGACCTTGATCTCCGCCACGAACTCCTGCTCGGTGACTTTGTCCCACTCGACCGGCATGAATTTTTCGGGCTCTTTCTGATAGCCGCGAATATTCCGGCAGGATTCGTGATGCACCACCAGCCCTTTTCCGGGGCTGACGTGGGCCACAATCGGGTCACCAGGAATAGGGCGGCAGCATTTGGCGAAGGTAATCAATACGCCATCGGCGCCCTTGATCGGCAGCTTACCGCGTTTGCTGTTGCTGATCGTCTTGTTGTCAGCCTGCAGCAGGTTCTTCGCCACCACCACGCTCATCGCGTTGCCCAGACCGATCTCGGCCAGCAGATCGTCGAGCGAGGTCAGCTTCATACGATCCAGCTCCTGGCGGATATTCTCAGCCGGGATTTCAGCCAGTTTACGGCTGCCGCCCAGCGCATGGCTGAGCAGGCGGCGACCCAGATTGACCGAGTCTTCGCGCTTAAGATTTTTCAGCAGCTGACGGATTTTGGCACGGGCTTTGGAGCTGACGACGAAGTTAAGCCATGCGGCGTTAGGCCGGGCGCCTGGGGCGGTAATGATCTCAATCGTCTGCCCGCTGGTCAGCGGCTGCGACAGCGGATAAGGCTGGCGATCGACGCGCGCGCCGACGCAGGCATGACCAATATCGGTATGAACCGCATAGGCGAAGTCCACCGGCGTCGCGCCGGTGGGCAGTTCCACAATGCGGCCTTCAGGCGTAAAGACGTAGATCTCGTCAGGAAAGAGATCGGACTTCACGCTCTCAATAAATTCAAATGAGCTGCCCGCACTCTGTTGCAGCTCCAGCAGGCTTTGCAGCCAGCGCTGGGCGCGAATCTGTGCGGTGGTGCCACTTTCGCCCGCCTGTTTGTAGGCCCAGTGCGCAGCAACCCCCATCTCCGCCATCTGATCCATATCCTCGGTGCGAATCTGCACTTCAACCGGCACGCCGTGCGGGCCAATCATGGAGGTATGGAGCGACTGATAGCCGTTAGCTTTGGGGATGGCGATGTAATCTTTCACGCGACCCGGACGCGGCTTATAGAGGCTGTGCATCTGGCCCAGAACGCGATAGCAGGTATCCAGGTCTTTCACGATGACGCGAAAGGCGTAGATATCCATAATCGAGTGAAAACGCTGCTCTTTCAGCGTCATTTTGCGGTAGATCGAGTAAAGATGCTTTTCACGGCCGCTGACGCGGCAGGGGATGCCCGCTTCCTGTAAACGGCCATCAATCTCAGAAAGAATCTTCTGGATCATCTCTTTACGGTTACCGCGCGCGGCTTTCACCACCTCTTTAATCACCCGATAGCGGTTCGGATAGAGGGCCTCAAAACCGAGCTCTTCCAGCTCCGTTTTCAGATGGTGAATACCCAGGCGGTGCGCCAGCGGACTGTAAATCTCTAACGTCTCCAGCGCGATGCGGCGACGTTTGTCCGGGCGTAATGACCCCAGGGTGCGCATATTGTGGGTGCGGTCAGCCAGCTTGATGAGAATGACGCGGATATCCTGCACCATCGCCATAATCATCTTGCGGAAGTTCTCTGCCTGCGCCTCTTTCTTGTCGCGGAATTTCAGCTTATCCAGCTTGGAAACGCCTTCGACCAGTTCCGCCACGCTTTTACCGAACAGCTGTTCCATGTCCTGGTAAGTGGCAGGCGTATCTTCGATGACGTCATGCAGCAGCGCGGCCATGAGGGTCTCATGGTCGAGCTTCATTTCCGCCAGAATACAGGCCACGGCCACCGGATGGGTGATATAAGGCTCACCGCTGGAGCGTGTCTGTCCCTCGTGGGCATCACGTGCGACAAGGTAGGCTTGCTGGAGGCGCTTGATCTGCTCCTCTGGCAAGTATTTTTCAATCAGTTGATTGAGGCTCTCAAACAGATACAAGGGCGACCTGCAGGTGGCTGTTAACGACGACCTTCAGCGATAGCGGTAACGGCCTGTAACTCAGCGGCTTCCTGCTCTTGCTGTTCCTGACGATCACGCACATCTAAAATCTGATTGGTGACCAGACCTTCTTCGATTTCGCGCAGAGCGATAACGGTAGGTTTGTCGTTCTCTTCCGGAACCAGCGGATCTTTACCGCCAACCTGCATCTGACGTGCACGACGTGCAGCGACCAACACCAGGTCAAAACGATTACCAACTTTTTCTACTGCGTCCTGAACGGTTACGCGTGCCATAGGTGTGCTACTCCACAGATGAAGAAATGACTGCGCATCATACTGAAACTGTATTCAGACTGCCAACAGTTTGCTGATTAAAGCATCGTGACGCGCCTTCTGACGTGCCATGCGCAGACGTTCTGCGCGAATGATGGTTTTCAGATCGGACAGCGCCAGATCGAAATCATCATTCACAATTAAATAGTCATATTCGGCGTAGTGGCTCATTTCCGCGACGGCCTGCGCCATGCGGCGCGTGATGACCTCTTCGCTGTCCTGGCCACGACCGCGCAGACGGCGATCGAGCTCTTCTTTCGACGGCGGCAAAACGAAGATGCTGCGTGCGCCGGGCATTTTCGCGCGAATCTGCTGCGCGCCCTGCCAGTCGATATCGAGAAAAACATCCACGCCGGTCGCCAGCACCTGCTCAATTGCCTGACGTGAGGTGCCGTAGTAATTGTCGAAAACTTTGGCGTGTTCGAGAAAAGCCTCTTCCTCAATCATCCGCTCAAATTCATGTTTTTCAACAAAGAAGTAGTGTTCGCCATGGGTTTCACCCGGACGCATACCGCGCGTCGTGTGCGAAACAGAGACCTGCGTGTCATACAACGGCTGGGTCTTTAACAGTGCCTGAATCAGGCTGGATTTACCTGCGCCGCTGGGAGCAGAAACAATATAGAGCGTGCCTTGAGCCATGGTTTTCTTGAATTGATTAAAAGCGGAGTCGATTTCCTGCACAGTATACACAGCTTCCGGTTGCCACGCAGCGTTTGCGCAGCGGCAATAGCCAGTTTTTGCGCATCCTGACGCAATGACCTGTCGTGCCGCTGCAATAGCGGGCAGATGACGACAGCCTCTCTTCCATCTTTGTACATTGCCGCTGGCTGGTGCTGATGGCCTGAGGTTGAATGCCACAAAACCTCAGGAGAGAGAAGATGAAAGGAGTTGGCTGGAGGCTGTTTGGTGTGGCGCTGGGATTCGTCCTCTGTCCGGCGCACAGCGCCCTGTGTCCGGTCTGGACCCCCATCCGGGCGGAGAAAGAGATCGCTCGCCTGCAGCAGCAGCTGCAACACTGGGACGAGGCCTACTATCAGCAGGGGCAGAGCCCGGTGGCGGACAGCGATTACGATGCGCTGCAGCAGCGCCTGAATCACTGGCAGCACTGCTTCAGTCCTTCGCAGCCTGCCTATACACCGCAACTGCCACGCAAGGGAGAACATCTGCATCCGGTTGCGCATACCGGCGTGAAAAAGCTGCGGGACAAGCTGGCTCTGGCCTACTGGATGCAGGGACGGCACGATCTCTGGGTACAGCCGAAAGTCGATGGCATTGCTGTTTCGCTGGTTTATCGCCAGGGCCGGCTGGTTTCCCTGTTGAGTCGCGGCGATGGCTTACGCGGTGAAGAGTGGCTGAGTAAAGCCGCTGAGATTCCGGCGATCCCACAGCATATCGACACCCGCCTTGACGAGGTGGTGCTGCAGGGTGAGCTTTTCCTGTCGATGACCGGTCATCAGCAGGCAACGGATGGCGGCAGGAATGCGCGCGCGCAGGTGGCGGGTGCCATGATGAGCAAAACGCGGACTCCGCTGCGGCAGTCGCTCGATATCTTTATCTGGGCCTGGCCCGATGGTCCCGCCGCAATGACGGAACGCCTGCAGCAACTCAGCCGCTGGGGACTGGGTGTGGCGGAAAAATGGAGTCACCGGGTAAACGACGAAGAGGATGTCGCCGCCTGGCGAACGCGCTGGTTCCATGCTGTGCTGCCTTTTGTGACTGACGGTGTGGTGGTACATCAGGCCCAGCGACCTGCGGGTAAAAACTGGCTGCCGGGCGAGGGGAGCTGGGCCGTTGCCTGGAAATATGATCCTCCTGAAGTGAGCGCGGAAGTGCTCTCGGTCGATTTCCCCATCGGCCGGACCGGTAAAATCGCGGCGGTTCTCAATCTGCAGCCGGTTCAGCTGGATGATAAGACCGTCAGACGGGTCAGCATCGGATCGCTGCGTCGCTGGCAGGAGATGGACATCGTTGCAGGCGATCTGATTACGCTGAGCCTGGCGGGCCAGGGTATTCCCCGGCTGGAGCGGGTGATCTGGCGCGTGACAGAAAGGTACTACCCTCAGCCTCCCGATGTGGCGCGCTACACGCCGCTGAGCTGTTTCACCTTCAGTGCCGCATGTCAGAAACAGCTGCTGGCAAAATTACGCTGGCTCAGCCAGAAAGCGGTGCTGAATATTCCGGGCGTAGAGCGCAGCACCTGGCTGCGCTTACTGGAAAGCGGCGCAATGACGCACCTCTTTGGCTGGCTGACGTTAACACCGGAACAGATCGCCGCCGCAACAGGCCTCTCTCCGGAACGGGCAATGGCGATCTGGCACCGCTTTAATCTCACCCGCCAGCAGCCCCTTCGCCGCTGGGTGGCGGCGTCCGGCGTTTCGCTACCACGCAAGGCGCTGAACACGCTGCCCGACAGGCAGTGGGAAAGCTTAACGCAGCGGGATGTGATGGCCTGGCAGACCCTGCCGGGTGTGGGCGCAGCACTGGCCCGGCGCCTCGTTGCGCAGTTTCATGATGCCCGGCTGCAGGCCGTGATCGCATTCCTGCAGCAGCAGAACATCCCCGCTTCCTCAATGCTCGGGATGGGGATAGTTGAAAATGGGCAAACCGAGACGGAAGCGCAGCGCCAGTAAGCGCGCAAAGAATCCGAACAGCAGAGTAATGATGATGACGGCTTCATGCGCCAGGGTTGTTTTCAGCAGCAGGATATACATCCAGCCCGAGGCGAAGGCGATACCGGCGTAGAGCTCTTTCTGAAACACCAGCGGAATGCGATTGCAGAACATGTCGCGCAGTACGCCGCCGAAGACACCCGTAATCACCGCGCTGATGGCGGCAATAATCATGGCATGTCCGGAATCCAGAGCAACCTGTGCGCCAATGATGGAGAAGACCACCAGGCCCAGCGCATCCAGCACCAGAAACACTTTGCGCAGGTGCGTCATCAGGGGAGCCACGAATGTCGTCACCACCGCTGCTGCCGCAACGATCATGATGTATTCAGGGTGCTTTACCCATCCCAGCGGATAGTGACCGAGCAGAATATCGCGCACTGACCCGCCGCCTATGGCGGTCACCGAGGCGATAATAATGACGCCGAACAGATCCATTTTGCGGCGACCGGCCGCCAGCGCGCCGGTCATGGCTTCGGCGGTAATACCAATGATGTAGAGAACAGTCAGTAACATAGCAGGCTCCAGTGAGACGGCGACAAGGCTACGGCATTACCTTAGCGCCAGCGACTGAGATTTTCTGGCGAGCGGCGTCCGGGATGAGCGCAGTTTATACCAGCCAGCGATGGCGTCAGCATATAAAGGCTCTCTGACGAGCGGACTGAGCTGAACGCATGAGAAAAACTGAGATGAAGGCGCAGAGATCCGGGGCATGTTTCTGTCCGGATTGCGCTTACGCAGAACGGGGGACGTCGTGACCGCAAAGGCTTTTTCGCTACCCGGCGGAGATTCATCCGGACAGGAAGGAATAAGCAGAGGTGAGGATAGAGGAAATAACCGGTCACAGGGAAAAGATATCCGGCGCAATAAAAAAGAAAGGCGTGCTGGTTAACAGCACGCCAACGCATCGTTTCGGATGCTCAGAGCCCACCTTACAGACTTATTATATTATTTGTTTCTTGCACGAATTTTAGCAAAGGCATTCAGGCTAAAACGATATTCTGGCTGGAACCATGAACGACCGTAGTAGCAGTAAATCAGCATGCGAATAGACGCCATCGCCAGATAACCCCAGATTGCACATAATACGGAAGGTGTCAGCCAGACGGTAAATAAGGTCACGCCCAGTCCGGCCAGTACTGACGATGTTTCCGCAAAGGCGATACGGGTGTACTGTTTTTCGCGCTGTAATATCGCACGATAATGCTGGCCCTGTGGAATAATAATAAAGACCACTGAGACCATCTGCAGCATTAATGCCAGCTCGGGCTGATCAAACAGGTTACTGAGCAGATGGCTGCCAGAAAAGAGCAGGCCAAATATTGCCACACCCACCAGGACATTCCCCCAGTAAAGGATGGACAGATCATTGATCGAGAGCATGCAGCGGCGGATCAGTGAGTTTGAGAAGCCCCGATCGGCCAGCGTATCGATAGCCAGCAGAGCAATCACGGCAATCGCCAGCAGGTTCAGTTCGTTTGCCTGCAGAATCTGCGCCAGCAACGAAAGCTGCAGAACGCCGATGCCAATAATTTTAATGGAAGAGAGCAGAGACCATTTTGCGCTATTAAGACTGCTTTCGCGTATTGCCATAATATACTCGTTAGAGTCCCGCGACTCTGTGAGAATGTTGTCTTTGTGCAACGGCAAGAGGTGATTGCTGTGACACCGTTAATGAGTGCAATTCTTTCTGAGCGGAGTCCTGGAAAAATTTATCAGGCTTGCCCTGTTATTATGTGCTGCTTTAAATAATCCCGGAAAGTATCCCTGGTAAAGTCCCTGTTTCGTGTCATGGCGGAATTCCCTGCTGTCACAAAGAATTCCGCCAGATCACGAATAAATCCTGTTGTTGTTTTATATTCTCCTGCCAGCATCCTTGCGGCAAACTCAACGCTTTCATTTAAAGATTCGCTGAGCGGTCCATGACTTTTTACTGCTTTATCATTATGGGTATTGCTGTGTGTGAAATGATTTATACATTGTTTTATTTAATTTAACACCATAAGAAAAGTCTGATAACGGGGCCGCAGAAATAAATGGTTTCACTTTGTGCATGATAAATATTAAATCCTCAGTGGTGGCATAATAAACGCCGATTAAGGATTAATGTGTGCAGGAAACAATCAAAACATGCAGGAGACATTAAAAGCCCTGAAATCCCGGGGAATCCCTGCTTCTGACAGGGTTTTCCCAGGAATTTTCCTGGAAGGGAAGCTTAAGCAGGGTTGTTACTAATGGTGAAGGCGCGGTCATCAATCAGATAAGTGCTTTATGCTTTATCCGCGCAAATTTTTCTGTTTTTTTTCATTACCGGCCAGCCATAACTACAGAAAGAAATCGCGCTAAGTTATTGATTTACTGAGTCAGCAAATGATTAAGTTTTTCCAGATCGTTGCTAACCCATTCAATATCCTGCTTAAATTTCTCATCAGAGGTAAATGGCTGGCGATAGACCGTCACCATCACTTCGGCGCCCTGTTCATTTGCTATCACGCGCATAGGCACGTAAATCTCTCTGCCAGAGCCGCTATCAATCCAGTGATCCATCACACCAAACGGATTATGGGGCGAGAAACGGAGCTTCACATTTCCCTGCGGGCCTTTAGCACGCCAGCGATTGCCATCAGGTTCTAACGCGCTGTGCGTCAGGCCGGAAGCCCACTTAGGAAAAAATTCGGGCTTCCAGATGGTTTCATAGAGATCTAACCAGTGGCGCGGAATCGTCAGGCTCAGCGTGCGCGAGGAGAGCATATAACCTCCGGGGGAGAAGCAAAAAAGCATTAAAGCACGGCCACCGGTATGTTAAAACGTTGTAACGACAGAAGTGTGGTGCTGGCAGGGTTTCGTACAGGGCGCAGACAGCGTAAGGCGCTGTCTGCAACGGATTCAGATGAAGTTACCGCGCGCAGACACCGCCTGTTCTTCACTCTGGCCGGTGGCGTGACGCAGAACAAAGCCATCTGACTGGGCCATTACGGCGCAACTGTGATTGGGGAAAATGCGCAGCAGCGTGCCGACTTCAGGGCGATGATGCTGATAAAGCAGGAACCCATGTTCTTCCGATAGTTTCGTAACCTCATAGGTCTGACCTGCTTCATCCACGGCAATGCCAAAGCCGCTGGCATTGGTGCCGTGCGGCCCTTTATCCGAACTCAGCATTTTTGATCCTGCATCCACAATCACAAAGTGATCGTTCACCGCGACCACACGGGTAATCACGCTCATTGCCAGCTGATCGACGTGGCTTAAACCGAGACGGCAGGCGGTCAGATCCAGCAGGGCATAATTGCCGGGCCGGATTTCCCTGGTGCCGGGCGCAATATCTGCCGCCAGCGCGGTCGGGGTTGAGCCGACAGAAACAGGGCAGTCGCCAAACCCGGCAGCCTGCAACTTTAACTGCAGTCGCTGCATCAGGGCCATTTCCTGTCGGGCAATCTCAGCGATGGCCGCGACATGACCGGCACCATAAGCGTGACCGGCATGCGACACCAGTCCGGCAAAACGTAACCCTTTGTCCCGCAACGCCTGCGCTATCTCCTCAGCTTCATCGCTCTCAGGATTGACGCCAATCCGGTGTAAACCGACATCAACTTTAATCGCCACCGCCAGTTTGCATTGCGGTTGCTGCTGCCAGGCCGCAGCTATCGCCTCCACACCCTGCAGTCTGTCCGCAATCAGTGTGACTTTCGCCTGGTACTGCACGGCGAGACGCAGTAATTCTGCCACGCTCTGTGGTTGCACCACCGGATAGGCTAACAGCAGATCGCGAATGCCACCCTGAATGAAGGTGATGCCTTCGCTGGGTTTAGAAACGGTGACGCCCTGTGCGCCGAGCGCAAGCTGCTGCTGAGCAATCCAGACGCTTTTATGCGTTTTGATATGAGGGCGAAGTGCAACGCCGGCCGCCTGTGCTTTTTGCTGCATCTGCTGCAGGTTCTGCTCCAGTCGCGCTGCATCCACTTCAATATAGGGGGTGAGACGGTCATCAATCAGCGGCCGCTGCCACTGCTGTTTATCGTTGATATCCATATGAAGGTCCGGCCTTGAGGTAATAAGGGTGTTTATGATTGCTGAATTAACGATCTGATACCAGTCTGCCCACTCGCCGCGTGAGTCCGGACAGCAGGAATGGCAGGAACAGGTTAAGCAAAGCCCGACAGGGAACCGGAAGAAGGCGCGAACGCCAGACCGCAGGAAGGAGAAGCTGAAAAAATAAAGCAGGCGCGTGGCCTGCTTTATCCGTTAATTCAGACGTAGAGCGATGCTTCGCCCGGTGGCCGGGTTTTGAAGCGACGATGCAGCCAGAGATACTGCTCGGGCGCTCGCAGGATCTGATTCTCAATGACTTTATTCATATAAGCCGCGGCCGCTGCTTCATCCGTATGCGGGTAGTTTTCCAGCATCGGTTCAATAATCAGGTGGTAGCCATAATTATCGGGATTACGAATCAGCATAATCGGCACCATCGCGGGCTTCGCCAGACGCGACAGGACAAACGTCCCGTTGGTGGTGGCGGCTTTTTCTACCGCAAACAGTGGCGCAAAGGTGCTGCCTTTAGGGCCGTAATCCTGGTCCGGTGCAAACCAGACCGATTCACCCTGTTTCAGCGCATGCACCATACCGCGCAGGTCGCGACGGTCGATCATCGCTTTGTTTGAACGCATCCGACCCCGGGTCTGCACATACTCCATCGCCTGATTGTTATGCGGGCGATACATCGCCATCATCGGCTGGCAGAGACCGCTGATGCGACCGCCCAGTTCCAGCGACATAAAATGCACGCCAATCAGCATCACGCCACGCTTTTCGTTCTGCGCCGCATGAAGATTTGCCATCCCGGTGACATTAAACAGACGCCTTACAGCACGATCTGACCAGAACCAGGCGATACCGGTTTCTGCCAGTGCCATGCCCAGTGAGGCAAAATTGCCGGCGATCATCGCCTCTGTTTTTTCTTCACTGATGCCCGGAAAGCAGAGTTCAATATTCCGGCGAGTGATGCGCTCGCGACGCTGCAGGAAATGACGGGAGATCTTGCCTGCACCGGCACCCAGACGCATAAGAAGAGGGTAGGGAAGCTGGACGATGAGCCACAGCACACTAAGACCAAACCAGGTAAACCAATAACGCGGATGCAGCAGCGAGCTGCTAAATTTTCCGGTGTTTTTCATTAAAACCTTCATGAGATAAATGGATGCATCGCATAAAGAACACTTCCATAAAGTCTCCAGGCGCTACAGCTGTACTGATTTCGACCAGCACTTTATCAAAAAGTGCCTTCAAAGAAAGGGAAACTACTGACTCCACAGGATTGACCAGTTTCATGGAGCGAGCGCATTGAGGGTGTTCAGAAGAGGATTTTATAGAAAAGTCTCCTTAATTCAGTGCATTAGAAGATGTAGTTCTGAAAGGAAAAACGTGACAAATGACCGTTCAGGAACAGTCCGGAAATGATTATTTATCTATCTTTACGAAATTATGCGGCAGTTAAGCAGCACTATCCTTCTGTATACCACTACATCTCAGCCCACCTTGTACAAAATGTGAGTAAGCTGCCATCGCTGACGCTTACTCACTTTCCACCATATAAAGGCTTACTCAATATTAAGAATCTGAAGGTTGATTGTTTGAAATTAGTAATACATATCAATTAAGTGACTGATTTATTGCGATTTATTTGATTTTTCTCACTAAGTCACTCTTCAGTGAGCACTTCTACAATCTCGTCGGCTAACATGCTCACTTAATGGTTGTCGTAAATTGCTCACCTTTGACCAGTTCACCAGAAGGTTTTCGATAGTAAGACTCGCCATCAAGTCGGTAGTAAGTGTATCCATCTTTTGTTTTTGTGATGTCCATGATCCAGTTTGACTTGTCTATACAATTTTCATCTGATTTCATGTCATCAAAGCACAGTAAGTAGTCAGTGTCGTGGTCTGGAAAAGCACCTGAGTTTTTAGGAGCGAGCTTTTGATACTTACCATCGGATTTCCAGATTGAAACATTGTAGGTTTCACGGGAAAAAATGGTGTTGACTCCATTTTTATCCCACCATTTTATTTTATCACTATCTGAGAAAGGCATGTTTTTAACCAAAAAATCTTTTCTGGTATCAGAACCATGAATTGCTAGCACTTTTGGAGAATTAAAGAAGCTAACATAAAATAATGCTAACATTGTCAATGCCACTATGAAAACTGTACTCTTTTTGAATCTCATTAATTTCTCCTGCTATTTATTTCAAACTCAGCTTTCATATTTGTTAAGAAAGGTTTGAAAGCGAAGTGTTCCCATCTTTGAAGGACAAACCAAATACGAAACGCTCTGATAAAATGAAACTTAGGATTCATGATGTCATTTTTATCGAGGCCGAAATGATCTTGCCCTGTAAATGTTATTTTTGCTACATAACCATTATCAGTTATATCGAGCTGATTTATCTGTATGTTTGTAGCATGAATATCATGTATCGACATGCCTAATCCATTGAAGCTGTCAGCCCATCTATTGAACTTGGGAAGTATCGAATTTCTTAAAGCCTGTGTTATTAAATATTTATCTGTATCTGATAAGCTTTTTTGTCCAGAAAACAAAATCTTATCTAATGAAGACTTAATTACAGTAAGGGGGGAAAGTGGCGAAGATTGTCCGTTCAAAATTAGATTTTTATATGCGCTATCAAGAAAAGGGCTGGAATAAATCTTTCCATTGCCGTGATAAAGATGCTTTACAAGATTGTTGAATATTTGGTGCTGTCCAAGATAATATGCAGGCATAGAAACACGAAGAAACTCATTGAAAAGAAGTTCAGCCATTTCTGCTCTGGATTTTTGACGGGTATCCCGGAATGAGTTGAAGATTGATACTTCTTTTCCAGTCCAGGGATCAACCACATCAGAAACATCATCCAGACCCAAATCGCCTCTGAGTTGCTTCTCAGTAAGATCACCACACTTCATATCATCAGTACTATAATCGTTAAACTTATGCTTTGTTTGATAGATCGTAGCAGGCAACGTTAATACTGACATGATAACCTCCTTGTGATATCAATATTTCGTACTCAATTTTAAAATTATTAAATATTTCAGAATCGCTACATCTGTAAAAACTGAACCCTTGTTTATTACAGTACAGCTCATAAAGCTACCACTCTAAAGATAGAACCGATCCCTGCAATGCTAAACGGCATAATTGAGAAAGTGAAGTGGTATGTGTCTCACTTTTCATTTTGATTCGGTTTTTCCTGCTGAATTAACCGGAACTCAGGACCTATTTAAAAGCCCATTTAACATGGGCTTATGGATATCGGTGGATAGATATAAATATTACTCGATATTCTGAATCTGCTCGCGCATCTGCTCGATCAGCACTTTCAGCTCAATGGCTGAAGCGGTGATATCGGCGTTAATCGATTTTGACGCCAGCGTGTTTGATTCGCGATTAAACTCCTGCATCATGAAATCGAGACGACGGCCCACGGCCTCTTTCTTTTTCAGGATGTTATAAGTCTCTTTAACGTGCGCATCCAGACGATCCAGCTCTTCAGCGACGTCAACACGCTGCGCCATCATCACCAGCTCCTGCTCAAGGCGATTATTTTCCAGCTGGACTTCCGCATCTTCCAGCTTAGCGACGAGGCGCTCGCGCTGCCATTTGATCACTTCAGGCATCTGTGCGCGAACCTTACTGACTTCCTGTGAAACGCCTTCCAGACGCTGTTCAATCATCGCTTTCAGCGCGGTGCCTTCGCTTTCGCGAGCTGCAACGAAGTTATCCAGCGCATTGTCCAGCGCCTGCAATAACTGCGTGTTGATGGCATCCAGATCCTGCTCCTGGGCAGACATCACGCCAGGCCAGCGCAGAATATCCAGCGGATTAATCGCACCTTCATCGCTCTGCATTTTGACCCAGTTAGCGGCCTGAACCAGCTGTTTTGCCAGCGTTTCGTTCAGCATCAGCTCGCCCTGTGCGCTGGGATCGGCGTCATAACGCAGGTTGCACTCGATTTTCCCGCGCGTCAGACGCTGGCGAATGCGCTCGCGGATAACCGGCTCCAGCCCGCGAAACTGTTCCGGCAGGCGGATGTAGGTTTCCAGATAACGCTGGTTCACGGAACGCAGCTCCCAGGCGGCGCTGCCCCATTCGCCTTTGGCTTCGCTGCGGGCATAAGCGGTCATACTGCGGATCATAAGTGGCACTCTTTTACGGAAAGATGGGTGAAGTATAGCGAGGCGAGCCACGGCATAACAGGCATAAGCGTCTCACTGGGCAATAACGAACGCTTTACGCCTTCAGTGACAGCCACTTATGATGACCACTGACCCCCTGTGTGAGGATTACTGATCGATGTCTCGCGTGATTGCTCTTCCCGTTATGCTGGCGCTGCTGCTGTCAGGTTGCCAGACTCGCCATCCGGCACCCACTAAACCGCAACCAATCTGCGCGGGTGGCGACATGATGATGCAGACCACCTTGTGGTTTGGACTGAGCAAGCCTGATGGCGGTACGGTCAGCTCACTCGACTGGATGAACTTTGTGGACAATGAGGTCACGCCACGCTTCAAATCGGGTCTGTCGGTCTATGACGCTAAAGGTCAGTGGCTGGGGGAAAACGGGAAGCTGGCACGAGAAAACAGTAAAGCGCTGATGTTGATCCACGGCATCGATCCCGCCATCAACCATGATATTGAGGCGCTACGCAGCCTCTATAAAAAACGCTTTCATCAGGAGTCGGTCATGCGGGTGGATGCGCCCGTCTGTGTCGGGTTCTAGGGCGAAGGGGCGGCAGAGCCACCGCCCCTGCATCATCAGATAAACAGACCGGCAAAGGCCGCAGAAAGCAGGCTGACCAGCGTAGAGCCGTAAACCAGCTTCCAGCCAAAGCGGGACACCACATTACCCTGCGTCTCGTTCAGACCTTTTATCGCCCCCGCCACGATGCCGATTGAGGCGAAGTTGGCGAAGGAGACCAGAAAGACCGACAGAATCCCCAGTCCGCGTGCGCTCATACCTGCCGCCACCTTCTGCAGCTCGATCATCGCCACAAACTCATTTGCCACCAGCTTTGTCGCCATAATAGTGGCCGCCTGCAGGGCATCGGCTTTGGGAATGCCAATCAGCCAGGCCAGCGGATAGAACAGATAGCCGAGCAGCTGCTGGAAGCTGTACCCGAACAGCGCCGCGAACAGCGCGTTAACGGCAGCAATCAGGGCGATAAAGCCAATCAGCATGGCCAGGATGATCATGGCCACTTTGAAACCCGCCAGGATGTACTCGCCGAGCATCTCAAAGAAGCTCTGCTCTTCATGCAGTTTTTCCAGGGCGATAGGCTGCTCATCCTGCTGTTTCATCGGGTTGATGATCGACAGGATAATAAAGGTGCTGAACATGTTAAGCAGCAGTGCGGCAACCACATACTTTGCTTCGATCATCGACATGTAGGCGCCGACAATCGACAGCGACACGGTAGACATCGCGGTCGCCGCCATGGTGTATATCCGGCGCGGCGGGATATCACCGAGGATCCCTTTATAGGCGATAAAGTTTTCCGACTGACCGAGAATCAGCGTGCTGACGGCATTGAACGATTCCAGCTTGCCCATACCGTTAATTTTCGACAGCAGCGTTCCGAAAATACGGATCAGCAGCGGCAGGATACGCCAGTGCTGCAATATGCCGATTAGCGCGGAAATAAAGACAATCGGGCAGAGCACACCGAGGAAAATAAAGGCCAGCCCCTGTTTGCTCATGCCGCCAAACACGAACTCCGTGCCCTGTGCAGCGAAGCCCAGCAATGTCTCAAAGAAGCCGGCGAACGAACTGACCAGCGCCAGCCCTCCGGCAGAGTGAAGGAAGAACCAACCCAGCGCGGCTTCCACCACAATCAGTTGAATAATAAAGCGCAGGCGAATCTGTTTACGGTCATGACTGACCAGCAGCGCAAGGGCGAAAATCACCACCAGCGCCAGCAGGAAATGAAGAATGGCGGCCATATGTCTTTTTAATCAGAGTGAAAGGAACGCGCATTTAGCCACAGCTGGCGCGGAATTTCATCTGGAGCCTGCGCCCGACCAGCGCAAGAGACAGCGGGCAAGGAAGTCCGTATAATGCGCAGCCAATCATTAGCAAGCCGGAGATAACCCATGCGTCCAGCAGGCCGTCGCGCACAGCAGGTGCGTCCAGTCACATTGACCCGCAATTACACCAAACACGCAGAGGGTTCCGTTCTGGTGGAGTTCGGCGAAACGAAAGTGCTTTGCACTGCCTCCGTAGACGAAGGGGTTCCGCGTTTCCTTAAAGGGCAGGGCCAGGGCTGGATAACAGCTGAATATGGCATGCTGCCGCGTTCGACCCACAGCCGCATGGCGCGTGAGGCCGCAAAAGGCAAGCAGGGTGGCCGCACGCTGGAAATTCAGCGTCTGATTGCCCGCTCACTGCGCGCCGCCGTCGATCTGAAAGCGCTGGGGGAGTTTACGATTACACTCGACTGTGACGTGATCCAGGCCGATGGCGGCACCCGCACCGCGTCCATCACCGGCGCCTGTGTGGCGCTGGCCGACGCGCTGAACAAACTGGTCGCCAGCGGCAAGCTGAAAGCCAATCCGATGAAAGGCATGGTCGCCGCTATTTCCGTAGGGATCGTGGCGGGCGAAGCGCTGTGCGATCTGGAGTATGTGGAAGATTCAGCCGCAGAAACCGACATGAACGTCGTGATGATGGAAGATGGCCGCATGATTGAGGTTCAGGGCACCGCCGAAGGCGAGCCGTTCAGCCATGAAGAGCTGCTGGCACTACTGGCGCTGGCACGCGGCGGAATTGAGGAGTTAATTCAGGCGCAGAAAGCGGCACTGAACAGTTGATGTAACAGGCGACCACAGAGTCGCCTTTTCTTTATTTGAGGAGTGAGAAATGAAAGCCTGGCAGCGTCAGTTTATTGAATTCGCCCTGAACAAACAGGTGCTGAAGTTCGGTGAGTTCACTTTAAAGTCCGGACGTAAAAGTCCCTATTTCTTTAACGCCGGTCTGTTTAACAGCGGACGGGATTTAGCGCTGCTGGGACGCTTCTACGCGCAGGCGCTGGTGGATGGCGCTGTCGATTTCGATCTGCTCTTTGGCCCGGCCTACAAAGGTATTCCGATTGCGACCACCACCGCGGTGGCGCTGGCGGATCATCATGACCGCGACGTGCCTTACTGCTTCAACCGCAAAGAAGCCAAAGATCACGGCGAAGGCGGCCTGCTGGTGGGCAGCCCGCTGCAGGGCAAAGTGATGCTGGTTGATGACGTGATCACCGCAGGTACGGCGATTCGTGAGTCGATGGATATCATTGGCGCGCACAACGCTACGCTGGCGGGCGTGCTGGTTTCGCTTGATCGTCAGGAGCGTGGCCGTGGTGACATGTCAGCCATTCAGGAAGTGGAACGTGATTATGGCTGTAAGGTGACGGCGATTATTACGCTGGCAGACCTGATTACGTGGCTGGAAGAGAAGCCGGAGATGGCCGATCACCTGGCTCAGGTGCGTGCCTATCAGCAGGCGTACGGGATTTAACCCGGGCGGGCGTAATGCCCGCCTTTGTTCAGACCAGCTGGGCCGCGATAAGTGGCCAGCGGCTATCGAAGTCTGCGGTAGGACTGAAGCGAAACTCCGAGCGGACATAGCGCGACAGTAAGCCTTCACAGAAGGCCAGCAGCTGACTCGCCAGCAGCGCTTCATCAGCCTGAAAGGCTTCACCCTCACGCATTTTACGCTCACGCATGACCTGTCGCAGCTGCACTTCAATCCGCTCAAACAGCTGGTTGATACGTCCCTGCAGCCGGTCCTGCTCAAACATCAGCGCATGACCGGTCAGAATGCGCGTCAGTCCCGGATTACGCTCACCAAAACCCAGAATCAATTGCACGATCAGACGCAGGCGCGTCATGGTCTCTTTTTCATCTTTGAGGATCAGATTGATGCGGGTAATGAGACTGTCTTCGATAAACTCGATCAGACTGTCGAACATCCGTGTTTTACTGGGAAAGTGACGATAGAGCGCCGCTTCGGATACGCCCACGTTGGCTGCCAGTTTGGCTGTGGTAATACGCTGACTGCCATCACCGGACTGCAGCATCTGCGCCAGCGCCTGCAAAATCTCTTCACGACGATTTCGCTTCACGACTTTTTTTTCTGCCATGACCTTAAAAACCCCTGAAATTCACCTGAAACAGGCAACACCTACGCATCTGCCACAAGAACGCGTCTCATGGCGATGAGGAAAAATAACGGGCGTAAGTGAAAGTCGGTAATACGGGTTACTGGCGGCCTGAGTGGCCGAAGCCGCCTTCGCCGCGCAGGCTGGCGTCAAACTCTTCTACCAGATTAAATTCCGCCTGCACTACCGGAACGAAGACCAGTTGCGCCATGCGTTCGCCAGGCTGCAGTGAGAAGCTTTCCTGACCGCGGTTCCAGACGGAAACCATCAGCTGCCCCTGATAGTCGGAGTCAATCAGACCGACCAGGTTGCCCAGCACGATGCCATGCTTATGGCCAAGGCCGGAGCGCGGCAGGATGACCGCAGCCAGATCGGGATCGGCAATATGAATCGCCAGACCGGTCGGAACCAGCGTCGTGGTGCCCGGTGCGATGTCGAGAACATCATCAATACAGGCGCGTAAATCTAACCCAGCGGAACCTGACGTGGCGTAGGTTGGCAGAGGAAATTCTTTGCCGACGCGCGCATCGAGGATTTTAACGTCTATTTTTTTCATCATAACGGCTGACAATCTCGTCTATTAATTGTTGGCCAAGGAGAGACTTATCGCTGAGCGGTAAGCGCTTTTCTCCATCCTGCCAAAAAAGGTGAAGAGCATTGGTGTCGCTATTAAACCCCTGTCCGGTTTGAGCGACGTTGTTAGCGCAGATCAGATCCAGATTCTTGCGCACCCGTTTTTGCCGGGCGTATTCTTCCACATTCTGTGTTTCAGCAGCAAATCCAACGACGAATGGCCGGTTTTCCTGAAGTGCGGCGACGCCGGCAACAATGTCGGGATTCTTTATCAGGTTCAGCGTAACGGTATCATCGCCGCCCTGTTTCTTGATTTTATCGGCCGCAATATCGGCTGCCCGGTAGTCTGCCACGGCTGCGCTTGCAATGAAAATATGTTGTTTATCTATCTCACTCATCACCGCGGCCTGCATCTCCAGCGCGCTGGTGACATCAATGCGCCGCACGCCGGCAGGGGCAGACAACGTGACCGGGCCGCTGACCAGCGTAACCGTTGCGCCGCGTCGGGCGGCGGCGGCGGCAATCGCAAACCCCATTTTTCCGGAGCTGTGGTTGGTGATGTAGCGCACCGGGTCGAGCGCCTCACGGGTCGGGCCGGCGGTAATCATAATGTTGAGATGTTGCAGATCGTTGACGGGAGTGGCCCACGTGACCGCATGGTCCACAATCGCCAGCGGATCGAGCATCCGGCCGGGGCCGACATCGCCGCAGGCCTGGCTGCCGCTGTCCGGTCCCCAGATCAGCACGCCACGCGCCTGTAACTGCTCCAGGTTGTGCTGCGTCACCGCCGCGCGATACATCTGCTGGTTCATGGCGGGCACCACGGCCACGGGCGAGGCGGTCGCTAACACGGCGGTGGTCACCAGATCGTTTGCCATACCGGCGGTAATACGGGCTATCAGATCAGCCGTCGCCGGTGCCAGTACAATCAGGTCGGCCCACTTTGCCAGCTCAATGTGACCCATCGCGGCTTCCGCCGCCGGGTCGAGCAGATCGTCAAACACCGGATAGCCGGAGACGGCCTGTAAGCTGAGCGGCGTAATAAACGCCTTCGCGCCCTGCGTCATCATGACGCGGACATCGGCACCGCGATCGCGCAGGCGGCGCACCAGCTCCGGAGTTTTATAAGCAGCAATGCCGCCGCTTACGCCAAGAAGAATTTTTTTGCCGGCTAATCCCATCATGATGTTGGCCTCACTAAGCTCTCTGCCGCACGGGGCGGCGAATGCACGGACTTTATCACAAAAGTGCGGATGCGCCTTTTCACGGACTGCGTTTGCGAGCCGCCTCGAAGATTGTGGCTGCGCTGATGGCACCCTGGGCATGGCTGGGTCATGCTGGGGTTGATCTCAGGGAGAGCAGACATGAAAAACAGTGGACCACGGGAAAAACTGCAGAAGCTGGGCGCGCATGCCCTCAGCGATACCGAACTGCTGGCCATTTTTCTCCGCACCGGCTCGCCGGGGCAGAACGTCATTGAGCTGGCCGGACAGATGCTGCAGGAGTTTGGCTCGCTTTATCAGCTGATGACATCGGGCAAGGCGGCATTCAGTAACATAAAAGGCGTTGGTGATGCCAAGCTGGCCCAGCTGCACGCGATTGCCGAACTGGCGAAGCGTTTCTTCGCCAGCAAGCTGGCGCGCGAAAGCGTCATGGAAAATCCCCAGATTACCCGCCAGTATCTGCAAAGTTTATTAGCCCATCAGGAGCGCGAGATCTTTATGGCGCTCTTTCTGGATAATCAGCACCGGGTGCTGCGGGCACAGACAATGTTCTCAGGGTCGATTAACAGCGTGGAAGTGCACCCACGCGAGATCGTCCGGGAGGCGCTGAAGCTCAACGCCGCCGCGCTGATTCTGGCGCATAATCATCCGTCGGGCATGGCGGAACCGAGCCGGGCTGACCGCCAGGTGACCCATAAAGTCAGCGAAGCCTGCCAGCTTCTCGACATCCGCCTGCTCGATCATCTGGTGATAGGTCATGGCGAATATGTCTCCTTTGCTGAGCGGGGATGGCTCTGATAGCGGGAAAATTCGCGCCAGGTGGCGGCTTTTTGCCCGATCATTCGGGATCTTTATCTGTTCGGGACTTGAGCACTTGGGCTGAGCGGCGTATACTACGCCACCTTTGAGAATCTCGGGTTTGGCGGTTAGGCCAGCTTAGCGGGTTCCATGGAACTCGCCTGGCGGGCTGCAAGCCTGACGAGGCGGCCAAAACCTAATTTTTAAAGCTCGAGCTGATTTGATTTTTGGAGAATAGACATGTCACGAGTCTGCCAGGTAACTGGAAAGCGTCCGGTGACCGGTAACAACCGTTCCCACGCAATGAACGCGACGAAACGCCGTTTCCTTCCGAACCTGCACTCACACCGTTTTTGGGTTGAGAGCGAGAAGCGCTTCGTTACTCTGCGTGTATCTGTAAAAGGTATGCGTATTATTGATAAAAAGGGCATTGATACGGTGTTAGCCGACATGCGTGCCCGTGGTGAGAAGTACTAAGAGTACTAAGGAACTGAATCATGGCTAAAGGTATTCGTGAGAAGATCAAGCTGGTTTCCTCTGCTGGTACAGGTCACTTCTATACCACCACGAAGAACAAACGTACTAAACCAGAGAAGCTGGAACTGAAAAAGTTCGATCCGGTTGTACGTCAGCATGTGATCTACAAAGAAGCTAAAATTAAGTAATTTTAGTGTTCTGCTAAAAACCCGGCTCCGGCCGGGTTTTTTGTTTGTGTAAAACGCTGAGGAGAGGGTATGCCAGAGTTGCCAGAGGTTGAAACCAGCCGCCGCGGTATCGAGCCGCATTTGGTGGGTGAAACCATCCTTCACGCCGTGGTGCGTAATTCCCGTCTGCGCTGGCCTGTTTCACAGGAGATCCATGCGCTGAGCGATCAGCCGGTGCTCAGCGTGCAGCGCCGGGCGAAATATCTGCTGCTGGAGCTGCCGCATGGCTGGATCATTATCCACCTGGGCATGTCCGGCAGCCTGCGCGTGCTGCCGGAAGAGCGGCCTGCGGAGAAGCATGACCATGTTGATTTGGTGATGAGCAACGGCAAAGTGCTGCGCTACACCGATCCGCGGCGTTTTGGTGCCTGGCTCTGGAGCAGCGAACTGGCAGGCAGCAGCGTGCTGGCGCATCTGGGACCGGAGCCACTGAGCGACCAGTTTGACGCGGCTTACCTGTTTGAGAAGTCACGCGGCAAGCGAACGGTGATTAAGCAGTGGCTGATGGATAACAAAGTTGTGGTGGGGGTGGGCAACATCTACGCCAGCGAGTCACTGTTTACCGCCGGGATCCTGCCCGATCGTGCCGCCGGCAGTCTGTCGCAGGCGGAAGCAGAGCTGCTGGTCAACACCATCAAGGCGGTGCTGTTACGTTCCATTGAGCAGGGCGGAACCACGCTGCGGGACTTCTTACAGAGCGACGGTAAACCGGGCTATTTTGCGCAGCAGCTGCAGGTCTATGGACGGGCAGGTGAGCCCTGCCGGGCCTGTGGGACACCCATTATCAGCGGCAGGCATGGGCAGCGCAGCACCTACTGGTGCCCCCGCTGCCAGCACTAAGCCAGCTTAGCCAGCAACGCCTGATGGACGGGCGCGGACAGGAAGGCGGAGACATCACCGCCGTGACGCGCCACCTCTTTGACCAGCGAAGAGGAGATAAACGAGAAGCCCTCAGACGGCATCAGGAAAACGCTCTCCAGCGTCGGCAGCAGGTGACGATTCATCTGCGCCAGCTGCATTTCATACTCAAAGTCTGACACCGCACGCAATCCGCGCACCAGCACATTCGCCTGCTGGTCTCGCGCAAAATTGGCCATCAGGTCGCTGAATCCCACCACCTTAACGTTGGGCAGATGGACCACCATCTCACTCGCCAGCGCCACGCGCTCCTCCAGGCTGAACAGCGGCTTTTTGCTGGGGCTGGCGGCAACGGCCAGAATAACCTGATCAAACATCTGCGCGGCCCGCGTCACGATGTCGAGATGGCCAAGGGTGACAGGATCAAATGTTCCGGGATAGATGGCTTTCGTGCTCATACCTGCCCTTTTTTCGCAGCCTGATTCAGCGCCCAGAGGGCGGCATATTTGTTAAAGGTATATTGTGCGTTGACCACCGCCAGTATCCAGCCCTGCTTTCCGTCGAGAAAACCGGCGCGCAGCAGCAGCGTTTTCACAAACGCGCCCAGGGTATGACCGAACAGCGAGAACAGACCGCAACGCTTACCACGCTGATGGCGTTCCGTGGCCCAAGCTTCGGCATAGGCCAGTTGCTTACGCTGAAAAGCGATCAGATCGCGGCAGGTCAGATGCTGTAAATCGCCGGGTAACGCCACCACCGGTGCCCCGTCACGCTGCAGCGATTCATGCACCAGATTATCATTGTAGCGGAAGGTGCGCGGATAGAGCCGCATCACGCGGTCAGGGTACCAGCCGCTGTGGCGCATAAAGCGCCCCAGAAACAGATTGCTGCGGCCCAGGCTGTAAATCGTGCGGCCCGGCGGCGCGATAAGCACCTGCTCAATCGCCGCGCGCAGTTCCGGTGTGACGCGCTCATCGGCATCGATCATCAGAATCATATCGCCGGTGGCATAGTGCTGCGCGCGCTGGCGCTGGATGCCATACCCCTGCCAGTCATCGCTGTGGTAGACCTTCGCGCCAGCCTGCGTGGCAATATCGGCACTGTTATCGTGACTGCCTGAATCCAGCACGATAATCTCATCCGCCCAGCTGACTGAAGCCAGACAGTCTGGCAGCAGTTCCGCTTCATTTTTGGCGATCATAACGACTGAAAGACGCTGGCGTGCTGACATCAGTGAGCCCGTGGAGGTAAATGCGGTTCAAGTAACTGGAGCAGACGCTGTAAGGCACCCTGGTTCTGGTGCAGCACGTCCACGGCATGACGGCCGTAATAACGACGATAGTCATCATCCTGCAACAGGTTGGTGACCTCTTTTTCCAGCGAGAACACGTCGGTGACAGTAATCAGTCCCTGGCCTTCCTGCAATTTGCCGCAGATATCTTTGAAGTTCCAGATATGTGGACCCATCAGAACCGGAATCGCGTGCGCTGCAGGCTCCAGCGGATTGTGTCCGCCGCGCTCCACCAGGCTGCCGCCGACAAACGCCAGATCGGCAATGCCGTAAAGCAGCATCAGTTCACCCATCGAGTCGCCGATGACCACCTGGGTGGAGCCCGAGGGGATCTCGCCGCTGCTGCGCAGAATAAAGCTGAAGCCGCGCGACTGGGTCAGTTCACGCGCATCGTTAAAGCGCTCAGGATGACGCGGAACCAGAATCAGCAGCAGATCAGGAAACGTCTGCAGCAGGCGGCGATGGGCATCCAGCACAATGGCCTCTTCGCCTTCGTGAGTGCTGGTGGCAATCCAGACCGGACGGCGTGGCGCCCACTGGCGACGCAGCGTAACGGCTCTGGCGGCCAGCTCTGGCGTGACAGAAATATCAAACTTCAGGCTGCCGGTGATCGCCAGCTGAGAGCGTTTCAGGCCAAGCTCCAGGAAGCGGTCGCCATCTTCACTGTTCTGTGCTGCTATCAGCGTGATGCTCTGCAACAGCCTGCGCATGAATTTACCCAGCTTGCGATAGCCTTTGGCGGATCGGGCTGAGAGACGCGCGTTGGCGATCACCAGCGGAATGTTACGCTGATGCAGAATGCGGATGATGTTCGGCCACAGCTCGGTTTCCATGATGATCACCAGCCGGGGGTTGACCGTGTCCAGAAAACGATTAATCGATCCGGGCAGATCGTAAGGCAGATAGACGTGGTGCACATCTTTGCCAAAGGCTGACTGTGCACGCTCAGAGCCGGTTGGCGTCATGGTCGTGACGGTAATCGGCAGGGTCGGGTAACGATGACGCAGCGCGCGCACCAGCGGCACCGCGGCCAGGGTTTCCCCCACGGAAACCGAATGCAGCACAATGCCGTCGGGCTTCACTTTGCCAACGCAATAGCCATAGCGCTCCGCCCAGCGTTTGCGATACGCCGGTGCTTTACGACCGCGCAGCCACAGGCGCAGCCAAATCAGTGGCTGAATAAAGTAGAGCAATGCGGTGTAAATGGTCGTCATAGTTACCGTTACAGCAGGTTCGCGTCTAAAAACAGGTTAAAATCAGATGGCGGCATGTTATCAGAAACCCCGCATGCACTCATCCCGGATTGTCAGTTGGTACTCAATACCTGTTGATAAAGCGAAGTCAGCGCCTGTGCCAGCCGTTGCGGGCCATAGGGTTCAACTTTACGCCGGGCCGCATCACCCATGCGTGAATCTTCCGTCAGCGGCGGAATGGCGCAAACGGCCTGATTTAATCCGTTGATATCCAGCGCATCACAGACGAAGCCCTCCTGACCGGCGGTAATAAACTCAGCCCCCCCGCAGCCGGTGCTGGTAATAACCGGCAGGCCGCAGGCCATCGCCTCCAGCACCACGTTAGGAAAAGGATCGTAGAGCGTGGGCAGCAGCAGGCCGTCCGCCGCGTGATAAAACGGCTGCACATCCTGCTGTACGCCAACAAAGCGCAGGCGATCCAGGCAGTTCAGCTGGTTAGCCAACTGCTGATAACGCTGCAGCTGTTTATCCTGACCCACCACAATCAGGTAACGGTCACTGGCGGCCAGCGCCTGAATCGCTGCTTTCAGCCCTTTGCGCTCAAAGCCGGAACCGACGTAAATCAGTACGGTGGCCGCATCCGGCAGCCCCAGCTGCTGGCGGGTCGCATGGCGGGTCGCATCCGTGGCGGGCTGAAAACGACGGGCATCGATAGCGTTATGGATGACGTGAATTTTTCCGGCGTCGAGTGAGAAACAGCGCAGGATATCGCGTTTAACCATCTCTGAATTGCAGATCACCGCTTTCAGCGTCGGCGAATTAAACATCTCCGCTTCCGCCTGCAGAACGTAGCGATGATAGGGACTGAGGGTTGCGCTCAGTCGTTGCCACGGTGAGACGATGCGGGCGCGCTGCTCCAGCCAGACGCGATGCACGCCATCACCCGCGCGAAAGATGTCACAGCCAGCGATGCGTTCATGACTCTGCACAATATCGAATTTTTCACGCTCCCAGCAGGCGCGTGCGGCACGGGCAAAGCCGCGCTCGCGGGAAACCCTGCCCAGCTTTGCAGGATTACAGATATGGAGATGCCAGTCCGGATTGGGCGTGCCCTGCCAGCTGCGGGTAATGATGTTGAGATCGAGCTGTTCGCTGCCCAGGGCTTCCAGCGCACGGGAGATAAAACGCTCAGCACCGCCATCCGGCCGGTATTTCTGCCGGACAATCGCCAGCCTTAACTTACTCATTCAGGAAGCTCCTCGCCGCCGCGACCACATCCTTCACCGGAATGGCTGACAGATAACGCTGATCCGTTCGGGTGTCGATAGAATCGGGTGAGGGCAGTGGACCATAATCCCCCGCCCAGATGACATGGTTGTTGTTCCCCCATGGCCGCCAGTGCTGCAGCTTGGTCGGGCCAAACAGGGCGATACAGGGCGTTTCCAGCGCCGCCGCCATGTGCATCGGCGCAGAATCGACCCCGATAAACAGCGTGGCGTGATCGATAAGCGCCGCCAGCTGCGGCAGCGTAAACTGACCCGCCAGCGACACGACATCCGGCGAGGCGCACAGCGCGCGGATGCGGTTGATCATCGCCAGCTCCTGTTTGTCCGGCCCGGCGGTCAGCACCACCTTCCGTCCAGCCCGTGCAAGCTCATCGACCGTGGCGGCCACGCTCTCCTCTTCCCAGCATTTAAAGCCCCAGCGTGAGGTAGGCTGAACCACGATATAGGGGGTGGTCACCTGATGTTCTGACAGGCGGGTCAGCACGATCTGCTGGTCAGCGTCACTGTAGTGCATCGAAACGCGCGCATTGTCGCTGCTGATACCGAGCGGGGCCAGCGCGGACATGTTCTGCTCAACGGTATGCAGTCTGCTGTGATTATGCGTCGGGACCAGCCGGTTGTGACACCAGCGCCACAGGACGTTATCGCGTTTTTTAAAGGCGAAACCAATGCGCACCGGCGCAGCGGAGAGCCGGGTGATCAGCGCCGCACGCCACTGGTCTGCCAGATTAATCACCAGGTCATAATGGGCGTCACGTATGGCACGGATTAATGCCCGTTCATGGCCCAGCTTGCGCCAGGTGCCCTCCTGCTTCCATTTCCGGTCGATGACGTGCAGATGGCGGATAGCCGGATGCGCTTCCAGCATCGGGCGTGTCTCCTGATAGAGCAACACGTCGATACTGGCCTGCGGATAACGCGCATGCAGCGCATTGATGGCGGGCGTGGTGAGCAGCATGTCGCCGTGGTGGCGCAGCTTAATCAGTAAAATACGTTTTGGAGAGATGTTTGCTGGAGTCAGGCTGGCCATAAACAAAGGTTCTCAGATTTCAGTGAACCGATTGTAGGGCAAACGCTTTTTAGGATAAAGCCAGCCTCAGGGGTTATTTATCGCGCCAGCGATAGAGCCGTCCCAGCCACAGCAGTAACTGATACCACTGCTTAATGCCGCGGGCGTTGCGTAACATGCGCCGGTGTGTCCGGGTTGCGAACAGATCGGCGATGATCGCCTGGCGTGCGCGGGCATCAGGCTCACGTCTCACGCTATGGCAGACACTGAGCGCTTCATGCGTCACCTGAGCGTGAAACGACGGGTAGATCCGCACGCGGTCACGATAGCGGATATTAATCTCTTCCAGCAGCCGCGCAATCTTCAGGTAGTGGCGCTGATATTCGACGTTGCGCTCGCCGGTGCGTTTGCGGTTACTGATTGACGCGTCATGCATATAGTAGCGGTAGAGCACCGCATCGGTGTAACGCACGCGTTTTGCCAGCAGCATAAACTCGGTGGTCCAGGGAATATCCTGATGATGCAGGCCCGGCTCGAACTGCAACTGATGCTGCTCGATTAGCGACCGGCGGTAGATGCCCAGCCAGACCACATGCATATAGCGGCGGGTTTTCAGCGCGGTATTGAGCCAGTCAGCGCCGCTCAGCACCGGCGTGCTGCGCAGGCGATCCAGTGGTATCAGGGGTTTTACCCGCTGGCTGTGTTTGAAAAACCATTCGGCGTTGCACTGTGCCGCATCCAGATTGTCCGTTTCCGCCAGCGTCACCAGCGTCTGGTACATCCCGGGCTGCATGGTGTCATCCGCATCCGGAAAGGTGACATATTTACCGCGCGCTATCGCCAGCCCGGCGTTACGGGCGCGCGACACGCCGCCATTTTCCTGATGAATCACGCGAATGTGGGAGTGATGTTCTGCATAGTGGTCAGCGCGCTCGCCTGAGCCGTCAGTAGAACCATCATCGACGATGATGATCTCCAGCGAGGTCAGCGTCTGCGCCAGCAGTGCCTGCATGAACTCATCAAACATGCTGCCCGCATTGTACATCGGGGTAATGATACTCAGCAGAGGAGAAGTACTCATGACAATATCTGCACCAGCATTCTGTTCACTGTCAAAGGGCGTTGCCTCGTCATAAATCATTTCCAAATCAGCAGAATGGCATACATTAATCCACGATTATAAAACGGTGTCGCCTCCCTGCTTCACGAAAAACCACGCGCGCGCGTAATAATGCACTATCTGCCTCTTTTTTACGCAACGTGGCCGCGCCGGTAAACAGCATAGTGTGCCTGGGGTTTATCAGCAGCATTTTAAAAAGGATCTGGCAGACAGCGGTGGGGTCAGAGGGAAAAGATGGCGCGGCAGTCACCGCGCCCGGAGCGGTTTGACAGGTGGAGAGCGCTGACTAAAAAAATTTTAGCCTGACGTAATGCATCATCCAGCTCACGCTTTCTGCATACTGCTTCTGATGCCACTTGATACGGGCAAAGCGCTTCATCTCTTTATAATGTCTGGGTAAATCAAGCGGCTGAGAAGCCCAGGGCGAGCGCTGGTAATAGCTGTAGTAGAGCAGGGACAGGTCGCTGCCGGCCCAGGCATGCCAGGGCTTACACTTACCGGTGTAGTGAATCATCACGGTGTCAGCGGGCACGCGGGAGTGGTCCCAGACCTTGTTCGCGATGATGTCGTAGATGTGGTTGTAGCGATCCGGCAGGATCAGCACCTCATCCTCCAGCACAATATTCAGCGCATCCTGGTCAGGAAAACCGAACGCTGCGCCCCGGGTCACCAGAACCTCAGTGATCCGCGCGGTAGTCTGTCTGGCGAGCCAGCGTGGAATATTGATAAGCATAAAGCCGGAGTTGAAATAGTCATGACGCTGCAACCCGAGTCGCGCGCACTGGTTATGACGCGCACGCGGGGTATCGTTGCAGGCTGCCAGCGTATAGTCCGTGATATCCAGCGTGAACAGGGGGGAGTAATCGCCGACGACCAGCGTGTCCGCATCGATGTAGATTACCCGGTCGCTGTAGCGCGCCACCGTTTCAGGGATCAGAAAGCGGTAATGGATACTTTTGGGATAGCGCCCGACCGCCGGCAACTGATCGACCCAGGCACTGTTAAAAATATGCAGGGTGATGGCCAGACGATGGCCCGACGCCATTGAGCGCAGCTTTTCCACATCCTCTTTCTGCAGCGAGTCAGAGAAAATATGGGCGTGGAAAGCGGTGTCGGGGTGATGGCTGAGAAGTGAAAACAACGTAATACCCAGACCACGCGCGTAAGCGTGGTTGATGCCAAACGCAACGTGAACCGGATTATCATCCGCATCCGCAAGCGTGTTGACCAGCAGCTGACTTTGCTGAACGGCATCAGCAAGAGGGGTAATTGCCATTACGCTTCACTATTCCAGATTATGAGTAATAAACGTTTGTATTCTAGTCAGTTTGTCGGCATCCAGCCCGAATAATTTTTCAGCGGGCTGATCAAACTTAAATCGCGTGGCAAAAACAAAGGTCGATGCGGCGATATTGTCTGGTCCGATAAACAGGACATTATTAACCGGGCGCTGTTCCCTGATCTCACAGGGGCCATAGAGCATAATGACCGGTATCTGTCGGGCGTCAGCAATATAAGCATTACCGGAATCCGATGAAATATAAAAATCCATCTGCGAGATGGCCCATGGCACCTCTTCCAGCTTCAGCGCGCCAATCAGGCTGACAATATTCTCCTGCGGGCCGGTCAGGCTCAGTAATTCATCCAGCCACGGCTGCTCGGCTGGTGGACCAAAGACATAAAAGGTGCAGGGCAGCTCAGCCAGCGACGCCATCAGCTGCTGCCAGATGGCGGCAGGAATGGTTTTGGCCCGATTCCCGGCAGAAATGCTGATACCGATTTTAATCCCGCTGCGCGGATGCAGCAGCGCGGCGGGAGGCGCAGGCGGCTGCCAGAGCGGTGACGTAGCGTGCTTGGGAAAATCGGTGTAGCGGTAGTCCCGATTAATCAGCTTCAGATAGCTGTCGAGCGTCAAATCCGTTTTTGCGTGGTCGACGATGCCACTGGCGCTGCGATAGAAGATCGCATGATAGGATTTACGCACATAGGTGCGCAGAAACTGTTTGTTCGGTGCGTTGCACAGCGCCGCAAAAAAGAGATTAACGCTGTTGGGCTGAACCAGATAAACATGGTCATAACGGTTCATCAGCGTGAACGCGAGTCTGAGTTTGGCAAAAAAGCTGCGCTTCGCCTCTTCAATCAGAAAATAGCGGCTGACCGTGTCATCGTGACGCGCCAGCGGCTCTACCGATTTGCTGATCAGCAGTTCAGACTGACCCAGGGCGCGCAGCATCGGGGTGATGTTAATAAAATCCCCGATCTTCGCCGTCTGAATCACCAGACTGCGGCCGGTGGGCCGGTAAAAGAGCCGCATCAGGGTGCGGAAAGGCAGCAGCAGCAGATAGATCAGCACATAGTTCATGGCGCATTTTTCCCGATAACGGCCTGCAGTTTCTCTGCCACGGCGTCAGCTGTCAGCTCCGCCAGATTGTGATTCGGGGCGCTCAGCGCCTGTTGGTTCTGCCCGTAGCCGCCAATCAGACCCGGATCGGTCGGGCCATACAGCGTGAGATTAGGACGATCCAGTGCGGCGGTCAGATGGCTTAAACCGGTATCCACAGAGACCACCGCGCGTGCACCTGCCAGCTGTCGGGCGATCGCTTCCAGCGTCAGCTTAGGCAGCACCTCGACATGCTCAAAACCTTCAGCCAGGCGTAGCGCACGCTGATGCTCATGCTCGGCCCCCCAGGGCAGCTTCACCCGCAATCCGCTGGGCTGCATCTGCTCAATCAGCTGTCGCCAGTGGGATTCCGGCCAGTGCTTGTTGTCACGCGTTGTGGCATGCAGAAAGACCAGATAGTGATGCGCATCCGCGGGCAGATGATGCAGAAAATGCCCGGCAATCGCGTAGTCACCCTGCGTTTGCGGCTTATCATAGCCCAGGCTTTTGGCGAACAGCTCGCGCGTCCGCTCAACGGCGTGCTGGCGTTTGCTGATCTCATGGCGGACGTCATACCACCAGCTGGCAAAAGGTTCACGCGCGCTGCGGCTGTCCTGCCCGTGCTTTACCCCTTTGGATAAACGGGTCACCAGCGCGGCGCTTTTGATCAGCCCCTGGGCATCAATCACGATATCGTACTCGCGCGACTGTAACGCGCGCTTAAACTGCACGCGCTCTTCACGCTGCTGACTGCCAAACCAGTGTTTGCGCCAGCGGCGAATCGCGACCGGCAACACCTGGTCCACGGCAGGGTGCCAGCCAGGGATCTGGGCGAAATTCTCTTCCACTACCCAGTCAAAACGGATGCCAGGAATGGCATGCATCGCATCGGTCAGAGCCGGCAGCGAATGCAGCACATCCCCCATTGAGGACGTTTTAACAATCAGGACGTGCATGGCACCTCCTGCGGCGCAAGGAGCTCATTCAGCGTCTGAAGAACGCGCTCAGGCTGAATATCAATCAGGCTCTGGTGATACCCCTGTTCGGCATCGCCCTTACGCACTTTGTGATAGCCGGTAATCAGGCGAATAATACGCGCCTGGCGGGCCAGCGGTGGCGTAAAGTCAGGGCTGCTGGGTCCATAGAGTGCCACCAGCGGACGATCCAGCGCGGCGGCGATGTGCATCAGGCCGGAGTCGTTACTGACCACGGCGCGGCATTGCGCCAGCAGGATGACCGCCTGCTCCAGCTGGGTTTCACCCGCCAGGTTGCGGCAGTGACTGCGACTCTCTTCCGGCAGTGCCGCGATGATCTCTTCACCGGTCGGGTGATCTTTGGCGGAGCCAAACAGCAGGATCTGAAAGCCTTCGGCGATCAGCTGGCGGGCCAGGGCGGCGTAGTGGTAGTGGGGCCAGCGTTTAGCCGGGCCAAATTCCGCGCCCGGGCAAAAACCGATAATCGGACGCGTTGCGGTGAGCTGAAACTGTGCGGCCGTTTCCAGCATCTCCTGCTCTTCAACCTGCAACTTTGGCCACAGGAGCGGCTGCGGCAGCTGCGCCGCCGAGGCGACAGGCGTGTCGTAGCCCAGCGCCACGTAGCGCTCAACCATCAGCGGGAATGCGGCTTTATCCAGCACCCGCAGATCGTTCAGCAGGCCATAGCGCATCTCCCCACGCCAGCCGACGCGGCGTGGGATGCCGGCAAAGAAGGGAACCAGCGCCGACTTAAAGGAGTTAGGCAGCACGTAGGCCCGGTCATAATGGCTGTCGCGCAGTGCCTTGCCCAGCCGGCGACGCTCGCCGAGTTCCAGCGCGCCATGGCCCAGGGGCATGGCCAGCGCCTGACTGACCTCCGGCATACGTGACAGCAGGGGACGACACCATGCCGGTGCCATCACGTCTATCACCGCATCGGGATGTTCGGCCTTGAGGGTGCGATAGAGACTTTGCGACATCATCATATCGCCGACCCACGACGGGCCGATTACCAGAATTTTCATCGCCGGAGCAGCTTCCTTTATGCGTTGCGATTCAGCCAGACCATATAGTCAGCGACGCCCTGCGCCACCGTTTTAAACGGCTTGTCATAGCCCGCGGCACGCAGCTTCGTGAGATCGGCCTGGGTGTAAGCCTGATAACGGCCTTTGAGTTTTTCCGGGAACGGGATGTACTCAATCTGCCCTTTCTGATGAAACTTCAGCACGGCGTCGGCCACTTCCTGGAACGATTCGGCGCGGCCTGTGCCACAGTTGTAGATCCCGGAGACGCCGTTTTCCCAGCACCACAGGTTTACGGCTGCCACATCATCAACGTGGATGAAATCGCGTTTGAAACCGTCACTGCCTTCAAACAGTTTTGGATTTTCATCGTTGCTGATCTGGGTGTTCAGATGGAACGCCACGCTTGCCATGCTGCCTTTATGGCCTTCACGCGGCCCATAGACGTTGAAGTAGCGGAAGCCACACACCGGCGAGTTCGCTTCCGGCAGCATCTGACGAACGTAGTGGTCGAACAGCATTTTGGAGTAGCCATACACATTCAGCGGCTGCTCATACTGACGCTCTTCGATGAAGTTTTCATTGCGGCCGCCGTAGGTCGCTGCAGAAGAGGCGTAAAGGAACGGGATCTCGCGCTCCAGGCAGTAGTGCAGCAGCTCTTTGGAGTACTGATAGTTGTTCTCCATCATGTACTTGCCATCCCACTCGGTCGTGGAGGAGCAGGCACCCTGATGGAATACCGCTTCAATCGGGCCTAAATCGTCGCCCGCGATCACGCTCATCAGAAACTCTTCTTTGTCCATGTAATCGACGATATCCAGGTCGACTAAATTGGCAAACTTAGTGCCATCCTTCAGATTATCCACCACCAGAATGTCGGTGTGACCGCGATCGTTCAGCGCTTTGACGATGTTGCTGCCAATCATTCCTGCGCCGCCAGTTACGATAATCATGTTGTTACCTTCAATGTTGTGGGGTGAAACAGGAGGTTTCACACACGAATACCTCACATCATAACATTTCATCAGGGTGCAGACAGCCAGATGACTCTGTAACGCCACAGGGCTGCCACCTCGTGGCGTGAACTATGCTGCAAAAATGACATTATGTTGGGCGTTTTATCGTTAATAAGCGCCCTGTTCAGTAAGATATGCCAGGTTTTTGCCATCTGAGGAGAGCAATGATGCCTGCGCAATTTTATCAACAACTTCGTCAGCAACTGGATGATGCACGTCAGGAAGGGCTGTTTAAACAGGAGCGGATCCTCACCTCTGCCCAGCAGACAGAGATAGCGGTAGATCACGGTCCGGCAGTGATTAACTTTTGCGCCAATAACTATCTGGGCCTGGCCAATCATCCGGCGCTGATTCAGGCCGCGAAGGCGGGGATGGATTCGCACGGCTTTGGCATGGCGTCGGTGCGCTTTATCTGTGGCACGCAGGACAGCCATAAGCAGCTGGAAAAGCGGCTGGCCGCGTTTCTCGGTATGGAAGATGCCATTCTCTACTCCTCCTGCTTTGACGCCAACGGCGGCCTGTTTGAAACGCTGCTGGATGCAGAGGATGCCATTATTTCCGATGCGCTGAATCACGCCTCCATCATCGACGGCATCCGGCTCTGCAAAGCGCAGCGCTACCGCTACGCGAACAACGACATGACGGCGCTGCGGGATTGCCTGCAGCAGGCGCGCGATAAAGGCGCACGCCATATCCTGATCGCCACCGATGGCGTTTTCTCCATGGATGGGGTCATCGCCAATCTGCCCGCCATCTGCGACCTGGCTGAAGAGTTCTCTGCGCTGGTGATGGTGGATGATTCCCACGCGGTGGGTGTTGTCGGGAATGGCGGACGTGGCACCCATGAATATTGTGACGTGATGGGTCGGGTTGACATCATTACCGGCACGCTGGGCAAAGCGCTGGGCGGCGCCTCCGGTGGCTACACCGCAGCAAAAGCGGAAGTGGTGGAGTGGCTGCGCCAGCGTTCCCGTCCCTATCTCTTCTCCAACTCGCTGGCCCCGGCGATTGTGGCCGCCTCGCTGCGGGTGCTGGATCTGCTCAGTGAAGGCGATGGGCTGCGTCAGCGTCTCCGGGATAACGCCCGTTTCTTCCGGCAGCAGATGACCGCAGCGGGTTTTACGCTGGCCGGGGCCGATCACGCCATTATTCCGGTGATGCTGGGTGAGGCCAGCGTCGCTCAGCAGTTTGCCCACCTGCTGCAACAGGAAGGCATCTACGTTACCGGCTTCTTCTATCCGGTCGTGCCAAAAGGGCAGGCTCGTATTCGCACGCAAATCTCTGCGGCACATACCCAGCAGCAGCTGGAACGTGCGGTGGCCGCCTTTACCCGTATCGGTAAACAGCTGGGCGTCATCGCCTGAGGAGTCTGTTATGAAAGCACTCGCCAAACTGAAGAGGGAAGCGGGCATCTGGATGGTGACCGATGCGCCGGTTCCTGAGCCGGGCCACAACGACCTGCTGATTAAAATCCGTAAAACCGCTATCTGCGGCACCGATGTCCACATCTACAACTGGGATGACTGGTCGCGCAAAACCATTCCGGTGCCGATGATCGTCGGTCATGAATATGTGGGTGAAGTGGTGGCTACAGGTCAGGAGGTAAAGGGCTTTACGCCTGGCGATCGGGTGTCGGGAGAGGGGCATATCACCTGCGGGCATTGCCGCAACTGCCGCGCCGGGCGAACGCATCTGTGCCGGAACAGCATGGGCGTGGGGGTTAACCGTCAGGGCTGCTTTGCGGAATATCTGGTCATCCCGGCCTTTAACGCCTTCAGAATTCCCGACAACATTTCCGATGAGCTGGCCGCGATCTTTGACCCGTTTGGTAATGCCGTGCATACCGCGCTGTCGTTCGATCTGGTTGGCGAGGATGTGCTGATCTCCGGCGCGGGGCCTATCGGCATCATGGCCGCGGCGGTCTGCCGCCATGTTGGCGCGCGTAACGTTGTGATCACCGACATCAATGACTACCGACTGGCGCTGGCGCGAAAAATGGGCGTCACCCGCGCGGTCAACGTGGCCCATGAAAATCTGCGCGACGTCATGCATTCGCTGGGGATGACGGAAGGATTTGATGTCGGACTGGAGATGTCCGGTGCGCCTCCTGCGTTTCGCGCGCTGCTCGACGTAATGAATCACGGCGGGCGGATTGCCCTGCTGGGTATTCCGCCGGGTGAGATGGCTATCGACTGGAATCAGGTGATCTTCAAGGGGCTCTTTATCAAGGGCATTTATGGCCGGGAGATGTTTGAAACCTGGTACAAAATGGCGGCGCTGATCCAGTCCGGTCTCGACTTAACGCCGGTCATTACGCATCGCTATGGGATTGACGACTTCCAGCAGGGCTTTGATGAGATGCGTTCAGGACGCTCGGGAAAGGTAATACTGAGCTGGGATTAACACACCGGCCGCCGCAGCGGCCGGATAATCAGCGTTGTTTCTTCTCTTCGTCGGTCAGATAGCGCACCTTGCGCGTGTAATCCTGACCTTTAAAGTGGAGCGGCTGTTGCGGATCGGCCAGATATTTTTGCCATTCCGACAGCGGAAAGCCGCCGTGTGCGCCGACCACTTCCGCCGGGATCACCGCAGACTGACCGCCGATTTTCTTGGAGACCGGCCAGTTAGCCCATTCGCCCAGATTGACGGTTTTAATGTCCAGCATATCCAGCAGCACCGCGAGCGGCAGCTGATCGGTCGGCGGCTGACTGTCGTTCATCAGATGCCAGGTGTCATTGAACAGCGTCAGCCACAGCGGTGAAATACGCTGCCAGACCTCACGGGTCGCCGCCAGATAGGCACCGTTAACGTGATCCACCAGATAAGGCCGGATACTGTGCGGGTAGTAGGCAGGAATCGCCTCCTGCGGCGCATCAGCCAGCTTGGCAATCATTTTCCCCTGACGAAAGCTGGAGTAGAGATGGCCAGGTTTCATCATGATCTCCGGCATCTTGAGCAGATTGAGGTCGGAATCGATCATCAGAATGCCGTCGCCTTTTGCCTGCAACGGGGCCTGCAGTTTGATTAAGCGACTGCGATAGATCTGCTTGTAGCGATAGTGCTCTTCGCGCTGCGGTACATCCAGCGTGGCCACGCGGGTTTTAGCGGGCAGGCTGCCAAAGGCGTCGGCAGGCTGATCGCTGACAATCACAATCTCCTCTGCCTGCGTGGCAAAGCGCGCCGCAAAATCGGCACTGAGCAGCGCCTCTTCGATATAGTCCGCGCCCGTGCAGGGGATCACAACAGAGGTAACCGGTACCGAGCCCTGAACTTCTTTTAGCGAATAAGGCAGGTTATGGCTCGCCCGGATATGGCGATAACGGGGATTTAAAAAATTAAGCATGAGGTTTCTTATTAGCGACACTTTGCAGAATATTTTCAACGCCGCTGATGTAGGTTTCAATGGCGTACTGTTCACGAACGCGTTTCGCTGCCGCATTGATCAGGCGCTGACGTAAGCCGGCATCCTGCCACAGCGCGGTTAAGTGCTGGGTCAGCTGCACCACGTTGCCATAATCAAACAGCAACCCGGTTTCGTCATGACTGATCAATTCGGCAGTACCGACCACACGGGAACCGATGACGGCGGTATTCACCAGCATCGCCTCCAGCACGACCCGAGGTAAGCCCTCACTGCGTGAGGCAAGAATAAACGTATCAAAGGCGGTGAGGTAATCCAGCGCATTGTTCTGAAAGCCCGTAAAGACCACATGCTGCTGGATATTCTCCGCCGTTGCGAGTTGCAGCAGGTGCTGGAGTTCCGGGCCGGCACCGACAATCACCATCCGCCAGTCTGCGTCGGGATGAGCCCGTTTGAAACGGCCCAGCGCCTGCAGAATGTGATGATTGGATTTACGTAATATCAGTGAGCCGATGGTGCCAAACACAAAGGTGGTCGGGGAGAGTTTAAAACGCTGGCGAACGTCGAGGCGGTCAGGTAAAGGCTGGTGGATGTCGATCGCATTGTTGACGGTAAAACAGCGTTCCGCATCAACACCGTGGCTGATCAGCGTCTTATTTACCCCCTGCGACACGGCAATAATCGCCTGGCAGTCCTGGTTCACCATGCTGACCAGTCGTGGTTCCAGCACCGGGTCGATACGGCAATGCTGCACCACCGCCACATCCAGGCTGCGCGCGGCCAGATAGCCCTCCACATTGGTGCTGGGCTGGTTATTCATGTAGAGCGTGTCGAATTTTCCCAGCTGGAGCAGGGAGTTAATTTTGCTGGCGTTGGGCATGATGCGCCAGCGTGTATCGATCTCATCGATAGCCCGCTTCTTCAGCTTTTTATTAAAAAACAGCAGCGCCCGCACGGCCTCTTTGACAAATTTTGCCCAGCGCGGCTGCCTGATCTGCGGGATAAAAAAGACCGGAATGGCCAGCGCGTTGAGCGTGGCCTCAATGGTTTCGTCGTTGCCACGGCTGTAGTTGTGATAGAAGCAGCAGGTAATATCAAATTTCTGACGATCGATACGTTTCAGCAGCTCCAGCATACTGTTGGTGCCGCCTCCCCACTCTCTGCCGTTATCCAGCAGCAGGATTTTTTGTTTATTAATCGTCATCCGTCTTACTATTCCCGCACCGCATGTTATCGCCCGACCGGGATTATAGTAATTTTTACCTGCAATTGAACTTTAAGCTTAGCACTTAGCATTCATGGCAAATTCAGAACAGACTTTTCAGGGTGCTAAACAGCGGGCTGTGACTCACGCTTTCGCCTACCACCGTTAACGCCCGGGTCGCCGGAACCGGCGCCAGCGGCTGTTTCACTTTACACAGTTCTGCTGGCTGGAAGCGCGGTTTCGCCGGTTTCACCGGAACCGCTGGCGTCCGTGAGCCGCTGTGGCGTGTTTCGTTCAGCAACTGGCTGGGGCGAACCAGCGTAATGTCTGCGGGCAGCGAGGGCAGCATCTGCTGCAGCACCCGAACGGTGTTGGGGTGGGGATGACCGATAGCAATGGCATACCCGTCGCGCTGTGCCAGCTTCACCGCCCGGCTGAACTGCTGGCGGATAGCATTAATATCCTGACTGTCATCCAGGAACACCCGGCGTTTCAGAACTTTGACCTGAGTGCCCTGTGCGGCAGGAATCGCCTGGCTATTGGCGATGGTCATGCTATCCAGGAAGTAGAGGTTATAGTGATTCAGCGCCTGCATTACCTTCTGCATACCGGAAAGGCTCGAGGTCATCCTGCTGCCCATGTGGTTGTTCAGGCCGACTGCGTAAGGCACGTTGCTGACCGCATTGCGCATAATGCGGGTGATCTCTTCGCTGCTCATCTCCGGGGTCAGCGTATCTTTTTCCAGTGGCTGTTTGCTGAGTGGCGCCATCGGCAGATGGATCAATACTTCGTGTCCACCCTGATGGGCTCTGGTAGCCATCTCCCGTGCATGGGGTGCGTTGGGCAGAACAGCCACTGAAATCGCCTGCAGCATCTGCAGAACTTTGTTCTCTTCGGCAGGCCGGTAGCCCACATCATCGATAACAATAGCCAGCTTGCCTGCCTGCGCCGCGAAGCTGAACAGCAGCGCGCTGAATAAAACGGAGATTTTTCGACGTTGCAGCAAAACTTATTTTCCTAACCACGGGAGTGGATTGACAGCCTGTCCCTGACGTCGGATTTCAAAATAGAGCGACGGGGTACCGCGCCCCCCGCTGGTGCCCACCAGGGCGATAGGCTGTCCTGCCTTCACCTGTGTACCCACGCTCACCAGTGCACTCTGGTTGTAGCCATAGAGGCTCATGTCGCCTTTACCGTGCTCCAGCACTACGACCAGACCGTAACCCTGCAACCAGTCGGCCATCAGAACCCGCCCGTCGGCAATGGCTTTCACCTCGGTGCCTTCCCGCGCATCAATCACCAGGCCTTTCCAGCGCAGTTCCCCCTGCAGCTGTTCACCAAAGCGATGTTCGATGCGTCCGCGCACCGGCCACAACGCCTGTCCGCCCGCGCGACCGAGTCCTCCGGTACGGGCAACCAGTTCGCGTTCGCTCTGGGTCGGCTGATAGCTGGAGCCTTTGGCTTTGGCCTGCGCCTGGCGCTGACGCACTTTTTCTGCCTCACGGGCTTCGCGCGCCGCGCGCTCACGCGCTTCCCGTTCTGCCCGGGCGATCTTATCCTGCAGACGGCTTTCGTTCTGACGCATCTCGACCAGATCGGCCTGATCTTTTTCCAGCGCGCTTTCCAGCGACGTAAGGGTTTTCCTGCGCGCGTCGCTCGCCTGTTGCAGCTTCTGCTGCTGGCCCTGCTGCTGAGCTAATAGTGCTTTCTGCTGCTGTTGCTTCTGCTCCAGCGTGGCGCGTTGCTGATCCAGGTCCTGACGCGTCTGTTGCAGTGAGGCGATACTTTTCTGGCGCGCCGCGTTCAGATAGCCAAAATAGGCCAGAATACGCTCGCTGCGCTGGCTCTCTTCTCCGCCCATCAACAGCTGTATACCGTTGTGCTGGCCCTGACGAAATGCGGCATCAAGCTGTTGCGACAGCAGGCTTTCCTGCTGGCTTTGCTGCTTCTCAAGCCGGGCGATGGAGGTGGTGAGCTGTTTAATATCGTTATTCAGGGCGGTGAGGCTGTTGCGGGTTTCGCGCAACTGACGGCTCGCCTGGGCGATGATTTTTTCCTGACTCTGCAACTGATCCAGTAATTTGCTGCGCTGCACTTTCTGCGCCTTAACGCTTTTCTCTTTTTCAGCAATGTTCTGCTGAATAGATTGCAGCTGAGATTTACTGTCTTCCGCACTCTGTGCCACAGCTGGCAACAACAGTGCTCCCGCGCAAAGCAGGCTGAGGGAGAGGGTGGACAACGGTGTGAACAACGGCTGATTTTCGCCGCTGGAACGGGTCCTTGTGTGCAAAACGGTAGTTTTTCCCTTCATAGGCCAATGATTATTCCACGATGAATCGCCGCTTACCAGTGCTCCCCACCGGCATTTGCTTTACCAGTTATGTCCGCTTTCACAATGAGATGGATTAAGCCTTACGCCATTTTTGCTATTCAGCCACTTTTTTTGGAAAATGGCGCACAAATCGATACTCTCGCCGCATAGCATCTGTACATGCGAAGTGGCGCAGGTATACTCAGAACCCTTGTTTTAGCTTATTAGCCCGGTCTGGAGTCGTTACCCCTCATGCAAGAAATTATGCAGTTTGCAAGCAATCACCCCATCCTGAGTCTCGCATGGGTCGTTTTACTCATTCTGGTGATTGTGACTACCGTTAAAGGAATGTTCTCTAAGGTAAAAACGATCAGCCGCGGTGAAGCGACCCGCCTGATTAACAAAGAGGACGCGGTGGTTGTCGACGTGCGTTCGCGCGACGATTTTCGCAGAGGGCATATTTCAGGTGCGCTGAATGTGGCAGCCGCTGAGATTAAAAAAGGCAACGCAGACGAACTGGAAAAGCACAAAGCGCAGCCCATAATTGTGGTATGTGCAACCGGACAAAGCGCGGCTGATTCCGCTGCACATCTGAGTGCTGCTGGCTTCCCGCAGGTCTTTGTTCTGAAAGATGGCATCAGCGGCTGGAGCGGCGAAAACCTGCCGTTAGTTCGCGGTAAATAACCTGTAACCTGACAGAGGTGCGTAGCATGGCAAATGTTGAAATGTACACCAAGGCCACCTGTCCTTACTGCCATCGGGCGAAAGCGCTGTTAACGCAAAAAGGCGTGTCGTTCCAGGAGATCCCCATTGATGGAGACATGGCGAAACGCGAAGAGATGATCAAGCGTAGTGGCCGCACCACCGTGCCTCAGATTTTTATTGATGCGCAGCACATTGGCGGCTGCGATGACTTATTCGCACTCGATAATCGCGAAGGTTTAGATCCCTTACTGCAGGCGTAAGTTTACGCCGGACAATCTCATACATAGGATTTGGTCACATGTCAGAACATAACACGAACGAAATGCAATTCCAGATTCAGCGCGTCTTCACAAAAGATATCTCTTTTGAAGCGCCTAATGCCCCGCAGGTTTTCCAGAAAGAGTGGGAACCGGACGTTAAACTGGATCTGGATACTGCATCTTCTCAGCTGGCTGACGATGTTTATGAAGTGGTACTTCGTGTGACTGTAACCGCCAACGTGGGTGAAGAGACCGCTTTCCTGTGTGAAGTTCAGCAGGCCGGTATCTTCACCATCAGCGGTATCGAAGGAACGCAGATGGCACATTGCCTGGGCGCTTACTGCCCGAACATCCTGTTCCCGTATGCCCGTGAATGCATTACCAGCCTGGTATCACGTGGCACCTTCCCGCAGCTGAACCTGGCACCGGTCAACTTTGATGCACTGTTCATGAACTATCTGCAGCAGCAGCAGGGTGAAGAAGGTGCTCAACAACATCAGGATGCCTGATGACCACTCACGCTTCGATTAGCGTCATCGGTGCCGGCTCCTACGGCACCGCTCTGGCGATTACGCTGGCCCGTAATGGCCATCCGGTACTGTTGTGGGGACATAACCCGGCGCATCTGGCGCAGCTTCAGACCGACCGCTGCAACACGGCTTTCCTCCCTGACGTTCCGTTTCCCGATAACCTCTCTCCTGAACCCGACCTGCAAAAAGCCATTGCAGCCAGCCGCGACATATTGATTGTGGTGCCGAGTCATGTCTTTGGCGACGTACTGCAACAGATTAAGCCTCATCTGCGGTCTGACTCGCGGATTGTCTGGGCGACCAAAGGGCTGGAAAAAGAGACCGGACGCCTGCTGCAGGATGTGGCGCGTGAGATTCTGGGCGACTCCATCCCGCTGGCCGTGATCTCCGGGCCGACCTTCGCTAAAGAGCTGGCCGCAGGCTTACCGACGGCTATCGCGCTGGCCGCCACGGATGCGCAGTTTGCTGACGATCTCCAGCTGAAGCTGCACTGCGGTAAAAGTTTCCGCGTTTATAACAACCCCGATTTTGTCGGTGTCCAGCTGGGCGGCGCGGTGAAAAACGTGATTGCTATCGGAGCCGGCATTTCTGATGGTATCGGATTTGGCGCCAACGCGCGAACCGCACTGATCACCCGCGGTCTGGCTGAGATGAGCCGGCTCGGTGCTGCACTGGGCGCCGATCCCACCACCTTTATGGGGATGGCGGGCCTGGGCGATCTGGTCCTGACCTGCACGGACAATCAGTCGCGCAACCGCCGGTTTGGCATGATGCTGGGCCAGGGCGAAGATGTAGATAGCGCGCAACGCATTATCGGACAAGTTGTAGAGGGCTACAGAAATACCAAAGAAGTCAAAGCGTTGGCTTCAAGATTCGGTGTGGAAATGCCGATTACCGAGCAGATTTATCAGGTGCTGTATTGCGAAAAACCGGCGAGAGATGCAGCATTGAGCCTGCTGGGACGAACAAGGAAGGACGAAAACAGCACTGGCTAACGCAGGACGCGTAGCATCATCACCTGCAGCGCCCATTCAGGCGCTTTTTTTATCGGGAGAAAGCAGCAATGTCGTCTGATGAGTTAGAACTGGTCTGGAATAATATCAAAGCAGAAGCGCGAGCCCTGGCTGATTGTGAGCCGATGCTGGCCAGCTTCTTTCACGCGACATTGCTTAAGCATGAAAATCTCGGTAGCGCACTGAGTTATATGCTGGCTAACAAGCTGGCAAATCCGATTATGCCCGCCATCGCCATCCGTGAAATCGTTGAAGAAGCCTACCGTGAAGATCCGTCGATGATACTGTCAGCGGCTTACGATATTCAGGCGGTGCGTCAGCGCGACCCGGCAGTCGATAAATACTCCACCCCGCTGCTCTACCTTAAAGGGTTTCACGCCCTGCAGGCGTACCGCATCGGCCACTGGCTGTGGAATGAGGGCCGTCGTGCGCTGGCGGTTTATCTGCAGAATGAAATCTCCGTCTCGTTTGCAGTCGACATTCATCCCGCTGCCAGCATCGGTCACGGTATCATGCTCGATCACGCCACAGGCATCGTGATTGGTGAAACCGCCGTGGTGGAGAACGATGTCTCTATCCTGCAGTCGGTGACGCTGGGCGGCACCGGTAAGACCAGCGGCGACCGTCATCCTAAAATCCGTGAAGGGGTCATGATTGGAGCCGGTGCGAAAGTGCTCGGCAACATTGAAGTGGGCCGGGGGGCGAAAATCGGTGCCGGTTCTGTGGTGTTGCAGCCTGTGCCGCCGCACACCACGGCAGCAGGCGTACCCGCCCGTATCGTCGGCAAGCCAGGCAGCGATAAGCCATCAATGGATATGGATCAGCACTTCAACGGCAGCCTGGCGGGTTTTCAGTTCGGCGACGGCATCTAGTCTTTAATCAGCGCGCCGGCATAATCCAGCTGGCGCCACGCTTCATACACTACTACCGAAACGGCGTTCGACAGGTTCATGCTGCGGCTTTCTGCCCGCATCGGGATACGGATTTTCTGCTGCGCGGGTAACGCCGCCAGTATCTCAGCCGGCAGCCCACGGCTCTCCGGTCCGAACAGCAGATAATCGCCCGCCTGATACGTCACAGCACTGTGTGCAGGCGTGCCTTTGGTCGTCAGCGCAAACAGACGCTCTGGTGCCTCTGAGGCGAGAAACGCCGCATAATCCGCATGGAATCTGATGGCCGTAAATTCATGGTAATCCAGCCCGGCGCGGCGTAAGCGCTTGTCATCCCAGGCGAAGCCAAGCGGCTGGATCAGGTGAAGCTGAAAGCCACTGTTGGCGCACAGGCGGATGATATTGCCGGTATTCGGCGGAATTTCTGGTTCAAACAAGACAATGTTAAGCATTAAGGCCCCCGATGACAGGGGCCGAAGCATAACAAATTATTGACGACCGGAGGAGTAGAGCGGTAACCAGAGGGTCAGTCTCAGACCGCCCAGTGGGCTGTCATCGGCTTTCACCCAGCCGCGATGCTGCTGCACGGCCGTGTCGACAATGGCCAGGCCCAGCCCGGTTCCTCCCGATTCGCGATCGCGCGCTTCATCGGTCCGGTAGAAGGGACGGAAAATCTGTTCCCGATCTTCCGGGCTTACGCCAGGACCATCATCATCGACGTGAACCGTGATACCGGAAATATCGACGGAGAAGCTGACGCTGATGTGAGTGTGTGAATAGCGCAGCGCATTGCGCACGATATTTTCGAGCGCACTCTCCAGAGCGTGCGGATTGCCATAGAGCGGCCACGGGCCCGGAGGATAGGGGATATCCATCTTCTTGCCCATCTGCTCAGCTTCGAAACGGGCATCTTCCAGCACCCCATTCCACAACTGATTGGCCTTCATCGCTTCGCTGACCAGCGCATTCTTATGCTGTGTGCGCGAGAGCACCAGCAGGTCGTTGATCATGCCATCAAGGCGTTGCGCCTCCATCTCAATGCGTCCCAGCTCTTTACTTTCACCCTGGCGACGACGCAGCAGCGCGGTTGCCAGTTGCAGGCGGGTCAGCGGCGTACGAAGTTCATGACTGATGTCCGATAGCAGGCGCTGCTGACCGGTCATCATCCGCTCCAGCGCACTCACCATCTGGTTGAAGCTCGACCCGGCGGCAAGAAACTCCTGCGGGCCTGACTCCAGTTCCGGATGCTGGCGCAGGTTTCCACTCGCCACCTCATCGGCGGCATATTTCAGCTTACGCGCCGGGCGCGCCAGGCTCCAGGCCAGCCACAGCAGCAGCGGGGAGCTGATCAGCATCGTCACGATAAGCAGCAGTAACGGACGGTCAAACAGCAGATTGACAAAATCGAGCTGGGAGCTGTTGGCGGGACGGATCATGTAAAGCTGGTAGTTGTCTTCGCCATCCTGCACGGAGAAAGGCCCGACCAGCTCCACCCGACCATATTTCTTTTTCTGCGGATGATCGGCATTATCAGACTGGCCGATAAAGTTACGGATCACCTGCATTTCGTTATGTTGCGCGCCGATCACCCGACCTTCGCTGGTGACTAACAGCAGTCGCTGACCCGGCGGTGCCCATTTTTCGACGGCACGAAACAGACGACGCCACCACATCAGATCGTTAGGGGGATCCTGTGACAGTTCGGCTTCGACGTGCTGCTCAATCATGATGCCCTGCCGCTGTTCACTTTCCAGCAGCGAGGTCATCTGACGTGAATCGAGTTTAGGCACCATGAGCACCAGCATCAGCACCAGCGCCAGGGTTAACCAGAAGATAGCGAAGATGCGGGTGGTCAGACTGCCAATCATGATGCCGAAACCATCAGATAGCCGCGGCCGCGTAACGTTTTAAACCAGGGATGACCATCACGGCGCTCAGGCAGCTTGCGACGCAGATTGGAGATATGCATATCAATGGCGCGGTCAAACGGCGTCAGACGCTTGCCCAGCACTTCCTGACTCAGGTGTTCGCGTGAGACCACCTGGCCCAGATGCTGCGCCAGCAGATAGAGCAGGGTAAATTCCGTGCCGGTCAGATCCAGCGTCACATCATCAAAGCTGGCCTCCTGACGACCGGGATTGAGACGCAGGCAGTCCACTTCCAGCGTCGGTGAGCTGTTATCGTGTTGCTGTTGCTGTTCACTCCAGTTCGAACGCCGCAGAATCGCGCGGATACGGGCCACCAGTTCACGATCGTTAAACGGCTTAGGCAGATAGTCATCTGCGCCCAGTTCGAGGCCCAGCACGCGATCCAGCTCGCTGCCGCGCGCGGTCAGCATGATGACGGGAGTCTGATGTTGCTGTCGCAGTTCTTTCAGGGTGTCGATACCGTTTTTCTTCGGCATCATGACATCCAGTAAAAGCAGATCAATAGAGTTGTCGAGCAGGTTCAGCGCTTGTTCACCATCGCTGGCCACTACCACTTCAAACCCTTCCATTTCTAACAGTTCTTTCAAAAGCGAAGTTAATTCGCGGTCGTCATCTACCAACAGGATTTTATTCATTTTTGTAGCCCTCCGCAGGCAAAATACCGTGTTCCTGGCGCACCTATCCATCGCTTTACGTAGTTTTACACCCCCTGACGGATGTTTGCAGCTGTCGCCGTACACTGGCTCTCGTTGAATCGCAAAACGGAACGAACTGGAGTACACGATGCGCAAATTAACCGCCGTCGTCCTTGCCTCAGCGATGACCCTGAGTATCGCCAGTGCAGGTGCTAAAGATGCGACGACGATTGACGAGATGCATCATGGCGGATTTCCGACAGGCAGTATGACGCAAAATCCGCAAAGCCACATGTTCGATGGCATTGAGCTGACGGAAGAGCAACGTCAGCAGATGCGCGACCTGATGCAACAGGCCCGACATGATCGCCCGGTGGTTCATATTGACGATATCGCAGCACTTCATGAGTTAGTGACTGCAGACCAGTTTAACGAAGCGGCCATCCGCAACAGAGCGGAAATTATCGCCAGAGTTCAGGTTGAACAACAGGTTGAGATGGCACGCGTACAGAATCAGATGTTTCAGCTGTTAACGCCGGCCCAGCAGGCCACGTTACAGAAGAATTACCAGCGGCGGCTGAACGAGCTGCGCCAGTTTTCGAATTTGCAGTCGGCCTCATCGCTGCAGGCAGTGAGTAGTACCAGCAGTAACCAGTAACATAGTATCCCTGTTTTCCTTGCCATAGACACATCCCTGTCTTCCCCCGCCATGATGGCGGGGGTTTTTTTTATCTATTTTTCACTTTTTCTGTTTTGACCCGAATCATCACCGCACAACAAAACCCCGGTTTTGTTACCGCTGTTGGTCCTTAATCGGCTTTTAGCTGCTGAAAGATGAACTGACCGGGGCTCTGGTTGCGTTTAAGCGCACCGGCAGAGAAAAACAGAAAAAAAATATTTTAACCCGTTGAAAAGAGTATATTTATTCTCCTGGCTGTGAAAATAAATAATATTTTTCAGTAAGATAGGGAATTTACCGTTGCGCTTGCTGGCGCCTTAGCTTTATCTACACTTAATCCTGTCACTGCAGGGAAGTGAAGTGATTTCGCGAAGTCTCAGGGAGCAACAACCACATTATGTAATCCCGAATGAATCTATTAACGGAGTAAATTATGGCAGAGCATCGTGGTGGTTCAGGTAATTTCGCAGATAATCCGCAAAAGGCCTCTGAAGCCGGTAAAAAAGGCGGCCAGAACAGCGGCGGCGGAAACTTTAAAAACGATCGTGAAAAAGCATCAGAAGCCGGTAAGAAAGGCGGCAAAAAGTAACAGCTGCAACGTTTCCTGAACAGACCTGAATTTCAGGGTCTGGCACTGATGTAACTGATGTGTATGACACGCTGCCCCGTCCTTTTTCAAAGGTCGGGGCTTGTTTTTATCGGTTGCCCCGCCGTAAAGAACCTCTCTCCGTTGCACCTCCTTAAGCATTGCCCGGCTCAGGGTGTTAGACTTCAGCCACTCTTCCATCTGAATACGCCTCATCTGATGATGGGGTGCAGGGGATCCGGCATGCAACCCTCTTATGGCCGACTGGTAAAGCGTGCTGCGCTGGCCGCTACCCTTCTCGCGTCGGTGCTGTTGATCGTGAAAATCTTTGCCTGGTGGTACACCGGTTCGGTGAGTCTGCTCGCTTCGCTGGTGGACTCGCTGGTCGATATTGCCGCGTCACTCACGAATCTGCTGGTGGTGCGTTATGCGCTGCAGCCCGCCGATGAAGACCATACGTTCGGGCATGGTAAAGCAGAATCGCTGGCGGCACTGGCTCAGAGCATGTTTATTTCAGGCTCGGCGCTGTTTCTGTTCCTGACCGGCCTGCAACATCTGGCGTCGCCGGATGTTCTGCGGGCTCCCATAGTCGGGATTGTGGTAACGGTTGTCGCGCTGAGTTCAACCCTGTTACTGGTGGCCTTCCAGCGCTGGGTGGTGCGGAAAACCCGCAGTCAGGCCATTCGGGCTGACATGCTGCACTATCAGTCCGATGTCATTATGAATGGCGCGATTCTGATCGCGCTGGTGCTGAGCAGCTATGGTTTTGCAAGGGCAGATGCCCTGTTCGCGCTGGGAATCGGCATTTTTATTCTCTACAGCGCGTTACGTATGGGCTACGACGCAGTGCAGTCCCTGCTGGATCGCGCATTGCCGGAAGAGGAGCGTCAGCAGATTCTGACGCTGGCAACGAACTGGCCGCAGGTGCAGGGGGTGCACGATCTGCGTACCCGCCAGTCCGGCCCGACAAAATTTATTCAGCTGCATCTGGAGCTTGAAGACCAGCTGCCCCTGGTGCAGGCGCACCGTGTGGCCGATCAGGTTGAGAGGGCGTTACGCGACGCATTTCCCGGGTCAGACGTAATTATCCATCAGGACCCCTGTTCTGTGGTACCGTTCGAGAAGGAGGATTCTCCAGGTTTTTAACCTAAACGAATCAATTTGATACGTAAGGGACGACGTAACGCTAACATTGCTGCAAAAAATAGTGAAAAGTTGTCTGACCTGAATCAATTCAGCAGCAAGCCTTTGATATACTATCTGCCATCACATGTCGCGCTGGCCTTTAATGATGTTCAGCAGCGATCGACAGGCAGGATTAACCCTTCGTTTTAAAAATCCAGAGGTTGTCATGATCAAAAAAATTGGTGTATTAACCAGCGGCGGTGACGCCCCAGGCATGAACGCAGCTATTCGTGGAGTCGTGCGTTCCGCGCTGAGTGAAGGACTGGAAGTTTTTGGGATCTATGATGGCTATCTGGGATTGTACGAAGACCGCATGATCAATCTCGATCGCTACAGCGTCTCCGACATGATCAACCGCGGCGGCACCTTCCTGGGCTCTGCGCGTTTTCCTGAATTCCGTAATGAAGATATTCGCCAGGTGGCCATCGAGAACATGAAAAAGCGCGGCATTGACGCGCTGGTGGTGATCGGCGGCGATGGCTCCTATATGGGGGCGAAACGTCTGACCGAAATGGGCTTCCCCTGCATCGGCTTACCGGGCACCATCGACAACGACGTTGCCGGAACGGATTACACCATCGGTTACTTTACGGCGCTGGAAACCGTGGTGGAGGCCATTGACCGCCTGCGTGATACCTCTTCGTCGCATCAGCGTATCTCCATCGTTGAAGTGATGGGCCGCTACTGCGGCGACCTGACGCTGGCGGCGGCCATTGCGGGTGGCTGTGAGTTCATCGTGCTGCCGGAATTCCCTTATACCCGTGAAGAGCTGGTTGCGGAAATCAAAGCGGGCATCGCCAAAGGGAAAAAGCACGCTATCGTGGCGATTACCGAACATATCTGCGATATCGACGATCTGGCGCGCTTTATTGAAACGGAAACCAAACGCGAAACCCGTTCCACCGTGCTGGGCCATATTCAGCGTGGTGGCGCGCCCTGTGCCTATGACCGTATTCTGGCGTCACGCATGGGCGCTTACTCCATTGAGCTGCTGATGCAGGGCTACGGCGGTCGCTGTGTTGGTATTCAGAATGAGAAGATGGTGCATCACGACATCATCGACGCGATTGAAAACATGAAGCGTCCGTTTAAGCGCGACTGGCTCGACACCGCGAAAAAACTCTACTGATCCCTCTGCGGGGTGTGCGTTACCGCACGCCCCGGCATCGCCAGTCTATATTCCCCCCAGTTATAACCACTTATTTTTAATTCTTTAAGCTCTGTATTGGTTTATGTCACGCTACGCCCATAACGACATTGGGAGAGTGCGTAATGAACAAGTGGAGTATCGGCGTTACCCTGTTGCTGGCCTCAACCAGCGTTCTGGCAAAAGACATTCAGCTGCTTAACGTGTCCTACGATCCAACGCGTGAGCTGTACGAACAGTACAACAAAGCGTTCAGTGCGCACTATAAACAGGAAACCGGCGATAACGTCGTGGTGCGTCAGTCCCATGGCGGCTCCGGCAAGCAGGCAACCTCCGTAATTAACGGCATCCGGGCGGATGTGGTGACGCTGGCGCTGCAATCCGATGTCGATGCCATTGCAGAACGCGGGCGTATTGATAAAAACTGGCTTCAGCGCCTGCCGGACAACTCCGCTCCTTACACCTCGACCATCGTCTTCCTGGTACGCAAAGGCAATCCCAAAGGCATTCATGACTGGAGCGACCTGATCAAACCAGGTGTCTCTGTTATCACCCCTAACCCGAAAACCTCCGGCGGGGCACGCTGGAACTATCTGGCGGCCTGGGGCTGGGCGCTGGATCACAACAATGGCGACCAGGCTAAAGCGCTGGCTTACGTCAGAGCGCTGTTTAAAAACGTTGAGGTGCAGGATTCCGGTGCGCGTGGCGCGACCAACACCTTCGTTGAGCGCGGCATTGGTGACGTCCTTATCGCCTGGGAAAACGAAGCCTATCTGGCGGTGAACAAGCTGGGCAAAGATAAGTTCGAGATTGTGACGCCGAGTGAATCCATTCTGGCTGAGCCGACCGTGTCGGTAGTCGATAAGGTGGTGGACGAAAAGGGTACGCGTAAGGTTGCGGATGCCTATCTGAAATACCTCTACTCGCCGGAAGGCCAGACGATTGCCGCGCAGAACTATTACCGTCCGCGTGATGCTGAGATTGCGAAGAAATTTTCCAGCACCTTTGCGCCTGTGAAACTGTTCACCATTCAGGACAAGTTTGGTGGCTGGACACAGGCTCAGAAAGCCCACTTCGCCGATGGCGGCAGCTATGACCAGGTCATGAAACCGTAAGGCATGGCGGTCAGCGCATCTCTGCGCTGACCGCTTAACGCGACACCTCTTTTCTCCACCCCTGCTGCGCTATCAGCCAGAATTCCCCGTGACATTCTTTTCCCGCCAGGCGAGGATGCAGGCTGCGAAGCCACTCAGGAAGCGTTGTTATGCCGATACACCGTCATGCAGCCCGCGGGATGGCGATCCTGCTGGTGCTGGTCATTGCGGGGATGCTGGCGGCCGCACTGCATTTTAAAAAGAATAGTGATGCGCTGTGGCAGATCGTCAGCGAGAAATGTGTGCCCCACCAGCAGAGTAGTGGCAACCCGGCGCCCTGTCAGCGTGTCGATCGGCCACATCGTTATGCCATGCTGAAAGATATCCATGGGCCACTGCAGTTTCTGCTGATTCCGCTCGACAGGATCACGGGCATAGAAAGCCCGCGCTTACTTCAGCCCGCCACACCCAACTATTTTGCCTTTGCCTGGCATGAACGCTATCTGTTAGCCCAGCGGCATGGCTCGCCGATTGACGACCGGGTTCTGTCGCTGGCTATTAATTCAGAGTATGGCCGCACCCAGAACCAGCTTCATATTCATCTCTCCTGCCTGCGCCCCGATGTGCGTCGGCAACTCGATACGCTGACGCCGCAGCTTAACGGCCAGTGGCAGCGCAGCACGCTGCGTCAGCATCACTACTGGCTGCGTGCCCTGACGCCAGCCGAACTGGCGCAGCAGAGTGCCTTTATCCGTCTGGCCAGTGAGCGGCCACAGACGCGCACAGAGATGGGGAAATATGGACTGGCGCTGGCGCAGTTAAGCGACGGGCGACTGGTGCTGATGGCGATAGAGCGAAACTGGCTGCTGCTGAATAGCGGGTCGGCGGAGGAGGTGCAGGATCATAGCTGCCAGCTGATTGCGCCCATAAAAAAGGCGGCTTAAGCCGCCTTTAATCTGTGCATCAACGCTTAGGCGCTTTTTGCCGCCGCCGCCGCTTTCACGATGACCGCAAATGCGTCAGCTTTCAGTGACGCACCGCCAACCAGCGCACCATCGATGTCAGGCTGGGTGAACAGCTCTGCCGCATTTTTGTCGTTAACGGAGCCGCCGTACTGAATGATGACCTGCTCCGCGACTGCCGCATCTTTCTTCGCGATGTGGTCACGGATGAATTTGTGCACGGCCTGAGCCTGCGCAGGGGTCGCCGATTTACCGGTACCGATAGCCCAGACGGGCTCATAGGCGATGACCGCACCGTTGAACGCTTCAGCGCCCTGGGTTTCCAGCACGGCATCCAGCTGACGAGCGCAGACTTCTTCGGTTTTACCCGCTTCGTTTTCTGCTTCGGTTTCACCGATGCAGAGCACGGGAACCAGACCCACTGACTTCAGCACCGCGAATTTCTTCGCGATGAACTCGTCGCTCTCTTTGTGGTAAGTACGACGCTCTGAGTGGCCGATAATGATATATTTCGCGCCGATATCTTTCAGCATCTCTGCGGAAACTTCACCGGTGAAGGCACCAGACAGGTTAACGTCTGCGTTCTGTGCACCCAGTGCAATGTGACTACCGGAGAGGGCGTGTTTTGCCTGCTCGAGATAGAGTGCCGGCGGTGCAATGGCAACGCCACAACCGTCAACGCCAGACAGTTCCTTGCGCAGACCGGCGATCAGTTCAGCTGTGATCTGCTTGCTGCCATTCAACTTCCAGTTACCCATAACCAGTGGATGTCGCATTCTATCCTCCGCATAACGCGATACATGAAAAATCGCTGCCAGCCGGCAGCGTTGTCTGCCAGACAGTATAGAGATCAAATGTTGCGATGGCTTTGCTTTTCGTCATTTTCGGCCACATCATCAGGGGCTGGCGAGCGCCAGTTTGACCGGCTCAATCGCAAAGGTCAGCCCCTTGTCACCGCTGTCAGAGACGACAAATCGCAGCGCGCCGTCGACCTGCGCATAGTAGGGTGAATCCTTGCCGGCATTCAGCAACGCCTCCAGCTTTTTACGCCCCTCTTCGGCACTTAATCCCGGCACAAAGAAGCGCAGCAGGGCGGTCATGTAGGCCAGCGCCTTTTGCTGCGAGGCGCTCTGATCCGGGCCAGGTAACGGCAGCCAGGTAATCTGCAACGTTTTGATTTTGCCGGTGCCGGGCTCCAGCGCCGTAGAGGCGTAGAGCGTCTCATTGATTTTGCTGGCAGCCCGCGTCAGGTTGCTTTTGTCACCGCGATTATCAATAGCGCGATACTCCGGCAGGATGAGCGCGGCATTGGCCAGATTATACTTTTCGCGAAACTGGCCGATAGTCATATCAAAGGTGGGCGCACCCGCCAGCAGATAGGGGGCGGGAGGCAACGCATCGGTCCGCTCCTGCGGTGGCGGATCGGCGGCAAAGACCGGAACCGTCAGCGCAAACGATAACAGCAGTGCGCCAGGCAAATTCTTCATTTTGTCGATCCTGTCCCGTAAACTCAGGCGCAAATTAAAACGGTTTTTATCCGCGAGGTCAAAAGCGCGGCAGCTCTCTTTTCCGGATGATAAAGCATGACGTTACAACAATGGTGTTTTTCCTGGCGCGGCCGGCTGGGACGACGTGATTTCTGGATCTGGCAGGCGGTCTGGCTGCTGACAACGACACTGCTCTTCGTGCTGGCGGCTAACGACTGGCTCGATACCCAGATGGCGGCCTTTGGCGTGGTCTGCCTGCTGTGGCCTGCCAGCGCAGTGATCGTCAAACGGCTGCACGATCGCGATCGTCCCGGCTACTGGGGGTTGCTGGTGATCGTGGCCTGGCTGCTGGTGGTGGGGAACTGGAGCATGCTGACGGGCATCCTGCCCTGGCTGCTGGGACGCGCCATTCCCTTTGTTTTACTGGCGGGTCTGCTGCTCGACCTCGGCGTTTTTCGCGGCTCCCCCGGCGCTAACCGGTTTGGCCCGGCGACCCAGCCGGTACGATACCGCTCAACGGCTCACCAGTAATGTTCGCTGGTGATATGTCCCGGCTTACGCTTAAGGTGTTTGCGCATCTCACGTGTCTCTTTCAGGAGTTGCTGAGTATCACGCACCATCTGCGGGTTACCGCACAGCATCACATGGCTGCTCTCTGCATCCAGTGTCAGACCGGTGGCCCGCTCCAGCTCGCCATTCTCAATCAGCGCAGGCACCCGGCCAGTCAGCGAACCGGCAATCTCTTCGCGACTTACCACCGTCTGAATCTGTAGCTGGCCCTGATAACGCTGCTGCAGCTGCTGCATCAGCGGTAAAAAACTCAGGTCGGCCGCATAACGCGCGGCATGCACCAGCACGATATTTTCAAAGCGTTCCAGCCCTTCGCCCTGCTGCAGCATCGACAGGTAAGGACCAATAGCGGTGCCGGTCGCCAGCATCCACAGCGTCCTGCACGGCGGAACCTCATCCAGCACAAAGAAGCCCGCGGCTTCTTTGGTGACCATCACCTGATCGCCTGGCTGAAGGGCCTGCAGATGAGGACTGAGCTTGCCCTCTGGCACCGTGACCAGATAGAACTCCAGCAGATCATCTTTCGGCGCGTTGACGTAGGAGTAAGCGCGCTGCACGCGTTCCCCCTCAATTTCCAGCGCCAGTTTGGCAAATTGCCCGGCGATAAAGGGATCGACCGGTGCCGTCACCCGCAGACTGAACAGCGCATCCGTCCAGTTTTTGACTTCCTTAACTTCAGCATTGACCCACTCAGCCATACTCACTCCCTGGTTGTTGATGATTCAGGCAGGTCACTATTTTCGCGGCTGCCCGGCGCGATTGCCAGCCTGCGCCCTCGCAAAGGCTCGAATCGGCAAACTGTTGCATTCCCTTTACAGGCTGGTGCATAAACTTGACAGGCGCAAGCCAGGACCTTTTCGCCTGCCTCTCGCTTTGTCACCTAATCCTGATATTTTGCCCGCCATAATAAGATGTCCGGCGGGTGAACCGCTGTTTTAACCTCCTTTCACAGAAAGATATTTTGTATAACCATGATGACGAAACTGGAAAATCGCCCGCTGCTGGTGATGCTCATTGTGCTGGTGGCCGTGGGTCAGATGGCGCAGACCATTTATGTTCCGGCTATGGCGGTAATGGCCGATGCGCTGAACGTGCGGGATGGCGCGCTGCAACGCGTGATGGCGGCCTATCTGATGACCTATGGCGGATCGCAACTGATCTACGGCCCGCTGTCGGACAGCGTGGGGCGGCGCCCGGTGATCCTGGCAGGCATGCTGATCTTTATGATCGGGGCGGTGACCGCGCTGATGGCGACCTCGCTGGATATGCTGGTGCTTGGCAGCGCCGTGCAGGGGCTGGGAACCGGCGTGGCTGGCGTGATGGCCCGCACCATGCCGCGCGATCTCTATGAGGGTCACGCGCTGCGCCGTGCTAACAGCCTGCTGAATATGGGCATTCTGGTCAGCCCGCTGCTGGCACCGGTGATTGGCGCGCTGCTGACCCAGCTCTTTGGCTGGCATGCCTGCTTTGCCTTCCTGCTGCTGCTCTGCCTGACGGTAACCGGCGCGATGGCGCGCTGGCTGCCGGAGACCCGGCCGCAGAGTGCGGAAGTGACGCCCTTCTTTAAACGCTATGTCCGTCTGCTCAGCGACGCGAATTTCGTCCGCTACATCGTGCTGCTGATTGGTGCGCTCGCCGGAATTGCGGTATTTGAGTCGAGCTGCGGTGTATTACTGGGCGGCGTGCTGGGCCTGCACAGCCTGACAGTCAGTATCCTGTTTATTCTGCCGATTCCGGCGGCCTTCTTTGGCGCCTGGTTTGCCGGCCGCGAGCAGGGCTCCTGGCATAGCCTGATGTGGTGGGGCGTGAACAGCTGCCTGCTGGCGGGCATTCTGATGTGGATCCCGGCGTGGTTCGGCGTGATGAATATCTGGACCCTGCTGGTGCCGGCCGCGCTCTTCTTTTTTGGTGCCGGTATGCTCTTTCCGCTGGCAACCTCTGGCGCTATGGAACCTTATGCCTGGCTGGCGGGTAGCGCGGGCGCGCTGATTGGCGGGCTGATGAACCTCGGATCGGGTCTGGTCGCGTGGCTGTCAGCGATGATGCCGCAGCGCGACCAGTTCAGCCTGGGCATGCTGATGTTCTTCACGGCGCTGGTGATGCTGCTCTGCTGGTTGCCGCTCTCACGTCAGCCGGAGCGCGGCAACCAGGCGGTTACAGGATAAACGGATGAAGCGCCGGATCCTTGCGGTCAAGATAGTGAATCGACTGGATACGGCGGATGGTGCGTGATTTACCGCGAATCAGCAGGGTTTCGCTGGTGGCGATATTGCCCTGACGCGTAATGCCTTTCAGCAGCTCGCCACTGGTAATGCCGGTGGCGGCAAAGACCACGTTGTCGTTGCGCGCCATCTCACTCAGCGTCAGCTTTTTCCCCGCCTCAATCCCCATCTCTGCACAGCGCTGCAGCTCCTGCTCGCCGAGCAGACGGTTTTCCGCGCTGTCGCCCTTAACGTGATGACGCGCCAGCAGCCGGCCCTGCATATCGCCGTCCAGCGCCCGGATGACGGCCGCAGAGACCACGCCTTCCGGCGCACCGCCGATGCCATACATCACATCCACTTCGCTGTCCGGCATGCAGGTCAGAATGGAGGCGGCCACGTCGCCATCCGGGAAGGTGAAGACCCGCACACCCAGCTGCTGCAGCTGACCAATCACCGCGTCATGGCGGGGTTTTGCCAGAATCGACACGGTTAACTGCGACAGCGGCTTGTTCATTGCGATAGCGATATTACGCAGGTTGGTTTCCAGCGGCAGGTCGAGATCGATTGCCCCGTGGGCGGCCGGCCCCACAATCAGCTTCTCCATGTACATATCGGGTGCGTGGAGAAAACTACCCTTGTCGCCCACGGCCATGACGGCCAGCGCGTTAGCCTGACCCAGCGCCGTCATGCGGGTGCCTTCAATCGGATCGACCGCAATATCGACCGCGTCGCCGCGACCGGTGCCGACTTTTTCACCGATATAGAGCATCGGGGCTTCGTCGATTTCACCTTCGCCGATCACAATCTGGCCGTCGATCTCAATGGAGTTGAGGACGTGACGCATGGCATGGACAGCCGCGCCATCGGCCGCATTTTTGTCGCCGCGCCCTAACCAGTGATAGCCCGCCAGAGCGGCAGCTTCGGTTACGCGGGAAAATTCAATGGCAAGTTCTCGTTTCATGGTCTCTGCCTGACAAAAAACAGACAGGCAGTGTAACACAGCGGGAGAGTGGGGCGGGGAAAAGGCCCGCGACGCAGACCGTCGCGGGCCCCGGTATTACTCTTCTTCTTCCCACGCCTGCGCGCGGGCGACGGCTTTTTTCCAGCCGGCATAGCGGAAGTTACGTTCGGTGGTTTCCAGGCTTGGGCGGAACTCACGCTCAATCACCGATTTTGCACGGACTTCATCCAGATCCTGCCAGAAGCCGACGGCCAGACCCGCCAGATACGCTGAACCCAGCGCCGTAACTTCACGCACTTCCGGACGCTCAACACGGGTGCCGAGGATGTCAGACTGGAACTGCATCAGGAAGTTGTTGGCCACCGCGCCCCCATCCACACGCAGCGCCTGCAGACGGGTGTTCGCATCGTTCTGCATCGCTTCCAGAACGTCGCGGGTCTGATAAGCGATCGACTCCAGCGTGGCGCGGATGATGTGGTTAGCGTTCGCACCGCGCGTCAGACCGAAGATCGCGCCACGGGCATACGGGTCCCAGTAAGGTGCGCCCAGACCGGTGAATGCCGGTACCATGTAGACGCCGTTGGTATCTTTCACTTTCATCGCAAAGTATTCAGAGTCAGCGGCATCGCTGATCAGCTTCATCTCATCGCGCAGCCACTGAATTGAGGCACCCCCGATGAATACCGCCCCTTCCAGCGCATAGTTCACTTCACCACGCGGGCCACAGGCGATGGTGGTCAGCAGGCCATGCGTTGAGGTTACCGCTTCAGTACCGGTGTTCATCAGCATAAAGCAGCCGGTGCCGTAGGTATTTTTCGCCATGCCAGGCTGGACGCAGAGCTGGCCATAGAGCGCCGCCTGCTGGTCACCGGCAATACCGGCGATAGGAATACGCGTGCCGCCTTTACCGCCGATGTTGGTCTGACCATAGACTTCAGACGACGATTTCACTTCCGGCAGCATTTCACGCGGGATATCCAGGATATCCAGCAGGCGCTGATCCCACTCCAGCTTGTGAATGTTGAACATCATGGTACGGGAGGCGTTGGTGTAATCGGTGATATGCACGCGGCCCTGGGTCATTTTCCAGACCAGCCAGGTATCAACGGTGCCGAACAGCAGCTCGCCACGTTTCGCACGCTCACGCGCGCCTTCAACGTTATCGAGGATCCACTTCACTTTGGTGCCGGAGAAGTAGGGGTTAATCACCAGACCGGTGGTGTGCTGGATATACTCTTCCAGTCCCTCTTTCTTCAGTTTGTTACAGTAGTCGGCGGTGCGGGGATCCTGCCAGACGATGGCGTTATAGACCGGCTTACCGGTCTCTTTGTCCCAGACGATAGCGGTTTCACGCTGATTGGTGATACCGATAGCGGCAATTTCATCGGAGCGAATATCGGCGTGTGCCAGCACTTCAACCAGCGTGGAGCTTTGAGAGGCCCAGATATCCATCGGATCATGCTCAACCCAGCCCGCTTTCGGGTAGATCTGGGTAAATTCACGCTGCGAGACGGCGACGATGTTGGCGTCGTGATCGAGGATCACGGCGCGTGAACTGGTTGTGCCCTGATCGAGCGCGACAATGTATTTTTTATCTGTGGTAGTCATAAATTCAGTCCTGATGATAAAAAGTGAAACTTACGCTTTACGCTGCTGAGCGCGTGCAACCGGTTTGTCTGCAGGAACACTGGCAGGTTCCTTCGCGGTGCCTGGCAGATAGCGGCCAATCAGTGCGCGATAACCTACGGCACCCAGGCAGGCACCGACCAGCGGGCCAAAAATCGGTACCATGAAGTAAGGGATGTCACGACCGCCGGTGAAGGCAACGTTACCCCAGCCTGCCAGCCATGCGAAAATCTTCGGTCCGAAATCACGTGCCGGGTTCAGGGCAAAGCCGGTCAGCGGACCCATTGCGCCACCAATTACCGCGACCAGCAGGCCGATCAGCAGGGGTGCCAGTGGGCCGCGTGGGATGCCGTTACCGTCATCCGTCAGACCCATAATGACCGCCATCAGTACCGCCGTGATGACCATCTCAACCAGGAATGCCTGACCGACACCGATGTGCGGGTTAGGATAGGTTGAGAAGATGCCCGCCAGGTCGAGACTCTCAACCGTACCGCGCACCATCTGATGGCTCTGCTCATAGTCAATAAAGAGGCTGTAGTAGAGGCCATAGACCAGCGCTGCGGCACAAAAGGCGCCGGCAACCTGTGAGATGATGTAGGGCAGAACTTTACGTCCTTCAAAATTAGCAAACAGGCAGAGCGCCACGGTAATGGCCGGGTTCAGGTGCGCACCCGAAATGCCTGCGGTGAGGTAGGCGGCCATGGAAACGCCCAGCCCCCAGATGATGCAGATTTCCCACTGACCGAATGCGGCACCGGCGAGTTTCAGTGCGGCCACACAGCCCGCGCCGAAGAAAATAATCAAGCCTGTCCCCAGAAATTCGGCAATACACTGACCTTTGAGCGTGTTAGTTGTCTGACTCATAATAGTGGTTCCTGAAGCGAGGTTAAATTTTATCAGTTTTTGTTCTCATTCCATGAGTCGCCCAGCTTTATTGTAGGGTTGGTGTGAATTTATCGTTAACGAACATAAACGAGAAATAGCGAAATCATTTTTTGTGTACTGTGTCATAAAAATGCGCGTTTTCGCGTATTCCGGCTTTCTTTCGCCCTTAAATGCGCCGGATAGCGGGCGTGGCGGAGGGATCTCTGTGTGCCGTTGATCGGAGCACAGCATAAATTCAGGCATAGACTGAAAAGTGTTACAGACTACGCCCGGCGCGCCCGCGTTGCTGGACTTGCGGGGTGAGGGTACATACAATCGGGACAACGTTGCTGGCTAGCGCTGGCATCATCAACGCCTTGCAGGAATTTAGGAGAGGTCAGAAAGATGTCATTTGAAGTGTTTGAGAAACTGGAAGCGAAAGTACAGCAGGCGATTGATACCATCACCCTGTTGCAGATGGAAATCGAAGAGCTGAAAGAGCAGAACAACTCACTGCGTAACGATGCGCAACAAGTCGCGGGCAACCACGATGCGCTGATGCGTGAAAATCAGCACCTGAAAGAAGAGCAGCACGTCTGGCAGGAACGTCTGCGCGCACTGCTGGGAAAAATGGAAGAGGTTTGAAGCCTCAGCTGATGTGAAAAACGGGTGCTCAGGCACCCGTTTTCATGTCTGCTCCCGGTTGCTGTCGGACCTTATTCGAGGTCCAGCGCATCCTCTGACAGAATGATACCGGTATTGTCGGCATAGAGATGGTCACCGGAAAAGAAGGTCACGCCGCCGAAATTGACGCGCACATCGCTTTCGCCAATCCCTTCACCCGCCGCGCCGGCCGGAATGGCGGCAATCGCCTGAATGCCAATTTCCAGCTCTTCCAGCTCGTCAACCTGACGTACTGACCCGTAGATGACCAGGCCTTCCCACTCGTTAGTGGCTGCCAGACGTGCCAGCTGCGCATCCACCAGCGCCCGACGCACGGAACCGCCGCCATCAATCACCAGCACCCGGCCGCGGCCATTTTCTTCCAGCAGATCGTAGAGTAAGCCGTTGTCTTCAAAGCATTTCACTGTGGTAATCTGACCACCGAATGAAGTGCGCCCACCAAAGTTTGAAAAAAGCGGTTCAACAACATTCACTTCTTCATGGTAGATATCGCAGAGTTCAGATGTATCGTATTTCATAAGGGTTTCGTCTGTTTGCCACAGGAATGCTAAGTATATCGCTATATGCAGATTGTTGGCAAAATCATCACCCTGAAAAAAGCATCGTTCGATCAAGAACATGCATAAAAAAGCCCAGCCGGTTCGGCTGGGCTTCTGAAAAGTGCGACATCCGTGAATCAGAGAATGAAGCGGCTCAGGTCTTCGTCAGCCACCAGTTCATCCAGATGTTTACCCACATAGTCAGCATCGATGGTGACCGATTCACCGTGACGATCGCTGGCGTCATAGGAGATATCCTCCATCAGACGTTCCAGTACGGTATGCAGACGACGCGCACCGATGTTTTCGGTGGTTTCGTTAACCTGCCATGCGGCCTCAGCGATCCGGCGGATACCATCCTCGGTGAACTCAATATTCACGCCTTCGGTATTCATCAGCGCTTTGTACTGCACGGTTACAGACGCGTTAGGCTCTGTCAGAATGCGCTCGAAATCATTCACGGTCAGCGCCTGCAGTTCAACGCGGATAGGCAGACGGCCCTGCAGTTCCGGGATTAAATCGGACGGGCTGGCAACCTGGAACGCGCCCGAAGCGATAAACAGAATGTGGTCCGTTTTCACCATACCGTGCTTGGTTGAGACCGTGCAGCCTTCCACCAGCGGCAGCAGGTCGCGCTGAACGCCTTCGCGAGACACATCCGGACCGCCAGCATTCTGGCCGCCGCGCTTACAGATTTTGTCGATCTCATCGATAAACACGATACCGTGCTGCTCGACGGCATCGATGGCGTCCTGTTTAAGCTCTTCCGGATTCACCAGTTTTGCCGCTTCTTCTTCGATCAGCAGCTTCATCGCTTCTTTGATCTTCAGCTTGCGGGCTTTCTGCTTCTGGCCGCCAAGGTTCTGGAACATCGACTGCAGCTGGCTGGTCATCTCTTCCATTCCCGGAGGCGCCATGATTTCGACGCCCGGGCCGCTGGCGGCCAGGTCGATCTCGATCTCTTTGTCATCCAGCTGGCCTTCGCGCAGTTTTTTACGGAACGACTGGCGCGCCGCAGATGGTTCCGCGCTCTGCTCTGACTGGCCCCAGTTGTTTTTGGCTGGTGGAATCAGAACATCCAGGATGCGCTCTTCCGCCATCTCTTCTGCACGGTATTTGTTCTTTTCAATCGCCTGGCTGCGCACCATCTTAATGGCGGAGTCGGTCAGGTCGCGAATGATCGAATCGACTTCCTTACCGACATAACCCACTTCGGTAAATTTGGTCGCCTCGACCTTGATAAAGGGCGCATTGGCCAGTTTAGCCAGACGACGGGCGATCTCCGTTTTACCGACACCGGTCGGTCCGATCATCAGGATGTTTTTCGGGGTCACTTCATGGCGCAGCTCTTCATCCAGCTGCATGCGACGCCAGCGGTTGCGCAGTGCAATAGCCACGGCGCGCTTGGCGCTGTCCTGGCCGATAATAAAGCGGTTCAGTTCGCTGACGATTTCGCGTGGAGTCATCTCAGACATAGTTATACCTTTACGCCCTGGAGGTTAATTCTTCGAAATTAACGTTATGGTTAGTGTAGATGCAGATATCGCCTGCGATGTTCAGCGACTTCTCAACGATGTCGCGCGCGCCCATGTCGGTATTCTCCAGCAGCGCACGTGCCGCGGCCTGGGCGAAAGGCCCACCGGAGCCGATGGCAATCAGATCGTTTTCAGGCTGAATTACATCACCATTACCGCTGATGATCAGTGAGGCGGACTCATCCGCGACCGCCAGCAGGGCTTCAAGTCGACGCAGCATACGGTCAGTACGCCAGTCTTTAGCCAGTTCCACCGCGGCTTTCACCAGGTGGCCCTGATGCATTTCCAGTTTACGTTCGAAAAGCTCAAACAGGGTGAAGGCGTCTGCGGTGCCGCCAGCAAATCCGGCAATCACCTTATCGTTGTATAAACGACGCACTTTTTTAACGTTGCCTTTCATCACGGTATTGCCGAGCGTAGCCTGGCCATCACCGCCAATCACTACCTGGCCGTTGCGTCGTACACTTACTATTGTTGTCACGGGCAGACCCCTTGTTGCAGTCGGAAAAGGACTCCGCGCACGGGGCGCGGAGTATCATGCAACAGATATGGGGCGGGTTTGACGGGTTTCAACCCCCGATTGAGAGGGGAATGCAGCCGGAGTGACCCGAACTGCGCAGACGCTTCAGTGTGCTGTCTGCAGAGGCGCGATCTTTATACGGACCAATCACCACGCGATTCCAGCCGCCACCGGTCGTAATGCGGCTTTCAAATCCTTCAAAGGCTAAACCGGCACGCACTGACTCCGCCTGGTCGGTGCCTTTGAATGACCCGCACTGCACCATCCAGCGCTGCGAAGAGGCTTTCTCCGCCGGTTTCGCTTTTGCGGTCTCCTGCGGTTTTGACTGCAACTCGGGTTCCCGCGTAACTGGCGCAGGCTGCGTCTGGCGCTGAACATTTTGCTGCTGCTGCTGCTGCTGCTGCTGACGTTGCTGCTGTAACTGCTGCTGACGCTGTTGCTGCTGCTGCAACTGCTGCTGGCGCTGTTGCTGTTGCTGCTGCTGCTGCTGACGTTGCTGCTGCAGTTGTTGTTGCTGAACCTGCTGCTGCTGACGTTGCTGCTGTTGCTGGAACTGCTGCTGCTGGCGTTGCAGCTGCTGTAACTGCTGCTGATGCTGCAGCGTCTGCTGACGTTGCGCCGGTGTCTGTTCGTTCCACGGCACTTCGTTCAGCTGCGTTGGCTGCTGGCGCATATCCGCCTGCATCTGCTCCAGCAGCTGACGCTGCTCGTCAGTCAGCTGCGTCTGCGACTTCACCTCGCCACCCGATGAAGGTTCGATAGGGGTCGGCACGGTAACCTGACGGTTCTCCAGCTCTTTAATATATTTCCAGCGCTCTTCGGGCTTCGGCGGTAAGCCATTGCCGTTGGCTTTATGATCCGTAATGACCGGCACGTCCTCTTTCTTGTGATGCGCCAGGAACCATAAACCACCGGCAAAGGTCACCAGCACGGCGACCGCCAGTACAATCATCAGTTTGGATGTTCCCGAACCGCCTTTGCTCTTCTTGCCGCGGCTGGGGCTTTTTTTGCGACGCGTCCCTGTTGAACGCCCGCGGCCTACGTAATCTTTTTGTGCCACTCTCGTTCTTATACCCTTCAAAAATAGTGCCAGATGGGCGAAATGATGATTTTTACGCGCCCGGCAAGGAGTCCGCCATGTTACTCAAGGGTCGGAACTTTGACCAGCAGTGTTCGCTTTAAGAATCTACTGAAAAAGCGCGGCGAATACGCTTATTTTTCACGCTTTTTTGCGCGCGCCGTGCTGCCCCGAATGGTCAGACCCGCGTCCAGTAGCCGCGAACCGCTGATGACCCGTTTGCCATTCAGCTCATCCAGCAGCAGCAGCATCGCTTCCCGGCCGATCTGATAGCGCGGCTGGGTAACAGTAGTCAGCGGCGGCTCGCAGTAGCGCGACAACTCGATGTCATCAAATCCCACCACAGAGAGATCGTCAGGTATCCGCAGCCCGCAGCGTCGGGCCTGATTCATCGCCCCGAGCGCCATAATGTCGCTGTGGCAGAACAGCGCGCGCGGTGGCTGCGGCAGGGTCATCAGCTGATTCATCGCGGCAACGCCCGCTTCGAAGGTGAAATCGCCGCGCACAATATAGGTGGGATCGACCGTCAGGCCACTGCGCCGCATCGCCTGGACATAGCCCTGTAACCGATACTGACAGAGCGGCATCTCTTCCGGCCCGGCGATACAGGCAATCTGTGTGTGACCTAACTGCAGCAGATGATTAACCGCTTCAAACGCGGCGGTCAGGTTGTCGATGTGCACCGAGGGCAGTGACATTTCGGGCGCAAACTCATTCGCCATCACCATCGGCGGCAGGTTGCGCTGCTCATCAATGCCGGCATCAAAGGGCAGCTGTGAGCCCAGCAGGACCATGCCATCTATCTGGCGCGTCACCATCAGGTTGAGAAAGGTTCGCTCCTGCTGATTCTGATGGGCGCAATCGCCAATCAGCACCAGATAACCCTCTTCAGCTGCCGTGACTTCAATGCCGCGGATGATTTCACTGAAGAAGGGATCGCAGATATCAGGGACAATGACGAGGATGGTTCGGGTCTCATTGCGACGCGCGCTGCGTGTGGGACCATGTGCTGCATAGCCGACGGCGGCAACGGCCTGTTCGACTTTCTGTCGGGTGGCCGCAGAAACTTTCTCCGGATTCATCAGCGCACGCGATACGGTGGCGGTTGAGACACCCGCATGTTCCGCGACATCCTTCATCGTGGCGGCGGGCGGTTGTTGATTCTGCTCCAACACATGCTCCTGACGCATTATGGCGTGTTCGATTCTGTTTTTGCCTGCTCAGAGGCAAACCAGCCACATTGTTAACGATTGCGTGGCTGGTTGTTACTTAATTTGCATAAAAATTGTGACTTATGCGACATTTTTCGATCTGGCTCGCAACGTCAGCGGAGATCAGCTCTCGGTAGGGTCAATATCCAGCGTCCATTTCACTTTGCGCGCGGCGGGCAGGGTGGAGATCAGCGGCAGCGAACTGCTCAGCAGCTGCTGCAGACGCTGTCGGGAAGGGTGCTGAACCAGCAGTTGCCAGCGCCAGCGGCCGCTGCGTTTTGGCTGCAGGGCCGGGACCGGCCCCATAAACCACATGGCCTGATCGTTGAGCGGACTGGCCTCCAGCAGGTTACGAAGCTGTTGCAGAAATTCAGCTGCCTGCTGATTATCCATATCTTCAGCGCGAAACAGCGCATGGCGGCTCCAGGGTGGCAGGTGAACCGCCTGGCGCTCCAGCAGTGCCTGCTGCGCAAACGCCGTATAGCCCTGATGCAGCAGGGTCTGAAGCAGCGGATGTTCCGGGTGGTGGGTCTGCAGCAGGACTTCGCCCTGCTTACCGGCACGCCCGGCGCGCCCGGCGACCTGGGTGTAGAGCTGAGCAAAGCGCTCCGCCGCCCGGAAATCGGCGGAAAACAGCGCCCCATCGACATCCAGTAGCGACACCAGCGTCACGTCAGGGAAGTGGTGGCCCTTCGCCAGCATCTGAGTACCCACCAGAATGCGCGCGCCTCCGCGATGCACATCGGCCAGATGCTGCTCCAGCGCCCCTTTACGGCTGGTGGTATCACGATCGATTCGCGACACCGGCACGCCAGGGAACAGCGTGCCGAGCTGCTGTTCCAGCTGTTCCGTGCCGACACCGACCGGCAGCAGGTGAGTTGAGCCACACTGCGGGCACTGATGAGGAAGCGGACGCTGGCTGTCGCAGTGGTGGCAGCGCAGCTGGCGATGATGCTGATGCAGCGTGTAGTAGCGGTCACAGCGGTGACACTCGGCAATCCAGCCGCAGTCGTGACAGAGCAGGGCGGGCGAAAAGCCGCGGCGGTTAAGAAACAGCAGCACCTGATTATCCGCCTGCAGGTGCTGACGCATTTTGCCAATCAGGCCCGGTGCCAGGCCGCCGATCAACTGCACACCTTTTAAGTCGATCAGCTGTTGCAGCGCCGGTCTGGCATTGCCTGCGCGCTTTGTCAGGTCGAGCTGGCGATACTTGCCGCTGCGCACATTGTGCAGCGTCTCCAGCGCGGGCGTCGCCGATCCCATTACAATCGGGATATTTTCTTCATGGGCGCGAAACACAGCCAGATCGCGCGCCTGATAGCGCCAGCCCTCCTGCTGCTTGTAAGAGCTGTCGTGCTCTTCATCAATGATGATGACCCCCGGCCGGGCCAGCGGGGTAAACAGCGCCGAGCGGGTGCCAATCACAATCGCCGTTTCCCCGCGTCGCGCACGTAACCAGACGGCCAGCCGCTCACTGTCGTTTAAGGCGGAGTGCAGCACGTCAATCGGCGCATCGAAACGCTCCCGGAAACGGGCAATGGTCTGCGGGGTCAGGCCGATCTCCGGGACCAGCACCAGCGCCTGTTTTCCCCGAGCCAGCACATTCTCCAGCACGCTGAGGTAAACCTCTGTTTTGCCGGAACCGGTGATGCCCGCCAGCAGCCAGGCGGCGTAATGTTCGTCATCTGCCCGAATCGCACCGACCGCCATCGCCTGATCGGTATTCAGACGCAGGCGTTCGCCTTTAACGGCGAAGGTGGTTCGCCAGTCGTGCCGCTGCGGCTGATGCTCATACAGCTCGCACAGCCCTTTGGCGCGCAGAGCCTGAAGCGTCGCCTCCGTCAGGTCGTGTTCGCTGACCTGATGGCGATAGAGCGGCTGCTGACGCAGGGCAGCCAGCGCCTGCTGCTGTTTGGGTGCGCGCTTTAAACTCTCCGGCGTGGTCGCCCGGCCCTGCTCGGTAATTTCCCAGCGCCATAACGGGTTATCCTGCGCGGGTTTGCCCTGACGCAGCAGTACCGGAATGGCATGGTTCAGCACTTCGCCCTGGGGAGAGTGATAGTAGCTGGCGGCCCAGTTAAGGATGCGCCACAGCGAAGAGGGATAGAGTGACTCGCTATCCAGCACCTCAATGACGCGCTTGAGCTGTCCTTCGGGCAGATCGCTGCTCTCACGCAGGGCGACCACAATGCCGATCATCCTGCGATTGCCAAAGGGCACACTTACGCGACCACCAATGACCGGCTGCGCGCCCTGTGGCGGCAGATAATCAAACAGGCGGGGCAAGGGGACGGGCAGGGCAACCTGGACAACGGGCATAACTCTCTCTTTCCGGCTCGGGCATCGGGAGGGCTAGTGTACACGCTGTACCCGGATGGCGGGTATCCCAGGATAAATTTGCAGCAATGACAACTTCTCTGTATAATATGCCGCCTTCGGTGAGAAAGACCTTGCCGGAGTACACCCTATAATGTTCAACCGCGTGTGGTGCTGTGCAGGTTTACGCCTGGCACGGAGAGCGACACGGCCTTCTATGAGGTTTCCCATGAAACAAGGTATTCACCCGAAATACGAAGCAGTTACTATTAAATGTACCTGCGGCAACGAGATCCACACCCGTTCAACACTGACTCACGAACTGAACCTGGACGTCTGTGGTAAATGCCACCCGTTCTATACCGGTAAGCAGCGTGAAGTGGCAACTGGTGGCCGTGTTGACCGCTTTAACAAGCGTTTCAGCGTGCCAGGCGCTAAAAAATAAGATTAAAAGGCACCTGAACCTGCGGGTTCGGCGGCAACAAAAAACCCAGCCTCGGCTGGGTTTTTTTATGGCCCGGTTACAGACTGGAGTCTGTTTCAGGCTTGTTCAGCTCCAGAAGCTGCGTGGTGTAATCACCATCTAAATCAGCAATGGTGGTGATTTTAGGGGCTGAAATCGAAATTTTATCCGCTTTCATGGTGCCCTGCCTGCACAATAACCACAGCCGGCAGGATGTGTTACTGATTTTCCCATCCGTTGTCAGCGCCAGGGTTGCCGCCTTCAGGGTACCCTTATTAGAAATTCCACTTTTACCGGTCACGCTTAACCGCTCAGTCGCCTGCATCACACCCTGATTGCTGAAGTCGTCAGAAACGAGAGAGGCATTCTGCGCTGTGAGGGTTCCGGCGTTAGAGACAGTTACGGCAGAAACAGAGGCTGTGCTCTGTGCGGTAACATCGCCTGACCGGAGGCTGACCTCTTTAACGGCGTATAAGCCAATAGTGTCCGCCTGAATCGAGCCGGAGTTAATCAGGCTGGTGTTGGCGACAGGCGTGATAACACCATTCACCGTGCTGTAGCCGGTCTGCATTGTCAGGGCTCCAGCCGTGCTGATGGTGCCTTTATTTTCGATATCTCCCGCCAGCGAAAAAAGGCTGACGGTGCCATCGCCACTGATCTGCCCTTTCTCGTTGTTAGTCACTTTTCCATAACTCACGATGCTGGCGTTATTGGTGGCTTTAACAGTGCCTTCATTCGTGAATGTATTTGTTGTCTGCAGAGCAGCCTGGCTGGCAGAAAGCGTCCCTTTGTTCGTCATGCTACCGCTGGCTGCGATGCTCATCACGCCAGCGTCAAGGGTCCCGTTGTTGGTTAACGTGCCATTAGTTGAGATATAAAGGCTGTTGGCATTCAGGACGCCATTATTGTTGACGCCCGCACCGGCTTCCGTGGTTTGCAGCTGGATCAGGCCTGCTGTTGCTCCGCCCAGCGCGCTGACATCGATGCTGTTGCCGCCAGTCCGGCCCGTCGTGCTGGCTGTGGCCTGACCCGAGGCCCTGTTATAGGTGTATTTACCGGCAATCGCTTTCAGCTGGGTTGTCTCAACTTTGCCATTGAGCGTAATTTTCTGCGCCAGCAGGTCCGTGTAATCGGCGCCTGTCAGCCCTTTGCCTTTAACCGTAAGGGTGCCTTTCGTCACATTAAAGCCCGTCAGTGCACCATCGGTTAAAACTGGCGTGCCGGTGGTCAGGGTGGCGCGTCCGGTATTGATAAAATTACAGCCGGAACAGGTGATCCCGTTTGGGTTGGCGATAATTACATCGGCCTTCTGACCTGCGACTTCAATAAAGCCGTTCAGTGAAGAAGCTTTATTTGAGATGACCTCGTTCAGAATCAGACTGGCTGAGCTATTCAGATTGCTGTTCCGGGCAATATTACCACTGTCGCGAACCATATCTGTGGTGCTGTTATTCAGTACCAACCCCTTTTCGGAGACGTTGAAGCTCTGATACATATTATGTGACAGACCATTCGCATCCGGCTGATTAATATCCACCACGGTCGAACCATTTGCATGCTGATAACTGTTCAGTGCAGAAAGCGCAGGCTGACTACACAGGGTGGCGAGCGTCGCCAGGAATAGCAGATTAAACTTATGCGTATTCATTTTTTTCCTCTGGATGTGTGTGTTTATTTTCAAAATCTTTTTATTTAACGCTTTACTTCTTACTAATATTTCCACTGCAGTGAAAAACCGAGCGTAACGGGATCGGTGTGGAAAGCCTGGGGTTTTTTAACCGGGGTGCCGGCAAAAAGATCAAAACGTGTTTTCAGGAGTGTTCCCCGCAGGCCAGCCACGCTGCCTGTAACGGTTTTTCCGGCATATTCCTGCTGGCTGCTATTACCGTAGACCTGGCCTGCGTCAATACCGATATAAGGCTGAACCGGTTTGTCAGGGAAAATCCAGCTGATATCGTTGCGCCAGAACCAGCCTTTATTATCCTGAAGCGCGTATTCGCCATCGAAGCCACGAACCGTCCAGCGGTTTGCCAGCGAAAAGCGATTCAGCGAAGAGAGGGTGTCGGGTGAATATTGCACACTGACATGGGGTGAGTAGTTCAGCCAGTTATCTCCTAACTGGAAATTAACCGAACCTTTCAGATCCAGCGTCATAATCCGGCCCTGCGTATCAATGAGCCCATACGTCTGTTCAACGGTATGGCTGCTGTTAAACCAGGGCATCTTCCGTTGATAGCTCAGGGTCGTCGTCAGCGCCGCGTTATCGTCATGCATCTCATGCTGCAGCAACGCTTTCCAGCCCGCACTTTTTTTATGCATGCTGATGAGGTCCCGGTCATTAAGTGAATAACGCGATGACGTGTTGAAGATTTGCAGGCCAGCTGTGGTGGTCTGAAAGAGGGTTCGCGAAAGCAGTCGGTTGAGCTGCGCACTGTAGTAGCTGTTCTTATTATCCAGTGCCCATTCTGACCAGTTTCCGGTCAGGCGTTGCTGATAATGACTCTGGCTGGCATAGAGATCGAGCCACCAGAAACCCCATGGCACCGAATAACCTATCGATTTATTATCATTGCCTTTGCGGGTCTGTTTCGGCGCAATATCGTGGCCGTAAGAGACGTAAAAGATGTCACTTAATGACGCAATGTTGTTTAAATAGAGTGCGGTTCCCCCCTGATAACGCCCCGTCGCCGCCGAGCCGGCATCATTCAGCCAAGCACTCATCTGCCAGTATTTATCCTGTTCGCGCTGGATAACGATATCGCTTTCACCTTTGCTGCTGCCTGGCAATAGCTGAACGTTAACCCGCGATCCCGGGACGCGCTGAAGATTAAGGCTGCCCTGCTCCAGATCGCTGAGTTCGAGCAGATCGCCCGCGCTGAACGGCAGGGTACTGGTCAGGTTAATGTCGTCGCCACTCGCCTTATTTAGCACGATTTTTCCAACGTGACCGGCATGAATATCAAACGTTAACGTACGGCCCGACAGATTCTGTTCGGGCAAATTAACACGCGTTGTAATATATCCCAGCCGGATAATTTCATTCTGCAGCGTTTTAGCCAGAAGTTTTATTCCGTTAATGCCCAGGCATTTCCCTTCTGCCTGTGCAGTGAAATAGCGTAGTTTTCTGAGGTGCAGTTTTTTACTGTCCTGATTCAGCGAAATATTATCGATCGGATAGCAATTTTCCTCATGCGGAAACGGAATCGCTTCCGGTCTGAAGTCCTCTTTTTCAGACATGCCAGGCGGCAGGTCAGGCGCTAATTGCGCTTTGCGCTCCCGATCCTGTTGCCGGGCATTAATATTCTCATTTTGCACCGTTATAGCCGGTGCCACGCTGGATGCAGAAGTGAAATAACTGGTTGTGCTGGTGATGAAAAGAATAAAAAAAGTGGGTGCGAAGGATTTTATTTTATATTTGATGCTCATTGGCTTTCCGTGAAATTGTCGCTCTGACAAAATCTTACGGATGCGCATAATAGTGAACAATAGTAATAATTCTATTGTCCGGATAAAACAATATTCTTATTGCAATGGAAATAACGCAATAATAAGGAAAAGAGGGTAGATTTTTCTGATACGTCTGGCAGGCAATATGCAGGCGATGGCGTCAGGCCGGAAGAGAGGAGCGTCACAGGGGGCAGAACGGATCAGAAAAGCGGCTCCCTGAGCGGAGCCTGCTTCTCTGCAGCGAGGTCAGGCGACAACGGCGCCGGGGATCAATATTCCCATGTGTCCGGATCAACACCCATCTGGCGCATAATTGCTTTCGCTTCTTCCGGGATCTCATCGCTGCGCTCTTTGCGCAGGTCGACGTCATCCGGCAGCGGTTGACCCGTAAAGGCATGTAAAAAGGCTTCGCAAAGCAGCTCGCTGTTGGTGGCGTGACGCAGGTTGTTCACCTGACGACGGGTACGCTCATCCGTTAAAATCTTCAGCACGCTCAAGGGGATAGAAACTGTAATCTTCTTGACCTGCTCGCTCTTCTTACCGTGCTCAGCGTACGGGCTGATATATTCGCCGTTCCATTCAGCCATGGGTTACCTTAATTAATAAACGTTAAATGTGAGGAAATCAGCGGATTATGCCTGATTTTTTCCTGCCTGACCCCTGATAAGGCGGGTTTTCTTCGTTCACTGCCTCTGTTCTTCAGAGAGGAACGCCAGGCGATGACGCATAATTTTAGCGGGTATTGCGTTTCTGCTCAATCTATACGCAAAGACATTTAGATGTCCAGATGTATTGACGTCTAATTAGAGGGTGATATTCTGTGAGCCACATTTTATTCACTTTTCAGGAACAATTCGCTCATGACGCGTAAACCGGCAACCATCGCAGTGCGTAGCGGTTTGAATGATGACGAACAGTATGGCTGCGTTGTCCCGCCTATCCATCTTTCCACAACCTATAACTTCCTGGATTTTAATGAGCCTCGTGCGCATGACTATTCCCGTCGGGGTAACCCCACGCGTGATGTCGTGCAGCGTACGCTGGCGGAACTGGAAGGCGGTGCGGGCGCGGTATTAACCAATACCGGGATGTCGGCGATTCATCTGGTGACGACGGTGTTCCTGAAGCCTGGCGATCTGCTGGTTGCGCCACATGACTGCTATGGTGGCAGCTATCGGCTGTTTGACAGCATGAATAAGCGCGGCGCATATCGGGTGAAATTTGTTGATCAGGGCGATCCGGTGGCACTGCAGGCGGCACTGGATGAGAAACCTAAACTGGTGCTGATCGAAAGCCCCAGCAATCCACTGCTGCGCGTGGTGGATATCAGCGCGATTTGCACCGCTGCCCGGGCGGCGGGTGCCATCAGCGTGGTGGATAACACCTTTATGAGTCCGGCCCTGCAGAATCCGCTGGCGCTGGGGGCAGACCTGGTGATCCACTCCTGTACGAAATATCTCAACGGTCATTCCGACGTGGTGGCAGGCGCGGTGATTGCTAAAGATCCGCAGCTGGCGACGGACCTGGCCTGGTGGGCAAACAACATTGGCGTCACGGGCGCGGCCTTTGATAGCTACCTGCTGCTGCGTGGGATTCGCACACTTTCACCACGCATCGCAGCGGCGCAGCGCAATGCGCTGGCAATTGTGGAGTATCTGAAGCAGCAGAAACGGGTGAAAAAGTTGTATCATCCTTCGCTGCCGGAGAACGCCGGACACGAACATGCCGTTCGTCAGCAGCGCGGCTTTGGCGCCATGCTGAGTTTCGAGGTTGACGGTGACGAGGCGCTGCTGCGCCGCTTCCTGAAAGCGCTGCGGCTGTTTACGCTGGCGGAATCGCTGGGTGGCGTTGAGAGTCTGATCTCCCACACCGCCACCATGACGCACGCGGGGATGTCGGCAGAGGCACGCGCTGCAGCGGGCATTTCCGATACGCTACTGCGGGTTTCTGTTGGTATTGAAGATCACGAAGATTTAATTGCCGATCTGGATAATGCATTCCGGGTCGCAGCCGAGGGTTAAGCATGACGATTTCAGCAGGCACGGGAACGCCGACTATCAGGCAGTTGCATAAATTTGGCGGCAGTAGCCTGGCCGACGCACGCTGCTATCAGCGTGTGGCCAGCATCATGGCGGATTACAGTCAGCCGGGCGACATGATGGTGGTCTCTGCGGCTGGCTCGACCACCAACCAGCTGATTAGCTGGCTGAAGCTGAGCCAGAGCGACCGGCTCTCCGCGCACCAGGTGCAACAGGCTTTACGGCGTTACCAGAGCGAACTGATCGGTGCGCTGCTGCCTGCTGAGATGGCGGAACCCTTAACCGCGGCATTTATTCGTGACCTGGAAAAGCTGGCCGCGCTGCTGGATGGACCGATAACCGATGCGGTCTACGCCGAAGTGGTCGGCCACGGTGAACTCTGGTCGGCGCGCCTGATGGCAGCGGTGCTGAGTCAGCGCGACATGCAGGCCTGCTGGCTGGATGCGCGTGAGTTTCTGCGTGCTGAACGTGCGGCCCAGCCGCAGGTCGATGAAGGCAAATCCTGGCCGCTGCTGCAGACCCTGCTGGCACAGCATCCGCATCAGCGCATCGTGGTGACCGGCTTTATCAGCCGCAATGATGCGGGTGAAACCGTCCTGCTTGGCCGCAACGGTTCCGACTACTCCGCCACGCAGATTGGTGCGCTGGCAGGTGTGGGACGGGTCACGATCTGGAGCGATGTGGCGGGCGTCTACAGCGCCGATCCACGCAAAGTTTCTGATGCCTGTCTGCTGCCGCTGTTAAGGCTGGACGAAGCCAGTGAGCTGGCGCGTCTGGCGGCCCCGGTGCTGCATACCCGCACCCTGCAGCCGGTTTCCGGCAGCGATATCGACCTGCAGCTGCGCTGCAGTTATCAGCCGGAGCAGGGTTCCACCCGCATCGAACGGGTGCTGGCCTCCGGAACCGGCGCACGCATCGTGACCAGTCATGATGATGTCTGTCTGATTGAAATCCAGCTGCCGGAGCAGCATGACTTCGCCATCCTGCACAAAGAGATCGACCTGCTGCTGAAGCGGGCACAGCTGCGTCCGCTGGCGTTTGGCGTCCATCCTGACCGCCAGCTGCTGCAGCTCTGTTACACCTCTGAAGTGGTCAACAGCGCCTTTACGCTGCTGCAGGATGCCGGACTGCCGGGCCATCTGCAGCTGCGTGACGGCCTGGCGCTGGTGGCGCTGGTAGGCGCAGGCGTGACCCGCAATCCGCTGCATACCCATCGCTTCTGGCAGCAGTTAAAAGATCAACCCGTTGAATTTATCTGGCAGTCTGAAGAGCACATCAGCGTGGTCGCGGTGCTGCGTGTCGGTCCCACTCAGCATCTGATTCAGGGATTGCATCAGTCACTGTTCCGTGCAGAAAAGCGTATCGGCCTGATGCTGTTTGGCAAAGGCAATATCGGCTCACGCTGGCTGGAGCTGTTTGCCCGCGATCAGGAAACGCTCTCAGCGCGTACCGGCTTTGAATTTGTGCTGGCGGGTGTGGTGGACAGCCGTCGCAGCCTGCTGAGTTATGAGGGACTGGATGCCAGCCGTGCGCTGGCCTTCTTTGACGATGAAGCGGTGGAGCGTGACGAAGAGTCGCTGTTCCTGTGGATGCGCGCCCATCCGTTTGATGATTTAGTGGTGCTGGATGTCACCGCCAGTACGCCGCTGGCGCAGCAGTATCTCGACTTTGCCAGCCACGGTTTCCATGTCATCAGCGCCAATAAAGTGGCCGGTGCATCAGACAGCCAGACCTGGCGGCAAATCCGTGATGCTTTTACCAAAACCGGGCGTCACTGGCTCTATAACGCCACTGTCGGTGCAGGTCTGCCGATCAACTATACGGTGCGCGATCTGCGTGACAGCGGTGATACCATCCTGGCGATCAGCGGGATCTTCTCCGGCACGCTGTCATGGCTGTTCCTGCAGTTTGACGGCACGGTGCCCTTCACCGAGCTGGTGGATCAGGCGTGGCAGCAGGGCCTGACCGAACCCGATCCGCGGGCCGATCTCTCAGGGCAGGATGTGATGCGCAAACTGGTGATCCTGGCGCGTGAGGCGGGCTATAACATCGAGCCGGATCAGGTGCGGGTTGAATCGCTGGTGCCAGACAACTGCCAGCAGGGCTCGGTTGACCATTTCTTCGAAAATGGCGATGAGCTGAATGAGCAGATGCTGCAGCGACTGGAAGCGGCGCGGGAGATGGATCTCGTGCTGCGTTATGTTGCCCGTTTTGATGCCAACGGCAAGGCGCGCGTCGGGGTTGAAGCGGTTCGTCCGGAACATCCGCTGGCCTCGCTGCTGCCCTGCGACAATGTCTTCGCCATTGAGAGCCGCTGGTATCGCGACAACCCGCTGGTAATTCGCGGGCCGGGCGCAGGCCGGGATGTCACCGCCGGTGCTATCCAGTCAGATATCAATCGCCTCGCACAACTGCTCTAGTCCTCCCCTCAGGCGCTTCGGCGCCTGTTTTCAATGCGTTACCGCTGCCTGTTGAATCTCTTTCATGCTGGTTGAAAATTGATCATCGCTGTTCACGATTTATTCGTTGACGGCACGATCGGATTGGGCCATTTTGAACATCTGGACGTCTAAACGTTCAGATGTTCGCGGTCCAGTTTTTAACCGATGAGGATGCAGGATGAGTTTCTTTCATGCCAATCAGCGCGAAGCGCTAAACCAGAGCCTGGCTGAGCTGAACGGGCGCATTAACGTCTCATTTGAGTTCTTCCCACCGCGGTCTGGTGAAATGGAAGAGACCCTGTGGCGTTCCATCGACCGTCTGAGCAGCCTGAAACCGAAATTTGTTTCTGTCACCTACGGTGCTAACTCAGGCGAGCGCGACCGCACGCATAGCATTATCAAAGGCATTAAAGATCGCACCGGTCTGGAGGCGGCCCCTCATCTCACCTGTGTTGATGCCACCCGCGATGAACTGCGCGCCATCGCCCAGGATTACTGGTATAACGGCATCCGTCACATTGTGGCGCTGCGGGGCGATCTGCCAGAGGGAGGCGGCAGGCCGGAGATGTACGGCAGCGATCTGGTGGCGTTGCTGAAAGAGGTCGGCGATTTTGATATCTCCGTCGCGGCCTATCCGGAAGTCCATCCCGAAGCGAAAAGTGCCCAGGCCGATCTGATTAACCTGAAGCGAAAAATCGATGCAGGCGCAAGCCGCGCCATTACCCAGTTTTTCTTCGACGTGGAAAGCTATTTACGCTTCCGCGATCGCTGTGTCGCGACCGGCATCGACGTTGAAATTGTGCCGGGCATTCTGCCGGTTTCTAACTTTAAACAGCTGCAACGCTTTGCCACGCTGACCAATGTGCGCGTGCCGGGCTGGATGAACGCGATGTTTGCCGGACTGGATGAGGACCCGGAAACACGGAAAATGGTCGGGGCAAACATCGCGATGGACATGGTGAAAATCCTGTCACGCGAAGGGGTGAAAGATTTTCATTTCTACACGCTGAACCGCGCTGAAATGAGTTACGCCATCTGCCACACGCTGGGCGTGCGTCCGGTTGCGGTGGCGGCTTAACCGCTCTCCTTCAGGCAATAAAAAAGTCGGGACAGTCCCGACTTTTTTTATGGCGACGTTCAGAGGGCGCGGACGCTACGCCGCGCCTGCGCGCTAACCGGTGTTACGCATGCCTGCTGCCACGCCCGCAATGGTCACCATCAGGGCCTGCTCAACGCGCGGATCCGGCTCATCGCCGCGTGCTTCCTGTGCGCGTGAACGATGCAGCAGTTCCGCCTGAAGGACGTTAAGCGGGTCGGTGTAGACGTTACGCAACGCAATTGACTCGGCAATCCACGGCTGGTCGGCCATCAGGTGCGAGTCGTTGGCGATGGTCAGCACCGCTTTGATATCGGCATCAAGCTGATCGCGCAACTGCTTGCCCAGCGGCCAGAGGGATTTGTCGACCAGACGCTGATCGTAATACTCTGCCAGCCACAGGTCCGCTTTTGCGAACACCATCTCCAGCATCCCCAGGCGGGTAGAGAAGAAAGGCCAGTCACGGCACATTGCTTCCAGCTGATCCTGATGACCTGCCGCCATCGCCTGCTGCAGGGCCGCACCGGCACCCAGCCAGGCAGGCAGCATCAGACGGTTCTGCGTCCAGGCGAAAATCCATGGGATGGCACGCAGCGACTCCACGCCGCCGGTCGGGCGACGTTTAGCCGGGCGTGAGCCGAGCGGTAATTTACCCAGCTCCTGCTCCGGCGTGGCTGAACGGAAGTAGGGAACGAAGTCGGCATTTTCACGCACATAACCCCGATACATCGCACAGGAGTCAGCGGAGAGCTGATTCATGATGTCACGCCATTCGCGTTTTGGCTCCGGCGGTGGCATCAGGTTCGCTTCCAGAATTGCGCCGGTATAGAGCGACAGACTGGCGATGGTGACGGCCGGTAAACCATATTTGAAGCGAATCATCTCGCCCTGTTCGGTGACGCGCAGACCGCCGCGCAGACTTCCTGGCGGCTGCGACAGCAGCGCGGCATGAGCCGGTGCGCCGCCACGGCCAATGCTGCCGCCGCGTCCGTGGAACAGGGTCAGGGAGATGCCCGCTTTCTCGCAGGTTTTGATCAGTGCATCCTGCGCCTGATATTGCGCCCAGCTGGCGGCCATCACACCGGCATCTTTCGCCGAGTCAGAGTAGCCAATCATCACCATCTGTTTGCCCTGAATAAAGCCGCGATACCAGTCGATGCTCAGCAGCTGGCTCATCACATCATTGGCGTTGTTCAGGTCATCCAGAGTTTCAAACAGCGGTGCAACCGGCATCGCATAGCTGATGCCCGCTTCTTTCAGCAGCAGATGCACGGCCAGCACGTCAGACGGGGTTTTCGCCATTGAGATCACGTAGGCGGCGATGGAGCCCTGTGGCGCTTCAGCCGCGACGCGGCAGGTTTCCAGCACTTCACGCGTCTCGTCGCTGGGTTCCCAGCTGCGCGGCAGCAGAGGACGCTTAGAGTTCAGCTCACGGATCAGGAAGGCCTGCTTGTCCGCTTCAGACCAGCTTTCATAGTCGCCCAGTCCCAGATAGCGGGTGACTTCGGCAATTGCTTCGGTGTGACGGGTGCTCTCCTGACGCAGATCGATACGCACCAGCGGCACGCCAAAACATTTCACGCGGCGCAGCGTATCAAGTAGCTGACCGTTGGCGATAATGCCCATGCCGCACTGCTGCAGCGACTCGTAGATGGCAAACAGCGGGTCCCACAGCTGATCGTTGGAGACCAGCAGGTCGGCCGGACGCGGCAGACGCTCGCCTTTCAGGCGATGTTCCAGGAATGACTGGGTGCTCATGAGCTGGCTGCGCAGACGCTTCAGGATCACACGATAAGGTTCGATCGCTTCCGGATCGCCGCTGAGTTCACGGATCTCATCGCTGCACTCCGACATCGACAGCTCGGAGATCAACACGCCGATATCGCGCAGGAACAGGTCAGTGGCTTTCCAGCGGCTCAGCTGCATCGCATGACGGGTGATCGACGCCGTCACATTCGGGTTTCCGTCGCGGTCGCCGCCCATCCAGGAGGTGAACCGGACCGGGACGAAATCCACCGGCAGCTTAATGCCAAACGCCTCTTCTACCTGTTCGTTCAGCTCACGCAGAAAGGCGGGAACGCCTTCCCACAGGCTGTTTTCCACTACGGCAAAGCCCCATTTGGCTTCATCGATAGGGGTCGGACGGTATTTGCGGATTTCATCGGTGTGCCATGCCTGCGCGACCAGCTGGCGCAGGCGGCGCATAATCTGGTTACGTTCGTAGTCAGAGACGTCGCTATGGTCGAGCTGTTTCAGGCAGCTGTTAACTTCGACCAGCTTGTGAATCAGCGTACGGCGGGTGATTTCGGTCGGATGCGCGGTCAGCACCAGCTCCAGCGACAGCGACTCAATGGCCGCCAGAATGTCGCTTTCGCGGATATCTTTCTGCTGTTTCAGGGTCTCAAAGGTCTTTTTCAGCAGTTCCGGGTGATTTGCCCCTTCGCCACTCTGCGAAATGGTCTGATACTGCTCGGCCACGTTGGTGAGGTTAAGAAACTGGCTGAAGGCGCGTGCAACCGGCAGAAGCTCTTCGTTGGAGAGATTCTGCAGCGTATTGAGCAGTTCTTTACGATGTGTGTCATTGCCTGCACGGGATGACTTGGAGAGCTTACGGATGGCTTCAACCTGGTCGAGGATGTTCTCGCCCAGAGCTTCCTTAATCGTATCCCCGAGCAGTTTGCCGAGCATACTGACATTACTTCGCATTGCGGAATATTGTTCGTTCATTGGACCCTGACACCCTTATCGTCTTGAAAAACTTCTACACCCGACCTTTCAGGCAGCAGAAAAATCGGCAACGTTCTGCTCCCGCTAATCTACAGGGAACCGGCTCCGTTGCCGCCTGTCAGCATTCTGAAACGTTCTGGATAGTCACCCGGTGGGCATAACAACGTCTTTTATCTAGCCACGTAATGTTGCGTTCGTCAAATGCGTTAAAGTGGGCTGAACAGGTCGCTAAATAACGGAAATTCGAAGAATTTATCGGGAACAAAGCGGGATAAGTTATTCTTATTGGTAAATCCCGCAGAATGAGGGGGCATTTTACTGTTAATACAGTGAAATGCCCCATTTACTGTCAATCAGTGACAGAAATGCTGCACAACCTGACTGATAAGCGCCCGTGTCGGCTTGATAAATGCAGTATCAATAAATTCATCTGGCTGATGGGCCTGATTAATGGACCCTGGCCCCAGCACCAGCGTCGGACAGAGCTGCTGAATAAAAGGGGCTTCGGTGCAGTAGTTGACGATTTCGGTCGGCGTGCCCAGCAGTTTTTCCACCACACTCACCAGCTCATGATTCGCCGGACACTCATAGCCGGGAATCGGCGGATGGAGTTCGGCCACCGTGACACGGCCTGGCCAGCGTGCGCTGACCGGTGCCAGCGCCTCGTTAAGCAGCCCATCCAGATCGCTGAGCGACAGGCCCGGCAGCGGACGAATATCCATATGCAGTTCACAGCAGGCGCAGATACGGTTAGCGGCATCACCGCCATGAATATGGCCGAAGTTCATGGTGGGATAAGGGATGGCAAAGCCATCATGGTGATAACGTTCCTGCAGGGTCGTGCGCAGTTGCATCAGATGGGTAATCGACTCATGCATCAGTTCAATGGCGTTCACGCCGCGTGCCGGATCGCTGGAATGGCCCGATTTCCCTTCAATACGGATCACATTCGACAGGTGTCCTTTATGTGCCCGCACCGGCTTGAGTGATGTCGGTTCACCGATGATGGCGCAGTCGGGGCGCAGCTGCGTCGATTCAGAGAAATATTTCGCGCCGGCCATCGTAGTCTCTTCATCGGCCGTGGCAAGAATATAGAGCGGCTTGCTGAGGGTGCTGACATCCACATCCCGCAGCGTATCGAGAATAAAGGCGAAGAAACCTTTCATGTCTGCCGTACCCAAGCCATAGAGCTTGTTGTCGTGCTCGGTCAGGGTAAAGGGATCGCGTGTCCAGCGGCCATCATCAAAGGGAACGGTATCGGTATGCCCGGCTAACAGCAGGCCGCCCGCGCCGGTTCCGGTCCGCGCCAGCATATTAAATTTATTGCGGGTGCCGGGTACAGGCTGCACTTCCACGCTGAAGCCGAGGTCACGAAACCAGCCTGCCAGCAAATTGATTAAAGTTTCATTACTCTGATCCAGAGCCGCATCGGTTGCGCTGATCGACGGTGTGGCGATTAACTGGCGGTAGAGTTCAATAAAAGGCGGTAATTTTGTCTTCACTGTTGACGGTCCTTGGGTTAGGATGTATCCATATTCATGCATTAATAGTGAATAAAAATACATTAACGTCCTCTGCAAGGAAACCTTAAATCACTGCAGAAGACTGAGTGGGTTACGGGGCAAGGCCGCGGCCCGGGACGTGCGACTGTAAAAGGGGTTACAGCCTGATGTTGAATACGCTGATCGTTGGTGCCAGTGGTTATGCTGGAGTAGAGCTTGCCACCTTCCTGAATCGTCATCCACATATCAACATAACCGCTTTAGCGGTTTCGGCGCAAAGCCCTGATGCAGGTAAGCGCTTGTCCGATCTTCATCCGCAGCTGAAAGGCGTGGTGGATCTTCCGCTGCAGCCACTGAGCAGCGCGGCGGAGTGGGCAGACAAAGTGGATGTGGTCTTTCTGGCGACGGCACATGAAGTCAGCCACGATCTGGCTCCGGAATTTCTTAAGGCGGGTTGTGTGGTGTTCGACCTGTCGGGCGCTTTCCGGGTCAATGACGCTGAGTTCTACACTCGCTTCTATGGCTTCACCCATCAGCATGGCGACTGGCTGGACAAAGCCGTTTACGGCCTGGCGGAATATCAGCATGAAAACATCCAGCAGGCGCAGCTGGTGGCCGTGCCGGGTTGCTATCCGACCGCCGCGCAGCTGGCGCTGAAACCGCTGGTGGATGCCGGGCTGCTAAACGACGCGCAGTGGCCGGTCATCAATGCCACCAGTGGCGTGAGCGGTGCCGGCCGTAAAGCCAATGTCGGCACCAGCTTCTGCGAAGTGAGCCTGCAGCCTTACGGCCTGTTCAATCATCGTCATCATCCGGAGATTGTGGCCCACCTTGGCACCCCGGTGATCTTCACCCCACATCTGGGCAGCTTCCCGCGCGGTATCCTGGCGACCATTACCTGCCGTCTGAAAGCGGCTGTCAGCCGCGAAGATATTGCCGCCGTTTTCCATCGCGCTTATGACAATAAGCCGCTGGTGCGTTTCTATGACCAGGGTGTGCCGGCGCTGAAAGCCGTCGTGGGCCTGCCTTACTGCGACATCGGATTTGAGATGCAGGGCGAGCATCTGATTGTCGTGGCAGCCGAAGACAATCTGCTGAAGGGTGCGGCATCACAGGCGGTGCAGTGCCTGAACATCCGGTTCGGCTTCCCAGAAACGCAGTCACTGATTTAACGGACAAATAAACCATGACCAATCCATTGATTATCAAACTGGGCGGTGTGCTGCTGGACAGCGAAGAAGCGCTGGCCCGCTTGTTTGAAGCGCTGCTGAAATATCGCAGCACCCATCAGCGTCCACTGATCATTGTCCACGGCGGCGGTTGCCTGGTGGACGAGCTGATGAAAAAGCTGTCGCTGCCGGTGATGAAGAAAAATGGCCTGCGCGTCACCCCAGCCGATCAGATCGACATCATTACCGGTGCGCTGGCGGGAACCGCCAATAAAACCCTGCTGGCCTGGTCGAAAAAATCAGGCATCAACGCGGTTGGCCTCTGCCTGGGTGATGCGGGCATCGTGAATGTCACCGCCTTCGATCCGGAACTTGGCCATGTGGGCCACGCCATGCCAGGCGACCCGGCACTGCTGAATACGCTGCTGGCGGCGGGTTACATGCCGGTGGTGAGCTCTATTGGCATCACTGAGGGCGGCGAACTGATGAACGTCAACGCCGATCAGGCGGCGACGGCACTGGCTTCAACGCTGGGCGCGGATTTAGTTCTGCTCTCCGACGTGAGTGGTATTCTCGACGGCAAAGGTCAGCGCATCGAAGAGATGACCGCTGACAAAGCGGAGCAGCTGATTACCCAGGGCATTATTACCGATGGCATGATTGTGAAAGTGCACGCGGCGCTGGATGCCGCGCGTACGCTGGGCCGCCCGGTCGATATCGCCAGCTGGCGTCACGCTGAGCGGCTGCCTGACCTGTTTAACGGCGTGTCAATTGGCACCCGGATTCTCGCTTAACGACTCTGATTCAAGGATTACGAAATGCAAACGCAAAACATCAAAAAAATCGTTCTGGCTTACTCCGGTGGTCTTGATACCTCGGCAATCATTCCATGGCTGAAAGAGAACTACGGTGGCTGTGAAGTGGTCGCTTTTGTGGCGGATATCGGTCAGGAGCGTGGCGATCTGGAAGGTGTTGAGAAGAAAGCGCTGCAGTCTGGCGCCTCGGAATGCCACGTTGTCGACCTGCGTGAAGAGTTTATCAGCGACTACGTTTACCCGGTGCTGCAGACCGGTGCGCTCTATGAAGGCACCTATCTGCTCGGCACCTCGATGGCCCGTCCTATCATCGCGAAAGCGCAGGTTGAACTGGCACTGAAAGTAGGCGCGGATGCGCTGTGCCACGGTGCAACCGGTAAAGGGAATGACCAGGTGCGTTTCGAAACCACCTATACCGCCCTGGCACCGCAGCTGAAAGTGGTTGCCCCGTGGCGTGAATGGAACCTGCGTTCACGTGAAGCGCTGCTGGACTACCTGAAAGAGCGCAATATCCCGACGACCGCCTCACTGGAAAAGATCTACAGCCGTGATGAAAACGCCTGGCATATCTCTACCGAAGGCGGCGTGCTGGAGAGCCCGGCCAATGCGCCGAATAAAGATTGCTGGGTCTGGACCGTCGATCCGCTGGAGGCGCCCGATCAGCCTGAAGAGGTGACCGTGACCGTCGAGAAAGGCCGGGTTGTGGCCGTTAACGGCGAAAAACTGAGCCCGTTCCAGTGTCTGGAAAAACTCAACGTGCTGGGCGCAAAACATGGTGTCGGCCGTATCGACATCGTGGAAAACCGTCTGGTCGGGATTAAGTCCCGTGGCTGCTACGAAACCCCGGGCGGCACCATCATGATCAGCGCGCTGCGTGCCGTTGAACAGCTGGTACTGGATCGCGACAGCTTCAAATGGCGCGAGCAGCTCGGCCACGAGATGTCCTATGTGGTCTATGACGGTCGCTGGTTTGCCCCACTGCGTAAGTCGATTCAGGCTGCTGCCGAATCGCTGGCGGAAGAGGTAAATGGTGAAGTTGTGGTGCAGCTCTACAAAGGCCACGCGACAGCCACTCAGAAACGCTCGGCTAACAGCCTCTACTCGGAAGAGTTCGCCACCTTTGGCGAAGATGAGGTTTACGACCACCGTCATGCAGGCGGCTTTATCCGTCTGTTCTCGCTCTCTTCACGTATCCGTGCGCTGAACGAGCAGAAGAAGAAGTAATATTTCAGGCGAGGTGCGCCTCGCCTCACAGATTCAATCCAGGGGCGGCATTTATGCCGCCCCTTGTTTAACGATTCAGAGGAGTTTTCACATGGCACTTTGGGGTGGACGGTTTACTCAGGCAGCGGATCAACGTTTTAAACAGTTCAACGACTCGCTGCGCTTCGATTACCGCCTGGCAGAGCAGGACATTATTGGCTCTGTTGCCTGGTCCAAAGCGCTGGTGACGGTAAACGTGCTGACTCAGGATGAGCAGCAGCAGCTGGAAGCGGCCCTGAATACGTTGCTGGGTGAAGTGCGCGAGAATCCTGAGCAGATTCTGCAGAGCGACGCCGAAGATATTCACAGCTGGGTTGAAGGACAGCTGATCGACAAAGTGGGTGCGCTGGGTAAAAAACTGCATACCGGCCGCAGCCGTAACGATCAGGTCGCGACCGATCTGAAACTCTGGTGCAAGATGCAGGTTGAGGCATTGCTGGGCGCGACACGCGATCTGCAGCAGGCGCTGGTCGTCACTGCGGAAGCGAATCAGGATGCAGTGATGCCGGGCTACACCCATTTGCAGCGTGCGCAGCCGGTGACCTTCGCGCACTGGTGTCTGGCCTATGTGGAAATGCTGGCGCGTGATGAGAGCCGTCTGCAGGATACCCTGAAGCGTCTCGATGTCAGCCCGCTGGGCTGCGGCGCACTGGCCGGAACGGCCTACGAAATCGATCGTCAGCAGCTGGCAGGCTGGCTGGGTTTTGCCTCCGCCACGCGTAACAGTCTCGACACCGTCTCCGATCGCGATCATGTTCTGGAGCTGCTCTCTGATGCGGCGATCGGCATGGTTCATCTGTCGCGCTTCGCCGAAGATATGATCTTCTTCAACACCGGTGAAGCGGGCTTTATCGAGCTGTCAGACAAAGTCACTTCCGGCTCATCGCTGATGCCGCAGAAGAAAAACCCTGATGCGCTGGAGCTGATTCGTGGCAAATGCGGTCGGGTGCAGGGCGCACTGACCGGCATGATGATGACGCTGAAAGGTCTGCCGCTGGCGTACAACAAAGATATGCAGGAAGACAAAGAGGGGCTGTTTGACGCGCTGGACACCTGGCTCGACTGTCTGCACATGTCCGTGCTGGTGCTGGATGGCCTGCAGGTGAAACGTCCGCGCTGCCAGGAAGCCGCAGAGCAGGGCTACGCAAACTCCACTGAACTGGCCGACTATCTGGTCGCTAAAGGTGTGCCGTTCCGTGAAGCTCACCACATCGTCGGCGAGGTCGTGGTAGCGGCCATCGGGCAGGGTGTGGCGCTGGAAGCCCTGTCGCTGGCACAGTTACAGCAGTTCAGTGCGGTGATTGACGACGATGTCTATCCGATTCTGGCACTGCAATCCTGTCTGGATAAACGTAATGCGCAGGGGGGCGTCTCGCCACAGCAGGTTGCCCGCGCCATCGGTGAGGCGAAGCAGCGGCTGGCATAATCCGCAGGCAAAAAAAAGGCGGGCACAACAGATGCCCGCTAACCTCTAGCTTCAGAATTACTACTTTATTATAGGCACATCATCAGAGCGCCCGCTCTCCCGGCCGACGCTAAGATTCTCTTACGCTGACAGCAGGAACTGCTGCAGATCCTCACTGCCGCCAATATGACGACCGCCCATGAAAATCTGCGGCACCGTCGCCCGGCCTGATACGGCACGCAGACTTACGGTTGTGGCATCCTGACCCAGCACAATTTCTTCATACTGGATGCCATGATCCATCAGCATCTGTTTTGCCTGGGCGCAGAAGATGCAGCCAGGTTTTGTAAAGATGGAGACTGACTCCTGTGCTTTGCACTCCGGGGCCAGATAGCGCAGCATGGTGTCGGCATCGGAGACCTCAAAGGGGTCGCCAGGCTTGTTCGGCTCAACGAACATTTTCTCCACCACGCCGTTGCGTACCAGCATGGAGTAGCGCCATGAGCGCGGGCCAAAACCGAGATCGGCTTTCTCAACCAGCATCTCCATACCTCGGGTGAACTCGCCGTTGCCATCAGGAATGAAGGTAATATTGTCTGCCCGCTGTTCGGCTTTCCAGGCGTTCATCACGAAGGTGTCATTGACCGAGACGCAGAGAATCGTGTCCACGCCATGTTGGGCAAACAGGCCCGCTAGTTCGTTGTAACGCGGCAGATGACTGGATGAGCAGGTAGGGGTAAAGGCACCCGGCAGGGAAAAAACAATCACCGTTTTGTCTTTGAACAGCGATTCTGTGGTGACATCGACCCAGCGATCGTCCTGGCGCGTATGAAACGTGACGGACGGAATGGCTTTACCTTCCTGACTTGCAAACATTTTTTCTCCTGATAACCCCTTTCCATTTGATGCGCGCATTATTCCGAACCGCCCTTGATAGGGCCAATCGTTCATTGCTATTCTATCTATCGCCACGGGCTATCGTGGTTTGGAGGGTAATAATGAATATTCGTGATCTTGAATATCTGGTCTCACTTGCTGAATATCGCCATTTCCGCCGTGCGGCAGATGCGTGTCATGTCAGTCAGCCAACGTTAAGCGGGCAGATCCGCAAGCTGGAAGATGAGCTGGGTGTGATGCTGCTGGAGCGTACCAGCCGTAAAGTGCTGTTTACCCAGGCCGGTTTGCTGCTGGTGGATCAGGCGCGCACGGTTTTGCGTGAAGTAAAAGTGCTGAAAGAGATGGCCAGTCAGCAAGGGGAAGCGATGTCAGGCCCGCTGCATATCGGCCTTATCCCGACCACCGGCCCCTACCTGTTGCCACAGATTATCCCGATGCTGCACCAGACGTTCCCGAAACTGGAAATGTATCTGCATGAAGCGCAGACGCAGCAGCTGCTGGCACAGCTCGACAGCGGCAAACTGGACTGCGCGATTGTGGCGCTGGTTAAAGAGAGCCAGGCCTTTATTGAGGTTCCGCTGTTTGATGAACCGATGAAGCTGGCGATCTACGAAGATCATCCGTGGCGCGACCGCGATCGGGTACCGATGTCCGATCTGGCGGGCGAGAAATTACTGATGCTGGAAGATGGGCACTGTCTGCGTGACCAGGCGATGGGATTCTGTTTTGAGGCGGGTGCCGACGAAGACACCCATTTCAGGGCAACCAGTCTGGAAACGCTGCGCAATATGGTGGCAGCAGGCAGCGGCATTACGCTGTTACCAGCGCTGGCGGTTCCGCCGGAACGTATCCGCGATGGGGTCTGCTATCTTCCGTGCTATAAGCCGGTACCACAACGCACGATTGCGCTGGTCTATCGGCCGGGTTCGCCTCTGCGCAGCCGTTATGAACAGCTGGCAGAAGCAATCAAAACCCACATGCAGCACTATCTCGACACGACGTTAAAACAGGCGGTTTAGGCCGTTTAACGCCGCCACGCGATAGGCTTCCGCCATCGTCGGATAGTTAAAGGTGGTATTCACGAAGTACTCAATCGTGTTGCCACCATTTTTCTGCTCCATGATCGCCTGACCGATGTGAATAATCTCGGCGGCACGCTCACCAAAGCAGTGTATCCCCAGAATCTCTTTGGTTTCCCGATGGAACAGGATCTTCAGGCTGCCGACGTTCATCCCCACAATCTGCGCCCGCGCCAGATGTTTGAACTGCGCGCGTCCCACTTCATAGGGCACTTTCATGGCGGTCAGCTGCTGCTCGGTTTTGCCCACGGAGCTGATTTCCGGAATGGTGTAGATACCGGTCGGGATATCTTCAATCAGATGCGCTGACGCTTCTCCTTTAATAATCGCCTGCGCGGCAATGCGGCCCTGATCGTAGGCGGCAGAGGCCAGACTCGGATAGCCAATCACGTCACCGACCGCATAGATGTGCGGCTGCGCGGTCTGATACATGCTGTTGACTTTCAGCAGGCCGCGGCCATCCGCTTCCAGACCGACATTTTCCAGCGACAGGGAATCGGTGTTGCCGGTTCGGCCGTTGGCGTAAAGCAGGCAGTCCGCTTTCACTTTCTTGCCGGATTTCAGGTGGATGATGACGCCATCTTCCACGCCCTCAATCTTCTCAAACTCTTCGTTGTGACGAATCACCACGCCGCTGTTCCAGAAGTGGTAGGAGAGCGAATCAGACATCTCCTGATCGAGGAACGCCAGCAGACGATCGCGGGTATTGATCAGGTCAACCTTGACGTTCAGGCCGCGAAAAATCGAGGCGTATTCACAGCCAATCACGCCGGCGCCATAAATGATGACGTGTCCCGGTTCGTGATGCAGGTTGAGAATGGAGTCTGAGTCATAGACGCGGGGATGGGTAAAGTCGACATCGTCAGGATGGTAAGGACGTGAACCACAGGCGATGACAAATTTCTCTGCCGTCAGCCGCTCACGCGTCCCATCAGGTTGTTCAATCTCAATGGTGTTGGCATCAACAAAATGCGCATCGCCCTGGTACAGTTCGCAGCGGTTACGCTCGTAGAAGCCCTGACGCATGGCCGTCTGCTGGCTGATCACGTTTTCCGTGTGATTGAGAATGTCGGCAAAAGAGGAGCGAAGGAGTCGGGTGTGATCGCTGTAAAGCGGGTTCTGATTAAATTCGATAATGCGACTGACGGCGTGACGGAGAGCTTTAGAGGGGATGGTGCCCCAGTGGGTACAGCCGCCGCCGATGTTATGGTAGCGTTCGATCACGGCGATGCGCGCTCCCTGTTTTACCAGCCCCATCGCCGCCCCTTCACCGCCGGGCCCTGAGCCAATCACAATGGCATCGTAATCGTAAGACTTTTGCATACCGATACGTCCTATTATTTATACATTTTTACAACGAGATTCTAACATCTCGTCGCGCACTTCTGAATTCTATCAGCGATTTTCATCACAGTTTGACAAAGAGTGAGGTTCACAGGCGGTGACAAAGATTGCCAATCTGTACGCTGAAATTTTTGATATAGTGCCTGCCTAACACCGCTAAAGGCAGAGAGAATGGGCGTCAGAGCGCAACAAAAAGAACGTACACGACGTACACTGATTGAAGCAGCGTTCAGTCAGCTCAGCGCCGAACGCAGTTTTGCCAGCCTGAGTCTGCGGGAAGTTGCCCGCGAGGCAGGTATCGCACCCACCTCCTTTTATCGTCATTTCAAGGATGTCGATGAGCTGGGCCTGACGATGGTGGATGAAAGCGGACTCATGCTGCGACAGCTGATGCGCCAGGCGCGCCAGCGTATCGCCAAAGGCGGCAGCATCATTAAAACGTCGGTGTCGACCTTTATGGAGTTCATCGGCAACAACCCCAACGCTTTCCGCCTGTTACTGCGTGAACGTTCCGGCACCTCCGCCGCTTTCCGTGCCGCCGTGGCGCGTGAAATTCAGCACTTTATCGCTGAACTGGCTGACTATCTTGAGGTCGAAAATCGCATGCCGCGCAGTTTTACCGAAGCGCAGGCTGAGGCGATGGTGACCATTGTCTTCAGCGCCGGTGCAGAAGCACTGGATGTTGATGCTGAGCAGCGTCGTAAGCTTGAGGATCGGCTGGTGTTACAGCTGCGTATGATCGCCAAAGGCGCCTATTACTGGTACCGCCGGGAGCAGGAGCGTCTCGCGGTTACCCTGGAAAAACCCGAAGAGTAATGAGTAAGGATCCGTCCATGACCCACCCGGCTTCCCGCGATAAAGGCACACTGGCACTGGCTTTTATTACCGGCTTAGCGATTAACGGCTCGTTTTCTGTGCTGTTCAGCGCCTTTGTTCCCTTTTCCATTTTTCCGCTGATTGCACTGGGCCTGGCGGCCTGGTGTCTGCATCAGCGTTACCTCAACACCAACATGCCGGAGGGGATGCCGGGCCTGGCAGCCGCCTTTTTCCTGCTGGGAATTCTGGTTTACAGCGCGCTGGTGCGGGCAGAATACCCGGACATGGGCTCCAACTTCATTCCCACCGTTCTGATGGTGGCGCTGGTGTTCTGGATTGCAACGCGATTTAAGCGCAAACGTAATCAGTAAAGAAAACGGGAACCGCAGGGTTCCCGTTTTTGTTTCCGCTTCAGGCTTTACGCGTCAGCAGAACACCGCATTCCATATGATGGGTGTAAGGGAACTGGTCAAACAGCGCCAGGCGCGCGACGTCGTGCGTTTGCGCCAGCGTCTGCAGGTTGTCGCTCAGGGTCTGAGGATTGCAGGAGATATAGAGGATGCGCGGATAAGCCTGCACCATCTTCACCGTCTCATCATCCAGTCCGCTGCGCGGCGGATCGACAAAAATCGTCTCGCAGTCGTAGCTGGTCAGATCAATGCCTTCCAGACGATTAAAGCTGCGGACACCGTTCATCGCCTGGGTAAATTCTTCCGCCGCCATGCGAATGATCTGCACATTATCGATCTGGTTAGCGGCGATATTATATTGCGCCGATGCCACGGAAGGTTTGGCGATTTCCGTGGCCAGTACACGGCGGAAATTGCGTGCCAGCGCCAGCGAGAAGTTACCGTTGCCGCAGTAGAGTTCCAGCAAATCCCCCTGTGAATCCCGGGTGACATCCAGCGCCCACTCCAGCATCTGAATATTCATTGCCGCGTTAGGCTGGGTAAAACTGTTTTCGACCTGGCGATAGATAAGCTCGCGGCCCGCCACCGGCAGACGTTCGTCAACGTAGTCGCGATCGAGACAGATTTTGGTTTTGGTCGCGCGGCCAATCAGCTGCACATCCAGCCCTTCGGCACGCAGCCGATCGCGCAGCGCAGCGGCAGCCTGCTGCCACTCGTCGTCCAGCTTGCGGTGGTAGAGCAGCGAAATGACAATCTGATTGCTCAGGGTTGAGAGATAGTCGATCTGGAACAGCTTGTGGCGCAGAGTACGGTTATCGCGGATCGCGGCGATCATCTTTGGCATCAGCTGATTGATCAGCTGGCTGGCCGCAGGGAACTGATCGACACGGATCCGTTCGCGCGTCTGCTGATCGAAGATGATGTGATAGATGTCATCACCGTCGTGCCACAGCCGGAACTCTGCGCGCATCCGATAGTGGCTGACCGGTGAACGGAACACCTCCACGTCAGGCGCAGCAAACGGCGTCATCATCGTCTCTAAACGACTGACTTTTTCCGCCAGCTGTGCGTCATACTCTTCAATGGGGAGATGTTCGGGTGTCATGAGCAATCCTGATTAATAGCTTACCAGCGGGCGATTGTAGGCATTCACTTGCTGATGTCCAGTCCCGCAGAGAGATGATTCCCGGCTATCTGGACTTCCGAATCGCCACTCCGTAGACTGCAGACGCCGGCCTCAGCCTGAGTTAATAGGGAATCCAGTGTAAATCTGGAGCTGACGCGCAGCGGTAAGGAATGTCGTGATGAGTGCAATGGCAGACACTGTCCTGCGGGATGGGAAGTCATCATCATTTATGGTTCCCAGCCCGAAGACCTGCCGGTGTAACGTCGCTACTCGTACAATCATCGCGTGCTATCGATTGTCGGCCTGCGGCATCCTGCTTCGTCTTATGGATGCGATTTAAAAATGATAAAAAAAAGTGCATCGCTGTTCGCTCTGAGCGCAACGGCGGCTTCTCTCTGGGCGCAAAACGGGTTTGCTCAGGCAAATGATGAGACGCAAATCGTGACCGCTAACCGTTTTGCCGAACCTGTCTCCGGCGTGCTGGCCCCCACCACCGTCGTGACGCGCGATGAGATTGAGCGCTGGCAGGCTAAAAGCCTGGCGGATGTGATGCGCCGCCTGCCGGGTGTCGATGTGGCGCAAAACGGTGGGTTAGGTCAGCAGAGCTCCCTGTTTATTCGCGGCACCGAGTCCCGCCATGTCCTGATCCTGATTGATGGCATCCGGCTTAATCAGGCCGGAATCAGTGGTTCGTCCGATCTCAGCCAGATTCCGCTGACCCTGGTGCAGCGTATCGAATATATCCGCGGGGCGCGTTCTGCCGTCTACGGTTCTGATGCCATTGGCGGCGTAATTAATATCATCACCGGCCGGTCGCAGCCGGGAACCACGCTGACGGCGGGCATGGGCTCCAATGGCTATCAATCTTATGATGGCTCTACCCAGCAGAGGCTGAGCGACGCCACCACGCTGACCCTGGCAGGCAACTATACCTACACCAGAGGATATGATGTGGTGGCGGGCTATCCCAGTAATTATGGCCCGGCACAGCACGATCGCGACGGATTCATGAGCAAAACCCTCTATGGCAATCTTGAGCATCAGTTCAGCGATGAGCTGAGTGGGTTTGTGCGCGGCTACGGATTTGATAACCGCACCGCCTATGACGGGGCATACAGCTACGATGAGAGTTACATCAACATCATCGGTCTGCCGGACACCCGTCAGCTTTACAGTCAGACCTGGGACACCGGTTTACGCTTTAACCGTGATTTCTACTCGACTCAGCTCATCGCCAGCTATGGCCATACCAAAGATATCAACTACGACCCGCGCAATGGCCGCTACGGCCCGGCTTCTACGTTTGATGATGTCACGCAGTACAATCTGCAGTGGGGCAACACGGTGCAGATGGGGCAGGGCGCGGTGAGTGGGGGTGTCGACTGGCAGAAAGAGACCACTGAGCCAGGCACCAATTTTCTGTCAGAGGGGTATGAGCAGCGTAACACCGGCCTCTACCTGACCGGCCAGCAGCAGTTCGGCACGGTTACGCTGGAAGGGGCGGTACGCGGTGACGATAACAATCAGTTCGGCTGGCATAACACCTGGCAGATGGCAGCTTCCTGGGAGTTTATCTCGGGCTACCGTGCCTTCGCCTCTTATGGCACCGCCTTTAAAGCGCCGAATCTGTCACAGGTTTACAGCCCGGTTTATGGTAATCGGGACCTCGAACCGGAAAAAAGTAAACAGTGGGAAGGCGGCTTTGAAGGGCTGAGCGGGCCGGTCAGCTGGCGCGTGTCGGGCTACCGCAATGACATCGATAACCTGATTGATGGCGATCCGGCGACCTTCCGGTACTACAACATTAAGCAGGCGCGTATTAAAGGCGTGGAAGCGACGGCAGGCTTTGATACCGGGCCACTGACGCATCAGCTCTCTTATGATTATGTCGATGCGCGGGATGGCAGCACCAATCAGCCGCTGGTTCGCCGGGCAAAACAGCAGGTGAAGTATCAGCTCGACTGGACGCTGTATGACGCGGACTGGTCTGTGACCTATCACTATCTGGGCGACCGCTACGATACGGATTTCAACAGCACGCCCAGCCGCCGCGTCAGGGAAGGTGGCGTCAGTCTGTGGGATCTCGCCGTCTCATATCCTGTCACTTCACAACTCACAGTTCGTGGTAGAATTGCCAACCTGTTCGATAAAGATTACGAGACAGCGTATGGCTATCAGACTCCAGGACGAGAGTATTACCTCAGCGGCAGCTACAGCTTCTGATTTGCGACCCACCGTGCTGGTATTTGACTCCGGCGTCGGTGGGCTTTCTGTCTATGATGAGGTCCGTCAGCTACTGCCGGATCTTCATTATCTCTACGCCTTCGATAACGCCGGCTTCCCTTATGGTGAGAAAAGCGAATCCTTTATCGTGGAGCGGGTGGTCGCCATCGTTGAGGCCATTACCCGCCGCACGCCTCTCTCATTAGTCATCATCGCCTGCAATACCGCCAGCACGGTTTCGCTGCCTGCATTGCGTGAACACTTTTCGTTTCCTGTTGTAGGCGTCGTTCCGGCGATTAAACCGGCTGCGCGCCTGACGCGTAATGGTGTCGTGGGCTTGCTGGCGACAAGAGCAACCGTTCGCCGTCCTTATACCCATGAGCTGGTGGCACAGTTTGCTGGCTCCTGCAAAATTGAGATGCTGGGATCGGCGGAGCTGGTGGAGCTGGCAGAAGCCAAGCTGCACGGCGGGGAAGTGGCACTGGATGAAGTAAGGCGTATTGTTCAGCCATGGCTGCGGATGGCGGAACCGCCTGACACGGTGGTTTTAGGCTGCACTCACTTTCCTTTACTGCGTGAAGAGCTGCAACAGGTCCTGCCGGAAGGAACGCGCCTGATTGATTCCGGTGCGGCAATCGCCCGACGTACGGTCTGGCTGCTGGAGCATGAAGCACCTGAGGTGCGTTCCTCACAGCAGAACGTCGCGTTCTGTACGGAGCTGGATGGCGAAGCGGTACAATTATCACCCGTTTTACACCGTTATGGCTTCCCGTTGCTGGAAAAACTGGCGCTTTAGGGGCTTTTAGCTGAAAAAAACAGCACTCGGAATTTTATTTGAAATTAGCACTTGTCAGCCTCCGAGAACTCCCTATAATGCGCCTCCACTGACACGGCACAACGGCTTACGAAGCGTCGCGTTAAGTGGTTCGAAATCATACGAACCAGTGAGTTAAGCGAAAATAAATGCTTGACTGACAATGCGGAAAGCGTAATATACGCAGCCCGCGCCGCAGGAAAACGCGGCACTGCTCTTTAACAATTTATCAGACAATCTGTGTGGGCACTCGCAGGATTGATATCAGCGTCCTTGGACGCACAAAAATATCAAAGCCTCACGAGTGAACACATAATGAAATTCATTATGACGTTTTACAGATGAGCACCGCTGAACTCGTTTCAGCAAATCAAACTTTAAATTGAAGAGTTTGATCATGGCTCA
>NZ_VWUL01000010.1:0-152422 GCF_008631515.1 Pantoea sp. M_10 | reverse complement strand
TGTGGCTGTACAGAGTAATGTGCGTGAACTTCGTCTGGCCGCCGGGCTGTCACAGCAGAGCGCCGCAGAGCGTTTCGACCTCAGTCTGCGCGTCTGGCAGACGAAAGAAGCTGCAGCCAATCCTGCGCTGCTGAGTCAGGGTGAATATGAGTTGCTGCTGCTGCTGGCCGGCCGTCATCCTCATTTCGTTCTTGCACCGCAGAATAAAAAATAGCGGCAGCCCGCTATCCTGATTTGATTCCCGGTGATAACAGGCTCCGGTGAAGCGGAAAAAATCTATTTCCCGGCTTGAAAATGTAGCGCTAATCCCTATTTTGAAGGTGATCGGGAATCTGAAACCGGTCAGATGAACTTTTGGATGAACCTGTTCAGGAGATTATCACGATGTCACTACAACCCTTTTCAGTTTTGCCTTCGCTGGCTGATTCCGTTTTTTCAGACCGCTTCAGCCGCATCGATAAATTGTTCAGTCAGCTGACGGGTGACAGCCCGGTCACCTCCGTTCCCGCTTATGATCTGCAGCGCGTGGAGGATAACCACTATGCGCTGACCGTCAGCACGCCTGGCTGGAAAGAGCATGAGCTGGAGATCGAGTTACGTGGCGGGCGTCTTTCCATCGCCGGTCACAGGGAAAAAGCGTCGCAGGAATCGACAGGCGAGACCCGGGAGGATAATGGCGGCTGGATCCATCGCGGGATAGCGCGCCACGACTTCCAGCTGAACTTTTCCATTCCGGAGCATATGAAGGTCACCGGAGCCAGTCTGGCTGAGGGATTACTTCGTATCGATCTGATTCAGGAGATACCGGAGAGCGAGAAACCGCGTCGCATTCCGATTGCCATCGGCGGTCCGCGTACGCTTGAGCATCACTGATAGCTGCAGGGCGGAAATGGCAAAGGCTGTTTCCGCCTTTTTGATCGCAGGCAGGCAAAAGAAGTCATGGAATCAGGCGCTGGCGGAGAGGGTGTTTTCAGGCAGTTTCACGCGGGTGTCTGTTCCGGTCAGCATGACGGGATCGCCTGCCTCAAGACTGGACTGAAAAATTGCCTTCATGGATGGCGTAATTCCGTCGCCACACCACATCAGATGGTGCTCAAAGCGGTGATTCGCCACGGCAGGCACGCCTGACGCCTCGGCGGCCACTTCAACCCGGAATCCCTGTCCGTTGAGCCGTATCGCTTCCATCCAGATCTCTGTCTCATCCGTCACGCTGACCGCTTCAAGGAACAGCGGGATGGTGCTGCGTCGTCTGGCGGCCTGCGCCAGGCGTTCCCACTGACCCACCACGGCGGTGTGAAAACGCTCAAGACGCTGCGCTGCCCCTTCGCTGACGTCAGTACGCAGCCAGAGATTAAGCGGGCGCAGGTAGCAGTTCACATAATCATCGCCACAGTAGTCAATGTTCATCATCCGCAACTCGCGATGAATATCCTCGTCTGAGCTCTGAGAGAGCAGCTGCAGCATATCCTCTTCCCGGCAGGCCCAGCCGCCGGGCAGCGTAACACTGGGCCAGTTAAGCGCTGCATGGATATCGAAAAGCGTATGGCCGCCTGACGTCATATCCCGCACATAGAGGGCACGCGTAAGCTGATTATCTGAATAACCGCCAGCATCCGGTGGCGTAATCAACCCGGCGCGGCGCCAGCGTCTCAGCGTTTCAGGAAGAACACCGACAAGCGCACATATCGTGTCGGTAGAGTGTTGAGGCATGATTGGTATCCGTAAGGTTTTGGGCTCCCGTCACCAGGGAAGTCAGCGTAGTATGCGCGCCAGCGATGAATAAAGAAACAATCATTTCCATAATGTATCGGGTGTTGCACAGCGGGGCGGGGTCGTTAACATCCATGAGAGAAAAGGGCAGGCACCGGGCGCGTAAACGCCCGGCGGGAAAAGGGGATTACCAGTGATACTTGTTGGAATCTTCCCACTCTTTCACTTCCTGCTCGGCACGATCTTTCTCGTAGCCGTAACGTTCCTGAATTTTACCGACCAGCTGATCGCGCTTCCCTTCCACAACGGTCATATCGTCATCCGTGAGATCGCCCCATTTTTCCTTAACCTTACCTTTAAACTGCTTCCAGTTACCGCCAATGCGATCTTCGTTCATGGTGATTCTCCCAACTCGGTGATTATCCAGGGATCTGATGAATATCTGTTGGCCAGATGGCTGTCAGATGGATCAAGCATGGCACAGCTTTTGCTCTTTGCAGCGAAGCGGTGTGAGCCGCATCAAATTATGAGCAAAACGGCAGCGTGCAAGCGGAAGTCAGGCGGGATTACGCCGGGCGTCGTGAGGGCCAGCTGACGGCAGGCAGGGCGTTGAGAGCAGGGCGCGCAAACAGAAAACCCTGGTAATAGCGAACCCCGGCACCTTCAAGCCAGAGCCACTCTTCAATTTTTTCAACGCCTTCTGCGATGACCGTGATTTCCAGCGCCTGACAGCATTTCAGGATGGCCAGCACAATCGCCTGACGCGGGCCGCTGCGGTGAATATCAGTGATCAGCTTGCGATCGATTTTAACTTTGTCGGGCTGAAAATCGGCTAACAGAGACAGGCCAGCAAAACCGGCGCCAAAATCGTCGAGCGCCAGGCTGATGCCGGCCGCTTTCAGCTGGCGCACTGCGGACTGAAAGGCGTCAAAGCGTGAGATGACCTCATCTTCAGTGACTTCTACCACGACCTGCTCCGGTCGCAATCCCTGCAGCCGGATTTGCTGAAGAAGATGATCGACCGCCCCCTCGATCATCACCAGTGACATCGGCAACAGGTTAACGGAGAGGGTCTGATCGCCCAGGCCAAGCTGTCCGGCCAGCCGGAAAGCATAGGTCTTGGAGTGAAGATCGGCCTGATAGCGCTGGCTTTCCGGTAGCTGAGAAAAATAGTCGGCGGGTGAAGCGCCATGCTGACCGCGGATCAGGGCTTCACAGGAAACAATCTGGCGATTTGTGGCATCCACAATCGGCTGCAGCGCAAACGCACAGCGCTGATCGGCGGCCGGCGGGCAGGAAAGCGCTACAGCGGAGGAGGAGGGAGTGGTCAGTGTCCACTGACTGGCTGGTTCGATCTCAATAAAAGTCTCTTTATCCCGTCCTTCAACAAACGAACGCAGGAATTTGACGACCCGATCATGCCGGATACGCTCCTCATTAAGCGTGACCCGGCCAAGCAGAGCCTCCACCACGGTATGCTTCTGATAGTCTCGCAAATCAAACAGGGCCATGCCGGCGTGACCAAATCGCCGTGCCGGGGCGTAGTCACGCATCAGCTCGATCAGATTAAAATGCCGATCGTCCTGACTGATTCGCTGAAAAACCGTGTGGACATTCTCAACGCTCCCCTCCAGCACCTGAAAAAAGTGCTGCCCGTCATAAAGCAGGATCCCGGTGACCTCGGCCGCGGCGTTTTTAACACTGGCACGCTCCACCAGCGCCTGCAGTTTCTCCGGCGAGACAGAACCCGCAAGCTGGCTGCGGTAAATAAGGGTGGAGAGCATAAGCGGACTCGCATGGCAGTTGAGACTTATTAACCATATCACAGATATTTCGGGGGTTAAGGGCACAACTGAAATGATTATGCTGTTCTGCTTTCGGTATTAATATCGCTGTGAATCCCGCCCGGGGTTAAGAGGCATTAATCACCATTTTCCCGGGACAGCGATCAGGCAATTGTAATAAAGCAGAAAAGCCCCCCGTTAAAGCGGGGGCGAACAGAAGATATAGCGCATTATTATAACGACACAGCATCCCTGGTGAGGCGCTGGTTAATCGGATGTTCACAGGTTGCTTTCATCAGCCCTTTCATGCTGGCCGGTGAAACGTGATCTCTGCTGCTGCACTCTCTGAAAAAGTGCCCCCTGTTTAAGGGGGCAAGGGTAGGAGTCAGATCACTCTGTAAAGGAAGTGGATTTCGTTACAGAGCCATTTAAAGATAGGGCAAAAGCGGCCTGAATGCCGCTGCGGTTAACCCTTTTTTTAGTTTGATATCAGATGATTAGAATGATCACTTTAATGCATTTTTAGGTTAATCAATGTGTTAAACGCCAATGAAAACGTTTTCTAAGATTTGGATTAAAGTCCCGTTTCGCTGGCGGACACGGATAAAAATGGCAGGGCAGGGCGTCCTCCGCAGCCGAAAACCAGACAGGCTTGACCGACTCCGGGAATAATTATACTGTTTATATATACAGCTGATGGTAGTGAGACGTTACGGGGGCAATGCAATGCAACAGGATGATGCTGTCTGGATCGCATTCAGAGAGGCGATGAGGCGGGATAGCGAGGGGCTGTGTACGATCAGCACCCGGGACTTTGTCACGCAGCTGGACCTGCACAACACACCTCACACCATGCGAGCGGCGAATGTCTGGATAGAGATCCATATCACGACATTCCGTGATATCTCCACCGAACCGGGTGAGTGCCGGCTGTTTCAGGTTCCTGCGGCGCGCAATTAGCGCGCACCGCAGCACCATCAGGCACTCAGCCTGCCTGCAGAGACAGGCTGAGGCCGCAATCAGGCCCTGACGCTGCTTTGACGCAACCCGGCGCGGTCCTGGTAGTTAGGCCTGGCAGAATAGCTCTTCTCGCAGCCCGTGCGGGCCATATTCAGAGCCACTTTGCGTTTTTTCAGCTTAATTTTCGGTAACCACTCTTTAAACTGTGCCGTCAGCGAGGCCGCCTGCTGTTCGTTTGCAACGCGACAGATAAACAGCTTGCTCTTGGTCTGACGGGTGACATCAATGGCGTAGATCTCAACGCCACTGCTGCATGCTTCATATTCAACATCCGTAAACTGCATGTGTGGCCAAAGACCGGTTCTGGTTTCAAATGTGGCTAAATCCATGATGACTACCTTTTTTTATTGTAAGCGTTAGTGCTGTCCGGCAGGTTAAAACCTGGTCGGGCCAGTGAGCATAGACCAGAATCAGCATTCCGCCAGTCAATTCACTAATTTAATCTGGCCCTGCCACAAATGGCTAAAATCCGAGTTGCAGGTGCTCCCGCCACAACGAGGTTTGCCATGCCCTGAGGCTGCTGAGCGCGCTGACAGGGCAGGATTTCGCTGTCGCGTTCTGCCGCTGACAGCCGCCGTGTACCCTCTCCGGGAGAAGAGCAGGCTTAGCGTTGCCGATTACCTGAGCACTGCTGTTAAATCAGCCACGTTATTATCAGATCGCCACAACTGACATTCAGTGCTTATATCCGGCATTGTTGCTGCATATAACGATAAAGAGTTAAGGGAGGAAAGTGAGCATGGATGGCGGGATGTAAATAATATGTTAACTCTAAAAGAGAATAAGAATCAGCCTCTTTGCGTTGTTAGTTCACTCTGCGTCAGGCGCAAGAAAAAAATAAAAAAATATATCTCCCGCGATCAATTAAAGCCCCGCTGAAGAAAGCCGATAAGAACGATCCAGCATTAACTTTTGTTCAAATTATTCTTTCTCCCCAGGGGTGCTTTATGACTATTACACAGCGTCTGGTAATGATTTTCTCACTGCTTGCAATGTCACTGATTGCACTGGTGATTATCTCGTTATCTGTAATTTCGGGTTTTCAGTCCCGTTTTGAATATGTGCAGGTGAACGCGATACCCAGTATTCGCGATCTGAATAAATCGATCAGCGTAACCAATCAGTTAGGCATTGCTCTTTACCGCTATCACAGCACCAGCGATGAGACAAAGTTCCCCGCTGCAGAAGAGCGCATTAATAATCTGCTGCAGCAGATTAAATCGCTGAACGATTATTACATGGCCAATGACATCTCCAGCGATGAAGACAAGGCGATGACAGAACAGGCTAACAGGAATCTGGATGCGGTGCGCAGTGCACTGCCGGCTTTCCTTGCCGCATCGCGCGCTCATGATGACGCAGTCACCCTGCCACTGTTGCAGAGTGAAAATGGTGTGGGCGCTGCAACCCGTAAAATGGAAGCGGACTTCACCCGTCAGATTCAGCTGAACATCGACATCGGCGAACAGCTGCGTGCTGAAAACAAACGCGTCTACACCCAGACCCTGTGGGCGATGTCAGTAGGATCATTACTGGTGATCCTGATTCTGGCTGCCTTCTCCGTTAAGGTGATCGTGGGCATCAAGAGAAGCCTCTCTGGCATCGTGAATACCATGACCCAGGTCAGCCACACGCTTGATCTGACGCATACTGCGGATGTCAGCCGTAAGGATGAGATTGGCCAGACGGCCATGGCGTTTAATCAGCTGCTGGCGCGCGTCTCTGGCACGCTGCTCTCGGTGAATCATGCTGCGCAATCAGTCAGTACGGGTTCAACGCAGATCGCAGCAGGTAACGAAGATCTCTCTGCCCGCACCGAGGAGCAGGCTGCTTCGCTGGAGCAGACCTCAGCGAGCATGGCCACGCTGAGTGAAACGGTGCGGCAGAACTCCGAAGGCGCGCATCAGGCCAGCAGTCTGGCGAATAACGCCAACCATATGTCGATCCAGAACGGAACGGCTGTGAAGCAGATGCTCACCACGATGGATGATATTCGCGCCAGCTCGGCCAAAATCTCGGAAATCACCGGGCTGATTGAAGGCATCGCCTTCCAGACGAATATTCTGGCGCTGAATGCGGCGGTGGAAGCAGCACGTGCCGGTGAACATGGTCGCGGTTTTGCCGTGGTTGCGTCGGAAGTGCGTAACCTGGCACAACGCTCCTCGTCGGCTGCCCGCGAAATCAAAGACCTTATTTCCACGTCCGTTTCGCAGGTTGAGCACGGCTTAGAGCAGGCCAACAGCGTCGGTTCAAACAGCGAAAACGTGCGTCACGCGATCCAGCAGGTCGCCGATCTGGTCAATGAGATTGCCGCGGCTACCTCTGAGCAGAGCAAAGGCATTGAGCAGGTTCATCAGGCGATTGGCCAGATGGACGAAGTGACGCAGCAGAACGCCGCGCTGGTGGAAGAAGCCTCTTCTGCCTCGAAATCACTTCAGGAACAGGCCGAAACGCTGTCGGCGCTGGTCTCGACCTTTACCGTTGAAAGCTCAGGCCGTGTTGCACCGCAGCTGCAGCCACAGACCGCTTCTGCCTTCCGTCCGGCTAAAAAGAGCCGTCAGCCTGAACCGCAGAGTGTTGACCTGAGCAAAGCAAACTGGGAAAGCTTTTAAGCTTTAAGCTGTTCCCGAAAAGCCTCCACATTGTGGGGGCTTTTTTTTTGCCTTTATTTCATTTTTATTTCAACGCATCACGCTTCTTTAAATTAAATGAAAACGATTTCATTTATTATATTTTCAGGGCCTGCCCGGTAATAACGGTTTGAATATTAATTGCCCGGGAAGGATAAATTAATCTCTTATCCTTAATGATAATTATTCCTGAAAAAAGACGGCAGCTAGTATCGGCTGATTCCGGGCTAACTTTAATTTCTTTATTTTCCAGATGTTGATGCTGAAGTCTGGCTTAAGGCTTTACAGGTGATATTTGTCAGGAAGCGTTCATGGCATTGATATCTGTCGTTATTTTTCGGTTTGGCTTAAGTGAAAGTGGCTGTAACTATCGTCTGTTTATTCACTGTAAAATAACCTGGCGCAATCTATACTCTCTCTTGCTGTTATCCAGCCCTTTATTTAACTAAGTAAATTTCATTGCCTTCAGGCGGCTTCGTGCTACGCGCAAACCGCTATGGGCTGCATATGAAGAATTCGTAAAAATAAAATTACATTACCCATTTTGGGTATGACATCACCTGCATGCTTAACACATCAGAGCGGAAAAGAATGAAAAAAGTACTCGACCGGATTAATTTGCCAGCAAAATTCCTTTTACTGGGAGCCTTTGCACTGGTGCTGTTTGTTTTACCCACTTTTCTCTTTATTCAGACGGGCAACCAGCTCATTGACACCAAGAAAGTTGAACTCACCGGTATTCCGGTTGAGAAAAAAGTACTGCAGCTGCTGAGCCTGCTGCAGCGTCATCGGGCAGAAAGCGCCATCGCCATTGGCCAGAACAGAATGGATAACCCACCGCGTCTGGCGTTAGTGACCCAGATTAACAGCGTATCTGAAAGCATTGCTGCCGATCTGCGTCAAAGCAGTGAGCAGGCGCAGCCATTAACGCGTCTGGACCAGGTTAATCAGGAGTGGCGTCAGCTGCAGGAAGATCTGGTGGGCGGACGACTGACGCTGGCGACCAGCCTGGCACGGCACACGCATCTGATCCAGGTTCTGCTGGAAACGAATCAGGATGTACTGGATTACTACCAGCTCTCACTGGATGCTGATTTGAATACCTACCAGCTGATCGTCAGTGTTTATAGCCGACTGCCGCTGCTGACCGAGACGCTGGGTCAGATCCGTGGCGGGGGGGCTTCACTGATCGCCAGCGGTAACATCTCTGATGCCGATCGCAGCCGCCTGGCCTTCCAGATCGATAATGGCAAAACGGCGCTGTCACAGTTCAGCAGTAACATGGATAAGGTATTCACCATTGAACCGGATCTCAAAGCGATGTTCGGCGAGCTGGCGCAGAATGCCAGACAGCAGGCTCTGAATGCTCTGCAGCAGGCTGAAGGGGCGATTGTGACCGGGAATGTCACGATTACGCCGGTAGAATATGTCCGTATCTTAACCGAAGCGATTAATCGCTATGGCATGCTGGGCAGTCAGAGCAGCAACCAGCTGCAGATACTCCTGCAGTCACAAATCGATGAGCGCCGACATGCACAGTATCTGTTGCTGTCCGGGCTTCTGGCGATTGCCCTGCTGGCGATCCTGCTGGCCGTGATGATCACCCGTTCGGTCACCCGGCCGGTCAGAGAGGCCGTGGAAGTCGCCAGTCGCGTCGCCGCCGGTGATCTGACGGCGGAGCTGACCGTGTCCGGCAGCAACGAAATGGCTGAGCTGCTGAATGCCCTGATGCAGATGCAGCAGCGTCTTGCCCAGCTGGTCTCCGATATCAAAGGCAACGCCGCGACCATCGCCAGCTCGTCGGAAGAGATTGCCCGCGGCAATGGCGACCTCTCGTCACGCACCGAAGAGCAGGCGGCGTCCCTGGCGGAAACGGCTGCCAGCATGGAGCAACTGGCGTCCATCATGCAGCAGAATGCCGAGAACACCCGCTTTGCCTCTGAACGCGCGGATTCTGCGACGCAGGCGGCCCTCTCCAGTGGCTCGGCCATGGATTCGGTGATGGAAACCATGCACAAAATCCGCGGCAGTTCGGGACAAATTGAAGAGATCACGTCGGTAATCGACAGCATTGCTTTCCAGACCAACATTCTGGCACTGAATGCGGCGGTTGAAGCGGCGCGTGCCGGAGAGCAGGGTAAAGGCTTTGCCGTTGTTGCCTCAGAGGTGCGGGCGCTGGCACAGCGTTCAGCGACAGCAGCCAAAGAGATCAAGAGTCTGATTGAGCAGTCGGTGCTTCATGCGCAGGAAGGGATCACGATGGCCCGGAACGCAGGCGACAGAGTGAAGCAGAGCGTCAGCGCGATTGAACAGACTTCTCAGCTGATGCGCGATATCTCCTCCTCTACGGAAGAGCAGACCAGCGGCATTTCGCAGGTCAATATTGCGGTCAATCAGATGGATCAGGTCACCCAGCAGAACGCCGTGCTGGTTGAAGAGTCCGCTTCTTCTGCGGATGAGCTTGCCGGGCGGGCCGTGCAGTTGCGTACCCTGGTCGCGCTGTTTAAAACGGCCTGATAAGACCGGAACAGCCGTCGCCTGAAGGGGCGGCTGTTCGGTTACTGTGTCACGCCTGATGATCCTGCAGACAGGCAAGATACTTCTCTCCCGATCGCATCACCTTCTCTTTCGCCTGCTGAAGAATATCCTGACCTTCAAAGGCGCCATAAAGCTGTCCGAATGTCACACCCGAGAGCCGCTGCAGAATGTCGCCAACCGTCGCCGCAGAGAGCGGCAGCATGTTCGGATAGCTCCACATAAACGACACGCCATGCGCACCCGGCGTAACCTGCAGAATATCACCCGCCAGAATGATCCCGTCGCCTTCGTCCCGGTGCAGCACGCAGCCACCCGGGAAATGCCCCCCCAGCCGTAACAGCGTCACACCCTGCATCAGCGTCAGCGAGTCGCCCTGCCAGAGCCGGATATGCGGGCTCTCCCGGACGATCCACTGCCGATCACGGGCATGCAGATGAATGGGCGCGTTAAACGCCTCTGCCCACTCCTGCATCGTGGTGTAGTAGTGCGGATGTGAAATCGCGATGGCATCAATGCCGCCCAGCGCCGCGATCAGCGTAAAGGTGGCATCATCAAGGTTGGCAAGGCAGTCCCACAGCACGTTGCCCTGCGGCGTCCGCAGCAGAAAAGCGCGCTGGCCGATGGCAAAAGCCGGCACGGTTTTAAAACTTAACAGCGCCTCACTGTGTGCCGTCCATTTATTGGCATGGCTGGCGCGCAGCTGGTCGAACGGGATCCAGCCCTGACCCGAAGCCGGGATATACTGACGTTCATCCTCACAGATTTTACAGTGCTGATGAGTGGCCGAAGCAGGATAGGCGGTGCCACAGGCGGTACATAACAGGGTCATGATGTTCTCCTTTGTCTCGATCGGAATGATGCGCACCCGGCGGCGCCTTTATCGCCTCAGGGCTGACGGCGCAGGGTAATCCGGGTCAGCTCCGAGGGGCGGCCCAGCCTGATCGCCATGCCAGGCCAGAGCGCCGTGCCGTTGTTGACATAAAGCTGCATTCTGCCGACCTGATAAAGCCCGGAAACAAAACCGGCGTTGGGTTTTGCAAACAGGCGATCCAGCCCGACAATCAGGCCTCCGTGCGTATGGCCGGAGAGCTGCACATCGACACCCTGTGCGGCGTTCTCGCGGGCATGACGTGGCTGGTGGTCCAGCAGAATAATGGGGGCGTTTTTGGGAACCTGCTCCAGCGCACGGGCCAGATCGGGGCCGGTCGCCTGTCGGCGCGGCGCGGAGGCGTCGGGCAGACCCGCAATGACCAGGCTGGCTTCACCGCGCTGAATCACCGTATGGCTGTTAAGCAGCGGCTGCAGTCCCAGCGAAGCCAGATGCGCCGTCCAGATCGCCTGATGAAAGAAATATTCGTGATTGCCGGTGATGGCCCAGACGCCGTCGGGCGCAGCCAGACCGTGCAGTGGCGCAACATCATGCCGCCGGTGTTCCAGGCTGCCATCGATTACATCCCCCGTCACCACAATAAGGTCGGGCCGGAGGGACATCGCCCGCTCCACCATGGCGCGGGTCCAGGCAGCATTAAACAGTCGCGTGATATGCAGGTCGGTCAGTTGCAGAAGCTGATAGCCATCAAACTCAGCAGGCAGATTCGGCAGGAACAGCGTCACCTCTTTGACGGGAGGCACCCGTATTGCCTGCTGAACCCCGAAAGCCGCCAGCCCCATCGCCAGCAGGACGGTCAGATAGCGCGCACCGGGTGACAGCGGCAGCGGATGTCGCAGCAGCAGGGCTAGCAGCATGACAGCATCCAGCACGATCTGAAACACGGCCAGCAGCAGCACGGTGCCGTAAGCCCAGTTAAACAGAATGATGATGGCGCGGGGCATCTCGGCCGAGAAGATCCCGCCGGATGTGAAGCGACTCACCAGCAGATATTGAGAGGCCAGCAGCGCCAGTGCAGAGAGCAGGATTTTTGCGGACAGGGGCAGGGACAAAGGAATAATGACGCGGGCAATGACATACCAGCTGGGTAAGCTGAAAATCAGGTGAAACATGGCAATTTTCCGGTGAGGCGCTGACGGTCAGCGCAGGCAGTTAAGAGAGGATAGCGAATGAAACCGTTTTAGCCCGGTAAGGTATAGGATGATTTTGCCAGGTCTGCTTCACGGCAGGTGCTCTGGCAGTGTTAAATCCGGCGCTGCGGGCCGCCTGGCCGGGACGAAAAAACCAGCGTGACCGGCACGCCGGCCACGCTGGTAACATCAGGTCTTACCCTTTGCGACACGCGGGATCAGCGCAGCACACCCGACGTCGTCTGCGTCTCCTCCGTCACGCGCGTCATGGCGATCGGAATACTTTTGTAAGCCGGAATGCCGCTCTGCGTGTCGTGGCTGTCGAGCGGCACCATCACGTTGGCTTCCGGATAGTAGGCCCCGACCGATCCGGGTGCCATATCGATTATCACAATCGTCAGGTTTTTCATCTGGCGGGAGGTAGGATTGCCCTCCGGGTCCAGCGCCATCAAATCGACACGGTCGCCCACCCGCAACTGGCGTTTTTCCGCCTCTTCGGCATTAATAAACAGAACATCACGACGGCCCGTGACGCCACGATAGCGATCGTTCAGCCCATAAAGGGTCGTGTTGTACTGGTCGTGACTGCGCAGGGTGGTCAGCACCAGGTCATGGCATTTCAGCGATCGGGGATCTTCATTGATGCCCTGCATCACTTTGAACTGCGCCTTACCGGAAGGCGTATGCCAGACGCGTTCTGATGCGGCGTTATAGAGCCGGAATCCACCCGGGTGCTTAATCCGCTCGTTGAAGTTTTCGAACGCCGGAAAGACCGCTTCGATGGCGTCACGGATGCGGCTGTAATCGGCTGCCATCGCGGACCAGTCCACCACGCTGTCTGGCAGGGTCGCTTTAGCCAGCGCGGCCACCAGTGCCGGTTCCGATTTGAGATGCGGCGATGCCGGTTCGAGCGAGCCGCGCGAGGCATGCACCATGGACATCGAATCTTCTACCGTCACACTCTGCGCGCCCGTTGCCTGCACATCCGTCTCCGTGCGGCCCAGCACCGGCAGCAGATAGTTATGCCTGCCGAGCAGCAGGTGTGAGCGGTTCAGCTTGGTCGCCATATGCACAACCAGATCGAGATTGCGCATCGCCGGGAAGGTGACCTGTGGATCGGAGATCGCTTCTGCCAGGTTACCACCCAGACAGAGCAGCGCTTTGGCTTTGCCATCGCGCATCGCCTTAATCGCCTCAACGGCACCATGACCATGCTTCTGCGGCGGCCGGAAGCCAAACACTTTCTCAATACTGTCCAGCAGCGATTGCGGCGGGATCTCCGTGATGCCCACCGTGCGGTCGCCCTGAACGTTGGAGTGACCGCGTAACGGACAGATACCTGCACCGGGTTTACCGATGTTGCCGCGCATCAGCAGCAGGTTGGCAATCTGCTGCACATTCTGGGTGCCGTACTGGTGCTGAGTGATCCCCATGCCGTAGCAGATAATCGTGCGTTCAGCGCTGGCATAGAGCCGGGCAACGTGCTGGATCTCTTCACGCGTCATCCCTGAGACCTTCAGGATATGATCCCAGTCGGTGCTCTCCAGGTCGGCTTTCAGCGCGTCGAAGCCTTCGGTGTGCTGGGTGATAAACGCCTCATCAATGACGCCCGGTTTGCCTTGACTCAGCGCTTCTTCATGCAGGGTCAGCAGGATTTTCATCACCCCTTTCAGCATCGCTGCATCGCCGCCCACCCGTACTTTGTAATAGGTTGAGGCCAGTTCAGTCGAGCTGAGCGACAGCATCTCTATCGGGCTTTGCGGTGAGGTAAAGCGCTCCAGACCGCGCTCCCGCAGGGGGTTGATCGCCACAATCGTGCCACCGCGCTTAGCGACTTCGCGCAGCGTCCCCAGCATGCGTGGGTGATTCGTACCGGGATTGTGACCAATGCATAACACCAGGTCGCAGTGGTCGAAGTCCTCCAGCTCCACCGTGCCTTTGCCGACGCCGATGGACTCCGGCAGTCCGACGCTGGTGGGTTCATGACACATGTTTGAGCAGTCGGGGAAATTATTGGTGCCATATTCGCGGGCGAAGAGCTGCCACAGAAACGCGGCTTCATTTGAGGCCCGGCCGGAGGTGTAAAACTCCACGCTGTCCGGGTCTTCATAACTGCGCAGGTGTTCACCAATCTCACGAAACGCGGTCTCCCATTCGATGGGCTGATAGGTGTCAGATGCGGCATCGTACTTCATCGGATGCGTCAGGCGGCCTTCGCCCTCAAGGTGCAGTGCGCTGCGCTCCCATAGCTCTGTCACCGTATGGGCGGCAAAGAATGCGGGTGTGGTGCGTTTGCTGGTCGCTTCCCATGAAACGGCTTTTGCCCCGTTTTCGCAGAATTCAAAGGACGAGGCATGTTGCGGATCCGGCCAGGCACATCCCGGGCAGTCAAAGCCCTGCGGCTGGTTAACTTTGAACAGGGCGATAACATCCTGTTTTACAGACATCTGGCCGCGGATAGCATCGGCAACCGCCTTTAATGCACCCCAGCCACCGGCCGCGCCACCATAAGGGGCAATGCCATTTGTGCGATTTTGCTCTTTCATAATGCTCCACATTGTCTCTATTGTTATCGGCTAAGTCTGGTACAGAAAATCGTTAACCGCGTGGATTCTGGCTAATATGTCGCGAAATTCTTTCTCAAAATGTTTCTGTGCCCGGCGCACCATCCTTTTCAGCGCGAAAATAAGCAGAGCGCCGCGCTGTTTTTGTCGGGAAATAAGCGAGGCGGACTGTCCTGATTTAACAGGAATATCGTGAGTAATTCAGATTTGATAAGCATTGGTATCGAGTTTAACTTTTTAAAAGACTGTTTTTTATTTGTTTTAACAAAAGTGAATGGCGCGGAAAGTACCCGGAAATTAATTAGTTTCTGATAGGGAAAGTTGTGTCGATAAATTTTCTGACCTGCATTAATGCGGCAATAATATTCACAGCCGCAGAAGGGCAATATCAGCAGAGGTTGCAGCGTGCCTGTTCAGCGTAAATATGACGGCAGCGTATTCTTGTGTTTCGCGCCTGCCGTAATGACAGAGGCGGTTGCTCAGGCTATATCTTCACGATCCCCGCGCGTCGTGGGATGCGAAATAACCAGAAATTCGACCGCGCCATCACCGTTATTCTGCGCCTGATGTGCAGATTGCGGGGGGATTTCGATACCCTGTTGCGCGCTGATATCCCGTACGGTGCCGTCAAGCTCCATCGTCAGCACCCCGCTAAGGACAAAGAAAAACTGTCTGGACGCTGCATGATAGTGCCGTTTCTCACGCGTGCCGGGCGGCATTTTTTCGTGAATGATTAACATGTCCTGGCGGTTGACCAGGTACCAGCCGTCGCATCCGTCACCCCACTGATAATGTTCCGCATTCTCTTTTGAAATCATCGTTCTGCTCCGGCATCGTCGCTTATGTTCTCTGGCTGACTATAGCTGGCCAGGAAATTGATTTTCAAACATTTATTTCAGCCATCGTTTTCTTCCTGCGCAGCCTGATATTCTGACTGACGAGCGCCCGTTGGCAATCTGGCGCATGATCGCTGGCGATGCGTGGCAGCATGCCACGGAGGATAAGAGATGCAGTGGTGTAATCAGGCGCAGTCTGACATCCGTCTTGAGTGGGGGCCCGCGGCCGTCGGTTACGTTGCTCAGGATGTGGACTGTATTGTCATCGTTGACGTCATGTCATTTTCCACCTGTGTCAGTCTGGCGGTCGACCAGGGCGCACAGGTTTATCCGTACCCCTGGAAAGATGCCTCTGCGTTGACCTATGCAGACAGCATCGGAGCAAGAGCAGCCAGTCCTGACAGGCTGAGTGGTTCAGGCGGTTTCAGTCTCTCTCCGGCGTCGATGCAAAAACTGGCCGCGGGCGAAAAACTGGTGCTTCCCTCTCCCAATGGTTCAGCGATTTCGTTCCTGGCGCGGGAGAATGGCGTGACGGTATTCAGCGGCTGTTTCCGGAATCTCTTACTCACTGCCAGAGCCTGTCGTGACTTCCGGCGCGTCCTGGTTATCCCCTGCGGCGAGCGTTGGCCTGACGGCACGCTTCGCCCTGCGATCGAAGACTATCTGGCCGCAGGCGGCATTATTGCCGCTATCGGACGTGACCGCTGTTCCCCGGAAGCGCAGGGGGCGGTCGCCGCCTGGCAGCAGATGAATCCGCTATCCCTTCGCGAGTGCTCTTCAGCCCGGGAACTTCAGCAGCGCGGGTTTGGTGAGGATGTCGATCTCTGTCTGGAGGTGGACAGCGGGCAACAGGCGTGTCAGTTGCAGGGTGATTTTTATACCGCCCGGCAGTGAAGGATCTGAGCCTGTCAGTGCGCGTTCAGCGACCCGACAGGCGGGAAGGGCAGAGGTTACTTCTTCTTATTCATCATCGATTTCAGGTCAGCAAAAGGATTGTAGGTGGCTTCACCGACATCCTTTTGTGCATCCTCGCCTGCCACGACGCGGGTGCCATACTGGTCCGCCTCGGTATACTTCGAGTGTTCATGGTCATGACAATAGAGACACAACAGTTCCCAGTTACTGCCATCTTCCGGGTTGTTGGTGTGGTCATGGTCAATATGATGAACCGTCAGTTCACGCAGGTTTGAATAAACAAACTCGCGCGAGCAGCGACCACACACCCAGGGATAGAGTTTGAGTGCTTTTTCACGGTAGCCGCTTTCAAGCCGCGCATAGTTTTTAGGGATTAAAGCCATTGCCGAAAGTACCTGTTATGCAGAGAGGTTCATGAGAGTGCTGCCAATATATCCCACAATCGGACAGAAGAAGAGATCATCCTCTCCTGTTGCGAAGAAGTGGGTGAAAACAGCCATTGATTTCAATCGGATAGCCGGAATAAATGGCTGTTTTCCGCTTTGCTTACGGCGTTCCACTAAATGTAATGCAGAACACCATAAACGGCCCAGAAAATGGCGTTAGCACCAAGATAAGTCCAGCATCCCCAGTAGGCAATGGGTTCGCGGCGAGTGCGGAGTTTAGGCAGAAAGGCCAGTAAATAGAGTGCAGAGGCAATAAGCGAAACGAAATAGAAAAATTTCATCGTTCTCTCCTGATTAATATCCTTTATTTCAGGATAGTCAGGACTGACTATTTTGCGCGGTGCTTCATCAGACGAATGATAAACGCTCCCTCTGCCAGCCTGTATCGGTAACGTTCAGAAGGAAATAGAGCGAAACGGCGGAGTGAGAGCACCGGACATCGTCGGCAGAGATGCCACTCCATGGCGTACAAACTCCTAAAGCGCTTTATTCAGAACTACTTAGAAGGACGGCGACTAATCTTGCCTCCTTTCCGACCCGCTTCCCTGGCTTTTTCATGATCATTTTTGAAATTGCCCCCACTGACCTTGCCTCCTGCACTGCCAGCTTCACTCGCGCGTTCTGGATCGTTGGCAAAATTACCGGCACCACCTCTGTATTTCTGTTGTGTCATAGAAAGACCTCCTATCAGTGTTCCGTGAGATAAAAAGGACTAGCTAGTCACAGCAGGAAGGATAGTCGTCCGCTTCGTTTAAGCAAAGGCTGACGATGAATTCCTTGATAAGCGGAGGGGTAATGAATGAATTTTTAGCCCCGGCAGGGTCATGGCAGTTGAACTACGCTTAAAAACCTGACGAAAAAGGAGAACGCAATGCGTAATGACACCTTAATCGACACGCTGGAGCTGGGTTCCGGTGGACAGAAGCAGAAATATGAAATTTATGGTGATGATGACCAGACGCCCACTTATGCGGTGATCTACCGGCAGCAGGGCGAGAGCTGGCAGGCCCAGCAAGAGAAACTTACTTTCGCTGCGCAGGATGAACAGCAGGAGGCAACAGGATCAATGGGCTACGGCTCCGGCGATACATTGCCAGATTTGCGCGATCTGCCCGCTGAAGCGCGGGCGCGGTGCGAAGAACACTGGCAGGAGCAGAACGAAGGGTAGCGGGAAAGTGTGCCGCTCAGTTCCTGAAACCGTGCGGCCACATCGTTTATCCGGATGCGGCGGAAGAGAGGCCCGCGCAGCTTTATATCTTCCTGGTCTGCCGCTGTACGGGTTTACTTTATGCTAATAAAATGTAACAAATTCATTGATTAAACCACCTGCAGCAATCGTTAAAGGTTTTCCTACTACGGGCGATAACCCATAGGCGTTGAGCCCGCCGATCATTGACGAAACCGGTACTCAGCGCCGAGTTCTGAACGCGAACGGACCTGCATTTAGCCCTCCTTTTACACACCAGTAAACGCAAAATTTATGCGTAAGTTAATCTTATAAAAGCGAAAATAATAATATGTCGATCATCAAGACGATCAAAAGTCGCCTGCCTGCTGCGCGTCTCCGGCGTAGCAGCCAGCCTGCAAATGGCACTTACGATTGCCGTGCAATGCCTGCTTCACTCTCTTCCATCGGCCTGAGCGCACGCGCGGGCGGGATCCTGATGACCTTTGTTCCGCCTGAGGCGGATTTCCGGCGGGTCAGTCAGGCCTGGCAACGCTTTACGTCTGCCGATCTGACGGTGCTGACACTCTCCTCGAATGGCGCGCTGAGCAGCAGCCGTCCACAGAGCACTTACTGTGAGGGGAATGGTCCGGAAGGGAGCTATCTCTGGCTGCCGGACACGCTGATCGCCCGTCATGAGACGCACATTGTCGATCTTCACGTCGCCGATACGCAGACCGCCAGCCAGCGCATCAGCGCTATCCAGCAGGAGCTGGCGCGATTGCCGGTGCGGATGCCGCTCTCTGCCGACCGTACTTTCGCCATGATTTACTGTGACGGGCTTTCCGCATCAGAAGGTTTTCTGATGCAGGCCTGGTACAAAAGCGGCCGCTTCCCCTGCCTGGCCATTGGCGGTTCAGCGGGCGGCCGGATCTCCTTTGATGGCACCTGGATCGGTGTCGGTGGCAAGGTGCTGCAGGGCAAAGCGGTGATCGTTTTCTGCCAGATGGCGCCAGGAAAATCCTTTGCGCCGTTTAAAAGTCAGAACTTTACGCCACGCGATCAGAGCTGGCTGATTGCTGAAGCTGACCCGGTCGCGCGCACCGTCACCTCGGTATTTAACCGTCACGGTCAGCAGCAGCCCTTTGTTCCGGCGCTGTGCGAACACCTCAACTGCAGTGAAGCGCAACTGGCCGAGCGGCTGAAAGGGTTAACCTTTGGTGTCAAAGTCGGGGATGAGTTTTTCATCCGCTCCATTGCCAAAATCGAATCCAGCGGCGTGCAGTTTTTCTGCGACCTGGAGTTTGGCGACCGGCTGTTCCTGATGCAGGAAAAAGATTTCCAGCAGACGACGCAGCAGGAGTGGCAGGCGTTCACCGCTCAGCATGGAAAACCGGCGGCGATTCTGATGAATGACTGTATCCTGCGCCGCGTCGGCAATACCGACAAGCTGCACAATGCTCATTTCTTTAAAGGGATTGCCGCTGCCGGTTTTTCCAGCTTTGGCGAAATTCTGGGCGTGCCGATCAATCAGACGCTTTCGGCGCTGGTGTTCTTCAATCGCGATGTGAAAGCCATGAGCCAGTTCCCGGTGGAATATGCCGGTTATGCCGCGCATTACGCGCAACGCGGTCTGCGTCGCTGGGAAGCGCTGAACAGCATCCAGACGCGGGTGCTTGATCGGGTCATTACCTATCAGCAGGCACTGACTCCGCTGATGGAAGCGCTGCCGGTTCTGGAACTGGCGACCCAGAGCCAGGGCGAAACCCTGAGCCTGGCAGAGAGCAGCATCCGTAACATCAGTAACATCGCGACGGAAAGTCAGCAGGCACAGGGCCGGCTGGATGAGGGACTGGACGATCTGGAGAAAATCTCTAACGGCATCAACGACATTACGCACGGCATCAGCAACATTGCTTTCCAGACCAATATTCTGGCCCTGAATGCGGCAGTCGAAGCGGCGCGCGCAGGCGAGGCGGGACGCGGCTTTGCCGTGGTGGCGGGCGAGGTTCGTCGGCTGGCGCACTCGTCGAAAGAGCAGGCTGAAGCGACCGCGAGTAACATCAGTGAGGCCGTAAGCACCATCTCACGTATCCGGCTGGTGGCCAGTGATTCAGCGCAGACCGCCGCGCAGATGGCAGAGCGCAGCATCAGCGCAGCCGACACGCTGGCTGCCATGAATCAGCAGACGCGACATGAGCGCGCCGATATTGCGAAGCACCTCGGCAGCCTGCGTGAACTCACGCAGGGCATGGACGCGATGCAGGAGGCAGTAGCCCAGCTCAAGGTGCTGCAGACGCTCTCCGGCGCACAGGTTAAAGGCTGATTTATCTCGATAAAATGTAAGAAATTGCGATATAAGCGCATCGGCCAGGCAAGCCGCGCCCGCAGTTGTTACACTTGTCGGTGATTAACCACGCAGAGGTATAAATGAAAATCAAAAGTTATGCAGCCATGCAGGCTGGCCAGGCCCTGGAACTCTATGAGTACGATGCCGCCGAGCTGGCAGCCGAAGAAGTTGAAGTCGAGGTCGAGTATTGTGGCGTCTGCCACTCAGACCTGTCGATGATCGACAACGAATGGGGCATCTCTCAGTTTCCGGTGATCGCCGGACACGAAGTCATCGGCCGGGTCTCTGCCCTGGGTGATGCGGCTAAAAACAAAGGACTCTCTGTCGGTCAGCGAGTGGGCATTGGCTGGACGGCAAAAAGCTGTCAGCACTGTGATGCCTGTATCAACGGCGAACAGGTTAACTGCCAGCAGGGCAGTATCCCGACCATCATGAACAAAGGTGGTTTTGCCGAGAAGCTGCGCGCTGACTGGCAGTGGGTGATCCCGCTGCCGGAGAAGCTGGATGCAGCGACCGCGGGTCCTCTGCTGTGTGGCGGGATTACCGTCTTTAAACCGCTGCTGATGAGCAACATTACTGCCACCAGCCGCGTCGGCGTGATTGGTATCGGTGGTCTGGGCCACATTGCGATTAAGATCCTGCACGCGATGGGCGCCGAAGTTGTGGCCTTCAGTTCAACTCCGGATAAGAAGCAGTCAATTCTGGATATGGGTGCGGACGAAGTGGTTAACAGCCGCGACGCTGAAGCCCTGAAGAAACAGGCGGGTCGTTTTGACCTGATCCTGAGCACCGTCGCTGTCGACCTCGACTGGAAGCCCTATTTCGCTGCGCTGGCTCCTCAGGGCAAATTCCACACCGTGGGTGCCGTGCTGAAACCGATTGAAGTGAGTGCTTTCGAACTGATCATGGGTGACAAGGCGGTGACGGGGTCGTCTACCGGTTCGCCAGGGCAGCTGCGCTCTCTGCTGCGCCTCGCTTCCCGTGCTGACATTGCCCCTCAGGTTGAGTATTTCCCGATGTCTGACATTAATAAGGCGCTGGACCACGTTCGTGCCGGTAAAGCCAATTACCGTGTGGTACTGAAAGCCGATTTCTGATGGAAGCCTGAATAGTCATGCCGCAGCAACCTGCTGCGGCATTTTTTTTATCTTCACTGTGTGACTAATCCCTCTTCCAGAGCCGCGGCAATGACGTCATCTGCTGTGACGCCGAACCATTTTTCTGTCGGACATGCCCGATGACGACGATGCCAGGCGGCAACCATCTGATAGCCCAGCGTATACCCATACCATCGGCGATACGCACCGGTGCCGAAGAACCAGGCTGAATGGTCGTACCGGGCGCTTTGCAGCGTCGTCAGTGGGACCGGGTTAGCCTGTAATTCACTGCGCTCGATGGCACACTCCCAGGGTTCTGCCGCTGTTTCCAGCAGCCAGCAGACAAACTGACCGGCCAGACCTTCGCTGACTAATGCTTCGCCCAGCGTCCAGCCATACCCGGGCCCGCGCATGCGCAGACAGTGATGGACCTCGTGCACGATCTGCCGTATCAGCCTGCCATTTTGCAGCTCCCGGGACAGGTTCGGGTTTGCCGGATCAATGGCCATGCCGAACAATGTCGAACTGTAAGCCCTGCCTGCAAAACCTATTTCAGGTATCACAGCCTCCGGTACACACTGAATTAATATATCCAGACGTGGAACGTCTGTTACGCACGAGAGATGGTGGAAGGCGGTTTCAGCTTCCCTGACGATAACCGATTCGTACTGCCTGACCTCACCTGATGCCTCCAGCCAGTGCAGTTTCCAAAGATGGTTCACAGGGAACTCCTTTCAGAGGGATAGTCATTTCTCTATCAGGCAGTCTGGCGTAATCCTGTCGAATCTGAAAGCGATGCCTTTTATCACTGACAGGAGGGGCTGAAAACTTCGACGGGTATCGCATCAGGTATCGACTGCTGTCCCGATATTCTCGCCAGCACGATGACATTGCCATCGTGCTGGCGCATGGTGGTGCCGACTTAGGGGAAGGTAGGCAGGCACAGTTTCTTGATCGACCGGTGTTTAATAACATACGCGGCGGGATGGGGCATGACCAGGGCAAGGACCAGACCCTGCTCATGCCTGAATACCGCCATCGGCTGCAGCGGCCCACCAGCGTAACGGCAGTACGTTCACCCTGATCAGATCAGGAAATCATCCAGCGACTGACCCTTATCAATGGCTGTTTTGATCACGCTGGGCGTCCGGCCCTGACCTGTCCAGAAGTGAACCTGGCCCTGATCATCGCTGTAACGGTATTTCGCCGGACGCTTCGCCCGTTTCTTTTTACCGGGAGCCGGGGTCGGGGTGCTGTTGACCAGCTCCGCCGGATCAATGCCTTCTTCCTGCAACAGCTCCTGGTAGAAGGCCAGTTTCTCCGCCTTCTCACGCGCCTCTGCTGCCCGCGCATTTTCCTCTTCGCGACGCTCGTTCACCACGGCCTCTAATTTCTGATGTAACTCTTCCAGCGTAGCCACAGTCAGATGGCGTGCCTCGGCGCGAAGCGTGCGGATATTATTCAGGCTGTTCAGGTTCTTATTCATACAAAATTCTCAAATACTCAAGTTAATCAATAAAGTGCAAATTTTTCAGCGGGCAAGGGTAACACTGACCCGCATGTCATTTGAAGTCTCTCTGTAGATTTATGCACTGCTTTTCCGGTTTTGGGTGTGCTGCCTGAGTTGACCCGACGTAATATAAAAGCGAAATCTGCTGATAAAATAGCGATTATCGCTATCGAAAGGGGATTGCGGGATTTACATTTTTGCCGGGGGATAACTGTGCTTAAATCAGTCAACAGGTTTTATTAAGGACAGGCATGAAGTTTCGCCGTAAAAATGATGAGACAGCGTCAGGGATTTCCCCCCTTCTCAGAAGCATTACGCTGTCAGGCGTATTGCTTGCTGTCCTGGTGATTGGATCCGATCTCTGGACGTTGCGTGAAGACTGGAACAACACCGTCAGGAAAGTTGAAGATACGGCGGTCAACCTGTCGCTGTCGCAGGCGCGCCAGGCGGACGATACTTTTTTACAGACCGAACTCTCTTTGCGTGAATTACAGCGCGAGCTCGAAAAGCAGATTGCGACGAACGGGGTAGATGGCCGGGGGCTGAGCGAGACAATGCGCCTGCTGCAGAGCCGTCTGCCTCAGCTTCATGGCCTGTTTTACTATGATGCACACGGTAAGTGGATAGCAACTTCCATGAACCGTATCCCGCCTGATATCAATAACGCCGATCGCGAATATTTTGCTTATCACCGCTCCAGTCTGCGAAACACTCTGCATGTTGGCCCGGTATTGCGCAGTCGCACCACACATGAACTGGTGATTCCGGTGACGCTGCGCGTTAATGATGCCTATAACGGGTTTCGCGGCGTTTTACTGGCTACCATCAAGGTGGACTATTTCCGCCGTTTTTACAGCTACTACGAACTCAGTGAAGGGGATGTCCTGGTGCTGATGCTGGCAGACAGTACGGTGCTCTACGCCCGGCCAATGCCGGATAGCTACATCGGCAAAAACCTCTCAGTGAGTCCGCTTTTCCTGCAGATGCTGGCGAATGCCGACAAAGGCAGCGGTCAGTGGACTGCCGCGCTGGATGGTAAACAGCGCATCTTTGGTTTTGTCCGATCGCAGCGCTATCCGCTGGTGGTTGCCGCCGGGTATGACAAACGCGCCCTGTTTCAGCACTGGCTCAGAGGCTGGGTACAGGATCTGATACTGAGCCTCATCCTGCTGGCCGTTATCATCTTACTGGGTAACTTTGTACTGCGTCAGGCACGGCATACGCTGCGGTATCAGCGTGAGCTGACCCGACTGCGCGATGAGCTGACTGCTGCTAACCGCTCCCTGGAAAATCTGGCACACAGTGATGGCCTGACAGGCGTCGCCAACCGGCGCTATTTTGATCAAATGCTGATGCAGAGCCTGCAGAAGGCGGCGCTCAGCGGCGAGCCCGTATCACTGATTCTGTTTGATATCGACTATTTCAAACGTTACAACGATACCTATGGCCATGTGGCCGGTGATGACTGTCTGAAAAAAGTCGCTGCCGTGCTGGCAGAGAAGACGCGGCGCAAAAACGAGCTCACGGCACGCTACGGCGGAGAAGAGTTTGCGATTATTCTGCCGGATCAGCCGCTGTCAGCCGCGCTCCATCTCGCTGAAACCCTCATCGAAGCCGTTAATCAGCTTGATATTCCGCACCTCACTTCTGAACTGCCGCAAAAGCATGTCACGCTGAGTGCTGGCTGTGCTGTAAGCCTGGCGGCTGACTCTCCGTCAGCGCCTCAGGCGTTGATAGCGCGCGCGGACGAGGCTCTGTATCGTGCAAAACGGGCAGGGCGAAACAAGGTCATGGGTGAAGAGCAGTAACGCGGAAGATCAGCCATTGAGGGAGCTAATGTGATGTCAGGAGGGTATGACAGACATGCATGACGGGGTTGGTTTCATTGCGTTTCGCTAAACAACAGGATGCAGAAAACCCGCCGGGCAACGCCTGGCGGGTTTTGATAAACGCCTGCCGGATTAAATCAGGAAATCGTCCAGCGATTTACCTTCATCAATGGCAGCTTTAATCGCAGAAGGGGTACGGCCCTGACCGGTCCACTGCTTAACTTCGCCATTTTCATCGGTATACTGATATTTGGCAGGGCGGGGCGCACGCTTTTTCTTCTCTGTCGGCGCAGTCTGCATACCATTTAACAGCTCGTTAGGATCGATACCTTCCTGCAGCAGTAATTCGCGGTATTTTGCCAGTTTTTCTGCTTTTTCACGATTAGCCGCTTCTGAAGCCTGCGCTTCTTCACGACGCTCGCTAACGACAACGGAGAGTTTTTCCAGCATTTCTTCTAAAGCAGCAAGATCAAGTTCGCGAGCGTTAGCGCGAAGGGTACGGATATTATTCAAGCTATTGAGAGTGTCACTCATCAAAGTCACCATAGTCATGTTCAGATAATAAAATACAGAGCGGGTTCACGCTGATGCTTTTCGTCAGACCTGCTTTTTTAGGATGCTTGCCTTCGAAGAATCAAATACAGAACCTGGAGTTCAACACAGCCATATTAATCGCTTTCTAAGAGAGTTGAAACTCTATTTAGCGCATCAGCGTTAAACAAAAGTAAATTTATGCATTTTTACCCTTTTCTCACGTACGCTGTCAAAAAAAACCTGTCAGCCCTCATCGGATAATTCAGTCTGTTACCAGACTTGTTCGCCATTTTTCAAGCGAAGCCGTGTGCTCTCAGATTAGGTACATGAGCAGAAAAAGATAAAATTATTTACACCGGGCGTCAGATAAACGGCGAATGCTTATCCTGTCAGGAAGGGATAAGCTGTGAAAACCCTTATTAAATAACGCCAGAGCGGTTAATTCCAGGCCGACTGGTTAGCCCGGAATTATTTTTAACACACTGTATTTGATTGATTTTTATTTGGAGTGGCCTGGTGCTGTTAACATAATCAGGATGCGGATAGTTTACTAAACGTTGTGCCGTTTGGCTTTAATACGTTACGCGAATACGTGCTTAAACCGATGGACATAACTTAAGCGGAATCATGCGACGCTAATCCGTTCTTCAGAGAGTATTTACGGTTCTAATTACTCTGCGTACAGGCACAGACTGGACAACTAAGTGCATCAGGGGGCGCTAATGTCATCGTGCGTAATATTATCTGACGGTATTATTGCACAGGATGCATTAAACGTGGCACATCATTGCTGTCTGAGGTGGGTGAGGAACTTATGATCAGCATCGTAAAAACATTGCAAAGCGCACAGGTATCGACAGCCTGTTGCATGACACCCTGCAAAATAGCGCCCCTGACTATCCGCTAACCTTAGCGGGCATTAACAGAGTCCGATGGTTGCCTGATGTAATTAATTTGCCTTTAAGAAGCGCACAGTTTAACGCTGTATATAACTGCCAGAGTACAGACGTCGATACCGGCTCAGGCTTTGATATGCCCGTCTCGCCAGATAATATGGTCAGATTTTACACGGTTATAAACAGCTGAGACCGTTCTGAGTCTGACGATGACATCATGGATCAGGTGATCCGGAAAACGTTGCGCTGTCGGGTTGAGCTACACTCAGAGAACAGATGGGTTAACAGCAGCGCCAGGATTGATTAGGCGGGGGAGTAATGTGTTTAAGGGGAATAAAAAGTCATTACCGGTTCGTTACTGTCAAATGTGCAAAAAACCGATGAGCTGGCGGAAAAAATGGGAAAGATGCTGGGAGGAAGTGAAATATTGTTCTGAACGTTGCCGACGCGCGGCGCATGCACAGCGCAGGGATCAGACAGAGAACGATCCTCTGTAAAACGTTATAACGGTGAAACAAAACGGGCCAGAAGGCGTTCTCCCGGCCACGCCTGTCATCAGATCATCACTGCTGAACCTCAATCTGTTGCCAGCCCTGTCTGAACATACAATCTTTCACCAGGATTTCGCGCTGACTTTCGTTCGCGTCACTGGTGGAGTAGTCGGTATCCGTTGTTTTATGCTTGTCGTCGTGAGACGTGTATTTGCCACTGACAATGTTATCAGGCGGCAACTCACGCAGCGCCTGAGCCTGACACGCGGTTTCTGCCATCATCTCCTGCTGCTCAGAGGCATCAGGTTTAACCCATTTGTACTGAACGCATCCGGTCAGACAGAGAGTGAAGAAAAGTAACAGGAAAGGTTTCATCATCTGTTTCTCAGCGATTATTAAAAAGTCATACCGCTAACGACATACGTGGTTTTAACGCCGGCGGTTATAATTTCTGGCCCAGTCTCCAGGCTATAGCCCGTTCCTGCCTGAGCAACCTCAACATCATCTATCGTCTTTTTATCCACTGACTGTCCGGATAGATACTGCTGGAGGAACGGCCCGTCTCTGCCTCAAGGGTGGTGAAGTGTTTACCCTGTTCTGCGTTGAGGCCTGTCGCCATTGCAGAGGAAGAGGCACACAGTGCTAAGCCAGGACTGCTCAAACAACATTCCATCGAATCTGTTTTCCGTGAAGTCTGCGGATGAGGTAACTCTGCTCAGTGCAGAAAAGGCCTATTTTTGTACAATTTCCTTAACATCATGCTGCTGGAGCTGATGCATATTTCCATCTGTATCTTTATAGGCAATCATGCCGGTCTCTTTGTCTTTAGCCGGCTTGCCTTTGGTGGTAATCATGTGACCATCCGTGGTTGAGATGATGTAACTCCCGGAGCAGGCAGCCAGTGACATGGCTGAGAGCATCATGGCAAGGATAATGGCACTTCTGTGGATAAAGGCTGAGGATTTCATAACCGTTCCCGTATATTCCTGTTTAAGACGATGCCGTATTATGGTTTCGCATTCTTAAACGACGAGATAACGGTAGGGCGTTCAAAAAATTTATGTGAATTAAATTGATCTGGATCATTTATAACAAGCCGAGCCCCCCGCTCTTAACGGCAGCCTTATCCAGCCACTAAAAGCCGCTTTAACTTCTGGCAGAACAATGACGCCAAAGAGTACACACGCTTATGTTTGGCGATATGCAAAGATGTCGCATCGGGATAAAGCCTCAATGTAATTACAGGTTACTATTGGATTTCAAATTAACCCTATATTTGCCACTCATCTGAGTGGCTCTTTTTTACATAAATCGCTGAGTCATTAAGGCGTTATAGCCGACTCAAGGGGAGGGTATTTGCCGAATCAGCGCGAATTTAATGATGTTACTTGCTTAACAGCCCGCGAGGAATTACGTTTTCAAAGGCAATTCAGAGAGCAGGATATAGCATCCATAACAGCATCCTGGCACTTATACCGGATAATGGAAGCCACGACAGTCTGCGCCATAATGTGCAGGCGGAAAAGAAAGAGCAGATTATTTGTCATCAATCTTTATATTAGTTACAACAACCAATAAGAGCTGTCAGTATTATCCGAGCGAGCCTGCGCCCCGCTGCCCCTCTCTGGCAATTATCATCGAGCTGTTCTGAAACTCCGAGTGCCCTTTGACAAGCCGCCCCGCACGGCCCGAAGGGCCGTAACAGCCGTTTTATAGCATATGTATGATGTAACTAAACCTACAGATGGATGTCAGATCAGATATAGCGGACGGTCAGTAAACCCACTGCTTAACTTAAATAAAAGGCTCCTGAGGTATCAGAAACCTTTTCCGGTATCAGGCGGTCAGATAATGCAACGATTCGCCTATTGCGCAGGCCGAATCAACTGACCTGAAAAGCAATAAAAAGACCGTTATTGAACCAGGTCACTTTCTCGCCCGCCTCGTTGAGCATCCATCCGGCTTCACCCATAGACGAATTGTTCCAGCTTTTGTATTCAGTCGCGCTGGCCAGACCGATAGCATTAATACTTTTAGCGGCACGATTATAATTGAAGCAGCAATCTGAATTCAGGCCAGCGTCATTCCACATCGCAAGTAACTCTGCGTAGCCGATATCAGCACCACTGACGCTTTTCGCTTCTGATATATTTAATAAGCGCATATTAACCCCCTCAACATTTAAGTTACATTAAATAGGTATTGCGGCGTCATTTTATCAAAAAAGTCTTTTCTCACGCTCCTGGTCCAATAAATTATCAGGCCAGAATAACGATTAAATTTTTTCAAAGAGAATAGCTAATCGAACTGCTTCGATTGACATTTTTGCAGGCACACGATATCCCTTTAAAAAAGGGAACCAGGTTTATTGCAGGTTAAAAAGGTGAACAGAACGTGAGTAATAAGAGCATGTCGCGTTAAGCCTTGTGCCCTGTGTTTAAATAACGCCTGTTGTAACTCTGCATCGTTGCTCATGCGCCTGTGGTAGTGAACATGTCCCTATTTCGGAGTCAGGGCAGATGAAGACAAACTATACTCCTACACCTCATGACGCTATGTTCCGTCAATTTCTGACCCAGCCAGATGTTGCCCGTGATTTTATGGAAATCCATCTTCCGGCAGAGCTTCGGGAAATCTGTGATCTCAGCACACTCACACTGGAATCCGGTTCGTTTGTCGAGGATGACCTGCGGCAATATTTCAGCGACGTGCTTTACAGCCTTAAAACACGCGCTGGCGACGGTTACATTCATGTTCTGATTGAGCATCAGTCTACGCCCGACAAACATATGGCCTTCCGTCTGATGCGCTATGCGGTGGCGGCCATGCAGCGTCATCTGGAGGCGAAACATCCGACGCCCAATCCTTTGTTCGCGAACTGGCACAGCGTGTGCCGCAACACGGAGACGCACTCATGACCATCGCACAACAACTTGAGCAAAAAGGCATTGAGAAAGGTATCGAGGAAGGGATTCAGATTGGCAGAGAGAAAGGCCATTCTGAAGGTGAACGCGACGCAACCCTGAAAATCGCGCGGACGATGCTGCAGAATGGCCTCGACCGCGATACCGTCATTAAGATGACCGGCCTGACCGATGAGGAACTGTCACAAATCCGCCACTGAGTTCGCCTCATCCTCTCGTTAATCCCGCAGAATTATCCCTTTTACAGCCTGTTGAACTGCCGTTGACCCTGACGGCCATTTTCCCCTGCCTGTCCGATGCCAGATCAAAAATCGAAACGCTTATCATTTGTAGAATAAATGCTTCTTACTCAGAGGCAGAACAGGGTATGGCAATTAACGCAGGCTGCTCCTACCGGATAGTGGGCTATCAACCCTCGGTCAATTCCACCTGGCGTCAGAAATTACTGACGATGGGCATGCTGCCGGGCGCAGTGATTGAAATTATTCGTGTCGCCCCCCTGGGTGACCCGGTACAGATCTCAACCCGTCGTGTCACTATGGCGGTGCGGCAGGGTGACCTGGACGCAATTATTCTGGAGGAAATCGTCTGATGAAAAAGATAACCATCGGGCTGATTGGTAATCCTAACACCGGCAAAACAACGCTGTTTAATCAGCTCACCGGCGCCCGCCAGCGGGTGGGGAACTGGGCGGGCGTCACAGTCGAGCGTAAAGAGGGGCAGTTTTTCACCGCTCAGTCAGATGTCCGGCTCGTCGATTTACCGGGAACCCGCTCGCTGACAACGCTGTCCGCTGAAAGCTCCATCGATGAGAGCATCGCCTGCCAGTACCTTTATCAGGAACATGCCGATGTCGTAATCAACGTCGTGGATGCCTCCCGTCTTGAAAGCAATCTGTTCCTGACGCTTCAGCTGCTGGAACTCGGGCTACCCTGCATTATTGCCCTCAATATGCAGGATATCGCTGCCAGCCAGAATATCACTATCGATACCGGGGCGCTGTCGGCCCGCCTGGGCTGTCCGGTCGTTTCACTGACCTCAACCCGGGGTGACGGCATTGCACAGCTTAAAGCGTTAATCGATGAACCGCAGGTTTATCGCGCACCGGAGCAGGTGTGCTACCCGGCAGCGATTGAATCGGCCATCGGGCAGCTATGTCAGCAGATGTCCGCCACCCTAGCGCCACAGAAACGCCGCTGGCTGGCCTTACAGTTGCTGGAGGGGGATATCAACAGCCTGAAGCTTTGTCCGGAACTGGAATCCCACTTACCTGAAATCAGGCAGCAGGCGGGCGAAGAGGCGGGTGTACAGATTGCCGACTATCGTTATCGCGCCATTAATGCAATCTGTGCGGCCGTCAGTCATAGCGATCAGGCCGTGCCCGCGAATCTGACCAGCCGGATTGATCAGGTTGTGCTGAACCGCTGGCTGGGCATTCCGATATTTCTGGCGGTGATGTATGTGATGTTCGTGCTTTCCATCAATATCGGCGCCGCCCTGCAGCCGCTTTTCGACAGCAGTTCGGTGGCAATATTCATTCATGGTGCACAATGGCTGGGTGCGGTCTGTCACTTCCCGGCCTGGCTGACGGTGTTTCTGGCGCAGGGGATCGGGGCTGGCATCAACACCGTGCTGCCGATTATTCCGCAGATTGGCCTGATGTTCCTGTTTCTCGCTTTTCTGGAAGACTCGGGCTACATGGCTCGCGCCGCCTTTGTGATGGATCGGTTGATGCAGTCACTGGGCCTGCCGGGCAAATCATTTGTGCCGCTTATTGTTGGCTTTGGCTGTAACGTGCCGTCAGTGATGGGGACACGCACGCTGGACACGCCGCGTGAGCGTCTGCTGACCGTGCTGATTGCACCCTTTATGTCATGCGGTGCGCGGCTGGCAATCTTTGCGGTGTTCGCTGCGGCATTTTTTCATGCGCACAGCTCCAGCCTGGTTTTCTCCCTCTATCTGCTGGGGATTGTCGTCGCGGTCGTGACCGGGCTGGTACTCAAGCATACCCTGCTGGGAGGTGAAGCCTCACCGTTTATCATGGAGCTGCCGGTCTATCACCGGCCCCATCTCAAAAGTCTGCTGCTGCAGACGTGGCAACGGCTGAAAATGTTTGTGGTGCGGGCCGGGCAGGTCATCATCCTGGTGAGCATGCTGATTGGCGTACTGAGCAGTTTTGCATTCAATGGTCAGCTGGTGAATGACATTAACCACTCCGCACTGGCTGCGACCAGTAAAGCGATTACGCCGGCGCTGCTACCGATAGGTGTCACACAGGATAACTGGCAGGCAACCGTGGGACTGGTGAGTGGCATTATGGCGAAAGAGGTGGTGGTGGGCACACTTAACAGTCTTTACACCACCGAGGCGATTCAGAGCAGTCCGTTCGATCCGCAGGCTTTTGACCTGGGAGGTGAGTTGAGAGAGGCGCTGACTGAAACCTGGGCTGGTTTAGCGGCTGCGTTCAGGATTGATGCACTGGCGCATCCCATTGAAGCCAGTAAAGGTGATGGCGAGATGGCCTCCGGCCCGATGAGTGTAATGTCAGATAAATTTGGCAGCGGCTTTGCCGCCTATAGCTATTTGATCTTTGTACTGCTTTACGTCCCCTGCGTTTCCGTCATGGGGGCGATTGCACGCGAAGCAGGCAAAAAATGGATGATGTTCTCCTTTTTCTGGGGACTGAACATCGCCTACACCACGGCAACGCTCTTTTATCAGGCGGTCACGTTTGCCCGTCATCCCGCATTCAGCGCGATCTGCATCTTATGTGTCGTGGTGCTGAATGTCATCATTCTGCTGGCACTGCGCAAAGCAGGGAACCGTGTGCAGAACATCCCCATCATGTTCAGGGAGGAGAGAGGGCGTTGTCAGGGCTGCCACGGCAATTGTGATAAGCAGGGCGGATATGCCTGACCCGATCACCCGGTGATAGCGTCAGTTAATGACCAGGGGCAAGGCCGGAGATCTGAATACAATGGCGGCGACGCGTCAGGAAACGGCGAAACCGCCTGTTAATCAGTGAGATGGTTCAGGAATAAAGCCCGAAAAGTGCTGTCCCGTACCGGTTTACTCACAGGCTGTCCACTTTTTCTGTGGATAACTTCATCCGCCGAAGACGCTGAGCGCGCTTTTATGTCAGCGTTAATCAGGCAATGCGCCGTCAGCATGCTGTTCCATAAACTCCACCATTGCCCCTTTATGGGCTTCGACATGACGAATATAGCGCATCAGCGTCTCCGGCTTTTTCCAGGTGCCTTCCTGCATGATTCTGGCTATGGGATAGCCTTTGTCTGCCATATCCTGTGCTGCGCCAACCCTTGCGCTGTGGCCACTCCAGCCGGTATAGCGATTTTTATTGGCCTTCACGCCTCCGGTTTTTCCGGCGCAGCGCCAGGCGCGCTCGAAAATCTGCTCCAGAGCCCGGGTGCTCATAGGTTTTTCGGCTGGGAGGGAACGCCCCGAGCGGTGGACAGCGGTAAACAGATAGGCATCGGGCTGGCCGGAAAGCCCGGACGCGTCCAGCCACTCCTCCAGTCGCTGGGTGGAACGCGTACTGAGGGCTTTAATTAATCCACCGGTCTGTACGACGGTTTTGGTCCAGGCCACGTCCAGAATGATACGTCCATCACCGGCACGCATCACATCGCGCACCCGTAACCGCGACAGTTCACTGATACGCAGCAGCGTTGCGTATGCAACGTGCAGAAAGGCCAGATCGCGGCGCGCCTGGAGGCTGTCAGCACCTGACCACTGCCTGTCCAGCGCCAGCAAATCGCTCAGCCTGAAGGGCACAGCCTGGCCCGCCCGCTCGCCACTCATCACCGCCACCCGGTTTATCTTCTTCATCGCACGAAAAACCTGCGGCGAGGTGTTGGGCACGGGCAGACCGGCGTTACGGTGTAACATCGAAATCAGAGCCGCATGTGACGTGACGGTGGAGGAAGCCCGTCCGCTTTCAGCCAGAAACGCGAGATAGTCGCGCAAATCGTCAGCGCTCATCGGCAGGAAACTGCGCTGATTTTCTTCCGACCACTGATTGCAGATCCGCATCACGCTCAGTAGCTGTCGCCACGTGTTAGGCGAAAAGGCCTCTTTGTCCTGCACAAATTGTCTGAGGCGTTCAGCGATATCCCCGCTCCGGTTCATCTGCAGTTCAGTTAACGGCACTAACTCTGTCATTTTTGCTCACTGATTGACCGAAAACGGCGTTGATCGCGCTACGTGAATTCTGAGAAAAAAGCAGGGGGTCAACCGGCCAGAATTTGCGTAGCGCTGCCATTTTAAAAAGTGGTTTTGACTGGCTGTCATCATAACCCGGCGTATCCATACTGTCATGACTTCGTATAAGAATTATTATACGAAGCCAGCAAGAAGAGCCACTTTTTCATCAGGAGGCAACGACGGCCGCAAGACATCTACTGACATTCGCGAGGATATCGACACCGTATGGAAAGTGACAGGAAAGAGGCTCAGGAATGAAATTCAGAAATCGCGCCAGAGGTTTATCCGAATTTAAGCGGGAAGGCAGCGAAGCTGATGGTTTATGTTTAACTGAGAGCCGTCAATATACAGTCGTGAAGTAATTAGCCATCTGGAGTTGATTAAAAAACTGCGACGTTATATTTCCCTCCGCCTTTTCTTAATACCCGAAATTCTGCGGACACGTTATTTCCGCCCCCTGTTTTACTCCTGAGAAATGCGCCTTAACGCCGTTAAAAATCCGATGAGGAGAATATGAAATCAGCATATAAATCTAAATAATCGCATATCATAGATTTAAGTTCCATGCAGAGCAGGGCGTAAGGTAACGTTACGTCATAATAGCAGAGCACGTATAGCCAGGCTTAACAAAAGAATAACTAAATCCGGCTGTTTTTTATTCATTACGGCATCAGAAACTAATTACATCCTTTACATTTCAGATTCACGACTCCTTATTTTAACCCGTATTTACCGGTGTTCTCTCAGAGATCAGAGAGAGCGCCACCCTAAGCCAGTATGAGTTAATGGAGACTATTTCATGAAAAAAAAATTATTATCATTATGCCTGACAGGTCTGCTTTGTGCGCCCGCCATTACGCTGGCACAGCAGCCGGAAACCTGTATTAAAGCCTCTGAACAGGATGTCGCCAGCCTGTTCGACAAGTGGAATGACATGCTGGCAACCCGCGATGCGACGAAGGTTTCGCAACTCTATGTCAGTGATGCGGTATTACTGCCCACTATCTCCAATCAGGTCAGACTCACCGATCAGGAACGGATTGATTATTTCAAAGACTTTCTGAAAAAAGGGCCGCGCGGTAAAATCAACTCCCGCACCATCAGAACCGGCTGTAATAAAGCGATTGATGCCGGCGTTTATACCTTTACGTTTAAAGATAACACGCAGATAACCGCGCGCTATACGTTTACCTACGTCTGGGATGGACAAGGCTGGAAAATTTCGACCCATCACTCCTCGGCTATGCCTGAGTCTGCAAGCAAATAACTCCAGCGCATCGTCACTCTAAAATTAAAACCAGCCTCTGAAGCTGGTTTTAATTTTATATAAAACCGGCACTTTCACTTCTGTAGTACCAGACATATATGCATTTAAAATGCAAAGCTGCAATATGAATTAGCTTTGCGGATATTGTAATAACCGCGCTATTTACTTCGTTCTGACCAGCTGCCTATTATCGCTTTCAACGTTTATTAATGTGATGCACTCAATATCAGCCTGCCTGATTTGATGTCTCGCTCTTTTACCGGAAGCGCCATGAATCTTATTTCCGCTCCACCCGAAACCTTTCAGACGGCCGTCATAACCTGTCAAAAACAGGCCATTCAGGCTGCGCATGCGCTGGCTGAACAGGCGAAACCGGGTGCTGTTGCCCGGGATCAGCAGCGGCTCTATCCCCGTGAACTGATCAGCCAGTTTACCCGGCTCGGACTGGGCAGCATCAGCGTGCCACGCCGCTTTGGCGGGGGCGGGCTGGATTTCCAGACCGTGGCGGAGGTCTTCCGCATCATCTCTGCCAGCGATCCCTCCCTGGGCCAGATCCCGCAGAACCACTTTGGCCTGATCCAGTTCATTCTTGGCGAAGGCGAACCGTCACAGCAGGAAAAATGGCTGCAGGCGGTGGTCAGTGGCAAGCGACTGGGCAATGGTGGCCCTGAAAAGAACACCCGCCATACGCGCGACATCCAGGCCCGACTGGTGCGTGAGGGTCAGACATCGCGTCTGAGCGGGGAGAAGTTCTACTCAACCGGCGCATTGTTCGCGGATATCCTGGTCACGACCGCACTGCAGGAGGACGACAAGCCGGCCATGGCTTTTATCCCGCTGCCGGCCGAAGGGGTGGAGATCGTGGATGACTGGTCAGGGATGGGTCAGCGTACCACCGCCAGCGGAACGGTAAGGCTTGATCGGGTCATCGTCGGGCCTGACGCAATCATTCCCCTGCCATCGTCAGACAAACCGACCCTGCGAGGTGCGGTGTCACAGCTGATTCAGGCAGCGATTGATGCCGGTATCGCGCAGGGCGCGCTGGACGATGCGCTGGAGTTTGTCCGCCATCACTCACGTCCCTGGGTGGATGCAGGCGTCGCTCGCAACGCTGATGACCCCTATATCCTGGCTGACATCGGGCGCATCAGTACCGAACTGAGTGCCGCGAATGCCCTGCTGCGACGGGCGGCCCGGGTCCTTGATTCGCTGGCCTCGCAGCCTCTGACGGCGGAAAACAGCGCCGCCGCCTCAATTGCCGTGGCGGAAGCCAAGGTGCTGACCACCAATATCGCGCTGCGTGCCAGCGAAAAGCTGCTGGAATGGGGTGGAAGCCGCGCGACGCTGCTGCAGCATGGACTCGACCGCCACTGGCGCAATGCCCGCACCCACACGCTGCATGACCCGGTGCGCTGGAAAACCCACGCCATTGGCAATTACTACCTCAATGCGATCTACCCTGCGCGCCATGCGTGGATTTAAGGAGAAAGAATGAGTCAGGTTCAGCCGAAACAGCCCGCCGACCGCCTCCGCAGTGAGCAACAGGCGCTGGACGTGGCCGCGCAACTGGCGCAGGCGTTCCGTGCGGGTGCCGCCGAGCGGGATCGCGAACGTGAACTGCCCTATGCCCCCTTGCAGAGACTGTTTCAGTCAGGCCTGGGGGCGATCACCGTACCAAAGGCGTATGGCGGCATTGCAGTTTCAACCGCCACGCTCGCCTCTGTTATCACCCTGCTCAGTGAGGCCGATGCGGCGATAGGGCAGGTTCCGCAGAATCACTTCTATGCACTGGAAGTCCTGCGCCTCAACGGCAGTGAATCACAAAAGCAACGCTTTTATGGCGAGGTACTGGCTGGCGTCCATCTGGGAAATGCACTGGCGGAATTTGCCTCCCGCGCGGCACATCAGCGCACCACACAGATCCGCGATAATGTCCTTAACGGCACTAAATTTTACGCCACCGGTGCGCTGTTTGCCGATCGCATTCCCACGGCGGCGCGCGACGAAGACGAGAAAGAGCAGCTGGTATTTGTGCCCCGACATCAGGCAGGCGTGACGGTTATTGATGACTGGAGTGGCTTCGGCCAGCGCACCACCGGCAGCGGCAGCGTCCTGTTTGAGAACGTCAGGGTAGAGGCAGACGATGTGGTGCCGTTTCAGACCGCATTTGAGCGGCCGACCTCGCTGGGCCCTTTTGCACAGATCCTGCATGCCGCGATCGATCAGGGCATTGCCCAGGCGGCGTTTCATGACATGCTCGACTTTCTGCGTCAGCGTGCCCGGCCGTGGCCAGACAGCGGCGTGACCCGCGCCTGTGAGGACCCCTTAACGCTCGATCGCACCGGGCGTCTGGCGGCACGGTTGCGGGCCGGCGAGGCGCTCATCGCGGAGGCGGGTGCAGCCATCGACGTTGCGCAACAACAGCCTGATGCTGATACGGTGGCGCAGGCTTCGATTGAGGTGGCGAAGGCACGCGCCTGGACCACCGAGGTAGCACTGGAGGCCGCTAACCTGCTATTTGAACTCGGCGGCACACGAGCCAGCCTGCGTGAATATCATCTCGACCGCCACTGGCGTAATGCGCGGACTCACACCCTGCACGATCCGGTGCGCTGGAAATATCCCGCGATAGGCAACTTCCTGCTCAATGGCGTACTGCCACCGCGCCGGGGCACGCTATGAGTCAGAAACAGGTTCTGCTCAACGCCTTCAACATGAATTGTGTCGGGCACATTCATCACGGCATGTGGACACATCCTCAGGATCACTCCACCGAATTCAATAGCCTGAGTTACTGGACCGATCTGGCACGCCTGCTGGAGCGCGGGCTGTTCGACGGACTGTTTATCGCGGACATCCTGGGCGTCTATGACGTTTATCAGCAGGGTATCGGGCTGACGGCGAGCGAGTCGATTCAGCTGCCGGTCAACGATCCGCTGATGCTGGTTTCAGCCATGGCGGGCGTCACACAGCATCTCGGTTTTGCGGTGACCGCCAACCTCAGCTATGAAGCACCGTTTCCCTTTGCCCGTCGTCTCTCAACGCTCGACCATCTTACGCAGGGGCGGATTGGCTGGAACATCGTCACCGGCTACCTGGACAGTGCTGCACGGGCGATGGGTAACAAACAGCTGCTGGCGCATGACCAGCGTTACGCTCAGGCGGATGAGTTTCTCGACGTCAGCTATCAGCTCTGGGAAGGCAGCTGGCAGGATGATGCCCTCGTCGTCGACCGCCAGCGTCGTCTTTATGCCGATGCCAGCAAAATTCATCCCATCAGGCATCAGGGGGAATTTTATCAGGTTGAGGGGTATCACCTCAGCAGTCCGTCACCTCAGCGCACGCCGCTGCTGTTCCAGGCCGGTACCTCTGCCCGGGGTATTCAGTTTGCGGCGCGTCATGCCGAGTGCACCTTCGTTAATGCTGCGACACCCGCGGCAATGCGTCAGCAGACGCAGCGACTGCGTGAAGCGGCGACCGCAGCGGGCCGCCGTGCAGATGACCTGCGTATTTTCATGGGAGTCGGTGTGATTGTGGCACCGACCGAGCGGGAAGCACAGGAGAAGCACCGCAGCTATCTCGAATATGCCAGCCCGGAAGCGGGTATCGCCCATTTTTCCAGCTCGATTGGCCTCGATCTGGCAGCTTTCGGTCCCGATGAGCCCATCATCAGCGGTGAAACTCGCGCAATAGAGTCGGTCAGTCAGGCGTACAGCGGCTGGACCCGCCGTCGCCTGCTGGAGCAGCACGCCATGGGCAGTCGTTATCCCCTGATTATCGGCAATCCCGCGCAGGTTGCGGAGGCACTGCTGCAGTGGATGGATGAGGGAGATATCGACGGCTTCAACCTGACCCGCATTCTTAACCCGCAAAGTTACCGTGATTTTATCGAGTTAGTCGTGCCGGAATTACAACAGCGCGGTCGCTACAAAACGGCTTATCAGCCCGGATCACTGCGCAACAAACTCTTTCAGCAGGATCGCCTGCCCGATCGCCACCCGGCGGCGCAGTGGCGTCATGCCACCGGCCGTCGCTGATCCGCTTAACCTCAAGGAATCATCATGACACTTACAAACAGATTACGCGCCACGCTGGGCGGCTTGCTGCTGACACTCTCTGCCGTCGCCGCTGCAGACTATTCCGGTCCGCTCAAAGTGGGCACGACCGCGGCCTTTGCTCCGCCGCTGGAGACGGCGGTGGCGGAAGCGAAAAAGCAGGGGCTGGCGGTTGAACTGGTTGAATTTACCGACTGGACTGCGCCCAACGTCAGCGTGGAGAATGGCGATATCGACGTTAACCTGTTCCAGCATAAGCCTTTTCTGGAGAACGCTAATCAGTCAGGAGGGTTCCATCTGGTCGCTTATGCGCCTGCTATCATCAACAATATCGGGCTTTACTCTAAAAAGCACAGCGCCATTGACCAGGTGCCGGAAGTGGGCACCGTCGCCATCGCCAACGATCCAATCAACGGCGCGCGTGGATTACTCCTGCTGCAGAAGGCGGGGCTGATTACCCTCAAGCCGGGCGCCGGACTGAAATCCACGGTCGATGATATCGTCAGCAATCCTAAGAAGCTGAAAATCATTGAGGTCGAAGCGGTACAGCTCTCACGGTCGCTGGAAGAGGTCGACCTGGCGCAGGGGTATCCGCACTATCTGCGTCTGGCGAAAACCATCGATCCGAATCACGCGCTGCTGTTCGACGGGCTGGAACATCCGGAATATGTGATTCAGTTTGTGATTCGGGAGGGGCACCAGGACGATCCGCGCCTGGCAAAATTTGTCGATATCTATCAGCATTCGCCAGTGGTACGCGCCAGCCTCGACAGCTTCTACGGCAAACTCTATCAGCCCGGCTGGAGTCAGTAACGATGGTCAGCCTGGTCATTCCTGACGCGACGGCGTTGCCCCATGCCGCCGCTGAAATCCGCACCCACGCTGCTGCTCACGTCAGGCTGGAAGCGGTCAGTAAACGCTATCCCGGTCAGACGGCCGATGCGCTGCATCACATTAATCTGGAGATCCAGCGCGGTGAGATTTTCGGCATCATCGGCCGCAGCGGCGCAGGTAAATCCACGCTTATCCGCTGCCTGAACCGCCTGGAAGATCCCACCGGTGGACGCATCGTCATCGACGGCACCGACATCAGCGCGCTGGGCGCGCGGCAGCTGGTCGAATGGCGGCGCAGCACGGGCATGATCTTTCAGCACTTCAATCTGCTCTCCGCCAAAACCGTCAGACAGAATATTGAGCTGCCGCTCAGGGTCGCCGGCGTGCCGGCGGCGGCGCGGGCGCGAAAGGTGGATGAACTGCTGGCGCTGGTCGGGCTGGAAGCGCGGCAACACGCCTGGCCTGCACAGCTCTCCGGGGGGCAGAAGCAGCGTGTCGGTATTGCCCGTGCGCTGGTGCACGACCCGGAACTGCTGCTGTGCGATGAAGCCACCTCAGCACTCGATCCCGAGACCACGCGTGCGATTCTGGCGCTGCTGAAAAAGATTAATCAGCAGCGTCATATCACCATTGTGCTGATCACCCACGAGATGGATGTGGTGCATGACCTTTGCCACAACGTGGCGGTCATCGATCAGGGGGAAATCATCGAACGCGGCCCGGTCTGGCAGGTCTACAGCGACCCGCAGCAGGAAACCACGCGTCAGCTGCTCAATCCCGGTCATCAGACGCTGCCCGAATCCGTTGCCGCCCGCCTGAGTGATCACCGGCTGCATCAGGATGCGCGGCTGTTACTGCGCTTGCGCTACACCGGACAGGGTGCCCGGCCCGACATCGGCGCGCTGGGCGCGCGGGTGCCGGGGGAAATCACGCTGATCCACAGCGCGATTGAGTGGGTGGAACAGAAACCGGTGGGGCAGCTGCTGGTGCTGCTGGATGCACAGCATGAGGCGCAATCCGTCACCGCTCAACTGGCGCACATTGCCGATCGACTGGAGGTAGTGGGTTATGTCACAGGCTATTGATCGTTTGTGGACCGCGTTACTGGACACCCTGCTGATGGTTGGCGTCTCCTCTGCGCTGGCTCTGGCGCTGGGGTTGCCGATGGCGGTGATTCTGGTGGTCAGCGGACGGGGCGATCTCTTTCCCAGCCCGGCACTCAATCGTGTGCTGGGCTGGATAGTGAATCTCTTCCGCTCCATACCCTTTCTGATTCTGATGGTGGCGTTAATCCCCTTTACCCGCTGGATCGTCGGGACGACCTACGGCGTCTGGGCGGCCGTCGTGCCGCTGACCCTGGCGGCAACCCCGTTCTTTGCCCGCATTGCGGAGGTCAGCCTGCGGGAAGTGGATAAAGGCCTGACCGAAGCGGCGCAGGCGATGGGTTTTCATCGCTGGCACATTATCTGGCATGTGCTGCTGCCGGAGGCGCGCCCTGGCATTGTCAGTGGTTTCACCATTACGCTGGTCACCATGATCAACGCCTCAGCCATGGCGGGTGCCATCGGTGCCGGGGGATTAGGGGATCTGGCCTATCGTTATGGTTACCAGCGCTTTGACATGCAGGTCATGGTAACGGTCATCGTGGTGCTGGTCGCACTGGTCACGCTGCTTCAGTTATGCGGAGACCGGCTATCGCGTCGTCTGAATCATCGCTGAGCGGTTAAGGCCGGGAACTCCCGGCCTTAGCGATCTCACGCGCCTTCGCCATTGCCTATCTGCCAGATGAACGTCGGATCGCTGCCGTTCACTTCCCAGTCACCCACATTGCGGATTTTGTAGATCACCGGATTGTGTGATGAGACCGTGCGGGCGTTACGCCAGTGGCGGTCCAGCGCCTTGCTGACGCGGGTGTCCGACGCGCCAAGCGCATTAAACAGCTCCGTGGCGGCCCGCGTCACCAGCTCCGTGGCTACGGTCTGCGCTTTAGCCGATTCCACTTCTGCCAGCACGTTAACCGCGTGAAGCGCTGCATCATCCGCGCCGCTGAGCTGTAATTCAAACGCCCGCTGCAGTGAGTGGGTCGCGCGCTCAACGGCGGCTTCGGCGGCCCAGGCCCAGCTGCTGATCTGTCCCACCACCTGCAACACCTGCACATCCTGCCTCACCTGAGGGGCGTTGCCGTGACTGTAAATCCGCTTACGCTGCGCCACCCCCTGTGCCGCATCGCGCACCACCGCCCGGCCAATTCCCGCCAGCGTTGCGAGCAGGACATGCTGGTAAAAAGCGGTCTGATAGCGGAAGCGCTCGCTGAAATCATAAACGTGGGGCTGCTCAACCCCGGCCTGATGAAAGCGGGTGGTGCCACTGCCGGTCAGCCGCTGCCCGAAACCATCCCAGTCGTCATCGCGCTCCACCCCGTTCTGGTGCGTGTTCACCAGCGCAATCACATCACGGCCGTTGTCCGTCCGCTTTGCATAGACATCGATCCAGTCGGCATAGAGGGTTCCGGTGCTGTAAAACTTTTCACCGCTGATCACCCATCCCGCCGGCGCGGGGGAAACCTGCGTGATCACCTCCCCCAGTTTCACCGCGCCGACCTCGCTCCAGCCGCTGCCCACCAGCTCACCGTCGACGAAACGCCGGAACCAGCGACGGCGTGCGTCGCTGTCAGGCTGGTTCAGGCGATCCTCGATAAAGGCAAAGTGCGCGCGCAGCGCCTGTGGCAGGTTCGAATCTGCCTCGGCCAGGTCAGTCAGTAACGAAAAGAGCTGGGGCAGCGAAACACCAAAGCCGCCGTCCTCTTTCGGGATTCGCAGTGTGCCGAACCGGGCCTCTTTCAGCCAGCGGATCGGCTCATGCAGCAGCGTGCGTCCGGTTTCCCGTGCCGCCGCCTCGCTGGCAATACGGGCAAAAAGCGGTCTGAAATGGTCACGCAGCGCGGCAAATTCAGTCGGGTTGAGTTCAGACATGATCGTCTCCTGTGGCGGGTTGTTCATCAATGTCCTGTCGGGTCGGTTCAAACCGGACGATCAACAGGAAAATAATCGGGATAAGGGCGGCGAGAGAGACAATCCAGAACATATTGGTGCCGTAGCGCGCCTGCAGAATGGGCAGAATAAACAGCGCCAGCGCACTGCCAATGCCGGAAAGCGAGCGGCTGAAGCCGACACCGGTGGCCCGGATATGCGTCGGGTAGGAGAGTGCCGGATAGATCATCAACTGCGCACCCGGCCCGAAACCTTCAGCAAACAGCCAGAGACCGAGCATCAGCACCGCCACCACCACCCCCGTCGTCGCCTGCGGATGACCAATCAGTGCCAGCGAGATCAGCGCGATAAACTGCAGCGCAAAGCCGGCAATCGCCACATGACGGGAGGGAAATTTCCACGCCAGCCGCATGCCCAGCAGGCCGCCGGTAAAGGCAAACAACGCATTCAGTCCCAGCGAGGCAGAGATGGTTTCGAAGACGCCCGCTCCCAGAAACTGCGCAAGGATCGACGGCAGGAAGAAGGCTATGGCGGTGTATTCAAAGGCGATACAGACGTTCATCACCCCACTGACCAGCGTGCGCTCCAGATAAGGCTTCTGAAACAGCACCCGGAAACTCACTTTCGGCGCCGCCTTCACGGTAACGTCTCTTTCGGGCAGCACTTCATGCGCCTCGATGCCGTAAGAGTCGCGCAGGATACGCACCGCACCGCGCAGATCGCCCTGATTAGCCGCCCAGAGAGGAGACTCGTTCATGAATCTGCTGCGCACCGCGATAATCAGCAGGGCCGGTACGGCACCAAACAGCAGCGAGGCGCGCCACAACCAGTCGATGTGTTCAGCAGGCAGCAGAAAATAGAGCGCAAAAATAATGAAGAAACAGGCGGATGAGGCGGCATACCACATCGGGCACCAGGCCGCGAGGCGCGACGCTTTATTGCCTTTGCCGGAGAATTTAGAAAACTCCACCAGATAAGCCATAGCCACCGGCAGATCGATCCCCACGCCGATCCCCATCAGAAAGCGCGCTCCAATCAGCACCCAGACGTTGGGTGCCAGACCCGCAGCGATGGCCGAGACGACAAAGAAGAGCATATCCGCCATAAATACGGAGTAGCGGCCATATTTATCGGTCAGCCAGCCGCCGATCAGATTGCCCACGATAGTGCCGATCATGATGGAGGAGGTCACCAGCCCGGTGAGCACCGGCGTCAGGCTGAACTCCCTGACGACATCATCAATGCCGTAAGAGAGCGTCGTCAGGTCGTAGGCATCAAGAAACACCCCGCCCAGCGCCAGAAACACGATCCAGCGGGCGTAGCTGTTTTTCTCACTTTTACTGTTGATAAGCCGGGCCACGTCGCTCACCGAACGCACCGGCGTGGAGTGGGGCGGCGGGATGGTCAGGGTGTCGTCAATATTCAGTGTACTCATCGTATCCTCGTTATTGTATTCAGCAGGTAACGAGGCTTTTATAGGTATTCCCGGGGCAGTAAACAACCAACAAATATGGATAACGATTATAATAAATTCAATAAGTTAATGCGATTTTACTGGCATGCGAAAGGCCGGATGAAGGGGTTATTTCATCCGGCAGCGTTCAGGTAAATCCGGTGTCAGACGGCTGTGCGTACAGCCTGATGCTAAACCGCCAGGTTGAGCGTCCGCTGCGCTGAATCAGAACGCCGGCGATAGCCAGCCCCCGGATGCGGCAATGCCAGCCGTGCCCCCTGTCCGAACAGCTTTTCACGCAGCGTTCCCGGCTGATAATCCTGCTTATAGACACCCCGTTTTTGCAGCTCCGGCACCAGCAGCTCCACCACGTCGGTAAAGGTTTCATGCGTTACGGCGTAGGCGAGGTTGAAACCATCCACATCGGTTTCCTCCACCCAGCTCTGCAGCTCATCCGCCACGGTTTCAGCACTGCCCACCAGCAGTGGCCCGAATCCCCCGATCCCAACCCAGTCTGCCAGGCCCTGGACCGTCCACTGGCGGTTCGGATCGGCGGTGGAGAAGGTCTCTACCGCCGACTGAATCGCATTGGTATGCAGATGCTTCAGCACCTGATCCGGCTGATACTGGCCAAAATCGATACCGGTCCAGCCGGAGATCAGCGCCAGCGCGCCTTCGTAACTGACATAGCGTTTGTACTCCTGCCATCTGGCCTGCGCTGCCAGGTCAGTTTCACCCACAATCACCGTCTGCAGATTGAAGATCAGTATGTCGCGTGGATCGCGTCCCGCCGCGGCGGCTCGCTGGCGAATATCCGCCACGGTTTTTTTCAGCAGCACTTTCGAGGGCGCCGCCACGAACACGCACTCGGCATGTTCCGCCGCAAACGCCTTACCGCGGCTGGACGCTCCCGCCTGGTAAAGTACCGGCGTGCGCTGCGGTGACGGTTCGCAGAGATGAATGCCCGGCACCTGAAAGAAGGTGCCCTGGTGGTTAATCGGATGAATTTTATCGGGGTCGCTGAAAATATGGCGTTCGCGATCGCGCACGACCGCGTCATCTTCCCAGCTTCCCTCAAGCAGTTTGTAGATCACCTGAAGATATTCATCGGCATAGTCATAGCGCGCGTCATGATCGGTCTGCGTCTGCTGGCCGATATTGCGCGCGCCGCTCTCCAGATAGGAGGTCACAATGTTCCAGCCAATGCGGCCTTTGGTCAGGTGATCGAGCGTGGAAATGCGCCGTGCAAACGGGTAGGGGTGTTCAAACGAGAGCGAGGCGGTGAGGCCAAACCCCAGATGCTCCGTCACCAGTGCCATCGGCGTGATTAATGCCAGCGGATCGTTGACCGGCACCTGGGTGGCCTGGCGAATGGCCGCCTGGTTATTGCCGTTGAGCACATCATAGACGCCCAGCACGTCCGCAATAAACAGCCCGTCAAACTTACCGCGCTCCAGCAGGCGCGCCAGGTCGGTCCAGTATTCCAGATCTTTATACTGCCAGGAGCGGTCGCGGGGATGCGCCCACAGGCCGGGTGATTGATGACCGACACAGTTCATATCGAAAGCATTAAGGCGAATTTCACGTTGCGATGACATAGCGACTCCTGAGCGGATGCGGCAATCGCCTGCCGCCCGCGTATAGATTGAGGTTTTTTCAGGGCTGAATCAGTGCGTCAGGGAGCCGGGACATCGCTCACTGAGGGAGGAGGGCGTGATGCTCAGCAGCCTGTGCGCCACCGATTCCGCATGCTCTGCCACCTGTGGCAGTCCCATCAGCTCGCCAAAACGTCCGCGTGCGGCAGGCCCGGCCACAGAGAGATGCGGATTGGGTTCGCCCCTGGCATCCAGCGTCTGCGACAGTGCATTGACGCTGATGCCCAGCGACAGTGCATCGGGCTGAATCACGCCGTCGCGGTGTAGCTGGCGCAGCAGGGCATTGCTGTTGAGCAGCGCGTTATGCGCCGGGCCGGTCGTCACAATGACACGATCCACTACCCGGCTCTCCTGATGCGCGCCCCGCAGCCGTAGCGTCAGCCGGAGCGCATCTCCCGCCGGTTCGGCGGCGATCAGACGCGCCGCCCGCAGCGAAAGCTGCCCGCTGGCCTGCAGCTGAGTCAGCACCTGGCTGACCTGTGGGGCGATGCGGTAGCGGTGAACGTCCCACCAGGGACGAAGATGCTGCAGAAAGCGTTGCTGTTCATGCAGCGGCAGGCTCTGCCAGATACGCTGCCCGTTGCGGCGAATATCATCCAGCACGAGCTGCCAGGGGAGATTCAGCGCCGCAGCCTGTTTAACCTCCTGACGCACCCGATGTAACCAGCCTCGCGCGCTGGCGGGCTGCGGCAGGCGGTAATCCAGCGTGTACTCTTCTTCGCTGCCGCTCAGGTTGGCGCGCGGCACCAGCCCGCGACGCGAGAAACCGGTTATCCCGCCGCGATGCCGCTGGCGGTGCAGCGAGGCGACGACATCAGACATGGTCAGCCCTGAGCCGATGATCGCCACCCGCTCGTCTGGCGCAATCCGGGCCAGCGCATCACCCTGCCAGGGATTAGCGATGACGGCGGGGTGCGCCTGCAGCGGTTCAAGCAGCGCAGGCAGTTCAGGCGGCGGATGACTGATCGCCAGCACCACCTGATCGGCCCGGATGCGCTGACCTGAAGCCGTAGTGACGATGCCATCCTGCAGGGAAACCGCGCTGTCCCGTAAATGGCGAAGCGTCACGGGCGAGTGCTGCTGCTGATAAATAAACTGCGCGTTGACCCAGCGGCCAAACTCACCGCGCTGCGGGTAAACATTGCCGTCATGCCACAGCGCGTCCGGATCGTCGCGGAAGTGCGGCGAGGCGCGGTAGTCACGGTCAAACGCGCCGGCTTCATCCCCGGCCAGCTGCATTCTGGCAGCCGGCACATTGATACGATGCGCCGGATCGGGCGTGCCATACGCCACGCCCTGCGCCAGCTGCGCCCGCGGTTCGATCACGGTGACGCTCAACCCCGCCTCGCCCAGCCGGGCGAGATGGATCGCCAGTGCGGTGCCGGTGAATCCACCGCCAATGATGACAATCTGCTGTTGTGACATAAACGAGCCTTTTCTTTTGTTAACTGGCGCTGGAGTGCTTTTCCGGGCGACGGTCGCCGCCAATGGTTTCGCCAAAGGGCCCGGTATTCACGCTGCGCTGTTTCTTTTCAGCATTTGCCGCCAGCGGTAACAGCGGCATTACCAGATCGGCAAAGCGGTGCGCCTCTTCAAGGTGCGGATAGCCGGAGAAGATAAAGTTCTCAATCCCCAGCGCCTGATATTCACGAATACGATCGGCAACCTGCTGCGGATTGCCCACCAGCGCGGTGCCTGCGCCGCCGCGCACCAGTCCCACGCCCGCCCAGAGATTAGGCCCGATGCGCAGACTCTCCCGCGACCCCTGATGCAGCGCACTCATCCGCGCCTGACCGGCTGAGTCCATCCGGGCGAAAATCTTCTGCGCTGCGGCGATCGTCTCGTCATCCAGATGCGAGATCAGCCGATCGGCGGCGGCCCAGGCCTCCTCTTCCGTTTCCCTAACAATGACATGTAACCGGATGCCATAGGAGAGCGTGCGGCCCTGTTCCTGCGCCCGCTGACGCACTACCGCCAGCTTCTCTGCCACCTGTTCGACCGGTTCTCCCCAGGTCAGATAGGTATCGATCTGGCTGGCGGCAACGTCGATAGCCGCCTCCGAGGAACCGCCAAAATAGAGCGGCGGGCCGTTCTCCTGCACCGGGGGAAAGAGGATCTCCGCGCCTTCTACGCGAATGTGCTCTCCTGCGAAGTCGACCTTCTCGCCTTTCAGCAGGCGGGAGTAGACGTCGAGAAACTCCCTGGTCACCTGATAGCGCTCGGCGTGACTGAGGAAGATGCCATCACCCTTGTTCTCCACCGGGTCGCCGCCGGTGACCACGTTAATCAGCAGACGCCCGCCCGAGAGGCGATCCAGCGTCGCTGCCATGCGTGCCGCCAGGCTCGGCGGTTGCAGGCCGGGGCGTACAGCCACCAGATAGCGCAGTTTTTTGGTGATCGGGGCCAGCGCCGAGGCGACCAGCCATGAATCTTCGCAGCTCTTGCCGGTCGGGATTAACACACCGTAGTAGCCCAGATTGTCTGCTGCCAGCGCCACCTGCTGTAAATAGGGTAAATCGACCGCCCGGCCTCCTTCGGTTGTTCCCAGATAGCGCCCGTCACCATGGGTGGGCAGAAACCAGAAGAGATTCAGGTTTTCCTGTGTCGCGTGGCTCATTAGCAGATTCCTTTATAACGATATTTGAATTTAATACATAGGGATAATCCCTTTGGTTATATAGCCATTAGCAGATAGCGTGCCAGAGTAAGCTGCTATTTTTATCCCGTTAATTCAGTCAGATAGGCATTTACCATTTAGACTGGTACTGCTGCATTTGCAACAGTAAGGGTGGCAGGCTGTCGCGTCGGCAACAATCCGGCGCCTCCGGCCTCTCGTTTATGCGGCGGACGCGCGGTATGGTCATCACTCTTCTGGTAACCCGGTAAAACGAGATGCAGATTTCCAGCCCTGAGTTGATTGACCCCGCATCGCGCGCGTTTAAAAGCGTGCTGGATCAGCTCGCCCCCACCGATGCGACCGTACTGATTATTGGCGAAACCGGCACCGGTAAAGAGGTGATGGCGCGTTATCTGCATCATCACAGCGCGCGCAGCCGGCAGCCGTTCCTGGCGGTTAACTGCGGCGCGCTGACCGAAAGTCTGGCGGAGTCAGAACTGTTCGGGCATGAGAAAGGGGCGTTTACCGGCGCACAGGAGCGGCATCGGGGCTGGTTTGAAGCGGCAGAAGGCGGCACGCTGCTGCTGGATGAAGTCGGCGAACTGAGTCTGTCGCTACAGATAAAGCTGCTGCGCGTGCTGCAGGAGCGTGAGATCACCCGCGTCGGATCGTCACGGGCGGTAAAGGTCAATGTGCGTGTGATTGCGGCGACGAACCGTGATCTGGCCGCAGCGATTCGTGAACGGCGATTCCGGGAAGATCTTTACTACCGGCTGAATGTGGCCAGCGTGACGCTGCCTCCGCTGCGCCAGCGCAGCGAGGATATCCCGGTGCTGGCCACGCACTTTCTGCAGCTCTATGCGCGTCGTCTGGGCCGTCCTCAGCTCCGCCTCAGCGAGGATGCGCTGGCGACGCTGATGGCCTACAGCTGGCCGGGCAACATCCGCGAACTGGAGAACACGCTGCATAACGCCGTGCTGCTCAGCAAAAGCTCCGTGGTGACGCCGCAGCAGCTGCGGCTGAGTCCGCTGGCGGAAAACGATCTGCCGCCTGGCGAAGAGGCACTGGATCAGTTTCTGCGCCAGCAGATGCAGCAGAGCGAAACGCCACTCTATCCCCGCGTGATTGCCGCGCTGGTGAAAAATGCGCTGGAACTGACCCAGGGCAATCAGCTTCAGGCCGCCGCTCTGCTCGGTATCAGCCGTCATACGCTGCGCACCCAGCTGGGACACCTCGGCGTGATTAAACCGCGCCGCACCGCCCTGCGTCAGCGCCAGACCCCTTCCTGCCAGGCTCCGGAGCATGAGCGGGAACTGCGCATCGGTTATCAGAAGTTCGGCAACCTCGGCATTCTGAAAGCGCGTCAGTCGCTGGAACAGCAGCTGGCGGATCGTGGCGTCAGCGTATTATGGAGCGAGTTTCCGGCGGGTCCGCAGCTTCTGCATGCGCTGAGTAATAAGGAGATCGATTTCGGTACCACCGGCGAAGTGCCGCCGCTGTTTGCCCAGGCCAGCAACAGCCCGATGATGTATGTCGCCTGGGAGCCAGCGGCGCCGCAGAGTGTCGCGCTGCTGGTGCCGGACAGCAGCCCGATTCAGCAGATAAGCGATCTCAGAGGGAAGCGTATCGCCGTCAACCGCGGCTCCAACGTTCACTATCTGCTGCTGCAGATTCTGGATGAGGCGGGGTTAGCCCTGGATGATGTGCGTATCGTCTACGCGCCGCCCCGATATCCCTTAACGCCCAGCGATCTCAATGCGGTGGATGCCTGGATGATGTGGGATCCCCTGCTCAGCGATGCCGAGAACAGCGGACAGTTCAGGGTGATTGCTGACGGCACCGGGCGGGTCAACAACCATCAGTTCTATCTCGCCGAACGCGGATTTGCCGCCCATTCGGGCGATCTGCTGCAGGTTCTGCTTGGCGCGCTGGAGCAGACGGGACGTTACATTGATGCACACCGCGCGGAAGCGGCCGGGCTGCTCTCCACCGAACTCGGCATCTCCACCTCCTCTCTGATGCATGCCCTGGCCCGGTGCAGTCATCAGACCCAGCGCATGAATTTAGCCATCATCCGCGAACAGCAGACCATCGCAGACCGCTTCTATGCGCTGGGGCTGTTTAGTCGCGCTATCCGGGTTCGCGAGTCCGTCTGGCATCCATAGCGTTTTTTCAGCTAAGCATCGAACTTTTCCTCGCTAAGCGCGGCCACCCGCGTTTGATATGTTGCGCTGACTACAACAGACTCAGGAATGAGAAATGAAAAAAGTATTACTCAGCGCACTCATTATTGCCGCTCAGGCGGGCTTAGCATTCAGCACCCAGGCAGCAGAGAAGCCCGAAACGATCAATATCGGTTTCCAGAAGGCCAATATCTTCGCGCTGCTGAAATATCGCGGCACGCTGGATCAGGAATTTAAAAAGCAGGGGATCGCGGTTCACTGGATTGAGTTTCCGGCCGGGCCGCAGATGCTCGAGGGGCTGAACATCGGCAGCATCGACCTCGCGGCGACCGGCGACGCGCCGCCCACCTTTGCGCAGGCCGCCCAGGCCGATCTGGTCTATCTGGCACATTCGCCCGCCAACCCGAAAACCGAGGCGATTGTGGTTCCGGCCGACTCGCCGATCAAAAGCGTTGCGGATCTGAAGGGGAAGCGCGTCGCGCTGAACAAAGGCTCTGACGTGAACTATCTGCTGGTCACCGCGCTGGAGCAGGCGGGGCTGAGCTACAAAGACATTACGCCGGTTTATCTGCCTCCTGCCGATGCGCGTGCCGCTTTCCAGCGCGGCGCGGTGGATGCCTGGGTCATCTGGGATCCTTACTATGCAGAAGTGGAAACCAATGCTCACGCGCGGCTGATCAAAAATGCAGAAGGACTGGTGCCCCATTACACCTTCTACCTCGCCAGTCGTAAGTTTGCGGAAGGGTACCCGCAGATCGCCAGCAGGGTCGTGGATGAACTCGGCACGCTCAGCAGCTGGGCCAATCAGCATCAGGAAGAGGCAGCCAGAATCATGTCCACCTCAACCGGGCTGCCCCAGCCTGTCTGGCAGCGCGCGCTGGCGAGAATGCCGTTTGGCGCAGAGCGGATGACGCCAGAGGTCTTCACCCAGCAGCAGGCGCTGGCGGATACCTTTACCCGGATTGGTCTGCTGCCGGTGAAGGTCGATATCCGCAGCGCCACCTGGTCGCAGGATAAAAAGTAGGGGAGAGCCGGGCGGAGGTTCGGAGGGCTTCCGCCTGACGCCAGAGGGGAAACCGGCACGCGTCCGGAGCCTGTTTATGACGGTCAGGATATTATCCGCCACCGGCTCCAGAGCAAAAATTAACCTGCCGTAAGGCAAACGGCAGCAGGATGCAAAGACGTTGATAAGGCGAGAAACAGGAGGGTTTTAGCGAAGCGGTGCTTACATTTCATAGGGTTACATAATATTAATATCCTCAGAATGCGTCATGCGCTGTTCTACACTTAGACATTCAATCACGTCATTTGATTGAAAAAGCAGCATCACGAAGAGGGTGGCGACCGTAAACATTCACGCAGCCGCAGCCTTCATAACTGATCATGCACGTGAGGAGAACACCATGAAAGCAGTTGTCTATAACGGACCTTTTGACGTTTCAGTCAAAGAGGTGCCGGATCCCAGAATCGTTCGTCCTACCGATGTCATTGTCCGTATTACCACCACCAATATCTGCGGTTCCGACCTGCATATGTACGAAGGGCGCACCAGCTTCGAACAGGGTCGCATCTTTGGCCATGAAAACCTGGGCCAGGTCATTGAAATCGGCGGCGCGGTTGAGCGGGTCAAAGTCGGCGATTATGTCTGCCTGCCTTTTAATGTTGGCTGTGGATTCTGTGAAAATTGCGAGAAAGGGTTAACCGGTTACTGTCTGACAGCAAACCCGGGTACGGCCGGTGCCGCCTATGGCTTTGCTGAAATGGGCGAATGGGATGGCGGACAGGCGGAATTACTGCGCGTTCCCTATGCTGACTTTAACTGCCTGGTACTGCCGCCTGATGCAGTAGAAAAAGAGGAAGACTACGTTTTACTGTCCGACATCTTCCCCACCGGCTGGCATGCCACTGAACTGGCAGGCTTGCGCCCCGGAGAGAGTGTTGCCATTTACGGTGCCGGACCGGTCGGCCTGATGGCTGCACACTCGGCCCTGATCAAGGGCGCCTCGCAGGTGTTTGTGGTGGATACCCATCCGGACAGACTGGCGCTGGCCGAACAGATGGGCGCAGTGGCCATCAACGGGGTGGGCGATGAGGCCGTCAATAAAATTCTCGAGTTAACCGACGGGCGCGGCACGGATTGCGGCTGCGAGTGCGTGGGCTATCAGTGCTGCAATAAACATGGCCACGAGGATAACTCTGCCACGCTGAACAGCCTGGTCGCCTCAACCAAGGCCACAGGCGGCATCGGTGCAGTAGGCGTTTTTGTTCCGCAGGACCCCGGCGGCGCGACCGATCTGGCCAAAGAGGGTAAAGTGCCTTTCGATTTTGGTAATTTCTGGTTCAAGGGGCAGTCGATCAAGACCGGCCAGTGTAATGTCAAAGCGTACAACCGCCAGCTCGCCAGGCTTATCCATCAGGGCAGAGCCAATCCGGCGCAGATCATTTCGCACCGACTCGCGCTGGCAGACGCAGCCGAAGGCTATAAGCATTTTGATGATCGTGATAATGGCTGGACGAAAGTCATTCTGAAACCCTGACAGGTCGTTCAGAAGAGATAAGACACATTCAGGCGGTGGGAAGAGGGAGAACGCAAACTGCCTGTCTGTGGCTGGGGATGTTTAGTGCAATTATATCCTGGGATATGAGAGAAGAGGAAAACAGCACGGCAGGCAATGAGATCAGAGATCCATAGCGATCACCGGCCCCTAATTTAACATAAATTACATTATACGCATTGTAATTTATGGACAGTAGTCTCCAGCCCGTTAGCCTAAGAGATGTCAGGCCAAATCTGTGTACAGGAATAAACAGGATAATAGCCGGCGTTAACGATTCCCTGTCTTTTAGTACGGCAGGATATGGTCAGTTACGGATACGCGAGGGCGTGGTTTACCGCTACTACAACGATTTGGGACTCCATTCAGGAAACTGTACCTGGGAGGGTTGGTACGCTGGCTCATTATGGCGTATGTACGGACGAAGAACTGAAAAGGCCCGTGACCGCCAGCGATATCAATACGGCGCTGGCGAAATACGTACATAAAGTCGAACGATATATTCGCCGTAAAGTACCCAACCACCGTCTGACCCAGGCTCAGTTCGACGGACTGGTCTCTTTCATTTATAACGTGTCTGATCCTTCGGCTGTTATGGATGCGGCTGATCGTGGCGACATGAAAGCGGTACACGATAAGATGCTGCAGTACATTTATATTTTTAAACATGATGCTAAAGGCAGGAAAGTCGGCAACCCGAAAATTCTGGTATCTCTCTATAAAAGAAGGCTTGAAGAAGCCGCCCCGTTCAGGCAGGAATAATATGATTAAAAAATTATCAATCACTCTCCTGTTAACAATGTGTACATCCGCCACTGTATTTGCAGGCAGTGATAAAGAAACAGACGCCCGGCTGGATACCCTGATGGGTGCTGATTCTCACGGGCAATACCATCAGTTTTTTAATAAGTTGCAGAAAGCGGTTAAAGAAAAGGATAAAAAAACCGTGGCTGAAATGGTCGACTATCCCATTACAGTTACCGTCAGCCATAAAGAAATCGATATTGCTGACAGTCGTGCTTTTGTTCAGGCATATGACAGCGTGTTCACTGACAGGCTGGTCAACATCATTTTGCATCAAACGTATGCAGACCTGTTCGTCAACAGTACGGGTGTGATGGTCGGAGAGCAGGGAGAGGTCTGGTTCAGCGGCCTGTGCAGCGTCAAAGACTGCAGCAAGTTTGATATCAAAATCATGCAAATTAATAACTGATCATTAGTTAATCATGCTGTCAATTATGGCGATACCCTATCAGCACGCTATTGCATTAAAGCCGACTTTACAGCCTGATAATCCAGCCTCTGTGGTTGAGCAATCCTTCCTGTTCTTCTACCTTCAGAGAGCGTCAGTGACGCCTCTATCCCACCCGATTAGCTTACCGGAGGTCCGATGACGGACAGATACCAATCCGCGCCTGACAAAGACACCCTCTTTTTCGATGTCAATGAGACCCTGCTGGACACGACCGAACTGAATCAGGTGGTCGCACAGCGACTCGGTGACCGGCCGGAACGTGCCGAAGCCTGGTTTACTTCAGTGCTGCACCACTCTCTGGTCGAATCCGTGACCGGCAGCTGGCATAGCTTTGGTGATATCGCCGAAGCGGTGCTGAAGATGACCGCTTCGCGTTACGGTGTAACCCTGCCTGAAGAAGCAACGCCACTGGCTGACATTATCGCCGCAATGCCGCCGCATCCTGATGTCGCCGCAGGGCTGACTGCCCTGCAGCAGCAGGGTTTTACGCTGGTTGCGCTGACCAACTCCTCTGCCGCGCTGGCTGAACAACAACTCAGTTCAGCCGGGCTGGCACCGCTATTCGCCCGCATTCTCAGCGTGGAGCAGATTAAGGTTTATAAGCCCGATCTGAGAGTTTATCAGTGGGCAATGAAAGAGATGGGCAAGCCTGCCGCAGAGTGCATGATGGTGGCGGCGCATGGCTGGGATGTCGGTGGCGCAAAACGGGCAGGGATGAAGACCGCATTTATCACCCGCAAAGGCCAGTCACCTTATCCACTGGCGCCTGCACCGGATTTGATCGTCAGCGATACAGGTGCGCTGGCCGCACAGCTTAAACGGCTCTGCTTAACGCAATGACCGGCAGATCAAATCCGGGCATTCAGCCTGCCTGTGTCTCAAATGCCGATCTGACCGCTTCCACGATGCGTCCGGACAGCGTCGCGTCGTCCAGCATCGGGAACGTTTTTTTAAGCTTGCCTGAGATCTGCCAGCCATTTTCCTTCAGCGAACGGATAATCCGGCTTGCATCCTGATCGGGCATTTCCACAACCTCTTTCAGACGCTGCTGCGCACGCTGAAATATGACTAACACGCGCGCTTCATCTGCCATTTCTGTTCGAACGGTGTGCTCTATGACTCTGCACGTATAGAGCACATGCTCGGTTAGGTCGGGATAACGCCAGGCGAAGCGGGCATCCTCATAGTCGCTGAAAATGAAGTTACTTTGCGTGCCATCTTCATAGGTTTTGAGTTCACCAAACCGATAGCAGCCTGCATAACGCCGCATAAGCCGTTTAGAAAACACGTCCAGCGTGCGATCGTAACCGACGCGAAAGTCCATCGAACTGGTGATGGTGGCCGAGACGGGCAGAATGACCCCATCCGGTATCGCTCCGTCACGAATCAGCGTGTCATTAATTAAAAAGCGATGGATCCGGCCATTGCCATCGCGCATGGGATGGATATAGACAAATCCAAACGCAATAACAGCGGCACGGGCCAGCGGCGCGGCTCCGTGCGTCGCCTGTTCAAAGGCTTTCAGTCCCTGCATGAAACGAGGAACATCATCATAGTGCGGCGCAATATAGTGGACGATATCTTCGCGCATTGTCGACTGCCCGACAAATACCGGCGAGCGTCGCAGACCCAGTCCCAGTGCATCCTGCCCCAGAATGCCCTGCTGTATCGTGTGCAGGCTGACATCGCTGAGCGGATCGTCCAGCTGACCGCAATACTGCGCAATAACGTGGGCAAACCGCTGAATGCGATCGCCCTGGTCCGACTCTTTCTCAATCAGAAAACTGGCGCGGGACTCTTTAAATGTCAGCCAGCTGGCGGTGCGCATCAGAATATCTGCGCCAAAGGCCTTATCCAGATCTGAAAAAGCAGCATTGAGATCGAACGCCAGCGCCTGTTCAACGGCAGCTGTTCTGCGCACCAGGGGGCAGAAATCGATCGATCCCGGCAGGTTATCGTTAATGCGCCAGCGTCTGCTGCGTTTCACGGTGGTTCGGGTCAGATACGCTTTCGATGAAATCGCATCAATATAGCCGCCATTAGTGACATCGGGCACCTGCAGCAGGTTACCGGTCAGCCACTCATAGAAAAACCCTGCCCGACGCGCATATTGTCCGAACGGCTCCTGACGACACCACGCCTCCAGAGGTTCCGGCCCGATTACCGTAAACAGGCGGGCAAAAAACTCCAGGTGGATCTCTTCATATTTGAGACCAAAGGCAAAATGCCCGGCAAAATCATCTTCCGGCTGATAGCCAAGAGGATAGTAATTTTCCACCTGCCCCTGACTGTCATGATGAGAACGCACCGTTCCAATCGCTGATTTCACACGCAGTGGCTGCGCCAGTCTGATTGCATAACGTTCGCGCAATGCGCTAAAGCCGACCAGCATACTGAATCCTTTATTTTTCACGCTAAAACGCTAACAAAAAGGATTTCTATCACGAAAACGATAACTTCGCTACGCCGACCCGGCTAATCTTTGCCCGAAAACGTGAATAAAAAAGAGAGTTGATGCGAAAACAGTAATGCAGACCCTATTCAGGGCTTAACCACGATGCACAAAAGCCCGATGACAATCATCACCACGCCCGCCAGGCTATGCCAGCTGAACGCCTCATGAAATACCGGCAGAGAAACTGCGGCCAGCCAGACCAGCACGTAACTCAGGCTGAGCAGCGGATAGACCCGGTTCAGGGGGAAATGACCCAGCGCCCGGATCCAGCAGAGCATGGAGAGGCCATAGGCGCCCAGCCCCGCCACCAGCAGCAGGGCGGGCAGTAGGCAGATAGCAGGCAGTGACGTCAGGCTGCTGACATCGGGCAACTGCGGCATCGCCCAGCGCATCATCAGCTGCGCCGCCGAGACCAGCAGCACGCTGCAGGCAACCCATCCATACCCTTTCATATCTGACTCGCCATCAGCGCCACGCCGGTGACCACCAGCAGCGTGCCGGTTATCTGCCGCAGCGTTAACCGTTCACGCCACAGGAGACGTCCGGCCAGCGCCACAAAAATAAAGTTAAGGCTCAGCATCGGGTAGGCCTGGCTGACCGGCACCCGCTGCAGCACCAATAGCCAGAGGAGCATCGCAACGCCCAGCAGCAGCACGCTCACGCCAATCCAGCTCAGGCGCGTCCGGCGGGATACCGCCCTCGTCGCCTGCTTCTGGCAAAGCTGTGCGCTGCAGCTGAGCAGACTGACCAGAATAATCAGCAGCAGCATTACTTCGTCTGGCTGTAGTAGAGGCAGACCAGCCTGCCCTGACGATAGACGGCGTCCGGCACCGGCACATCCTCATCGATATCGCTGTGAACCGAGTCCATCAGCAACAGCAGCGACACGCTCCCCTCGCGACGATGTGGGGCAAGCCAGCCGGCGAAATCTGCCCGTGAAACAAAGCGGGACTGCGCATCCGGGTAGCCGAGCCCATATTCCAGTTCCCCCTTGCTGTCATAGAAACCGATATCGCTGCGCTGCAGGTGCCAGGCGGCCGCAGAGGCGATGCCGGGGTTGTCAGCCAGGATAAAGCGGCTGGTGGCCAGTTGCTTACTGATAACCGCCACAAAACGCTGCGGCTGTTTGGCATCGCGGATCTTATCGGGGATGGCCGCACCGATAACCAGCGCAAGGCCCAGCGGGCAGAGTGCCGCCGCCAGCCAGCGACGCGAGGAAGAACGGCAGCTGTACGCCCCCACCAGCCCCCAGCAGAGAAATGCCACTGCCGCCAGCACCAGCTTCAGCATCTCATGCGTGGCGAACAGCGGATGATGCGTCAGACTCCAGGGGGCCAGTACCAGCAGTACGGCGGCCAGCGTCAGGATACCGAATATCAGGTTCAGCCAGCCATTCAGCGTCAGGGCGCGCCCTGCCCGCTGCGCAGCGTTCAGGCCATAATGGGCCATCAGCAGTGACAGCGGAACAAAACAGGGCAGGATATAGGTCGGGAGCTTGCCCTTCGCCAGACTGAAAAACAGCAGCGGCATCACCGTCCAGCTCAGCAGATAGAGCGCACCGGGATGCTGATGACGCTCACGCCAGCCCGTAAGCAGTGCCCCCGGCAACAGTGCCAGCCACGGCAGCGTGCCCAGCAACAGAATCGGCAGGTAATACCAGAATGGGGCTTTGTGCTGCGCATTCGCCTCTGCGAAGCGCTGGATATGCTCGACCCAGAAGAAGTAGTGCCAGAAATCGGGAGCCTGATGATAAATGGCCAGCACCCAGGGCGCACTGATTGCCGCAGCAGAGAGCAGCGCCAGTGGGCCGAAGCAGAGCAGCTCCGGCACTCTCCTGCGCCAGATCGCCCACGGCAGGATCGTCAGTACCGGCAGCGCCAGTGCCAGAAAGCCTTTGGTCATGAATCCCATGCCGCAGGCGAGCCCCAGCAGCAGATAGCCGCCCACGCGCCCGGCGCGTCCACTGGCCTCTGTCGCCAGCCAGAAGCTGCACATGGCGGCCGCCAGCCAGAGCATCAGCATCGGATCGAGCACCGCATAGGTGCCGACCCCATAGACCAGCAGCGAGCTGAGGAAAATGATCGCGCCGGCGATCGCGGTTCGCGAGGAAGCAAACATCCGCCTGCCGAGCCAGAAAATCAGGGCAGCGGTCAGGGCAGTGGAGAATATCGAGCCGGCCCGCACGCCAAAATTATTGTGGCCAAACAGCCACTGACCCAGCGAGTTAATCCAGTAACCCGCAATCGGTTTTTCAAAATAGCGCAGGCCGAAAAAGTGCGGCGTGATCCCGTTGCCGGTTGCCAGCATCTCCCGGCTGATCTCCGCATAGCGGGTTTCATCCGGCTGCCAGAGATCGCGGAACACCGGCGGGACAAGGTAATAGAGGATAAAAAAGCTGAAAAACAGCAGCCATATTGTCTGGTTACGTATCCGCACTAGTTCGCCTCTTCCATCCGTTTCTGGCAGCCCAGCCACCCTTCCCGTCCGGCAATTTCGCCTCTGACCACCCGGCCTAATGGCAGCGTCGTCAGATCAGCGGGCAGCAGTTCACTGAGCGGACAGAACTGAATGCCGTTATCGGCGGCCAGGGTCAGGAGGCGATCGAAGTCCGGGTAGCCGATGATCCCCTCCACTTCGGCATGAACGGTGTAAACCGCCCCCTCTTCCGCAGCGAGCATTCGGGTCAGAATGAAGTCGTTGTACCCCTCTGCGCTGACCTCGCGCCCCACTACCTCATCCCAGGTCGGCAGCGTTACCGGGATCTGCACCGTCCCGATCTGCCCGTCTGGCAGCACCGGCCGGAACGGGCCGCTGCCGCGACAGTCGCTGTTGTAAGTGAATCCGAACGGCTGTTTAGCGGCGACCACCCGGCCATCCGCGCGCCATCCGGCCACGGCCGAGCAGCTGACCGGATGGCCGAGGATCTCACTCAGCAGGTCGGTGCCGCGCGCTATCTGCTCTGCCAGCTTTTCCTGCGGCCAGACGCCCGCCCAGGTCTGCCACGCAAAGTGGTCCCAGGCGTGCAGTCCCACCTCATGCTGACGGGTGGCGTCCTGAATAATGTGCCGCAGACGGCGCCCCATCTGCTTGCCTGGCCACGCCGTTCCGGCCAGCAGGATATCCCAGCCATAGAGCGACGCGGCCCGGGAACGCACCATTTTCAGGAGAAAGGCCGGCTTCACCAGTCGCCAGAGATGGCGGCCCATGTTGTCCGGCCCCACACTGAAGAAAAAGCTGGCCCGCACAGCATGACGCCGGAACAGCGTAAGCAGCGCCGGCACGCCCTGCTGCGTGCCGCGCCAGGTATCTACGTCAATCCGCAGACCGATCTTCTTCATCACTTGTCAGCCTGTTGCTCAATGGTGCGCAGGAAGAAGTCGAGCGTGTTGTCGATGGTGACATCCATCGTCACGGTTGGGGTCCAGCCGAGTAAGCGGCGCGCATTGCGGATAGCAGGTTTGCGGTGCTCCACATCCTGATACCCTTTTCCGTAGTAGCTGCTGCTCTCCACTTCGCGGAAACCGGCAAACGGCGGGAACTGGCTGCGCAGCGGGTGACGCTCAAAGCTCTCCAGCAGCTGCTCGGCCAGCTCTTTGATACTGGCTTCGTTGTCCGGATTACCGATATTGATGATCTGCCCATCACAATTCTGCTGTTTGTTCTCGATGATGCGGAACAGCGCCTCCACGCCATCTTTGATATCGGTAAAGCAGCGCTTCTGTTTGCCGCCGTCAATCAGCTTGATGGGCGAACCTTCCACCAGGTTGAGGATCAGCTGGGTAATGGCGCGGGAGCTGCCGATACGCGCGGCATTGAGGTTGTCCAGACGCGGTCCCATCCAGTTGAACGGCCGGAACAGGGTAAAGCGCAGCCCCTCTTTTTCGCCATAGGCCCAGATCACCCGATCCAGCAGCTGTTTGGAGACCGAATAGATCCAGCGCTGTTTGTTGATCGGCCCGACCACCAGGTTGGAACAATCTTCATCGAAGCTGTCATCGGTACACATGCCGTACACCTCAGAGGTGGACGGGAAAATGATGCGCTTCTGATACTTCACACAGTCGCGAATGATTTTCAGGTTTTCTTCGAAATCGAGCTCAAACACGCGCAGCGGATTGCGGGTGTACTCAATCGGCGTGGCGATCGCCACCAGCGGCAGGATGACGTCACATTTCTTAATGTGATACTCAATCCATTCGGAGTGGATAGCGATGTCCCCTTCGACGAAGTGGAAACGCGGATGGTCGAGGAAGCGGCTGATGGCATCGGAACTGATATCCAAGCCATACACCTCGAAATGCGCATCCTCCAGCAGCCGTTCGGTAAGATGGTTACCGATAAAGCCGTTAACGCCAAGGATCAGCACCCGGGTGCGGCGCTGGAGCGCCGACTGCGGCTGCGAATAGAGCAGCGCGCCAGGCACCATGCCCAGACTCTGCGCCAGCTGACTGCCGTTCATATAGACGCCATGATCGGACTGCCCGGTCTGGATTTCAAGCGCCCCCTCACCACAGGCAATCAGGAACGGCTGCTTAGAGATTACCGTGCCCGGTCTGGCCTGATGCGGCTCGTGATGAACCCGGCTCTTCCAGACAATGAAGCGGACCGACCCGGCGAAGGCAAAGGCGCCAGGCCAGGGATCGGTGACCGCTCTGACCAGGTTGTGGATCGTCTGAGCAGGCTGGTTCCAGTCAATCCTTCCATCTTCGGCGGTACGACGGCCGACACGGGTCGCCTGACTCTCATCCTGGGGCCACTCACTGACCTCACCCTGACGCAGGCGGGGTAAAACGTCGCCCAGCAGCTGCTCTGCGACACTGATGAGTTTACGGTGCAGGGTCAGCGCATTGTCCTGGTCCTCGATAGCCACCGCCTGCTGCGCCAGAATATGACCGGCATCGGCACGCTTTACCATGCGATGCAGGGTGACACCCGTTTCACGTTCACCGTTCACCAGCGCCCAGTTGAGGGGTGCCCGCCCCCGGTATTTTGGCAGCAGCGAGCCATGCAGGTTAAAGGCCCCTTTTTGCGCGCATTGCAGGATCTCATCGCTGAGCAGATGGCGATAATAGAAGGAGAAAATCATCTCTGGCGCCATGCTGCGGATACGATCCAGCCAGATCGGGTGATTCGCCTCGTCGGGCGCATAGACCGGGATGCCATGCTCTGCCGCCAGACGCGCAACCGAGCCGAAAAAAGGATTTTCAGTTGCCACGTCGTTGTGGGTGAAAATGGCGGTGATCTCATAGCCTGCCTTCAGCAGCGCATTGATGCCGACACAGCCCATATCGTGATAGGCGAAAACGAGGGTCTTCATGATTGAGTATCCTGTACTGATGGCTCTTCTGGAGCCTGAACAATGCGTTGAACGAAATAGCGCGGACGCGCCCGAACGTCGTTATAAATGCGCCCGATGTACTCCCCGAGCAGTCCCATGCCCACAAACTGGGCACCCGTAAACATGAACAGCACGGCAAACAGAACAAAAACGCCATCCCCCGCCCAGGCCGCACCAAAGAAGAGGCGCAGAACAATCAGCACCAGCGAGAAAGCGAAGCCAGCGAGTGCAATCAGGCTGCCGATAACGCTGAGCAGTCGCAGGGGGGTGGTGGTCAGGCAGGTCACCAGGTCGTACATCAGGTTGATCAGGCGCATAAAGCTGTATTTCGAGTCGCCAAATGCCCGCTCAGCGTGGATCACCGGCAATTCGATGGTGTGACGGGCAAAGGTGTTCGCCAGAATCGGAATAAAGGTGCTGCGCTCGTGGCAGTTGAGCATCGCCTCAACGATGTGACGACGATAGGCGCGCAGCATGCAGCCGTAATCCCCCATCGCTTTGCCAGTCACTCGCTGGATCAGCCGGTTGAGCGTGCGCGAGGCTTTACGCCGGAACCAGGTGTCCTGGCGCTGCTGGCGGACCGTGCCGACCACGTCATAGCCCTGACGCGCCGCCTCAACCAGCCGCGGGATCTCCTCCGGCGGGTTCTGCAGATCGGCATCGAGCGTGATAATCAGATCGCCACGCACCTGACTGAAACCGGCCATGATGGCGGAGTGCTGCCCGTAATTGCGGTTGAGCAGCACACCGATGACCCGGCTGCCGGGTGCGGAAGCTGCCTGCTCAATCAGCCCGGCGGAACGGTCACTGCTGCCGTCATCGACCAGCAGGATTTCATAGTCCATCTGCAGTGTGTCGCAGGCGGCAGCGGTGCGCTGAAGCAGCTCCGGCAGGCTCTCCTGCTCGTTGTAGACCGGGATAACCACGGAGAGTCTGTTGATCGGTTTATTCTCGCCCATATCAGACTCCGGCAATATCATGCAGCGCCTGAATGACGCGCTCGACATCCTGGTCCGTCATTGAGGGAAACAGGGGAATCGAACACATCTGCTGGCTGTTGCGTTCACTGGCGGGCAGACGTAAATCGGGATAGCGCTCGCGATAATATTTGTGGGTGTGGGCGGCCCGAAAATGCAGACCGCTGCCGATATTGCGCGCCTTCAGCGCCTGCATAAACGCATCACGCGACAGGCCAGACTGGCGTTCATCAATACGGATAATAAACAGATGCCACGCATGCTGATGAGGCCAGGCGGGCAGTGACAGCGGCGTGAAAGGCAGTGCGCGCAGCGCGGCAAGATAACGTTCGGCAATCTCGCGGCGGCGTGCAATAAAACCGGGCAGTTTCTGTAACTGCACCAGCGCAATGGCTGCGCTGATGTCGGGCAGGTTGTATTTAAAGCCGGGCATCATCACTTCTGCCTGCGGCAGACGGCCCTGCGTCTGGCGATCAAAAGCATCAACGGCCAGACCATGAAACTTCAGGCTGCGTATGCGATCGGCCAGCGCGGCGTCATCGGTCACCACCAGGCCACCTTCCGCACAGGTGATATTTTTAATGGCGTGAAACGAAAAAATTGCCGTGCCGCGGTGCCCGATCGGCTTTCCGTGATAGGTCGTGCCTGCCGCATGTGCCGCATCCTCAATGATGGCAATGCTATGCTGCTCAGCCAGCTGGTAGATCGGGTTAAGATCGACCGGTGCGCCAGCGTAATGGACCGGAATAATGGCGCGGGTCCGGGGCGTAATCGCCTGCGCAATCAGTTCCGGCGTCACCATCAGGGTATCAGGGTCCACATCGATCATGACCGGCGTGGCGCCCAGCAGCGTGATCAGATTCAGCGTGGAAACCCAGGTCATGGAGGGCGTAATCACCTCATCACCCGGCCCAATTCCCATTGCCATCAGCGTGACGTGCATTCCGGCGGTGGCAGAGCTGACGGCAATCGCGTGCAGGTTGCCGGTCAGGCGGACAAAGGCCTGCTCCAGTCCGGCGCACTGAGCGCCGGTTGTGATCCAGCCCGAGTCAAAGACCGCTTTCACGGCTGACAGCTCTTCATCACCCAATGAGGGACGGGAAAAAGGCAAAAAATCCATGCTAAAACTCCTGCAGATCAAACCCATAAGCGATCGCGCGAAATTAATCAGGCACAACGCCGGAAACAGAACTTAAATAGCGATTTATCATCCGCCGGCAGGGATGTTATTTACCCCAGGCGTCCATTTCTGGAATAGGGGTTGCCGGACGGGTAATACAAACTAGCGCACGAAAGTTAACTGAACATTAAATGAAGGGAATGAATAACAATAAATTAATGCAGGGTTCATTTGGTCATTTCTGAAAAAGTTCACTGATATGCATTAATATCGCCTCCGGGCAGACTTCTTTTTGATTGATTGATGATTTGTTTATAAAACAACGGAATCTGCCGCTGAATGATCGGCTTTCCATTATGTCCGGTCAGGGAGCCTCTCAGATAAAAATAGCTTACTGAAGAACGCAGATGATTAATCACCGCCCTCTTACAATCCCGGTAAACGTCAGATTCCATATTCCCGCCTTAATGTATTCTTAATATTTCCCGTTATTTTTGCGCTGAGACGACGGCCACCGTTAACGTTTCGTGAATCTCAGATGACAGCACGTTAATATTTGTCACATACGTCACGACAGAAAGGTAAAACAGTGTTACAAAGTCAATAAAATCGCGGTTTCAGGCGTCAGCGTTTGAGCCCGCTCAGAATGAGAAAATAGTGATGAACCGTGTCGCCTGCTTATACGCTCTGCTCGCCTTGTTCAGCCCGGCGCTTTACGCCGCCCCCGTCACCTATACCATCGCGCCTGAGAAAACGTCGATCGGCCTTTCATGGCGTGCCTTTGGTCATGACTTTTCTCAGGCCACACTGCGCGGCGTGACTGGCACGGTGACGCTTAATCACGATGAAGAGCGTGATGACCATATTGACGTCACCATTCCGGTCGCGACGCTGGTGGCATCAAACAGGCTGTTAACCTGGCAACTGAAAAGCGATCTGTTTTTCGATGCAGAGCATTATCCGCAGATTCACTTCGTCAGCAGCCGCGTTGCCTCGATGGGGGGCGCTGATTACCGGATTTTTGGGTTGTTAACGGTCAAAGATGTCAGCCGGCCAGTGGTGATGCTGGCCACGCTCGACAGCGGACAGGCCTTTGACCCCGCCTCAGATTCGCTAACCCTGCACGCCTCGACCGCGATTTCCCGCACGGCATTCCGGGTGGATCGGCTGGTCGGCGTGGTGGATGATCGCGTCAACATTGCACTGACCATTGCGGCGGAAGTGAAGCGGCCGCTGTCCTCACCGTTAATATCGTCCCGATAAGGGTTGTCCCTTAACCTGACTCGCAAGATAAACGCTCAGGTCAGGCTAAAAAACTATAGTCAACCTGAATACTAAAATAAAAAACTATATATGCGGTTTTCGCAGCTTTAATCTTTTATGACTTCGGGGTGGCGTTAATATTGCTTCTGGTGCGGCTTAACGTTTATGAACTGCGTGTTCAGAGAGAACCGGACAGCCTGCATCAGTCAATTAACAGGCAGGCAGAAAGATCGCAACGGGGCGGGCCCGACGGATATTACGGCACGCCAGGGCAGATCTGCGTACTGACGACATTATGAGAATCTGGTTTGGAACACGCTTTATCCCCGATGCGCACGACAACAGAAAGGGTGCTGCATGCCATCGTCTTTGAGGTGGTCGCCAATTGTCTGGTGTTCATCATTCTGATGATCTGCGCCTCCGCGGCGCCTGCGCAGTCGGCACTGTTGACGGTAGCTTCATCAGCACTGGCGATGGGAGGGAACTATCTGTTTAACCTGTTGTTTGACCAGTTCCTGTTGCGAAAAGGCATGAAAAAAAGCTGGCGGATAAGATGCCTTCACGCCCTGTTATTTGAAGCGGGGTTGTTAGTGGTATTAATCCCCTTTGCCGCATGGTGGCTGGATATCTCGCTGCTTTCAGCGTTGAAGCTTGAATGCGGTCTGGTGCTGTTCTTTCTGGTTTATACCTGTCTGTTCAATCTGCTATGGGATTATGGAAGAGAATTGCAAACACATTATGAATAAAGTCTATTATCTGGAAAAGTTAAGAAACTGCCCCTCCAGGGATATCCTGGATATCGTGACAAGCTATATGCGTAAAAAATTGCCTTATGACGATCTCTCTTCCTTTGAAGGTGCCTACGATCATCGCAAAGCCGAGCTGATAATGAATGAGACCTTCACTGAAGTACCTGCAGATGTCTGGCGACTGGTCTGCTGATCCGGTCAGATAATCTGCAGACCGGGCATCACGTCATCCGGTAATGACGTGATGCCCGGCGAGCAGGAAACAGTGCGCGATCAGAAATGGTATGACAACCCGATCAGCCCGCTGTAATCCGTATTAAAGACGCCCCCAAAACTGCTATCGACTTTTGCATTCACAGAAAGGTCAGGGAGAATTTCGCCCTCCAGCCCGATACTGCTGCGGTAACGGTTATCAGACCAGGCGCTGTAGCGCCGGTCAGACTGGCGATCGGAGAGCGTGGTCGTGGAGCCCTTTTTTCCCGGTGAAGCTTGATAAGAGAGGCTGGCACTGAGATTAACCTTTGGCAGTAAAGTCCCCAGGCCGCGTTTCTGCACCATCACCCCACTGGTGGTGAAGCAGGGCGTGGCTGAACTTAATGAGACTGTCGCATCTTCCCCCTTAAGGCTATAGCCGGACAGGATACCGGCGCTGACGCCAACAAAAGGCGCAACAGAGATCGTGTCGTCGGCCAGACGAAACTGATAGCCGGTGCGCAGACTCCCCGCCACTATGTGACTCTTCTTTTTCACCCCCGGGATGCGTAATGCAGGATCGAGGCTTATTTCCTGAGTCAGAAACATATAGCGGCTGGCGGCATCCGTAAACCATCCGCCATCACGCTGCCAGGCATAATAGGCACCTAATGTGGCCAGACGGTGTTTCTCCTGTCCCCCTCCTTTCACCTCACCCAGGGAGTAGCTGGCACTGACGCCTGCAGTATGCGCACCGCCGCGCCTGTCCCAGCCGACATTCAGCGTCTGCTGATGACTCTTTAGGCCCAGGAAATGCCCTTGTGATTGCTCAATAGTGGCCCAGGTTCCGCTGCGATCCGGAGAGGCGCGCAGACTCTCTGTCCGGCTGTGCAGCTGGCTGACAGCCTCACTGATAATATATTGACGCGCGGCCATCAAAGCGCGGGTTTGCTGAATCAGTGGCTGGTTGTCATAAACCGTGAACCACTCATCCGGATTGAACGCGGTTTTTTGGGTGTCCTTTTCGGCTTCTGCTGTAGCCTGCGCCTCTGCTTGCGCTTCAGGCTTTGCTTTCTCTTTTTCAGCAGCGGCTGGCTGCTCTGCTGGAGCCTCGGGGTCAGAGGTCACATCCGTTACCGGGGTGGGCTCTGGCGTTACGTCTGCAACACGAGTGACATCCGGCAGAGGTGTCAGCTCTGGTGCTGGCGTGACATCCGTCACCGGCGCGGGCTCCGGCGCGACATCCGGTACAGGGGGCGGCTCCGGCGCAGGGGTGACATCGGGTAAGGGCGTGGTGTCTGGCTCAGGTTCCGCCGTCTCATTCTTTTCAAGTACCCATAGCACGCGATTGTTATTCTCTTTCACCTCATAATTCGGCGTGTAAACACTGAATCCGCTGTAACTGTCAGCAAAGGAGAAGTAGCTGTGTGACGTGCCAGCAGGGGCATCCACCATCACCAGATCCTGAGATAAGGTGGCCTGCCCTTCGTTGCCCAGTAACAGGCTCACGTCCAGCAGATTATCGCCTCCGCTGACAGCGTTTTTAACCATCAGCCGATCGTTTTCACTTGTTGAGGGTTTAGCGCCCAGCAGCAGCTTCAGCCCGGTTGCGTCCAGGGTATCAACGCTCAGCGTTTTGGGACGCCAGCTACCCGCTGGCACCATCGAAAGCGAAGCGCCACGCTGTGCCCGGAGTGATGTGACGTTACTGTGGCTGGTCATACTCCAGTTTGCGTCTGACGCCAGGGTCATCTGGCTGCTGCCGGATGATGTCACCGCACCCTGATAATCTACTTTACCCAGATAGAGCGACGCATGGTCTGCCAGCCGGACATCACCTTCAACCTCACTGGCAGGTAGCCGCGCCAGCGTCTCTGCACTTCGTACAGGCTGACTGCAGCGAGTCTCATCGGCGTAAATGGGAGCATAACAACGCCAGCTCTTCTCCCCTGTCAGCGGGCTGTCATTGTAGCCAAATGAGAGCGTGGCTGACTCAGCAGCAACAAAATTCGCTTTGACGCCAGCGTACTCTCCCGCCTGGAAAAAAGCCCCCGCACCCACATTAATCTGCCTGGCGCTGAAAAGTGAGGTGCGCCAGTCGTCATCAATCACCACTCCTCCAGCATGCGCCACGGGCTGTCCCGACAGAATCAGCGTGCCATTATCCACATTCAGATCGCCATTCAGATTCATTCCACCGGTCAGGGCAGTAATGGCCGTCGCGTTGCGCGGCTGGATATTAACGTTCATCGCGCCATTCAGGATATTTTCTCGGGTCTCACCAAGAAAACCGCGAAAAGTCTGAACGTTAAGTTGCGTCAGACGGTGATTGATAGCTTCATTTGCGTCGGTACCAAGATAAGTCCAGGTTTTCGTCGACGATTTATCGGTAGGGAAGTACCAGTATGAGGCAGTATTTAACTGAAAATATTCGGTCTCCTTCGTATAGGGATTGTTATAAACATAAATGTTACCTGGCGTTCCTTCAGGAGTCCTGCTGCTGAAGGTGTAGAAAGGGACGTCGGCGGCGGTACTGCCCGTAATGTTGAGCGTCGCCGTGGTATCACTGTGGTTGACCAGTTTAGCCCCACCATCTGTATGATTAATTTTTTTGAAGGTCAACGCATTGCCATTTAAATCTAAACGACCACCGCGATAGCCAAAGAAAATCTGGTCAGTCGCGACCTGATGCTCATCATTTAACACGACAGTTGGCCGGCCACTGACTAACGTCACGGCGGAAAAGGCCTGTTTGTTACCTGAAGTATCAGCCTGCTGATCCAATATAACGCTGCCGTCGCCCACATTCAGTGAGCCCGCATTCACGCCTTCAGCCTTCACGTGGAGCGTGCCCGCGCCAATTTTATGCAGCGCATCGCTGGCTAACCCGTTAACCTGCCAGACAACTTTTTTGCCGGCGTCTATCTCAACCCCGCCCCCTGCCCAGGTTGCGTTCACGCCGCTGGCTGAAGTCAGGGTGTAATCGCTGGAAAACTGGAGTTTTCCCGCGCCCATGTTGATCGGTGTGCTTAATGTGATCAGCCCACCATCTCCGTTAAAACGAAGATCTTTCGTGGCATCCAGTTCAGATGTGGAGGCTTTAGCAGGGGCGACGGACGCATAGGCTGAGGTCAGCCCCGACCAGGACCATGAAACGCCATCCTGTTTTATTGCATCGTCGTTCCATAAAACCGTGCCATTTCCGGCGCGATCAACAACGTCCGGCGAGGTATTGGCTGCCTCTACTGAAGCGACAAAATCACCGGGGATGTAACCTGCGACGGCGCGCTTGCGGTAGAGACCGCTGTCAGCGTCATAGCCGACGTGCACCGCAACCAGTTTCCATTGCTGCCCGATGTCGTCCCAGGCAAAAACCGGACTGCCGCTGTCTCCGGCATTAGCTCCGATTGACAGGGGTGTGGTATCTGCATCGTCAGGCCCAAGGTTGTAGTAGCGCAGATAGCTATTATTGGAAATGTCGCGCACATTCGCCGCACTGATAGTGCCACCCGATTTCCAGTTGTAAGCACCCGTCAGGCGTACCCGCTTCGTCTGCTCATCATTAATTTGCTCCTGTGTTCCTGTTCCTGCCCGCGTATACCAGGCATAACGTGATTTATAGTCAGACAGAAAGTCCGCTTTGGAGACATAAGAATAGGGGGCGGCTTCAGTGACGACCTTATCAAGGCGTGGCGCATGGAAATCCTGCGTGCTGAGATCATTGCGATTGATAAGACGGTAAGCGGTGGCGTATCCGGCCCCGTTGCCAAACTCCACCGTTTTATAACCGGTATTGTGCTTAACACTCAGCACATAGGAAGGCGAAACGAGCGTCGCATAACCTGACGAAGAGACTCCGCCAAAATCGGGAACAGGAAAACGAAGATAGTCAGAAAGTGATCCCTCTTTTTTATAAACCGGAACATTCATTGCCCCGGCATTATAGTTACCCAGGTTTTCGGCAAAATCCCGATAGGTCTGCACGTCGATATCATTAAGCATAATACCAGCATACGAAGCAGTGCAGTTAAAAAAGGTGCAGCATAGCGCCGCGCGCCCGAAATATCTCAACAGAATATCCTCATGCGGCCATTATTATTTGCGAGAAGATTTTAATCTGACAAATAGTATCACCTGGCAAATCCTTCCCTGAATCCACAACAGGTACTGATATTGACCAGCATCAAAAAAAACAGGCCATACACCAGCAGGACATCGATAAGCTATTGAACAGAATGACAATAAAATAAATACCAGAATGGAATGGTTATTAATTTAATATTAAATCAACATAGACCTGAAAGGCTTTAGATTGAATAGCTGACTAAAAATAAAAGCAAACAGACACATATGGATAAGAAAAAAACCAGATGCTGTCTGAAGACAGACCTGTTTTATGTAAGGTAAAAAGAAATACCTTTTCGTGACAGTGGGGGTAAACATAAAATATTAGCTCGGGAAGCCTTCGCCTGAATCGAAAAGATAACTCTATTCAGGCGAGGTCTGAAATTACTGCGGGTGGTCGCGGTGATACAGTGCCCATTGCTCAATACGCTCGCCAGACGGCAGCAGACAGTAAAGGGTACTGTCTGCCGGAGATATTCCCTTTACTTCCTGGCCGCCACGCTGAAGGCACCAGACGCTGGCAGGATTACGCATTGTCATACGCTGCGGTTGCTGAGCGTGTGGAGCACAGGCTGTAAGTTGCAAAGCCAGCATCATCACTGAAATGCCGGACATCTGTTTTATACGCATAATGAAAGCCTCGGGAATAACGTATTCAAAATAGGAATTGAAAGGGTACCACTCAGATTGACAGCTGCCCTGTCGTCAGTCATTTACTGTGACCCTGCGGCAGCGGAGAATCGTCTGCCCTGCTACCCGTCAAACGATCCGGAACAATTAAACCTCAACAGAGTTTATGACTCCTCTGTAAAGCTCCAGAAGAGAGAGATCGTTAATAAATGCGTTAAATTCCATATCACCCCGCAAGGCGAATTTTCGCATCACGTTATATTTGTGCGCATAGATGGTTTTTTCTGACAGATCCAGACGCTTCGCCGTCTGTCTGACGCTGTAACCTTTTTTTAAAAGGCTGAGCACCTGTAACTGTACCACTGTGATGCGAGCGAACTCACAATGCAGACAATCCGCTGGCAAAAAAGCGTGCATCCTGTCCTGAAAGGCCAGCTAGGAACAGATGACTTTCTGAGATATCGTACGAACAGAATCAAGTCGTGAAATAACAACCAGAGAGCGATAACAGACCGGAAGCTGCTCTGTCATAATATCGTCAGTCTGATTAACAAAAACCATGATAATGCTACCGGGCTTCCGATCCCGGTACGCAGGTTGACACATATATAAACGCCATTGCGAAACATTGATCAGGATAAAATCAGCCTGCCTGAGATTGTGGCTGTCAAAACCCGACAAAAACTCCACATTAGCTTCAGTTAACAATGCGCCCTCAATCACTTTTGAGATGCCTATCCTGAAGAAATAATTCTCTTCTGTACAAATGACTTTAAGATCCATTTTTCTCCTCAGGCATCTCAAAAACCTCCATAAATTCAGGTAAACTTCCCGTTAACCAGCACAAGCTCGCCTTTCTCTTTAAGCTCTTTAAGTACTCTGCAAATTGAACTTTTGGAAAGGTGCGAACTATTTTCAATCAGATACAGGGCAGAGAAACGTTTCTTCAGATGAGCCGGTAGTTTTTCCCAGCGTCCGATTAAAGAAATAACCTCATCGTAAGAGTTGCTCTTAGGCAGCTGGATGTAGTCCATCAGATCTGAATACTGTCCTGAAAGAACGGACATGGCATCGTTGAAAAGATCTTTCTCAAAAATCAGCCGCCAGAACACATCATAATCAATGAAACTGACTTTGCCGTAATCTATTCTCTCCAGATAAACCGGTGGCTCATCCAGTGCCGGTGTGACACCAACAACAAAAGGAGCAGAGACAATGTTAAGCACTTTATTTTCACTTTTGAGCTTGAGCAAAAAATCGCCATCAAGAATAAACATAACCCGACGCACATTATCTTTCGTCAGGTGGTAACGGCGTTTTCCGCGCGAGATCTCATCCGGATTAGCCACCTGCGTATATCCTGCTAGTGCATCAATGATTCGTTCATGATTTTCAGTCACTCTATACATAATAATCAACTCAATCTAACTAACACAGGTTAGTGATTAGTAGCAAAATTAGTAAAGCTGGTTTTTATAATCTTCTTTTTCGCCTGGTGTACGACAATCTTCCAGTTCACACTTCTGATATCGGATAAAATACGTAATTGGCTTGACTATAGTAAAACAGGAACTGTGAAACTCAACACCATAAACATGCGAAAAGGGAGAGTACATCGCCAAACAGTGGCGCAGCAACCATACATTACACCGCTTTAAAGTCACTCAATTAGCATATTAACCCATCATGCCGTGACTTACTGAAACTGTTATAACTTTTTTCTATAAAAGAGAACCCAACATATTCATTTGAAGTTTCATGTTATGAAACAGATACAGTATTAACATGAATGTATGCACTTCAATAAAGAAAGCCGATAAATGAAAAGGTCAGAATCACATTGGCATCATTGTTAATTCTCCTGGAAAATTAAAAATACTCAACATCACTCCCTGGAAATGATTAAACCATAACGATGTCAATTAGGAGATTTAAATTAAAAAACGCCATGCATTTAGATTTATGTTCTGATTTATATTTGATTTTCAGTTTTAAAATCCAATGCACTCAGAACCTCTTTTCGGTGCGTTTCACTTCTCAGCACAAATGATAATGTTATGGCTGATTCCAGTAACCTGATTCCAGCAGCGATCTCAGAAGCCAGCACCTTTAAAGCAGAGCTGGCGCCGCCAGTCTCATTGCCCTGAACGGGATATTAACAGGCGTCCCTGCAGGGAGAGAAAGTGAATCCCTGACACAATAGACTGCCTATCGGCATCACTGTTTCGCGTTAAAAGTTAATCTCTTGTGACTTCTGAGCAGTGCTCTTATGAGATGACGTTTAACATTACTCGCCTTAATTTTCTCACTTCACATCTGATACCACCGCTTTATTATACGAAAAGGCGATGAGCAGATTGATTCAGCATGCAGTACGCAATGTGCTGCCGAATAATGAAGATTCTCCATTAACTGGCCTCTGCAACAAATTCAGAAGGACCGAGAAGGTGACTGATAGTTAACTCTGTAAAAAATAAAACCTACAGCGTGACAGATTAAAAAATAGTGTGGAAAGGCGTTAAAGCATCCCATCGGGTTGAAAGTCCCGATGCGCTAACGTACCTGAGAGGGTAAATGTTGTTACAGAAGATTTTTATCGCACCCTGGTCACAGAAAACATGGCTTAATAGGCCGTCTCTGTATAAATGTATACAAATTAACATTATCTTCACCTATTAACAAAAGGCAAAAATATTAACCCTGAATGTCAGCACCCTTCTCATTTGGGAATGATACAGCCATGCCGAAGTTAAATTAAGCTTTATTAAGATTACTTCAGAAGCAACAGATTGCCTCCGGGCTTAACCTTTAAGTGGTCGGACAAGATTATTTGTCCTGTCTGTAGCACGTCAACGCAGTCCAACTTTCAATAGGGAATTTGAACATGAAAAAAATCGCCTTTTTAACCGCATCTGTAGTATCTGCACTGTTAGCTTCTCAGGCATTTGCGGTCTCCAACAATACTATTACGTTCCAGGGATTGGTCACAGGAGAAACCTGTACCGTGACAGTCAATGGTAACACCGCTAAACCTCTGGTGCTCCTGCCAACTATCAGCACCTCTGCGTTATCAAATGGTAATGTCGCGGGTAAGACAACGTTTGAAATTGGTGTTACTGGCTGTACAGGAAGTGATACTGATGCCACAACAATCTCTACCCAGCTTAGCGGTAATAATGTCACTAAGGCGGGTAATCTGGGTAACCTGGCAACCGAAGGTGCTGCGGAAAATGTAGAAATTCAGATTGTGAGTAATAAAGAAAATAAAATTATTCCATTTGGTGAAGGTACTTTTACCGGTCAGGGCCATCTGACTCTTGCTGCCGGAGTAAAAAATGCCTCTGCAACCTATACTGCGCAATATGTCGCCGTTGAAAAGGACGCAGTTGCCGGTGCGGTGGAAGCCACAATGCAATACGCCATCATCTACAAATAAAAAATCAGCATGGATGCGAAATATTTTTAATCTATAAGTGGATTTAATCAGGCCATGGATGGCCTGACTTACTTTATCCAGGGTCTGGTAGTAAAATTTCAACGGATGGTTATTATGCCTCGATTGCTTATCACTCACTCATCATTGCGTACCATTCTATTACTCCTTCTGTCTCTTGTTATTTACCCGCCAGCATTCGCCAGCGTTGTTATGACGGGATCTCGGATTATTTATCCCTCTGACGAAAAATCGGTCGATGTAAAACTGAAAAATAATGATGCTTTCCCGTACGTAATCCAGGCATGGTTGGACAATGGTGACGAAGAATCTACGCCAGCCACCGGCAAAGCGCCGTTCATCGTCACCCCACCGACATTCAGAATTGCCGCTAAAGATGGTCAGGTGCTGCGCATTTTCTTCACGGGTGCAAATTCATTACCCCAGGATCGTGAATCCGTTTTTTATTTTAATTTTCTTCAGGTCCCACCAGGCAATGTTTCTGGTGACACAGGTAATCAGATGATGTTGTTATTAAAGAACAGACTGAAACTGTTTTACCGCCCAAAAGGCCTTAAAATCAGCGCTCATCACATTTCTGAATATTTAACATTCAGTAACGTATCGTCGCCCAGCGTACGCATCACCAATAGTTCACCCTATTACGTTTCATTAACCAAAGTCGTTGTCAGAAACAGAGTCGCAAAAGAGACTGCACCGATGATCGCGCCGTTTTCATCTGTTGATGTGCCATTAACAGAACAGAAATTAACAAAAAGCGCCCAGGGAATAGAAATAGGCTTAGTGAATGATTATGGGGCAACGGTGACATATGAGTTTCCAATTCAAAAATAAAAAAACAGATCCTCGTCTGGCTATAATCAGTTGCGTTGTAAAAGCGGCTTTATTGACACAGACTGCTCATGCCGAAGAATACCATTTTGATAGTCGTTTGCTGGTAGGGTCCGGTTTTGAGGAAGGCGTAGACCTTAAGCAATTTAACGAAAAACAGATCACTATTCCTGAAGGTCAACAGCTTCTGGATATCAGCCTGAATGGCATAAAAATAAAAAGTCAGGTGGCGGTGAATTTTCGCAGGAAGGATGTCGCCGATAAAAGTGCGCAACCCTGTATTGATGCCGACATGGTCAAACTATTGCAGCTGAAGACCGGCCTGAAAGAAGCGGCTGAATCGCAGTGTCTGTTTCTGTCAGAGATCAGCAGTCAGGGTAACTGGAATATCCGCCAGTCCACGCTGACACTTGATTTTCTGATCCCACAGATTCTGCTGAACCGCCAGCCACGCGATTACATCCCGACCTCTGAATGGAATGCGGGAGCTCCATTGCTTTTTTTGCGTCATAGCTCCAGCTTTACCCGCAATATTTTGCGCGACACGCACTCCAGCTATCTCTGGAGCATGATCAACGCAGGGGGTAACCTGGGCATGTGGCAGTTACGTCATCAGGCCAACCTCCGCTATATGAACAGCAGCGTCAGCACCGATCAGTACAAATGGAATGCTGTACGCACCTGGGTACAGCGTCCCCTGCCCTCTCTTTCCAGCGAACTGGTGGTCGGTGATGCCTACACTGACAGCACGATGTTTGGTTCAATGTCCTTCAACGGTGTGAAGATCGCGACCGACCAGCGTATGTGGCCTCAGGCACGTCGCGGATATGCGCCGGAAGTCCGGGGCGTCGCTACCAGCAACGCCCGTGTGCTGATAAGCCAGGCCGGTAACGTAATCTATGAAACTCAGGTCCCGCCAGGCCCATTTATTATTGACGACTTATATAACACCAAGAGTCAGGGCGACCTGAAAGTACAGATCGTCGAGGCTGACGGCAAATCATCCTTTTTCACTGTGCCTTATGCCGCGGTGCCGAGCTCAATGCGGCCGGGTAATCTGAGTTATCAGTTTGCCGCCGGGAAGGTGAGGAACTTTTACTCCGTCCAGAACACCTTTACTGAGGCCGTTTTACAGTATGGTCTCAGTAACAGTCTTACCACCAATACCGGGGCGCGCTTCGCGAATGGATATCAGGCTTTACTGGCCGGTGGCGTCTACGCCTCTCCAGTTGGCGCGCTGTCACTCAACACCACCTGGTCAAATGCGAGGGTAGAAAACGACATCACCAGAAGCGGCTGGCGTGCAGAGGCATCGTACAGCAAGAGTTTCCCCACCAGAACGAACCTGGTGCTGGCAGCCTATCGTTACTCGACTTCCGGTTATCGCGATCTGGAAGATGTACTGGGCGTTCGTCGTCAGCAGAATGGTGGGGCGGACTACTACTCCGATACGCTCAGACAGCGGAATCGCTTCTCTGCGACGGTAAGTCAGTACATGGGTGACTACGGTACCCTGTCTTTGAGCGGCAGCAGCACTGACTACTATCACAATCGCTCACGTATCTCAGAGATGCAGCTTTCTTACAACAATATGTGGAAGAAAGTAAGTTACAACCTTAACCTCAGCCGGCAACGCTCCAGCTGGAACAGCAAAGACGTCTATAGCGTTTACGACAGCGATTACGATGCTAACCGCTATCAGAAATACACAGAAAATGTCATCTCATTGGGTTTTTCCCTTCCGCTGGACTGGCGTGATAGCCGTTCCACCGTCTCTCTGGATATGACCAGAGATAAAACGACTTCATCGGCAATGACCACCCTGTCAGGTTCCGCGGGCCAGGAGAGCGATTTTACTTACGCCCTCTATTCCAGTTACGACAAATATCGTGATGTATCTCAGGGAAAAAGCCATGCGATGCGCTGGGGAACGAACGTACAGGAACGGACGCGCCTGGGTGCCGTTCGCGCCTCTTATGCCCGCAGTGATGATTATCACCAGCTTGGGCTGGGCACATCGGGCACGCTGGCCATCCACGGGGGCGGTATCACCTATGGTCCTTACGCCAGCGACACCTTTGCACTGATTGAAGCCAAAGGTGCCAGCGGCGCACGCATCAACAACGGTCAGGGTGCCAGGATCGATACCTTTGGCTACGCCATCATGCCATCGCTGGCTCCCTACCGTTATAACACCATCAGCCTCGACGGCAGCTCAATCTCTCAGGATGTTGAACTCGAAGGCGGTAACGTGCGCGTGGTGCCGGTGCATGGTGGCGTACCCAAAATAGCCTTTAAGACCCTGACGGGTACACCGGCACTGATTCTCGCCTCGCAGGCTGACGGCACACCTGTTCCGATGGGTGCAGAAGTTAAAGACAGCCAGGGCAACAGCCTTGGGATGGCAGGCCAGAACGGGCAGATTTACGCCCGTCTTCCCAACGCCTCTGGCACGTTGTTTGTCAGTTGGGGGAGCAGTAACACCTGCCGGATCAACTATCAGCTGCCCTCTAAAAAAATTGATGATGCCAGCTTTGTTCATTTAAACGGCACCTGTATTCAGTGAGGAAGAAGATGAAAACAGCACATAGCCGCCTCAAAATCTGGCTGCTCGCATCCGCTTTTATAGTGTGTACGCCCGCGGCACAGGCGACTTGTTACAAGATACTTAAGGTAGGTGATCGGTATAACGAACTGCCGCAGGAAGTGGTGAATCGGGGCTATATCGCAAAGTCATGGGGTACGGGCACAGGGGATGCCATAAGTGCGACGCTTGACTTTGGGGCAATCAGTATCGGAACTGGCACGGATTCACTTGCGCCAGCCGGAACCGTGCTGGCCTCTGCTGACATGCCATTTCTGACGAAAGGATTGAATGTCCCCTATCAAGCCAATCAGATTGTCTATAAATGTGCACTGTCCGACGCGGACAGCTTGTATGAAATTTATGCCCTGGCTGCCTCATATGGGGCAGAGTATGGTGGTACAGCCGTGAGTGATGTTGAGGGGGGATACCGGACACCGGCACAGCATATCGCCTATCGCATAACTAACCTGAAAACCGGACTCTATTACAAGAGTGAATGGCAGGAGCGAAAACTGACCGCCGATGAATACATTACTGTAGGTTCACATATTTATATCCCGGCATCATCGTTCAGTAGCGCGACTTTCGAACTGATCAAAAGTGACGACGATTTCGGCCTCCCTACGCGAAATATTTTCAAGCAAATAACCGTTCCGCAGGGATATATAGCGATCAAAACACCCACGATAAATACCACCAATAAAATAGGTGAACTTGCCTATCCACCCAGCTCTGGGTATGCCTCAGCAGTCTGGAGTATGCGCGGCGGTAATACCACCGTCATACAGGGAAAGAATTGTCTCCTTGGGGATTTTGACCAGGTTGTAACCCTGCCGACCATCAGCGCCAATGACTTGCGTAATGGCATGACCAGTAGCAATACCTTCAGCGTGGAGATTAATTGCGAAAAAGGGGCCGTTTCAGGTACTGAATCCAGCGATTCAAAACCGCCAGTCGCGATGGGTTTTCTGGTGACACAACCGACGGCACTGGCTCAGGCTGATGCCCTCGGGCTGAAAACGAGTGCCGGGGGCATCAGCCATTTACTCGACAATAACTACGGCACACAAGGCGTTGCAGAGGGTGTTGGCATCCGCATCTATGCTGGAAGCAGGGCGTTAAACCTGTTGTCCAGTAATGCAATAACGGGCACAGGTTCAGAAGCGGGCTGGTACGGATTTACGGAACTGCTGAGTAAAACCGGGTTATCGCTTAAAGGCGATAAATCCTATGCCGGTGTTTTTACGGCGTCCCTTGAGCAACTTCCGGGACAAACCGCACAGGGAGGATCGGTCAATGCGCAGGCACAGATTCTTGTCAGTCTGCAGTAGCCTGCTACTGGCCAGCGCGCTGACTCTTAGTGCTGGCCCGGTCAGCGCGGTAGTTAACAGCACCCAGAGTCGGCTGGTGTTCAATGAAAAGAGCGTGGCGGAGTCTCTTACTGTGGTGAATTCTGTCAGATCCCCGGCACTGGTACAGGTCTGGAGCGATGATGACGATCCTCTCAGTCCGCCCGATCGCATCAGTACACCCCTCGTCGTCGTGCCACCACTGTTTAAACTGGCCCCCGGTGAATCGCGCAACCTGCGTGTCATGCTCATTTCCCGCAAAGGGATGCCTGCAGACCGCGAGCGTCTGTACTGGCTGAACATTTATCAGATTCCACCAAATACTGCCCAGAAGTCGGCGCTGGAGAAGAAAGTAATTTTGCCGCTGCGCATCCGTTTAAAAGTATTTATCCGCCCGACCGGTTTAAAGGAGCCGGAAGAAGATGTCGGTGAAAAATTACGGTTTATCCTCGGCCAGACACAAACTAAACATGCACAACTGACCGTGAAAAATCCAACACCCTATTACATGACATTAGGGAGTATCACGCTCGGGAGAACACCACTGAAAGCAGAGATGATTGCACCCTTTTCGTCTCTCACCCTTGCGGTAAAAGAGATAAGTGCCGATCACACCCTGAACTGGACAGTAATCGATGATTACGGCAAGCATATACCTTATAAAAGAGAGTTGAGCAGCCAGTGAAAGACACTACACACAAAACAATAAACATGACCTATTTTCATAAGTATCATATGTCATACGATTTAATTACCTCGTCCCTCCGACAGGAAATGAATAACACGCAATTTAATCTGCATCATTTTCCTGATGTAAAAAGTTTACTGAAGGCCGCAGAAGAAAATCGCATCGACGTGATTATTATCAATTCCGCCTGTCTGTTTGATGGATCGTTCCGGGAGACAGAAATCAAAAAGGTGCTCAGCGTACTGTGTGGCAATGAAAACATCATTACTGTTTGTTTTACTCAGAACATGCGGTCTGTGCTGCTGAAAAAGATGCTTGATGCGGGTGTAAACATCATGCTCAGTCTGCAGGATACCCCGCAGGAGCTGGTCAACGCACTCAGAAGCATCATGCCTGCATCGTCAGCAGAAACCTATATTTCCCGCTCCGTGCATGAACATTTTCAGGAGGAGTGCACGGATTTAACACCCAAGGAGTGGGAGGTCATCAATCTGATTCAGGAGGGTTATTCGCTGTCAGAAATAGCGTCTAAAAAATGTCGCGCAATGAGTACTATTTCAACACAAAAAAGAAATGCCATGAATAAGCTACATCTGAGAAATGAAACAGAGCTATTGCGCTTTCTGCACCAGAACGCATTTTTTTAATTCGTATTAATTTCGGAATCTCATGCTGAAAAAATTTTTATTCCCGCTGGCGGGAGGATTATTGCTGTCCGGTCAGGCCGGTGCGCTGTCACTTCAGGAGTCGCTGATGGCTGCAAACAGTTATAATGCAGAAATGAACGCTGCCCGCAGTGAACATGATGCCGACGGGCAGAAAAAATATCAGGGCTTTGCGGGATTACTGCCGGCAATCTCCATTGACGGTACCTGGGTTAAAACGGATCAGCCGGATGCGGCCTATTCTGCCGGTGTCACCCGCCACAATTATAGCGTCAATCTGACACAGCCCGTTTTTGATATGGCAAAGTATGCCACCTGGCGCAGAAGCGTGGTGATTAGCAATCTGGCCGATGTCAATCTGCTTATTGCACAGCAGAAAATGATCGCCAGTGTCACCACGGCTTATTACGACGTGCTTTATCAACGCAGCGTGCTGGAAACCAGTCATCGCATTCTTGCTGCCTTCAGTGCGCGGCTTAAACAGACACAAAAAGCGCTGGAAATAGGCGACGGCACCCGGCTCGATTTAGCTGAAGCACAGGCCAACTATGATAAAGCCGTGGCAGACGAACTGGTGGCAGAAAACGATCTGAACGATGCCAGTCTTGCTTTCCGTCAGCTTACTGGCAGGGATCCCCGGAGCATCCCAGACAGCAGCATGCGCTGTGTGCGCTTTCCCGACAGGCTCGCTCCTGAACAACTGAAACGCGATGCCGCTGCTAACAACCTCGACGTACTTGCCGCTATTCAGACGCACAAAGCCAGTGAGACAGACATTCTGTCCGCCACCTCCAGTCATATGCCGGTCGTCACCCTGCAGGCTGGGTACGGCAAGAACTGGAGTCGGGCAGAAAACGGCAACTATCTTGACACGCTTTTTGGCACCACCTCTAAAACTGATAACACCCAGATTAGCGTTAATGTTTCGATCCCCCTGTTTGGCGGGGGTGGCCCTGTCTCACAAAGTCTGGAAGCGGCGCACCGCTTCGAACAGAGCAAAGAGCTGATCACCGATGCCAGACGCAAAGCGGAACAGCAGGCCATTCAGGCGGCGTCCGGTGTGCATAACAGCCAGTCCCGGATTAAAGCCTGTCAACGCGCAATCGCCTCAGCAGACAAACGCCTGAGTGCCACCCGTTATGGCCGGGAAATCGGTCAGCGCACCCTGATCGATGAATTCAATGCAGAAAAGGATTATTTCCAGGCCGTGCAGGATTTGGCACAGGCGCAGAACGCGCTCATCCAGTCAATCGTCAAACTAAAAACGGCCACTGGCTCGCTCGACTACGCCGCGATGAAAAGTTTCAGCTGTGGCGCGGCATAACGGGAATCGAATAGATGAATAACGACTTATTTCGCCAGGAAGCGCTGGATGCAAAGAAAACTAAAGTCCTGGGCTCTGTCGCGTTGTATTGCCCCCCTTTCCGCTGGGTTGTCATCACGCTGATCGGACTGCTGGTTGCCGTCATGATCGCCTTTTGCATCTTTGGCACTTACACCAAACGTGAAAGTGCGCAGGGTGTACTGGTACCGGAAAATGGCATGATGACGATTACCGCGATGAGCACCGGCACGGTTATCGCTCTGCCCGCCCGTGAAGGTGAGAGCCTGCAAAAGGGCAGCCTGATCGCCACCGTCTCATCGGAAATTTCAACACGCTATGGCCAGACACGGGAGGCGATTGCGGCCCAGCTGGAGTTTCAGCAAGCAGGGCTGAAAAATCAGCTGACCAATCTTGAGCAACTGCACACCGAAACGCTGAAATCTCTTGAGGAAAAGGTCAGTTTACTCGGCCAGCAATCGGCTGAACTGGAGACCATTTTTCGCCAGCGCACCCAGCAGATTCAGCTGTCCAGAACACAACTCAATAAAATGAGCGCCATGCGCAAAGAGGGCTACGCCTCCAATACGCAGGTAGAACAGCAGCAGAATGAGTTGCTTGATGCCAGCGTGCGTTTACAGGATGTCGCACGTCAGCGTATTGATATCCGCCAGCAACTGGCTCAGGCGCGGCAACAGCTGCGAGAGCAACCCCTCTCTTATAACCAGCAGAAAAACGAGTTACAGCAAAAGCTTTCCGGGATCACGCAGTCGATCATGGAAAACGAATCCCGTCGTTCGATTGAGCTGCATGCGCCGGAAAACGGCACCGTCAGTGCCGTGCTGGTCAAACCGGGACAGATCGTCACGTCGGGTCAGACCGTGGCGATGATGCTGCCGGATAACGCGCGTTTGCAGGCAAGGATTATGCTCAGCAGCCGCGCCATCGGCTTTATCCGGCCAGGCCAGCGTGTCGTGCTGCGCTATCAACCTTTCCCATGGCAGAAGTTCGGACAGCAATACGGCACCGTGCTGGAAATTTCAAAGTCGGCCCTGTCACCGCAGGAAGTCGCCACCCTGACCGGCGATGGTCAGGTGAAAGAGTCGATGTATCAGGTGAAAGTGGCGCTGGATAAGCAGACGGTGCAGGCCTACGGCAGGCAGAGCAGCCTGCATGCGGGCAGTGCGCTGGAGGCAGACTTTATCGTCGATAAACGACGCCTCTACGAATGGGTTCTGGAGCCATTAAACGCATTGGGCAAAATGACGTCCTTATAATTTCATTATCTTATCAGGTTACCTATGGATTTATTTCACAAACTGAATTTGTCATTTCGCCAGAAACTGCCCGTTTTACGTCAGACCCAGGCGGCTGAATGTGGCCTGACCTGTATCGGCATGATTGCCGGCTATTATGGTCATCACACCGATATGGTCTCGCTGCGCCAGCGCTTCCCGACCTCCCTTAAAGGCAGCACGCTAACGAATGTGATGTCATTCGCACAGAGCATGGGCATGGGCTGTCGTGCGGTTCGCCTCGAACTGGATGAACTGGATAAACTGAATCTGCCCTGCGTTCTGCACTGGGAGATGAACCACTTTGTCGTGCTGAAAGGCATCGCTAAAAACAGGCTCATTATTCATGACCCGGCGCGTGGCATACGTAAAGTGCCGATGGATGAAGTCTCCGCCTCATTCACTGGCGTCGCGCTGGAGCTTTATCCCGGCGCCACGTTTGAGAAGAAAAACGAGAAAAAATCGATTTCAATGCTGAGCCTGATCCGTAACGTGTCCGGAATTGGCTCTGCGTTCTTGCAGGTGGCCTTACTGTCACTGGCACTGGAATTTTTTGGCATCATCACGCCATTTTACATGCAGTGGGTGATGGATCAGGTGCTGGTCTCTGCGGACCGTGATTTGCTGACGCTGCTCGGTGTCGCCTTTATCTGCATAACCCTGTTTCAGAACCTGATTTCAGCACTGCGAAGCTGGGTTACGACCTGGTTCTCCAGCATGCTGAGCGTACAGTGGTCATCCAATCTGTGCGCCCATCTGCTGGGATTACCGCTCAGTTACTTTGAAGAACGTCATGTTGGCGACATTCTTTCGCGCTTCGGATCCATCAGCAATATTCAGAGCACGCTAACCGGCCGCTTTATCTCGTCTGTTTTCGACGGGGTAATGGCGCTGGTTACCCTCGGCGTAATTTACACCTATAACGCCACCCTGACCTGTGTGGTCGTTGGCCTGTTCCTGCTTTATGCACTGATTCGCTGGATCTCATTCGAACCCTTTCGCCAGGCGAATGAGAATCAGCTGATGGCCTCCGCCGTAGTGCAGTCACAGCTGCTTGAATCGATCCGTGGCGTGCAGGCGATCAAGCTCAACAATAAGCAGGATCTGCGCGTTTCGACCTATACCAATGAAACCGTGGAGTCGACAAACAAAGGAATTACGACGCAGAAACTCTCGATTGGATTCAACACGCTGCAGGGGACAATTTCCGGCGTTGGCAAAATTGTTCTGATCTGGCTGGCTGCGGCGCAGGTACTGGACGGTAACTTTACCAGCGGGATGCTGGTGGCGTTCATCTCGTTCTCCGATCAGTTTATCTCTCGCTCTGCGGGCCTGATCAACGCGCTGATCGAATTCAAAATGCTCCGCTTACACGGTGAACGTCTCTCCGATATTGTCCTGACGGAGAAAGAGCAGAATATGGAAAGCCACATCGCGCTGGCGGAAGAAACAGGGCCGGTGCGTCTGGATATCAGCGACATGACCTTCCGTTATTCAGCCACTGACGAAGAGATCTTCTCTGACTTCAGCCTGAGCATTGCGGCCGGTGAATCTGTCGCCATCATCGGCCCCTCCGGCCAGGGCAAAACGACGCTGGCAAAATTGCTGCTCGGACTGCTCAAACCGAACGCCGGTATGATCAGCATTAACGGTATCGACCATACAAAACTGGGAATGACGCATTACCGCGATCTAATCGGAAGCGTGATGCAAAACGATATGATGTTTGCCGGCTCCATCATGGATAACATCAGTTTCTTTGATGCCAGCCTGGATAAAGCCAGGGTCGAGTGGGCAGCACGTATCGCCCAGATACATGGCGACATTATGGCAATGCCTATGGGCTACAACAGCATGGTGGGCGATATGGGTTCGTCTCTCTCCGGAGGGCAGGTGCAGCGGGTTATCCTCGCCCGCGCGCTTTACCGCCAGCCGCGCCTGCTTATCCTTGATGAGGCCACCAGTCATCTGGATGTGGCCAGAGAGAGTGCCATCAATGATGCGATAAAGCACATGAGCATCACCCGCATCATCATCGCACACCGGCCAGAAACGATCATGAGCGCAGACCGCATTATCCAAATCAACCGCCATGGCGTGACCGAAATCACCAAAGCAGAGTTTGCAGCTTTAGTGAATGCCTCACAGGTGACGCTTGAAATAAATTAACAGAGGGCACTGTTAAGTGCTGCCCAGCCCTGAAACCAAGGAGTGAATATGAAAAACAGTCTAATCTGCCTGGAAGGCACGCTTAAATTTGACGAAGAAGTCAGAACTCAGACAATTAATGTTGTGGCATTCAGAACCGGCCAGCAGATCACCATCAACCGCGACCGGCTCGCTGAAGGACAAACTCTTGGCGAGAATATTTCCTTACAGGTCAGTAATGCCGAAAAAATATTTAATCAGTTCAACCTGGTAAAAATGGAAGAGGTTAACGATGGCCATGCATTTAGGAAAACTTTCCAGGTGATTTACAGCTTTATAACCGGCCAGGGCGGCAGTCAGCGAGTCTGGCAGGTAACCTATGCCTGTCTGCTGGCTGATAATGTTACGATAAACTTCACGTCAATTTACCCTGATGAAGTATCCATGAAGAACGAGATGCACAGGCTGGCACATTGCGTAAAGTCATTTGCGCTTAACAACACCTGAGGTATTAACACGGATTTTAAAATGGCCATACCAGATACAAACACAAAAGCTGAAAGAAATTAAAAATAGAAGTAATTCTATTTAAGAGGCTTCAGGTTAAATGCATAATTAACGCCGAAAATTAACATTAATAACACCACCTGCCATCAGTGACAGGGTCAGGAAGTGACCGTGCGTGATTTCAGTATCACGGAAGCTGACGTTTGCACCGCTGAATATTCAGGAGGAATGCTTCAACCGCGTTCTGCTGATATCTGCAAGGGATGTTGCGGTCGTCGTCATCATCGGGAATCACTCAACGGGCGTAAAGTCGCTGACGAACCCGTACCAGCTCATTTTCTGACTGAAGCATAACGGCATAACGCCGCAGCAACATTATCGGATAAGAGATAAAAAGAGAATCGCTAAGCCATTCACTTTATCGTCAGAATATTGAACGTGTAATCCTGATAGGTTATCCATGTAGCACAGGATAATAATTCAGAAAGGCATGCTGTAATAAAAATGCCTGCTTTACCTGTTTTGAAACAAGACAGCATGTCACTGCCGTCATTTTGAAACAGCCTATGAAAAGTCATATTTTAATTTCTCAAATGAGAAGATAAGACATGGCTTAACTTTAAAATTGATCTGAGGAAATAATAATGCGCGATTTAAGCATGATGGAAATTGATGCCGTATCGGGTGCGGGGTTATGGGAATCACTCACCAGCAGCGTTCTGCTGGCAGCGGCAGGCTACGCTGCGGGTGCCACCATCGGCGGCATGCACGGTGGCGACGGTGGCGGTATCCTCGGCATTGGTGCCATTGGCCAGCTGGTGGGTATGTTGGGTGCAGGCATGATCGGTGCCGCAGCGGGTGCCGTCGCCGGTGCAATTATGGGCTGGAATGATTCAGAGTCAGTATATGCACTGGTCAACCAGTTTATCACTAACGCTTTCAACGGCACCTTCCAGGATAATGCGGCAAGCCGCTTGATCTGATGCTTATATGACTGGCGTTGACAAGGTGCAGAAAATTCTGCACCTTTTTTTATGTCCGGTAAAAGCGGGCTGCGTTGTGACACTGACCGTATAAAAATTCCCAAATGAAAATGGAATCTTAAAATGTCGCACAGATTGGAGGTAACAATAAGGGGGTAAAAAAGCTAGACTCAGATTTTTCTGCTGAGTTTAGCCTGATGCATAATCACTACATCATTAATGGATTTATTGAGTTTCATCCTGCGGCCAGTACATTGCGTAATCTGAACGATCCAGAAAAATGTGTAGTCCTCAATTCTCCGGCAGGCCGCTGCCTCTTATTATTAATCACACGAAATGACACGATTATTACGCAGCAGGAGTTTATGGAGATTGTCTGGGAGAAAAATGGGATGCTGGTTTCTCCCAATACCTTTTATCAGAATATTTCTATTCTGCGGAAGGGTTTAAAAAAGGTCGGGCTAGCGGAAGATCCTGTCGTAACAATCCCACGCGTCGGTCTGACACTGGCCAGTGGAACAGATATAAAGAAACGCAGTAGTGAAACGCACGTTGATGGCAGTCAGGAAAACACACACTCCAGAGATGAAGATACTTTTGCGGAAGAACTTTATGATGAGATGAGCCTGCCATCCTCAGCGGATACTGAACCGGGCGAGCCGCTGGTGGCGCACGCTGCCCGGCAGGAATCGGGAGCACCGCTGAAATCTTTCCTGCCAGCGGTTTTACTCTGGACCATGAGCCTGGTCGCACTGATTTTGCTGATGGTAATTCTGAAAACTAACAGCGCATCAGATGCGCCCCGCGTCCATTTTGATGAGTACCCGTTTCTGGCAGATATCAATGGATGCCGGGTTTATATTGCCGACAAAGATGCCCGTTCAGAGGAGAAAAAGAAAACGCTTTCTCTGGTTGAAAAATTGAAAAGCAGCTGCAGCCATTATCCCTGGGTCTATGTGACGCATTATGCGCTCCTGCCCAGAACCTCAGTCATTCGCTGCAATAAACCGATGAGCCAGAAAAATCAGTGCATTTCAGAATATCATTTCAGAGGATTGAATCCGGGTGATTAAAAAAACGCTTATCGTACTAACGGGTATCGTAATTTTAATGGAGGCGTCTTTTCTGGCCTACCCCTATCTGCAGCGCCGTCCCACAGAAAGTTTTAACTGTGTTGCAAACTTAGTAGAACATTACAGTGACGACATTTATCATCTGTCACTCAACTATATGATTCGCGATAACTTTGCGTTAGCCCATATCACCGGCTATTCAGAAATGAATCCTGGAAAGGTGTTTAATCGTAAAGTCTCCTTCAGCCTGCAGCGCAATGGCGATATCTATTATATGTCCGCTGAAAAAAACATCAGGCTACCGGATGACAATCTCAGTGATGACGAGATCAGCCAGTATCTCTCGCGGTTTTTCATCGCCTCTGAGAAGGAAGTTTATATGCGAATCATCAGGCAGAAGAACAAAAACTTTCTTTTTATGGTCAATTTTATCCCGACCTATATCTGCAATTCGATATCAGGTTAACAGCCTCTTAGTCCGATGCAGGGAAGAGCGGATACACTCAAAATGGCATAAAGCCTGACGTCCGGTTTCAACGCTTAACAGGCCCCTGCAGAGGCCTGCCGTCATTCAGTAACGCTTGCAGGTAAACAGATAGGAGAGCGGCCCGCTAATCAGGTAGGCCTGCTGATCCACCTGGCGAACATCCAGCTGCAGGTAGGTCGGATCCAGCGTGATCTCCGCCAGCAACAGATTGAATACCGCATCCGGGGTGGTATCGTTGGTTGAGGTGATAATCGATTTAATTTTATAGCGATAAGTATCGCTCTCTATTTTTCCCCCCTCGCTCAGTGCAATACGGCGATTGAGCGTGGTGACCTTATCTCCCAGCGTGACCTGCCCGTTGAGTAACAGATAACCCGAGTGCGCATCAATAAAACGCAAATCCTGCGACACAGCAAACTCGACTTTCTTCCCTTCCTGACGACTGAGATCGTAGCGGCTGAACGCCGAGCATCGGAACGGCAAATCAGTTTCCTGATGACGATAAAAATTGATGGCTGCAAAGGTAACCAGCAGCAATATGGCCAGCGCTGCCGTCAGCGTAAGAGTGGCGCTGCGTTTCAATTCATTCTCCAGTCGAGATAATAAACGTTGTCACAGGAAATGATGTGCCCACGCTCATCAAGATTACAGGCTGACAGCATCGTTCTGCCGTAGTTCGTGGTGGTGAACGCCGTGTTTTTATCGAAATAGATCCGTCGCCCGGCGCTGCAGGATTGATTATTTTCCCGGAGCATCTGCAGTATCTGTTGATCAATAGACTCGCGCTCTACCACATCCAGGCCTTTCAGCAGTACCGCTTCACAGCCGCCCGCCAGTGACACAGTGGTCAGCCCGCTATTCTTCTGCGCAGGATGGATGAAGATGTAAAAGCTGAAGGCAACGATGAATATCGCCAGAAGAATCAGGCCCACACTCAGTTGTCGGGGCCTGCGCATCGGCTTTGCCACCGGAGCCAGAGGGGGTTCCGGCGCGGTGACGTTATCCGGCGGCACCTCGGTATCTGTGCCCGCTACCGGCTCCGGCACGATGTCAGATACCGCCACCGGCTGAGCCGTTTGCCGCACAATCCTGATCTCCGGATTCAGTCGGATGCCAATCTTCGGCAGGGTCATTATCAGATTCTGGCAACCATAGGCCGCAAGCGCCCTGCGCAGAATACTCAGATACTGATTCAGATTACTGTTAGATCCGCGCAGGCCATACCGGTCCCAGACCTCTGTCAATAAGGTGTCACGCGACAGGATTTCTCCGCCAGAATTCAGCAGCTGCTCAAACAACCGACCGGAAGAGATACTCAGGCTCAGCGACTCCTGAGTAGGTATATGGCTCAGCGTACAGTCATCTGAATTATACGTAATCTGGTCATCGATAATGTAAATCATTAAGAAATCACTGAATTTGCGCTCATTGCCGACAGTATAATTCAGCTGGATTGAAGAAGCACCAGGCAGGGTTAATCCGGTAAATTAATACCGAAAACATTCGCTTAACAGAAACATCGCCGCCGGAATGTTCACTATTCTCCGCACCGCTTACTTAATAGCAGCACCTCCCGTTATTAACGCTTAGCTCATGGCGACCTGTTCCGGCAGCTTTATAAATCTGTACCTTTCCTGACAAAATTAGGGCTGCCCGGCCGCCTGCGGTTTTATTTCGACACTACAATTAAGCGCACCAACATCATTTCAGAGAACGTTGATGAATATTGCAGCTTTTGATATTGGCGGTACCTCTTTAAAAATGGGCGTGGTGGACGATCGGGGAAACATCCTGACGCAGGAGAGCGCCGACATTTCCCACAACGCGCGGGACAAAATTCTGGAAGAAATAGTGGGCTGGCTGGAGAAGAATCCCGGCTGTGAAGGCATTGCCGTCAGCACGCCCGGCTATATCGACCCCGATAAAGGCTTTATTGAGATGGGCGGCACCATCCGTGACTTTGACGGGTTTCATCTGAGCCAGTGGCTGACGGAGAAAACCGCCCTGCCTGCCACGGTGGAAAACGACGCGCACTGTGCCCTGCTGGCGGAATACTGGCTGGGCAAAGCGAAAAAACTGAACGACTTCCTGATGCTGACCATCGGAACAGGGCTGGGCGGAGCCGCTTTCTGCAACGGTGCGCTGATTCGCGGTGGCCGGAACCGGGCAGGTGAATTTGGCTGTCTGCTGACCTCACGCCCCACCAGCAGCGACATTGAACGCCACACCATGAGCCAGAGCTGTACCATGACCGCGCTGCGGGAGAATTACAGTCAGCTCACCGACCGGCCTGTCGACGACGTCAGTGGCAAAGATGTGTTTGACGCCTGCGACCGCCAGGAAAAAATGGCGCAGCAGGTGGTGGAAAAATTCTACCAGGATCTCGCGGCCTGTTTATATAACCTCTTCAGCGTCTTTGATCCGCAGATGATATTTATCGGCGGCGGCATTACGGCGCGGGAACCTTTCCTTGAAGAACTCGCTGAGCAGCTGGCAAAGTATCAGATTGATATTCGCATTGATGCGGCCACCTACGGCAACGACTCCGGCATGCTGGGTGCAACATGGAATTTCCTCCAGCGCCAGCCACAGAAAGATTAGCTGACCGGTCAGGGTCATGTGGCCCGCAGACAGCGTCAGGATAAGGGAGGCGCCCAACCCTCTCTGTCGCCTCCCTGGCGCGTCGGCTCAGCTCCGGCGCATCAAACAGGCTCAGTGCTATACCGGTCAGGGTAAAGACCAGCAGATATAACAGGATGAGCGCGACAAGCAGAGCACGGTGACTGCGCATCCCGCTTATTCCCATGTGGCTCAGAAGGTGTAACTGAGGGCCAGCGTGACCCCGGCCCCATCGTGCCGTGCGACAATGGGGCTATCGGAGGCAGATTTATCGAGCCAGCTGTAGTCACCCGTGACGCTGGCTGCCCAGGCAGGGGTCAGCTGATGACTCCAGGTCAGGCTGGCGTCCGTTCCATAGAATCCCCCTGAAGCGTTATACCGTGCAAACCCGCTGCGCGCGCTCTGCTGGCTGTTCACGCCGTACAAGGTGTTCATGTAGCGTCCATCACCGAATAGACCGGCCACCTGCAGCGCCACGGTATCGTCCGCGGTCTGCCAGGGGATCAGGGTGACGGACGTCCGGTACTGCACGCCCTGACTGTCACTCAATGGCAGCGTCGCTTTCCCCTCCAGCACCAGCCACGGCGTTACAGACCAGCCCAGCGCCAGCGCGGTATTGACCGTCGCGTCGATATTTCCCATTCCCCGCAGCCGGTCATCCCCGTCACGCCAGGAGGAGTTCCGGTCTGAGCGGCCCAGCCCGTAGCCCAGCGTATGCTCAAGGTAAAGTCCGTTATCCGCCTGCAGGTCATAGCCGATACCTTTTTGCGAATCGAGAAAAAACGCCCCGTCGCGCGCCTGAATCACCGGCATCACCTGCCAGTGATTCCTCTTTGCGCCGCTGTAGCGCGGTGCGTTGATGCCCGCAATGCCCAGCGTCATGCTGGGAGGCGGCGTGGGACTCTCTTCGGCCATCGCGGCGGCGGCACTGAAACCCAGCGACAAACAGACCATGTGAAGCGTTATTTTTCCGGTTATCATCACGTTTCCTCATTATCACATCCGGTGCGGAGCTGGGGGAGTCAGTACCGCGTCACCAGAGGTGAGTATGCGAGGCGCGTATCAATGAACGGCCAGGGATTTATGAAGAAACAGTCAAGGTGGTCCGGAAATGCAGGAAAAACGTGTACTGATTATTGAAGATGACGCGGATGCAGCGGGCGTCCTTGAGGCTTATCTGAAACGTGAAAACTATGCGGTTACGATAGCCGGTGACGGACCGGGCGGGCTGGAGGCGGCCAGACGCTGGCAGCCCGATCTGATCCTGCTCGATATCATGCTGCCCGGCATGAACGGCACCGAGGTGCTGGCGGCGCTGCGGCGGCGTGACGATACCCCGGTGATCATGGTCACGGCGATGGGTGACGCGCCCGATCGCATCGGTGCGCTGCGCTATGGGGCCGATGACTATGTCGTAAAACCCTATCATCCCGGTGAAGTGGTGGCGCGCGTGCAGGCCGTTCTGCGCCGCAGCCAGAGCCAGGCGCCCGCGGCCGCGGCCGGGGTCCTGCGCTGGGCTGGTTTAACGGTCGATCCCGAGGCGCTCACCGCGATCGTGGAGGGCGACAGCGCCGCCCCACACCGGCTCGATCTGACGCCCACCGAGTTTTCCCTGCTGGTCACGCTGATGCGCGCTCCGACGCGTCCCTTTACCCGCCTGTTTCTGCTGGAGCACTGCCTGCCGGAAAGTGATGCGCTGGAGCGGGTAGTCGATACCCATGTCTACAACCTGCGCCGTAAACTCGAAGCCGCTGGCATCTCTGATGTGCTGCCAGCGGTGCGCAGCGTCGGCTACCGGTTCAGACAGCCATGAAGAACGCAACCCACACCTCACTGTGGCGTTGGATCTGCATCCGGGTCCTGTTGCTGGCGATAGGCAGCGTAGTACTGATCGCCCTCTGTATGTGGCTGCGATTTGCGGTGCAGGCGGTCTGGGTCTACCACCGGATGCCCCCCGCGCTGGTGGAGGAGTTCACCCGGCTGCGCCAGCATCCCGCCAGCGATCCGGCGCGCTTCCATCAGATAGTCGATCAATACTGGGGCATCAATTTTTCCGATCCGTCGCTGGCCTCCTCTGACTGGCTGACCGTCATCCTTCTGGTCGTGGTCACCATTCCGCTTATGGTGCTGATCGCGCTGCGCTTTGCGCGTCCGCTCTCCGCACAGTTCAGCCAGCTGGCAACGGCGGCGCGTGCGGTGTCGCAGGGGGAGTTTGGCCGCCCGGCGGCGGTCGTTGACGCGGCTCCGCAGGAGCTGGTGCGCTTTACCGAAGACTTTAATCAGATGACACAGCAGCTGGCGCGTTACGAGCGCGAGCTGCGCGCCTCTCACGTCGCGATGGCGCATGAACTGCGCTCTCCGCTGACGGCGGCGATGGGCCGTCTGCAGGGCATTCTGGATGGCGTTTTTCCGGCCGACCCTCAGCAGCTGACGATGATCATGAAGCAGCTGACACAACTGAGCCGGCTGACTGACGAACTGCATCTGCTGTCACTGGCGGATGCGGGGCAGCTTACGCTGAACCCGGAGTGCTTTAACCCCGCCGAGCTGCTGCGTGAGCGCACCGGCTGGCTGCTGCCGCAGGCAGAGCAGGCAGGCCTGACCCTCCGCGTGAAAGCCCCTGACAACCTGCTGCTCTGCGCCGATGCGTTCCGGCTGGGGCAGGTGGTGACCATCCTCTGCGAAAATGCGCTGCGCTACGCGGCGGACGGCGGTGTGCTGCTCATCTCCGCCAGCCGGGACGCCCGGGCCACGATACTGACCTTCCGCGATTACGGTCAGGGCGTGGATCCGGACTTCCTGCCACAGCTGTTTGACCGCTTTACCCGCGCCGACTCCTCACGCGCCCGCCACTCCGGCGGCAGCGGACTGGGATTGTCCATTGCCAAAGCCATTGTCGACGCGCACGGCGGGACGATCACCGCCTCGTTACCCGCCGACGGCGGCCTGCTGATTCGGATAACACTCCCGGATCGATAAATTGTTCTGACTTGACCATTTCTTGATGGTTCATGGAACGTTTCTGGACACGGGCCGGGTTCAATGAGCACAACTCATTACAGGAACCCGGCTATGACAGACTTCTTATCTGATGCTGCCCGCCAGATGTGGCGTCACCTCTTCTCTGTTCACCTCGTGGTGCCGTTCGTCTTTGTGCTGTCCGGGGTGCTGATCATGACCGGCTGCCGCGATAACAGTGCGGCCCCGCCGCCAGCTCCGCCCCGCCCGGTAAAAACCGTGACCGCGCCGCCGCCCGGCGGTGCGGCCTCTCTGCGGCTGACCGGTGAAATCCGGGCGCATGACGAAGTTACCCTGGCCTTCCGGCTTGACGGGCGGGTCGTCAGCCGCACGGCTGAACTGGGCGATCGGGTGAGTGCCGGGCAACCGCTGGCGGCGCTGGAAAACGATCAGACGCGTAACCAGCTGAGCAGCGCCCGGGCCGATCTCGACAGCGCCCGGGCTGCGGAGCGGGTCGCCGCGCTGAATCTGCATCGGATGCGGTTGCTGATGCCCGGCGGTGCTATCGCCCGCAGCCAGCTGGACAGTGCCCAGGCGGACTGGCAGAGCGCGCAGTCCCGCCGCCTCAGTAGCGAAGCGGCGCTGAAAAATGCTCAGGATAGCCTCAGCTGGACCCGGCTGACGGCCCCTGCTGCGGGCCGGATCACCGCTATCACGGTTCAGCCGGGTCAGGTGGTCAGCGCCGGACAAAGCGTAATGACGCTGGCCGCGGGGGATGCTCGCGATGCGGTGTTTGATCTGACCACGACCGAGCGGCTGCAGATCGCTGAACGCACACCGCTGAGGGTGACGCTGCTTGCCGACCCCGGCACTGAGGCCAGCGGCACGGTCCGTGACATCAGTCCGCAGGCTGACCCGCAGACCCGCACCTGGCGGCTGCGTGTCACGCTGAATCAGCCGCCCGAGGCGATGGCGCCCGGTGCCACCGTTATGGTTACCCTGCCCGACTCGCAACCGCCGGTCATCGCCCTGCCCGCCAGCGCCCTGACGCGCTTAGCCGACCAGCCGGCGCTGCTGGTTGTGGATGCGGCTTCCCGTCTGCAGCTTCGCCCGGTGGTGCTGGCCCGCTTTGATGCTCAGCAGATCTTCGTCGCATCCGGTATTCAGTCGGGCGAGCGCATCGTTACCGCCGGTGTCGCCACCCTGCAGCCTGGCGAAAAAGTGTTGCCTGCGCAGGAGGAACCATGAAAAAACCGGCTGGCTTTAACCTCTCTGGCTGGGCGCTGGCGCATCAGCAGCTGGTGGTCTTTTTCATGCTGCTGGTGATGGCCGCGGGCGTGATGAGCTATGAACATCTGTCACGTAATGAAGATCCGACGTTTACCATCAAAATCGCGGTGGTCTCTGCCCAATGGCCGGGCGCCGACGTTAATACCATGGTGCAGCTGGTGACAGACGTGCTGGAGCAGAAGGTGCAGGAACTCCCCTCTCTCGATACGGTGGAGAGTGAAACCCGCGCCGGGCAGACGGTCATCTATGTCAATCTGCGTGACGATACGCCGCCGTCTCAGGTCGCGGGCATCTGGTATCAGCTGCGCAAAAAGATGCAGGATGTGAGCCCCTCTCTGCCGCAGGGCGTGCAGGGTCCGGCGGTGAACGATGAGTTTGATGACACCTTCGGCACAATTTATGGCTTCACCGCTGAGGGATTTAGCGCCCGTGAGCTGCGCGACCGCGTCGATAACCTGCGGCGCGCTCTGGCGACCCTGCCCGACATCGGCAAAACCCGGCTGCTGGGGGTGCAGGAGCAACAGGTGGTTATCGCCTTTTCTCCGCAAAAGCTCAATGGCATGGGTCTCGATTTGCAGCAGGTCAGCGACGCCATCAACGCGCAGAACGAGGTCGTCCCGGCGGGCAGCCTGCGCACCGACCGCGAGAATATTGCGCTGCGGGTCAGCGGCACCCTGACCTCCGTCGACAGCCTGCAGGCGATGACACTGCATATCGGCGATCGCTTTATCCCGCTGACCGATCTCGCAACGATCAGCCTGCAACCCGCCGAACCGCCCGCCCCGACGTTCCGGGTCAATGGCGTGCCCGCTATCGGGCTGGCCGTCTCCATGGCCGCCAGCGGCAACCTGCTCGACTTTGGTCAGCAGCTGAATCAGCGCATGCAGACGCTGGCTGGTCAGTTACCGCACGGCATCACCATGACCCGCGTTGCCGATCAGTCTGCGGTGGTAAAAACGGCGGTCAGCGGTTTTGTGCGAATCCTGGGTGAAGCCGTAGTGATTGTGTTAGCCGTGTCGTTTATCTCGCTGGGGCTGCGCGCCGGACTGGTGGTGGCGGCGGCGATCCCGCTGGTGCTGGCGATGACCTTTACCGGTATGTTGCTGGCCGGTATCGGGCTGCAGCGCATCTCACTGGGTGCGCTGATTATCGCACTGGGGCTGCTGGTGGATGACGCCATGATCACCGTCGAGGCGATGGTGGCCCGGCTGGAAGCGGGTGACAGTAAGTGGCAGGCCGCTACCTGGGCGTTTAAAACCACCGCCTTTCCGATGCTGACCGGCACGCTGGTCATGATCGCCGGGTTCATTCCGGTCGGGTTCGCCGCCTCCAGCGCCGGCGAGTACTGCTACTCGCTGTTTGTGGTCATCGCGCTGGCGCTGCTCTGCTCGTGGGTCGTCGCGGTGATCTTCTCTCCGCTTACCGGCTGCTGGCTGCTGTCGGCAAAACTGAATCATGCCGACCCGCGACCGGGCGTGCTGATGCGCGGCTATCACTGGCTGCTGGAAGTCATTCTGCGTCATCGGGGCGTGACGGTCAGCGCGGCGCTGGGGGTGCTGCTGGTCAGCCTGTACGCCACCACGTTTATGCAGGGTGAATTTTTCCCGGCGTCCGACCGCCCCGAACTGCTGGTCAGCCTCACGCTTCCCGCCAGTGCGACGCAGGCTGAAACCACGCGCCGGACCGCACAGCTGGAAGAGGTGCTGCGCCATGACCGCGATGTGGCCAGCTTCAGCAGCTACGCAGGGTCGGGTGCCATCCGTTTCTATCTGCCAATGGATGTGCTGCTGGAGAATGAAAACATCGCGCAGCTGGTGGTGGTCTCCAGAAACCTGACGGTGCGCGACCGGCTGCAGCGCAGGCTGGAGAGCAGGCTCGCTGAGAACTTCAGTGATATCACCACACGGGTGTCGCCGCTGGAGCTGGGACCGCCGGTTGGCTGGCCGCTGAAATATCGCCTTACCGGACCGGATTATGGTCATGTCCGGCTGGCGGCGTCCCGGCTGGCGGCGCTGATTGCCCGCTCACCGCTGACCCGCGAGGTCAATCTGACCGCCGGAGAACCGGAGCGCGTCATGACGCTGGCCGTCAATCAGACCGAAGCCCGCGCGGCCGGACTCTCCTCCGGGACGATCGCCCGTGCCCTGAATACCCTTATGTCCGGCAGCGTGGTGACGACACTGCGCGACCGCAACCGGCTGATTGATGTGGTGTTACGCGGCAATGACGCCGAGCGGCAGGATACGGCGACGCTGGCGGGTTTGATGATCACCAATGCCAGCGGTCAGAAGATCCCGCTGCGCCAGGTGGCGACCCTGAGATGGGGCGTGGATGATCCGGTGATCTGGCGGCGTCAGCGGCTGCCCTACATCACGGTGCAGACGGATATCGCCCCCGGCCAGCGGGCGGAAGCGGTCTCCCAACAGCTGGCACCGGCTATCGCCGCCCTGCGTGCTTCCCTGCCCGCCGGGTACACGATTGAGGAAGCGGGCACGGTAGCGGAGTCGGACAAGGGCAACAGTTCGGTCTTTGCCCTGCTGCCGATGACGCTCTGCGCCATGCTGGTCCTGCTGATGATTCAGCTGCAACGCTTTTCCGGCATGCTGCTCGCGCTGAGCATGGCCCCCTTCGGCCTGCCCGGCATCGTTTCCGCCATGCTGCCGACCGGCACCCCGCTGGGATTTGTGGCGCTGCTGGGGATTATTGCACTGGCAGGTATCATCATCCGCAATGCGGTGATCATGATCAGTGAAGTGGATGCGAATGCCCGCGCCGGGCTGGCCGCCGGTGAGGCCATCCGCCAGGCAGCGCATCACCGCGCGCGGCCTATCCTGCTGACCGCCTGCGCCGCGATCCTCGGTATGATCCCCATCGCCCATCAGGTTTTCTGGGGACCGATGGCGCTGGCGATTATCGGAGGGCTGGTCAGCGGAACGCTGGTGACGCTCACCGTGCTGCCCGCCGCGCTTAGCCTGTTGATGCAGCGCCGGTCGCGCTGAAACGGTGTCAGGCGATCCCGCGGGATCGCCTGGCATGCTCAGTTCATCACCTCCACCAGAATCAGCGGGCACTTTCTGACTTTACAGGCCTGGGTATAGGCCAGCGAACAGACCGAACAGAAGTCGCGCACGTCAGACTGGTACTCATACTCCATGAAATAGCGGAACTGGCCACCCGCCGAATCTGTTCTCCAGAATCGCTGCGGCTCCAGAATTTCATCCAGTTGCCTGAATGTCAGGGCTGACGGGTTGTGAAACCCGACTCTTACGCGGTATGTAGTCATGCCCCGATTATTAATATCCCGCCCACCGCTCGCCAGCTGGTTATTGTTTTCAGTTCAATAGCTGGCGCTTATCAACCCGCTTCGCCTGAAGCCGACTGTTCCGCCAGCAGCGACAGCAGATGCAGCACCGCTTTCGAGGGGTGATGCCGCCGCCAGGCAAACGCCACGTCGGTGAACAGCGTGTTGTTTTCGATATCGCTGAAGCTGACGTCCGGGTTATCAACGCAGCGCATCGACTCCGGCACCAGCGCAATCCCGCACCCTGCCGCCACCATGCCGAGTGACGTGGTGATCTGCGGCGCCTGCTGGAAGGTATGACGCGAAAACCCCGCCCGCAGACAGGCGGTGACAATCAGCTCATAAAGGCTGGGCGAAACGTCACGCGGGAAAATCACCAGGGTTTCACTGGCCAGGGCCGATAAGGGCAGGACGGGTGTGCCGCTGAGAGGGTGGCAGCGCGGCAGCGCAATCAGCATCTTTTCGGTGGAGATGACACGCAGATTAAACGCCTTGCTGCTTTCGCACGGCAGCCGGATAAAGGCGGCATCCAGCAATCCCTCCTGCAAATCCTGCATCAGCAGGGACATGTTCTCTTCGCGCGTCAGCAGCTCCATCGCCGGATAACGCCCGGTAAAGCGGCGGATCAGGGTAAAGATATGAGGATTAAAGGCAACCGAGCTGGCGAATCCCAGAGACAGCTGGCCGCTGATCCCACGGGCGATCCCGCGCGCATTCTCCAGCGCCTGGTCGGCAAGTTGCACAATCTGCACGGCATCCGCCAGAAAAGCCTCGCCGGCCTCGGTGAGTTCCACCCCACGCGTCAGCCGCTTCAGCAGGGGCGTGCCAATCTCCTGCTCCAGCCGCAATATCTGCTGACTCAGCGGCGGCTGCGATATCCCCAGCATTTCGGCGGCGCGGGTGAAGTGAAGCGTCTCGGCAACGGCAACAAAATAACGCAGGTGGCGCAGTTCCATATCAAAAACGTCTCAAAGTTAACAGGTTTCGCTATTGGATCTTACGACTGAATCGGTTCACCCTTAGGTTAACACGGCTTAACGGTTAACTTACGAGGCATCAAATGAGCAATTGTGTAACTGATTGTTCCTGTGAGGATCAACTAAAACGAACTGTCTTAACGCTTTCCCAGGATGCACCAGAAAGTGTTATCTATCAGACCTCTTTAATGAGTGCGCTACTGAGCGGCGTTTATGACGGGAACACGCGGATTGCCGATCTTCTGCGCAAAGGCGATTTTGGCCTGGGCACTTTTAACCGGCTGGATGGCGAGCTGATCGCCTTTGACAGTCAGGTTTACCAGCTGCACGCCGATGGCAGCGCCCATCCGGCCGATCCGGCGCAGAAAACCCCGTTTGCTGTCATGACCTTTTTCAAACCGCAATATCTGTTTGAGTTTGACCGGCCGATGTCGCGTGAGGCCATCCATCAGGTGATCGACAGTGAAATCACCTCCGACAACCAGTTCTGCGCGCTGCGGATCAGTGGCCGCTTCAGCCGGGTCGAGACCCGCACCGTGCCCTGCCAGTGTCGCCCCTATCGCTCCATGCCGGAAGTGCTGGGCGATCAGCCGACCTTTGCGTTCCGCCAGCGTGCGGGGGAACTGATCGGCTTCCGCACGCCCCAGTACATGCAGGGGATTAACGTCGCGGGCTATCACGAACATTTTATTACCGACGATCGCGAAGGCGGTGGACACATTCTGGATTATGCGCTGGAACAGGGAACCCTGACCTTCGGTGCCATCAGCAAACTGGTCGTGGATTTGCCGCAGGACAGTGACTTTCTCAATGCCGACCTGAACCCCGCCAATCTTGACGCTGCCATCCGTGCGGTCGAAAGCTAATCAGAGGAATGACGATGAAAACTCCAACCGATACCACGCTCTGGACCTGTGGCGCTGACCTGGTGGTCGCGCAGCTTGAGGCGCAGGGCGTCCGCCACGTCTTTGGTATTCCCGGTGCCAAGATTGATAAGGTTTTTGACTCCCTGCTGGACTCCTCCATCCAGACGATTCCGGTTCGCCACGAGGCGAACGCGGCGTTCATGGCAGCAGCCGTAGGCCGCCTTACCGGCAATGCGGGAGTGGCGCTGGTCACCTCCGGACCGGGCTGTTCTAACCTGATCACCGGCATGGCTACCGCCACCAGCGAAGGGGACCCGGTGGTCGCCCTCGGCGGCCAGGTAAAACGCTCCGACAGCGCCAAACAGGTGCACCAGAGCATGGATACCGTCTCGATGTTCCGCCCGATCACCAAATATGCAGTTGAGGTCACCGATCCCTCCGCGCTCTCCGAGTGCCTGTCGAATGCGTTTCGTCATGCCGAACATGGGCGGGGCGGCGGCGCGTTTGTCAGCCTGCCGCAGGATATTGTCGACCAGCCTGTTACCGGCAAAGCACTGAGCAGCAAAGCGCGTCCCGTCCTGGGTGCGGCACCGGATGCGATGATCGATGCCGTGAGCCAGGCTATCGCCGGGGCTAAAAATCCGGTCATCCTGCTGGGACTGATGGCGAGCCAGCACGAGAACAGCGAGGCGATCCACGATCTGCTGAGCCGCAGTCACATCCCGGTCACCAGTACCTATCAGGCCGCCGGTGCCATCCGCCAGGAGCACTTTTCACGCTTTGCCGGACGCGTCGGGTTATTTAACAACCAGGCGGGCGACCGGCTGCTGCAACAGGCTGATCTGATCATTACCATCGGTTACAGCCCGGTGGAGTATGAACCGGCCATGTGGAACAGCGGCAACGCGACCCTGATTCACATTGACGTGATCCCCGCAGAGACCGACAACCGCTACCTGCCGGACGCCGAGCTGGTGGGCGATATCGCCGCCACGCTGCGTAAACTGGCGGCGCGCATCACCGCGCCGCTGCAGCTGACGCCGGAAGCCGCCACCATCCTCGATGACCGTCAGCAGCAGCGGAAACTGCTGGCGATGCAGGGTGCCAGCCTCAATCAGTTTGCCCTGCATCCGCTGCGCATCGTGCGTGCCATGCAGGACATCATTAACAGCGACGTCAGCCTTACGGTCGACATGGGCAGCTTCCACATCTGGATCGCCCGCTATCTCTACAGCTTCCGTGCCCGCCAGATCATGATCTCCAACGGTCAGCAGACCATGGGCGTCGCCCTGCCGTGGGCAATCGGGGCCTGGCTGGTCGACCCGCAGCGTAAAGTCGTTTCGGTCTCGGGCGATGGTGGCTTCCTGCAGTCCAGCATGGAGCTGGAGACCGCCGTCCGGCTGAAAGCCAACATTCTGCACATCGTCTGGGTCGACAACGCCTACAACATGGTGGCGATGCAGGAAGAGAAAAAATATCAGCGCGTCTCGGGCGTTAACTTTGGCCCGGTCGATTTCAAAGCCTATGCCGAAGCGTTTGGCGCAGCAGGCTTTGCGGTGACCAGCGCGGCAGAACTGGAGCCGACGCTGCGTAAAGCGATGGATGTTCAGGGACCTGCGGTAGTGGCTGTCCCGGTGGATTACGCCGATAACCCGCTGCTGATGGGCCAGCTGCATCTGAGCCAGCTTCTTTAATTTCATGCAAAAAGGAAATCACGATGAAAAACAGAGTGGCATTTGTAACCGGCGCAGGCCAGGGCATTGGTGAAGCGATTGCCCTGCGTCTGGCGAAAGATGGACTGGCGGTCGCGGTGGCGGACTTTAATCAGGAAACCGCCCGTCAGGTGGCGGAGAAGATTACTCAGCAGGGCGGTAAAGCGATCGCGCTGAAAGTGGATGTGTCGCAGCGCGATCAGGTGATGGCGGCAGTTGAGGAGGCGCGTCGTGCGCTGGGAGGCTTCGACGTCATCGTCAACAACGCCGGTATTGCCCCCTCGACGCCGATTGCGGAGATTACCGAAGAGGTGGTCGACAAGGTTTACAACGTTAACGTCAAAGGCGTGATCTGGGGTATGCAGGCGGCGATAAAGGCTTTTGAGGCTGAAGGGCACGGCGGCAAAATTATTAACGCCTGCTCTCAGGCCGGACACGTCGGCAACCCGGAGCTGGCCGTCTACAGCTCCAGTAAATTTGCCGTGCGGGGCCTGACGCAGACTGCCGCGCGCGACCTGGCCGCGGCCGGTATCACGGTCAACGCCTTCTGTCCCGGCATCGTCAGAACGCCAATGTGGGAAGCGATCGATCGGCAGATTTCGGAAGCGGCCGGAAAACCTGCCGGTTACGGCACGGAAGCGTTCGCCAGACGCATTACGCTGGGACGTCTCTCTGAGCCGGAAGATGTGGCGGCCTGCGTGGCCTATCTTGCCAGCCCCGACTCCGACTACATGACCGGCCAGTCCCTGCTGATCGACGGCGGCATGGTCTTTAACTGATCCCCCTGCCTGCTGCGCCAGCGCGCAGCAGCTGTTTTTCCTCCCCGGCTTCACCCTTAAATATTTTTTATCTGAAAAGCGGTTAACCATCAGCAGGTTGCCCGCCTGGCCGCGTCCCTGCTGGTTTTTTGTCACTGCAGAGGTTAAAGCTGCTTATCACCCTGCCGATAAATCAGAGACTCCTCTCCCTGTTCGAAGCGACCATGTTAACAATCAACCATAACGAAACCGCCGCGATAGCGAACAAAACGCGGTACGGCACTGACTCTGTTCTGGGACGAACGGTTGAACGACTTTCATCAGGGATGCGGATTAACAGTGCTAAAGATGACGCGGCGGGTCAGGCCATCGCCAACCGCATGACGGCCAATGTGAATGCCGATGCGGTTGTTGCGCGCGGCCTCAATGACGCGATCAGCTACTCGCAGACGGCAGGCGGCGGCCTGGGTACCATCGCCAATCTGCTGATTCAGGCCCGCACGCTCTCCGTGCAGGCGGCGAACGGCACGCTCTCTGATGCAGATCGGCAGAGCGTTAACGCCCAGTATCAGCAGATTCTGGCCGGCATTGATGAAGTGGCCGATCACACTGAGATTTTTGGCCGTTACCCGCTGGCGACCGATAAACCCGATCTTCCGCCCGCGAAGCTGGGCAACGTTGATCCCATCAACACCAAATTTCCGGTTTCGGGCAGGAATTACTCCTTCAGCTCCGGGGTGATCCCGCTGGCCTATATTCCGGCAGGCGCGACGTCGATTACTATCACCATCGACTCGCTGGGTCAGGATGATGACCTTCAGCTGTTTACCCGCGACGGTAAGCATCTGGTCGGCACGCCGCTGGAAGGCAGCGCGCCCGACTACACCTGGACCAGCAAGGGGATAACCGATGCGGCGACCGCAAAGTCGCGCCTGCTGACCAGCAGTAACGGCTTTGACAGTAACGCGGCCTATGACAGCTCCTCCCTGCTGGAAGGGGGATCGAGCTGGGCGCTGGCGGGCAGTAACAGTGGCAGCTACAACGGCATGAACATCACCTACAGCGGTGACGGCGATCGCTATGAAGATGCCACCAGCGGCGATTTCAACAACGGCACCATTACCGGCAACCGGCTGGAGCGCATCACGCTGGATACCGTCAGCGAAGATCTGATTGTAGTGGTGGTCGGCAACGGTTCTTTCACCAGCAATCTGACCTGGGGGATCCTGCCTGAGCCGAAAGGGATGCCCGCCATACCGCCGCATAAGAGTCAGCCGATGGAGGTGATTACCAGTGCGGATTATGGTCAGCCGGTGCAGTCGGACTCGATTCCGGCCACGCCTTCGGACACCAAAACGCTGAAGCTGAATAACACCACGCTGCTGACCAGCGGTGACATCTCCGTCACCATGAAGGCGCTGGATTCAGCCCTGGAGAAGATCAGCAGTTATCAGTCGCTCTATGGCGCGAAGATTAACCGCTACGAGTCGAACCGGAATGTGCTGTCGCAGCAGGGTGTGGATACCGCCACCGCCCGCAGCCGTATTCAGGATGCCGACTACGCGGAAGAAGCGAGCCAGCTGGCACGCAGCCAGATTATTCAGCAGGGGCAGACCGCCGTCAGCAAAATGACCAACAAAACGCCTGAGATGATTATTCAGTTGCTGAATAATTAAAGCCCATTAGGCTGAGCGCTCGCGCTCAGCCGCTTCCCCTTGACGGATTTTCGCCGCTGCATCAGCCCCCGTCTGGCCCGCAATTCCCTCTGACGCCCCCGTATCGTTTGATCTCAGTCACACATTCTCGTTTAACATTCGTTTAAAGATGATCCCGATCACCCTTCCCTGTTAAAGAAATGCTAAAAAATGATAACAATTTAATATCATCTTTCTGATCAGGGTTAATTAAAACAACAGGTTAATCGTTACCACGCTAAGCAATTTCCTGAATTTTCCTGACTGAACGCCACCTTTTCATTACTTTTACGCCATTGTGAGGGCTGTTATTTTGCTGACGATACTGGGTTTTTCCATGGTTGTTTGCTTCATGTATCTCATCATGACCAAACGCATGTCAGCCTTAATTGCGCTGATCCTGATACCAACCATTTTTGCGCTGATTGGCGGTTTTTACGCGGGACTGGGCGAAATGATGTTGGATGGCGTCAAAAAGCTGGCCCCCACCGGTGTCATGCTGACCTTTTCCATTCTCTATTTTGGTCTGATGATCGACGCCGGCCTGTTTGACCCGCTGGTCCGTTTTATTCTCCGGCTGGTGCGCGGCGATCCGCTTAAAGTGCTGGTCGGCACCGCCGTGCTGACGCTGCTGGTTTCACTGGATGGTGACAGCTCCACCACTTACATGATCGCCATCGCGGCTTTCCTGCCCCTCTATCACCGGCTGGGGATGAACGTGCTGATGATGACCTGTCTGGTCAACCTCGCCAGCGGCATCATGAACCTCTCGCCCTGGGGTGGCCCGACCGCCCGCGCCGCCGCCGCCCTGCGCATTGACGCTCTCGACATCTTTATCCCGATGCTGCCCGCCATGCTGCTGGCCTGCGTCAGCCTGGTCGCGATGGCTATGCTGTTTGGCCTGCGTGAGCGCAAGCGTTTAGGCGTCATGACGCTGAAAGATCACCATCTCGACAACATTGAGCTGGGGCTGGGCGATGCCGATGAGTGCGCCGCCAACCGCCGTCCTAAGATGTTCTGGCCCAACTTCATCCTGACCACCGTGCTGCTGGTGCTGCTGGTGGTCGGGTTAATGCCGATTCAGATCCTGTTTATGCTGGCGTTTGCGATTGCCGTGATGCTCAACTATCCAAGCCTGGAGGAGCAGAAAGCGCGCATCAGCTCTCATGCCGGTAACGTGCTGGCTGTGACCGCGCTGATTTTTGCCGCCGGTATCTTCACCGGTATTCTCTCCGGCACCGGCATGGTGGATGCCATGGCGAAGAGCCTGCTGGCGGTGATCCCGCACAGCTTCGGACCTTATCTGGCCGTCTTCACCGCGCTGGTCAGTCTGCCGTTCACCTTCTTTATGTCGAATGATGCCTTTTACTTCGGCATTCTGCCGGTCATCGCACAGACGGCGGCCAGCTACGGCATTACCGCAGAGGAGATCGCCCGCGCCTCTATCGTCGGTCAGCCTTTCCATCTGCTGAGTCCGCTGGTGCCGTCAGTCTATCTGCTGGTGGGTCTGGCAAAAGTCGATATCGGCGACCACCAGCGCTTTGCGATTAAATGGGGGATTCTGGTCAGTCTGGTGCTGATGGCGGGCGGTCTGCTCACCGGCGCTTTCCCGTTCTTCCATCGTTAACTCTGCTTTCTGGCGGATAACCGGCAAATTTGCCCGGTTATCCGCTTCACCGCTCCGCCTACTGTTACAACCCTCTCTACACTCTAAAGCCAGGCTGATCTGCTGCGTGCCGGAGACGAGCCGAAGCACCTTAGCCATTCTGCCGATGATTGCGATGGAGGCCCGATGAAAATTCACCACCTGAACTGTGGCTGTATGTGCCCGCTGGGCGGGGCATTTTATGATGGATTCAGCAAAGGCATCAAAGCGCATCTGGTCTGTCACTGCCTGCTGATTGAGACGGACCGCGACGGGCTGGTGCTGGTCGACACCGGCTTTGGCCGCCAGGATATCCACGCGCCGGGCAGCCGCCTGTCCGGCTTTTTCCGCGCGCTGAACAATATTCAGCGTCGCGATGAACTGACCGCCCTGTCACAGGTCAGGGCGCTGGGCTTCCGGGCTGAGGATGTGCGGCATATTATTCTGACCCACCTCGATTTTGATCATGCGGGCGGACTGACCGATTTTCCGCAGGCGCGTATCCACCTGCTACAGCAGGAGGTGGACACGGCCCATCAGCGTCATAGCTGGCTGTCGCGGGAGCGTTACCGTCCCGGACAATGGGGTGGGATCAGCCACTGGGAGACCTATCAGCCTCAGGGCGAAACGTGGTTTGGTTTTGAGGCGGTAAATCGCCTGCGGGATTTACCGCCAGAGATTCTGCTGGTGCCGCTGGCGGGCCACACGCCGGGTCACGCGGGCATCGCCATTCAGCAGCCTGAAGGCTGGCTGCTGCACGGCGGCGATGCGTGGTTCTATCGGGGCGAAATGCGCCAGCAGACGCGCCACTGCACGCCTGGACTGCGTTTTTACCAGTGGATGATGGCGATGGATAACGGTGCCAGACGACACAACCAGCAACGCCTGCGGGAGCTCTCCTGTCAGCGCGGCAGCGAAATCACCTTTTTCTGCAGTCACGACGCACGTGAGCTGGAGGCCCTGCAGGTTAATGCGCCGCGGTTCAGCCAGAGTGCCCGACCCGATTAATCCGGATCGCCCGCTCGCTTTTGCAGCTGGGCTGACAGCCACGGAGCGGTCAGACTTTCTGATGACTGACTGACCGTCTCCGGTGAGCCGGATGAAACAATCCGGCCACCCTTATCGCCCGAACCCGGCCCCAGATCGATCACCCAGTCCGACTCCGCCACGATACGCATATTATGTTCTGCCATGATGACCGTGTGGCCGCGTTTAACCAGCTCATCCAGCACCCGCAGCAGCTTATCCATATCCGCCGGATGCAATCCGGTCGAAGGTTCATCGAGCAGATAGAGCGTGGCGGTGCGCTGGACCCGCTGCAGTTCCCAGGCGAGCTTGATACGCTGACACTCTCCGCCGGAAAGTTCTGTGGCGGGCTGCCCCAGCCGGAGATATCCCAGCCCCAGCGCCGTCAGTGCCGACAGCGAACGCTGAATCCCTTCGTTGCCGCTAAAGACCGCCGTTGCCTCGTCCACCGTGAGATCGAGCACATCCGCAATCGTCAGGTTGTTCCACCTTACCTCCAGCGTCCCGGGGTTGTAGCGGTTGCCCGCGCAGACGGAGCAGGTGGCCGTGGCGCTGGGCATGAACAGCAGCTCAATGGAGATCTGCCCCTGCCCCTCACACGCAGGACAGCGCCCGGCAGGCAGATTGAATGAGAACCGCCCGGCGCCGAAGCCTTTTGCCTTCGCATCGGGGGTATCGGCAAACAGTCGGCGAATGATGTCGAAAAAGCCGGTATAGGTGGCCAGGTTGGAGCGCGGCGTCCGTCCGATAGGACGCTGATCGATTCTGATGAGTCGGCCGAAGGCGTCGCTTCCGCTGACCACGCGTCCCTTCACGTCGGGCACCAGATCCTCGTCCTCCCCCTCCTCGCTGTCGGACTCTTTATCCGCATGACCGAGCATTTCAGGCAGCACGCGATTCAGCAGCGTCGATTTCCCTGAGCCTGACACCCCGGTGATGGCCGTCATTCTCGCCAGCGGAAAGTCGATATCCATCCCGGCAATATTGTTGCAGTCGATCGCTTCCAGCCTGAGCCAATCTTCCGGCGACTGGCGCTGGCGCAGTCCGGTGTAGCGTCGGGAAAAGAGATAGCCTGAGGTGGGCGATTCGACCTCTTTGACCCCCGCCGGGACGCCGTTGTACACGATCGCCCCGCCGTAACCGCCCGGACCGGGTCCGATCTCTACCAGCCAGTCCGCTTCCGCGATGAGGTCAGTGTTATGTTCCACGACTATCAGCGAGTTGCCTGCGCGAACCAGCCTTTTCAGGGAGGCAAGCAGCGCTTTCACATCTTCCGGATGCAGCCCGGCGGACGGCTCATCCAGCACGTACAGCACGCCAAACAGGCGCGAAATCATCTGGGTTGCCAGACGGACGCGCTGCAGCTCGCCGGAGGAGAGTAGCGTGGTGCGACGCCCCGGCGCGAGATGTCCCAGGCCCAGCGCGTCAAGCTGCTCAAGCCGCATACAGATGTCTGCCGCCATCCGGATGACCGCCTCACGCAGCGCCGGCTCTTCTGGCAGATCGGGAGAGTCGCCACGGGCATAGGGACGAAAGCGTTCCGCCAGCGCGGAAACCGTCAGCTCGCTCAGGCTGGCTATGTCATACCCGGCAAATGTCACGGAGAGCGCATCGCGGTTGAGTCGTTTACCGTGGCACTCAGAACAGGGCGTGACCGCCACAAAGCGCGCCAGCCGTTTTCTGACCGATTCGCTGCCGCCCGAATAGCTCTGCAACACGATTTTTGCGGCGCTGGTGTAAGTGCCGGTGTATCCCGGTTCCTCACCTGCCGCTATCGCCTTTTCGCGCTGCTCAGCGTTGAGACCTTCGTAGATGGGCACCGACGGCTGCTCCTCGGTCAGCAGTATCCACTGCCGGTCACGCTCAGACAGAGTGTGCCACGGCACATCGATATCGTAGCCGAGCGTATCAAGGATGCTGCGCAGATTCTTGTTGTGCCAGCCCCTGGGCCAGGCGGCGATAGCCCCCTGCCGGATGCTCAGTGAGCTATCGGGCACCAGCGCCTCAGTTCTGACAGTGTGAACCTTTCCCAGCCCCTGGCAGTGGGGACAGGCACCCTTTGGGTTGTTCGGTGAAAAATAGTCGGCCGTCATAAAAGGAACACCGTCCGGTCTGGTGCCCGCACGGGAATAGAGCAGACGCAGCGTGACGGCGATCCGGGTGAGGCTGCCGACCGTCGATCGCTCCTGCGCGCCCGCCCGGCTCTGCTGCAGGGCCACCGCAGGCGGAAGTCCGTCAATGTTATCGACATCCGGCGCCGCGGCCTGATCGATCAGGCGGCGGGCGTGAGGTGAAACCGACTCGATAAACCGGCGCTGCGCTTCCGCATAGATCGTATCAAAGGCGAGGGACGATTTACCGGAACCGGAAACCCCGGTGAACACCACCATAGCGTTACGGGGAAAACGCAGCGACACCTCTTTAAGGTTATGGGTGCGCGCGCCCTGCACGGAGATACAGGGATCGATCTCCCCCTCTTCAGCGCGGTATGTCTCGGTAAAGCGGTGTTCTGTCATGATGTCCCTGCCTGGTGAAGTGCGGCCGACTGATGATCGCCTGCGATGAATGGCCGAAAACTGCAGCGGCTAATCTGGCGGACGTACTGGCCCGCTTCTGAAAAACAACAGCAAGGGTAGTCAGGGAACCGGGATTTAACAATTTATGGGGTGGAGTAACGCCTTGAATCGGCAAGGGGGCCGGAGGTACATGACCTTTTCCAGTCAGCCGGGAAAGGGGCAGAGACGCCCCCCTTCCGGCCCTCACAGCATCACGGTTTTTTAAACTTGTCTTCGACCTTCTCTTTCGCTTCCGCAATTTTGTCCCCGGCCTTGTCCATCAGCCCCTCTTTGTGATCGGGATGGTCTGGCGTCAGCGAGCGGTGATCCTGCTCCGCGCGGGCCTGTCGCGTGCCTTCAAGCAGGGGATCGGTCGCTGTGCTCTGGCCGCTGACCGGTGCGGCGCGGGTGTGATCGGCCCGGGCATGGTCGATGTCGACTTCCTGACGGCGCACCGAGTCATTGATGGTCTCCACCCGGTCGCTCTCCTCTTTACGCAGCACCACCTCTTCGATGATTTGCGCGGTCTTGTTGACCACCGGCTGCTCGTGCGACTCCTCCACTTCCACCGTTTTTTCTGACCAGTCGACATTATCGGGCGAACCCGCTTCGTTCACCGGGCGGCGGAAGATTTCGGCGTGCTGCTCATGCAGCGAGACATTTTCAGACACCCGATCGGTGACCGTATAGCGACGGACGCGGGTCGAGCCTTCGCTGACCAGTCGCTTGCCAACTTCCAGTCGCTCTTCAGCCAGACGCAGCACATCCTCATCACTCTCATCACCGGTCAGCGCGGTGCGGGTCGTGCCGCGCTCACTGTTCAGCGGAGTGACCGTCTCGTTACCCGGTAACGTTCCGCTGGCTGGCGGCGTCAGGCCATTGTCAACCGTAGCGTCACCGGGAACGGCGGCGGTACGCTCCGTCAGCTCTTCATGGGCATCAAGAATGCCCAGCGCGCGCGGCAGCTCATCTTCATCAGCGCGCAGCGACAGCACCACCCCGCCGGTACGCATCGCATCTTCATACACTTCGGCCTGATCTTCCTCCAGCGTGTTGCCGAACAGGCGTTGCCAGAAGCCAGGATGGCGGGCCTCATGACCTTCTGTCCGCAGTCGTTCGCCGGAGATGATATCGATATCATCATCCAGGAATCCCGCTTTGATCAGGTTACGTTTTGCCCCCTCTGCCAGTGAGATATTGCTGAACATTGTTACGATTGTTTCACGCGCCATGTTGTGTTCCTCGCTGATGGATTCGGATGACTCTGGATGAGGGGATCGGGTCAGGTGAGCGTGCTGTCTGCGCAGGGTCACGACCTGTTCTGTCGCCGCCTCGCTGACGACCGTGCGGATGTGCCACTCCTCTTTCAGCACCAGATGACGAACGATCTCGACTTCCTCTTCCACAATCGGGATGATCAGAACGCCATTTTCCTCCCGGATCGCCGGCATCGCCGCCAGCCTTTCCGATTTGGGAATGCGCTCTATCGCCGCCGTCTGCTGCCGGAGCATCAGCGCCATCGTCTGCTGATGCTCAGTGACCTGCCGGGTTAACCTGACAACGCCGTCACTGATCCGCTGTGTTGACACCTCTGCCGTTTCTTCAGCAAGGCTTATCACCTGCTCGTTATCCGCTGACCCTGATTTTTCAGGAGGCTGATTGTTCATGGTTAACCTGCCTGTCATACAGAGCGATCATTTGTACTTCTCCTGGCCTTGAGCATAAGTCACTGCTTTTCGGTTAGTTAAAGCCTGGCACAAAGATGGGCAAAAGAAAGGAAAATGCAGATAAACGCAGCCATATGAGGATAACGTGGCGCTAAAATCGCATAACCGAGGCGGCAGATAAAAAAAGGTTCTTACTGTGTCAGACAGTCAGATTGCTGTTTTAGACTGCTCAAAAAAAGGGCCAGCCCTTTTTTCAGGCTGGCCCGGGAAACAGAGACGTCTGCGTTCAGGGATTGAGCCACTGACACGCCTTCAGTTCGCCGTCGGGCGCATAGCGAAACAGGGCGCGCTGATTGTCGTTACGCTGTAACTGGTAGCCCTCCAGTGTGGTGACCTGCAGGATCACCACGCCGAAGTGCGGCTCGCCAGACTCTGCGGCGTGCACAGCGGGCATCTTATTTGCCGGCATCGGTATCTCGCCCGGCGGCCCGCCCTGATAGGTCTGCCGGGTGTGCTGAGGTAATGCCTGCCAGGCCTGCCGGGTGATATCACTCCCCGCCGCATAACAGCTGACCCGGCCCGCCAGTCGCAGCTGCAGCCGGCGCTGCAGACAATATCCGAGTACGGTGACCGCCGGATTGGCCGCCATCTCCTGCCACTTCGGGCTGCGGACATCAGTGTGAAAAGTCAGCATCCGACGGGGACTGCGACTCTGGCGCAGGACCAGCGTGCGCGCCTGGGGGCGCTGCTCAGCGTCAACGGTACAGAGTGCCAGATAACGAAATGCGTCCTGTGGATCGGCGGCGGCCGCCTCCAGCGCAGCCCAGGCGGTTGCTTCAAACTGTGTCAAATCCATCGGGTTTCTCTCGTCAGGGTTGGGGGGCAAGCCAGACGGCTCTGCTCAAGCGTAGCAACGAAGTGACCAGATGGCCTGCCATCGCGGGAGGTAAACCGCGGGATCGGGATCCTTTCGCCGACCCGGCCGTCACCGAGCGGGTCAGGAAGGGGGAAAATGCGTGCCGCATGTTCTGTTTCTGCGTCTCTGTGTTATTTTTGCGCTATCCCTGAGATCGCGAAAAGCGTTACGCCATGGAGGCGGCTATGTTGTCTGAAATGTGTTCGCCACGTATGACCTACCGGCCGCTCAACCCTGAGGACTGGCCCTTCTATCTGGCAGTCAGTCAGGACAGATCGGTGATGAAATATATCTGTGACCCGCGCAGCGCCGAAGAGATAAGAACCCGCTCTTTTGATGTTCGCCTGCCTGAATGGGAAAAGGGCTGCCAGCACTGGCTCTGCCTGGTGATGGAGGAAAAAGCCAGCGGGCTGCCCGCAGGTTTCTGCGGGTTTATCGATCGCGGAGACGGCATTGCCGAGTTCGGTTTTATTGTTGCCGCGCATGCGCAGGAAAAAGGCTACGGCCGCGAGTCACTGCATGCCACCATCAGGCTCTGCTTTGAGCACCTGGATTACCGTCGTCTGGTCGCCACGGTGACGGCGGGTAATGCAGCCTCACGCCGCACCCTGCTCTCGGCGGGTTTCGTTCAGGAGGGAACACTGCGGCAAAATTTCTTTCTGGACGGTGCGTGGCAGGATGACTGGATCTTCGGCCTGCTGAAACAGGAGTACCGGCCCTGAGGCCGGGAGAGGCCACAGATGACTCTCCCCCGCCTCAGTGACGCGCGATCAGCGCAGAGCGGCCCCTGAACCGGCGGCGATGGCCGCGGCAGGCAGAGACGGCGTTTCTGCACAAAGCATCGCTTCAAAATCGGCCGGACTCAGCGGCTGGCACAGCCCATTCCCCTGCATAATGTCGCATCCTGCCGTCGTCACGAACGCGATCTGCTCTTTTTCCTCGACCCCTTCGGCGGCGACCCGGATACCCAGACTTTTACCCAGCCCGGCGATAGCCCGGAACATCATACGCACCCGCATACTGGAGCCCAGCTCGCGCGTCAGTGACTTATCGATTTTAAAGCCCGACACAAAGCTGTAGCGCAGCAGGTTGATCGCGCCCAGCGTCCGTCCGAAATGGTCGATAATGAATGAAGCACCGGTCTGGCGGATAGCTTCAACCTGCACCGGCATATCCTGCACCAGCACCGTCAGCAGGGGCTCATCCACTTCCAGCTCGACAAAACCGGCATCGCCACCGGCACTCTCCCGGAGCACCTTCTCCAGGCTGTTGCCCACCAGCTGGCGCGGAAACAGATTGATGCTGACGCGAAGATGAGGCGCGCGCACCTGCCACTGCCGGACCTGATCCAGCGCCGTCCGGATAATCCACTCCCCCAGCGTGACGGAAAGCGGGCTCTTCACCAGCATGGCGATGAAATCAGCCGGCAACAGCAGGCCGCGCGTCGGATGCTGCCAGCGCACCAGCGTCTCACAGCCGGTGAGCTTGCCGCTTTCGACGTCGTAGCGGGGCTGATAGTAGAGCGTGAACTGCTGCTGCCGCACCGCGGACTCCAGTTCGCGTTCAAAGCGACGGCGCTGCTGCTCCGCTTCACGAAAGGCGGGCCTGAACAGGATGCTGCAGCCTTTGCCCGACGCTTTGGCACGATAGAGCGCCAGGTCGGCGGCGGACATGACCGCAGAGGGATCCCGGCCGTGCTCCGGATAGGAGGCGATACCGGTGCTGGCGCCGACCACAACCGGTGAGTCGTGATAGCTGAACGGCGTCTGAACGGCGGCAATCAGCTTCTCTGCCGTCAGCGCCGCCTCCGCGCAGCCCCCCGTCAGCAGGATGACAAATTCATCACCGCCCAGGCGCGCCGCCGTCACCGCACCGGTGCACACGGTACGAATCTGTTCGGCAACGTGACACAACAGCGCATCCCCGGCCGCATGGCCCAGGGTATCGTTCACTTCCTTAAAGCCATCAAGATCGGTCATCAGTAACGTATAGGGGATCTCCGCTTTAGTGAGCTGAGCGACCTGATCCATAAACGCGCTGCGGCTGGCGAGGCGCGTCAGCATATCGAGAGAGGCCAGCTCACAAAGCCGTGCCTCACTTTCATGACGGGCGGTAACGTCGCGGATAATCATGCCCACCAGCCGCTCTCCCCCTTCACGCCAGCCGGAGAAAGAGACCTCAGCCGGAAATTCGCGTCCGTTACGCGTCAGTCCCCAGATCTGCAGAGAGCGCGGACGCGAGATCGCCGATTCATCGGAGGTAATCCGGGCCAGTTCATTACGGTAGTCGATCTGGCAGCGCGCCGGGATCAGCTCACTGACGAACTGACCGCGCATCTCCTCCGCGCTGTAGCCGAACAGAGCGGTAGCAGCAGGGTTCCAGAAGGTGATGCCGCGCTGCAGATCCGTGCAGATAATGGCGTCAGGCGAGGTAGAGGAGATCGCCTCCAGCCGCTGCTGACTGGTATAGCGCAGTAATTTAAGCCGGTGCATCTCCATGCGATCCATCACCAGCGCGGCAATATCGCTGAGATGCTGCCGATCTTCTGGGGTCAGCGGCGCGCGGGGACGGGTATCGGTCAGGCAGACCGTGCCGATGTGATGACCATCCGGCGTGGAGAGCGGAATACCGGCATAAAAGCGGATATAGGGATAGCCATGCACCAGCGGGCTGTCGCAGAAGCGCGGATCCTGCAGGGTATCCGGGACACAGAGTATCCTGCCCTGCGTTAAGGTGTGATGACAGAACGCGACGTTGCGTGACGTGCCCGTAATGTTCAGTCCGTAACGGGAAGCAAAGAACTGCCGCTTTTCATCAATAAGGGAAACAAACGCGACGGGCACCTGAAACAGTCGGGCGGCAAGCGTAGTCAGACGATCCAGCGCATCGTTTGGCGGTGAATCCATCATCTGGTACTGCCTGAGTGCATCGAGGCGCGCCGCCTCGGCATCATGATAAACGGGACGTTTCAGGATAACTTCCTCTGCGGATCGGTACTGTGGACGGCATGACACAGCATAAAGAGGACACGTTCAATCAGACAGGCCAGGCAGCATGCGCTGCTGACCCGCTGCCGGAAGAAAGGCCCGTCAGTAAAATCTGGCGCAGCCGATGGCTGCGCTTCGCTTAATCTGTTTATCGGCCTGCCATATTCTAACTTCAGAGAAAACAGCGGCTGAAAACCCTATTTTTTCTGTTTTGCTACCAGCTCAAAGTGCGGATGCTCCCCGGCCAGCAGCATCAGCAATTCATATTCCCCCTGACTGAGCCGCGCAGGATTTTTTGACGCCTCTTTGGTCTGCCAGACACGCTGGCTGAGGTCGAAACGCTCTGCGGCGATCTCCTGAGAAAACCCGGCGGCAAGGCGGAGCTCACGTACGTTGCACTGCACGGCGACAGGTCGCTGTAAAATCTGATTTCCCATATGAAACTCCCGGCTTAGGGTGGCCGTATAGAGGGCAGGACGCCATCACACGCCTGACCAAAGCATAAATTCTGGTTATGTTTTAATCGCCCGGCACAGCAGGCCGTCCTGTGAAATCAGTGAATGCAGCGTGCGATGATTAAATAAGGCAAATTATCTTTCTGACGATGCCTGAATAATAAACACATCGATAAAAGAATAACCGACAGGATGAGACGCAGACTCATCCCGCGATTATTGCCGCACGCTCTGCCCTTAAAAAATAAGGTGTCAGAGCGCAATTTAATAATCATTCGCGAACGTGCACACGGTTTTCATACAGGCACATTCTTCGTCGGGCGACTGATGTCAGGCCTGACTAAAGGCAGCCCATCCGCCAGGCTGTTCCGTGGCTTCGCGTCTGTTCGCCACGGCAACCGCCTGATGCGGGAGGGTAAAGCGGGTGATGACGCTGCCCAGCGTTTGCGTCTGACCGCTGAGACTGCCTGCGGTGGCTGACACCTGCTGCACCAGCGTCGCATTCTGCTGCGTCACGCGGTCGAGCTCAGCAACGGCGACGGTGACCTGAGCGATGCCTTTACTCTGTTCATCTGACGCCAGCGCAATCTGCCCGATAAGCTCATTCACGCCACCAACGCCGCGCAGGACGGCTTCCATCGTGGTGCCGGCGCTCTCCGCTGCACGGCGGCCATCGTCAACCCGCGCCACCGTATCTGAAATCAGCTCTTCAATCTCTTTAGACGCCGCCGCACTGCGCTGCGCCAGTGAGCGCACTTCGCTGGCCACGACGGCAAAGCCGCGGCCCTGCTCACCGGCGCGCGCTGCCTCAACGGCCGCATTCAGCGCCAGAATATTGGTCTGAAACGCGATGCCGTTAATGGTGGCGGTAAACTGACGAATTTTTTCTGACCCTTCCGCGATGCTGGTAATGGCCGCAGTCACCGTCTGAACCAGCTTCGCGCCCTGCTGCGTGGTATCGGTTGTACTGACGGCCAGCTCCCGCGCTTCACGGGCGTTCTGCGCGTTGTGGCGCACGGTGACGGTAATCTCTTCCATGCTGGCGGCGGTCTGCTCCAGTGCCGCAGCCTGGGTGGAGGTCCGATCGGAGAGATCTGCGTTGCCTGCGGCAATATCAGCGGCTTCACGATGAAGAATGGCGGCGTTGTCGCGGATAGCGCTGACCATATGCAACAGGCTGTGCTGCATCTCTTTCACCAGCGGAACCAGCTGTCCGACACAGTTACGGCCCAGGTCTTCCGGCTCCTGCGTCAGATCGCCATCTGCAATGATTTTCAGGTGACCACGAATTTTTGCCACCGGACGCACCAGATGCACGACCAGATAGCGATCGCAGAACAGCAGTAACGCGAACGCCGCCAGCAGCGCCGCCAGCAGTACACCCTGCAGCTGATGCCGGTCAGCCCTGAGCGGCGCCTGATGCTGCGCCAGCTGCTGCGTGATGCTGTTCAGTTGCGCCCGTGCCGCAGAGGCATAGTCTGCAGGTGTGGTAGTGAGTGCCGTACGCAGACGCTCCCAGTCAGCGCCTTCCGGCATGGCAGCCATCACCGCACTTTTGTCGGCGGCGCTTCCGCTCTGCATGGCGATAGCGCTTTGCGTCAGAAAGCTGAGCTGCTGAGTGAGAACGGCGGTACGATCGGTCTGACGATAGATGTCGCGCAGCACATGGCTACTGTAGCCGCCTGCCATTGCAACCACGCCCAGTGAAATGATCATCATCCACAGCACGACGCGCCGGATGGTGAAATGCCGGAGTGAGTTCATAAGGTTTCCCTGATGTTGTTATTGGTGTGTGTAAAAGTCGGGCAATAATAAGTTCTGTTATCTGCTTTAGCGCGTTATTATATAGTGCGCTATTTTTGTTCTTTCTATCCTGGCAGGATATTTCAGAAATTCAAATTTTTTGACGACAAAATAAAAGAATCGCCGTTCTGAAAATATTTTATTGAAGAAAGCCGATCCGGTAACCGTTTGCCGCTCTCTGCATTCCGTTACGTAATAAATTTGTCAGGACACTTTATTTTTACGGAAATTGCCTGTACTCATTACACACTACTCTGCAATTTTCCTGCTTAATTTCGCTCCGTAACCAGCCGGGGCGGAGGAATTCATGTTTATAAGTCTCAGCGGCGGCGATGATGGTCGCACGCGAACCCTGCGCGCGTTGCGCAATCCCGACGAAAGTCGTGATGAAGTGCTGCGTCAGTTTGTCCGACTGGCCAGTCAGGCGCTCAGCATTCCTGGCAGTTTTATCTCCGTGCTGGATGATGAGCTGCAGCATGTGATGGCCGCGCATAATTTTACCCTTACCCGGTCCAGCCGCGAAGATTCGCTCTGCCGGTATGCGGTCGACAGCGACAGCACCGTGGTGATCCCGGATACCCTGCTGGATGAACGGTTTGCGACGCACCCCTTGATCATCGGCGCACCCTTTATCCGCTTCTATGCCGGTACGCCGCTGAAAAACAGCACGGGCATGATTCTGGGCACCCTGTGTGTCACCGACACTACGCCCCACCCTTTCAGTCCGGCTCAGGTCACCATGCTCACGATGCTGGCCACCCTGGTCATGTCATTCCTGGAAGCCTGGTATTCGGCAGGTTTTGCCGATCCCGTCACCGGATTGCCTAACCGTCAGCGGCTTATCCGTGACCTCCAGTTTCTGGCCGCCTCGGGTGATCGGACGCCACGGCGACTGGTCCTGATTGACTGCATTGATATGCCGCGCGCTTACGAGCTGGCGCGTTCAATGGGGATGGGGCCGGTTGAAAGCCTGCTGAAAGATGTCGCCACGCTGCTGCCTCTGCGCCTGCGCCCGGCGCCGGGCGAGATACTCTATACCGTGGCCACCGGGCGTTTTGCCCTGTTAACCCGCCAGGAGAGCCGGCTGAGTGCCGGATGGGTGGCGAAGCAGCTGACGGGCATCAGCGCGGATCTGGGCGACGGGCTGTCTGTCGCGCTGATGACGCATACCGGTGAGGCCAGTTTCATCACCGGTGAGATGCCTGCGCAGGAGATCCTGCGCCGCGCCGTCAGCGCCCTTCATGAAGCGATCGCCCGGGATGTCGCGTCGATGTGTTTCAGTGAAGCCACCGACACACGGCATACTCAGGATTTCACGCTGATGCACGATCTGGCCCTGGCGATACGGGAAAACAAAGGATTGTGGCTCGCGTATCAGCCGAAAATCTGTCTGCATAGCGGAAAGCCGATTGGGCTGGAAGCGCTGATCCGCTGGCGGCATCCCCAGCGCGGCGAGCTTTCTCCGGCAGAGTTTCTGCCTTTTGCCGGACAGACTGAACTGCTCAGCGAGCTGACCCGCTGGGTGACCGAGCAGGCCATCACCCGCCTTTCCCGGCTGCGTGACAGCTATATTCAGCTGCCCGTCACCATCAACGTCAGCAGCAGCGATTTCTCCCGCAGCGGGTTTGCCGACGAGCTTGAAGAGCAGATGATCAAGGCAAAGCTGCCAGTTTCACTGCTGGGCATCGAGTGTCTGGAGACAGAGCGGATTCTGGAGAGCCCGGCAGCGATGCAGGGGCTTGAGATGCTGAAACTGCGCGGATTTGGGATCTCTCTGGATGACTTTGGTACCGGCTACAGCAACATCAGCTACCTGCGACGTATGCCACTGGACGTGATCAAGCTGGACCGCTCGCTGATTAGCGAAATCGCCAGTGATACCGGCTCGCGGGTTATCGCCCGCAGTATTATTGCGATGCTGAAAGATCTCGATTATACGGTGCTGGCCGAAGGCGTGGAGAATGCGGAAACGGTCAACACGCTGACCGAATTTGGCTGCGATCAGGCGCAGGGATTTTTCTACTCCCGGCCGCTGGCGGAAGCGGCGCTGGATGAGTGGCTCGGCTGGCGATTACGCAGCAAGTGCTGAGCCGGTTGCGCCAGCGTCAGCCCTCTACCGGGCCGGATCAAACACGCTGAATCCCGCCGATCCGGCAATCACGACGGTATTGCGTCCGGCGCCTTTTGCCTCATAGAGCGCTTCATCCGCACGCCGCAACAGCGCTTCGCGTTCGCTGTGGTGATCCCGCGACGCGACGCCTGCGGATATCGTCATCGTCCCGACAAACGGAAACAGGGTGGCGCTGACGCTCTCACGGATACGTTCCGCCGTGCGGGCGGCGTCCGGTAGCGACGTCTCCGGCAGCAGCAGAATAAACTCTTCTCCCCCAAACCGGCTGACAATATCCCCCGTACGACTGGCCTGACGCAGCAGTGCCGCCAGACTTACCAGCACCGCATCGCCCGCATCGTGTCCGTACCAGTCATTGATCTTTTTGAAATGGTCGATATCGATGGCGATCACGCACTGTTCATGGTCGTTGTCACTCTGCGCCGCCAGCGCCGAGAATCCGCGCCGGTTGCAGAGTCCGGTCAGGGGGTCAGTCATCGCTTCATCGTTCAGTGCCGCCAGATGTCCGGCGACGGCGTGACGATGCTCCTGCACCGCTTCCCGGAGCCGGTCGGCTTCGTAATACCAGGTTTTGACCGAGGAGAGAGATTCCGCCTGCGCTTCGCTGCCGCCGTTGCGGACTCTGTCCGCCAGCTTCTCAAGCGGAGAGGCGATGCGTCCCGCCAGAAAAGCAATAATCGCCGCGGTCAGCACGATAATGCCCAGCGTGAACCAGATAGCGTTTTCCGCCGTGCGCATCAGCAGGTGCCTGACCGTTTCTGAGGTGCCGGTAATAAACACGTTCCAGCCGGTTTTGTGCAGTGTGCCATAGCCGATCAGATAGTGACGACCGTCGTTTTCCAGCGTGAAATGCCCGCTCTCCGTATCCTCAAGCCGCTTCTGCAGCGCCTGGCTCAGCTGCATTTTCGTGCCGACCTGTGCCGGGTCGTGACTGAAGATGATCAGACCTTCATTGCTGACCACGCTCACCGTAGAGCCTTTGGTATAAAAATGCTGGCTCAGGATGTCGCTCAGCATGCTCTGTTTTTTGAGATAGATCGTGCCGCCTATGTAGCCCAGGTAGCGGCCATCGGCGCTGAACAGCGGCTGGGATAAAAACAGCACATAGTTACCGGCGGCAGAGGTGAACGGCGCGGAGATAAAGGGCTTTTTGGTGGAAATCGCCTGCAGGCTGGCCGCCGAGTGGAGTTTTACGCCAACCAGTTTCAGACTTTCCGGTGAAGTTGCGGCAATAACAGCGTCATGATTCACGACCACGACCGAGTTGAAAAAGCCCGACTGCATCCGCAGGCGATCGGTTTCGCTTTTCAGCTGCGTCAGATCGCCGAGGTCCCTGATCTGCGACGCACTCCACGCCAGTTCGCGCTGCGCTGTCCCCAGATAACGATCGGTGGTATCCGCCAGTTTGCGGGCATAGGCAATGTTCCCCTCAAGCAGGCTGTCTTCAATATTGGCCTTCTGAAACAGCAGCAGCGCCCCCAGCAGCAGACCGGAGGTCAGGATGACGCCGCCAATGGAAAGCAGCGTCAGCAGGGAGCGAAGACGTATTTTTTCGTGGGGCATTGCAGTCGGAATCCGGAGTAAGTATCCCTATAGTGTAACTGTTGATGGCACGGCTGAAGGGGAGAAAAGAAGATGATTTCCCTCTCCTTCCGAATGATTAACGTTCCGGCGCTGCCCGACAGCGCGCACGCCGGTCAGTCAGAGTTCAGTCCATATCGCTTCATCTTTCGCCACAGGGTGGTGGGACTGATGCCCAGCATCACGGCGGCCCGGGCGCGATCGCCACCGGTTCTGTTGATCACCGACGCAATCAGTTTCCTCTCCTGCTTCTCCAGTAAATTCACCTCGTCACTGAGCGTGCAGGGTGGCACCTCACGCTCACCGGCAGCTGAAGAAAGGTGGCAGAGTGACTGCAATGCATCGGCATCGACTGTGCTGCTCTTATGCAGCACCACCAGCCGCAGGATAGCGGCTTTCAGCTCACGGATATTGCCCGGCCACGCCGCATTATTGAGCAGGGCAACCGCTTCGTCGCTAAACGTCAGTGTCCGGTTCTGGCTGGCCAGCAGCGCGTCGACAATCAGCATAATGTCGCCCCGGCGCGCTCTCAGCGCCGGCAGCCGCAGCTCCAGAATATTAATGCGGTAAAAGAGATCCTGGCGGAACTGTCCTGCGGCCACCATCTGACCCAGATCTTTGTTACTGGCGGTGATCAGGCGGAAACTGGCGGTGATGAGCCCCTCGCCCCCTACCCGGCTGAACCGTTTTTCCTGCAGAATACGCAGCAATTTGATCTGCACGGCGGGCGGGGCTTCGCTGATTTCGTCGATAAACACCGTGCCGTTCATCGCCATTTCGAAAATACCGGGTTTGCCGCCCCGCCGGGCACTGGTAAACGCCCCGTCAGCGTAGCCGAACAGTTCACTTTCCAGCAGGGACTCCGGGATTGCCGCGCAGTTAAGCGCAATAAAAGGCCCCGCGCTGCGCGCACTGGCGTGATGAATACTCTGGGCAAACAGCTCTTTGCCCGTGCCCGTCTCCCCGAGAATATTCACCGGCAGATCGTGAGCCGCATAAAGTCTGGCCTGCTCAATCACAGACACCATCTCAGGCGAGCGGCCCACGATGTCCGAAAAGGTGTAAACCGTGGTGAAGCTGCTGCCTGCAGGCTTTCTCGCCGGAACCGGAGCGCATCCCTCGTGCTGTCCCGCTCTGACGGCGGTTATGAGGGTATAAAAATTTTGCTGACCGGGGATATGTTTCACCGTCAGCCGGAGGGCGTCGCCCTTGATCTCATGCACCTCGTCGGTGATATCCCGCTCATTGATGATGCTGCTGAACAGCGTTTTAAACGCGTCGTTTTTTAAAATCTTATCCCCGATCCGGCAGGGAAAAAGCGACAAACCCCGGGCGTTGATATTGATGACTTCCCCGGACTGATCCAGCCACAGGATCCCTTCCCGCGACTGATTGAGGGCTGACCAGGCCATCGCCAGCTTCGTGCTCTCCCTGTTGATATATTTCAGCGTGCTCGCCGCGACATCGAGAGCCTGCTCGATAGCGATATTATCGGTGTCCCCCATGATGACCTTCAGATCGTACTTTCTGGCCATTTCCGCGACGGTCAGGCCGCCAATCACCAGATCATAATCATTATCTGCCAGATTTTTGACGACGTTATCAATGTCATAGTGGTTGTAGACCTGACAGATTTTGAACTCTTCATGCGTCATGTTCTGGTAATGACGAAGAACATGGCAGAACTGCGGAAACCCGACTGCGGCGATTTTTTGTGACTTCTTGCGCGCTTCCATCAGGATACGAAATATGCCGTGCAGGTCGTGGGCGATTTCAATGACCGGAACTGCCACGTTATTCCGAAGCAGTGCCGCGGTGCCACCCCGACTGATGAGGATGCGGGTTCCTCCCTGAATCAGCTGCTGCGCTTTTTCAACCACGTCAAAATAGCGATATTCGTAAACCGGAATATCGATCTTTTTCTCAAGCAGGACATTCGAGATGCGTTGCGTGATGGTTTGTGACACCGAGAGGATCGCAATTTCGTTGTTTTTCATAGGCCATTCTGCGCCATCGTTTTACCGGAAAAGCGGCAACTTTCGTCACGCTGACAGCAACCGATGCCGCGTGACGAAACGAACAACGCCTGCGCAGGGCAATACGCAGGCAGATTTTTATGGGCGGGATTCTCAATCAGAAACGCTGGCGACGATAGACAATCTGTCCATTGCTGATGGTCGCACAGTTGTCGAGATAGTGATCGCCCGTTAAGCGTTCACCCCGGGTGTCTTCAAACACCACCTTCTCCTGCCGCAGTTTCACGATAGCGATATCGGCAAAGGCGCCGGAAGCCAGCGTGCCTGCCTCGCCCTGCATTTTCATCAGGCGTGCAGGCGTGGTGGTGACGGCGCGAACCACATCGAACAGTGACATTCCCATGTTCAGGTACTTGGACATAATAAAGGGCAGACTGAAGACCTTATCGGTGCGCAGGCTATTTCGCAGGGTGAGATCGGTGCTGATGATGTCCGGATTAAACCCCTGCTCCATCGCCTTGCGCGCCACGGCAAAGTCGAAGTGCGCCACACCATTCGAACAGTCGAAAATGACGCCGCGATCCCTGGCCGCTTTGATGTCCGGAAAGAGCTCGCCGTTGGCCTGCAGGATGGCATGGCCGGTGCCGTGGAAACAGTGCGCGAAGATATCATCAGCCTGGAAATGCGTAATCAGTTCATCGGCGGGCAGACGCGAATCTGTCACATGCACGCACAGCCCGGTGTTCAGCTGACGGGCCAGTTCCACGGTGGCGAAGAAGGGATCGCCACTGAAGTGACGTCCCCTGGCGATATCCTGGCTGTAACGCAGCTTCAGACCGAGAATATTGTCGCGATGTTCATTTACCGTCCGGGCAATCTTTTCCACGTTGAAGTTGGCCGGGTTGGTATTCTCCAGATACCCGGTCGGCCCGCCGCCCAGCGTGGAGAGGCCGACATTGACGACGTTCAGATAGCTTTTTATCCGCGTCTGCGCCGTGTTGATGACGCTGTTACGGAACAGTCCGTAGTTCACCCAGCCGCTGCTGCCCGCATCCACCACCCCGGTCACGCCATTGGGCAGGCCGATCACATCGGGGTTAACGCTGATAGCTGTGCCCCCATGAAAAACGTGGGCATGAAAGTCAATCAGGCCCGGTAGCACCAGGCAGCCCGCCGCGTCGATGACGGTTTCCGCCTCCGGGTTGTCAACCGACTGCAGATCGACGATACGGTTGCCTGCCACCCCAACGCTCTGGTCAAGGAAGATGGCGCGTTCCGGGTCCACTACCCGGCCATTTTTAATCAGAATATCCAGTTTCATTTTGCTTTTTCCTTTATCCAATACCGATCATTTTCCAGTAGGGGATCCCTATGAGAAAAAAGACCAGCACGTTGACCAGCACCATGGCGCTACCCAGTAACCAGAAGGTTTTTTGCGGGACATACCCACTTGAGAAGGTGAAGACACCCGCGCCGTTGCCGTAATGGGTCAGGAGTGCGCCATACCCGGCAGAGAAGGCCAGTGACAGTGCGATGTACATCGGGTGGGCCTGCGTGGTCATGCCCAGCGTGAATAACACCGGATAGAAAGAGACCACAAAGGCACTGTTAGAAACGAAGAAGTAACGCACCGCGAGGCTGATAAAAACCAGTACGCCAAGGGCACTGATTTCGCTGAGTTGCGACAGGTCCAGATAGTTTTTGATCACGTCGACCAGAAAGACATAGAAACCGCCTTTAGAGAGCGCGACCGCACAACCGTAAAACGCACCGTACCAGACAAAGGTCTGCCAGGCCGATTTTTCACTGGCTACATCATTCCAGTTCAGTACGCCGGACAGCAGCAGACAGGCCAGGAATGCCAGCCCCACCGGAATGAAGGGGATCCCCGTTAAAGAGCCGGTCATCCAGCCGAGAATACCCAGCACAAAGAAGACCATCAGCAGTTTCTCTTCACGCTTTACCGGGCCCAGCTCGTGCAATCCCTGAATGGCAATGTCATTGACGTTATCGATGCTCTTCAGTTCAGGCGCATAGAGTTTATAGAGGATCCAGGGGGCCGCCAGCAGCACCAGTCCCGCCGGCAGGATGGCAGCCTTAAACCAGACCATCCAGCTGAGATTCACATTCATGATCTCATTCGCCAGCGAGACGGTAATCGAGTTGGTTGCCATCCCGGTCAGGAACAGGCTGGAGGTGCCCATCGAGACGACATACATCAGAATCGTGAGATAAGCGCCAATCCTGCGACTGCCCTTATCGGGCGTTGATCCCAGTGCTTCGGCGATGTTGCGGAAAATGGGATAGGTGATGCCGCCGGAACGCGACATGTTTGAGCCTGTGGCCGGTGCCAGCACCGTGTCGGTTACCATCATCAGGTAACCCAGTGTCAGCGTATTTTTGCCATAGCGCTGAAGTAGCAGGTAAGCGATACGTTTACCTAAGCCGGTGATCACGAAGGCTTTGCAGATGATAAAGGCACTGATGATAAACCAGACCATCGGGCTGCCAAATCCGGCAAACAGCGGGCCAGGCGCAATGAACAGTGACGCGAAGCCCAGAATAATCAGCATAATCACGGCGTCGGTGAACGGACGCAGAACCAGACCGCACAGCATCGCCAGATAGATACCGACTAAGTGCCAGGTCTGGGCGGAGAGGCTTTCCGGGGGCGGGATCATCCAGAACAGAACGGGGAAAAAAAGGATGGGTAAGAGCTTCAGATAAAGCATGATGATATTACCTCTGCTTAGCAGCCGCGCGCCGGGACGCGGCTTTTCATTATTTTTAAGAATTAGCGGTAAACGTCGTCGATGAACTCAACGCCTTTTTCATCTAATGCTTTTCTGACCCATGCCCGGTTCGCGGTGCCACGCTTCGCTGCGGCAACTTTACCGGCGTCAAAACTGGCGTATTCCGTCGCTTTTTCGAGCAGCGCCGCGGCATCGCTCAGCGGGACGACTATCACCCCGTCTGCATCGCCCACGATCAAATCCCCCGGACACACCGCGACACCGCCGACGGCGATGGGGGTATTAACCTCTCCCGGTCCCTCTTTAAACGGACCGGCGGGGTTTGAACCCGTGGCGAAAATGGGGAAATCGAGCACCGAGAGGGCATCAATATCCCGGACAGGCCCATCCAGCACGATGCCGGCAATTTTGCGATCGTAGTGAGCGTAAGCGATCATGATCTCCCCCATCAGTGCACGGGACCGATCGCCTTCGTTAGAGACCACGATGACATCGTTTTCTGTTGCCATATCCAGCGCCGCATGCAGCATCAGATTGTCACCGGCGCGCGCCTTCACGGTAATGGCATAGCCCGCCATGACAGGTCTGGCCGGTGAAGAGATGCGCCTGATGCCGTTACCGAGTACAGCAATCCGGTTCATGGTGTCAGCAATGTTGGCCACAGGCAGCTGCTGATAGGCTTCGAGTAACGCCACGTCAAAAGCGGGACGCTGTGTGAAAATACGGTTACCAATAGACATACGCTTCTCCTTAAAAGCCCGGCACCGGCCAGGATGGTTTTTTGCCCGATAACACTTCATCAATGCCGATGGCGGAATGCAGCGAGGCACGGTCCGTGGCTTCTTTCGTAGCGGCACCAATATGGGGGGCAATTACGACGTTACTCAGTGCAAAAATGGGATCGGCGGGATCGAACGGCTCTTTCTTCAGGACATCCAGCCCGGCTCCGGCAATCTGAGAGGTCGACAGCGCGTGATACAGCGCTTTTTCATCGACCAGCTTGCCGCGTGCGGTATTGATGAAGTAAGCCTCTGGCTTCATCAGTGAAAACTGCTTTTCACCGACAAAGTCAAAGGTCTCTTCTGTCGCCGGGCAGTGCAGCGAAACAAAATCACTCTCCCGGAAAATCCGGTCAAAATCCTGAGTTAACTCAACACCGTCCGGCAGCTGAGCAGCTGTTTTGTAGGGGTCAAAAGCAATGACTTTCATGTTGAAGCCATGCAGCGCCTTCATGGCTACGCGTGAACCAATATTGCCGACGCCGATAAGGCCCAGGGTTTTCCCGTCCAGCTCAACTTTTGGCGTGCGCAGTTTTGCCCAATAATAATCTTCCAGCATTTTCTCTTCGACGAGACGGAAGTTACGTGAGCAGTGCAGCATGAAGAAAAGCGCCAGTTCAGCCACGGACATACTGTTGGCGACAGGCGCATTAAGAACCGTGACGCCGTGGCGTTTTGCCGCCTCTAAGTCAACGGTGTCATAGCCTGCGCCATGGCGTGCAACCACTTTTAATTTTTTTGCTGCGGCAAATACGCGCTCAGACATTTTTGAAAGTCGAACAATAATTCCGTCACAGTCAGCGATATCGCGAATGATATCCTCCTCTTCCATGCCGGAACCGGTAATGAGTTCGTAGCCACGACTCTCCAGATAGTCCCGCCCTTCCTTCATGATCTCCTGCGGAAGCAGAATTTTATAGCTCATTTAAGGTACTCCCTTGTGGTTTCTTTCCCCGGCTGTTGCAGAGGTCATGCCAGAATGAAACAGACAGACAAAAGAAAATAATTAAAATCATGAAAAATAATAATTTTTTATTTTAATGTTAGCTGACACGCCGCTTTAAAAGAGTGACAACAGTCTCACCCTGCGCGATGGAAAAATAAGCACATTTCAGAGTGAAAAGAAAAAATTTCAATATGAAATAACCACTACGTTAATATCTGGTTAATTAAATTTTCATGTTTTTTCTGACTGGTTAAAAGAAGGTAGATCAGATTAATGAAGGGATAAAATATAACGCTGTTAATGTTATTTCCAGACCACCGACAACAGGAAAAAAATAAAGATCTCTTTTTCCTGCAATAATGAAATAGGAAAGGTTTTTCGTTCCGGACTGCGCTCAGAGGTGACAGATAAAAATTTTCATTCCGTTCAACTTTTTTGAGCGCTGATGACAGGCGCTTCGTTGAAAAACGGATGGGGCTATTTCTGCCCCACCCATCATTTTTTCAGATACAGATGAACGGTACTGGCTGGCGAGAGCGTGATAACGTCATCAATCAGGTTACGTTAACGCCAGAATGACTTAATATAAGAACGGCTGCTGAGTCTTTTAATAAAATGGTAGGGACATGTAAAACGCTGCCCATCCCACTCAAGATTAAACCACTGAAACTCATCATCTTTTATTTTCTCTACCAGGCTCATCGCCTGCATGGGCGTCTGAAAAGCATAAGCTTTCATCACGCCCTCTTTGGTGCATAAATCAATATGAACCATGGAACCCCCTGCTGTGTAAAAAAGGCACGCTTTATAATTATGGAATAGCCTTTAAAGCATAATGCAGGATCCGCCCGCCGATTATCTGAATCTGTAATATTTACGTAAAAGATCAGATAACGGTTTTTGTTGTCTCTTTTTGGGCAAATAAGCCTTATAACATCAATTAATTTGACGATGCAGGCGTTAAAGGGCCGGATGTGAATAGACGCCCCTTGTCGCGATTGACGACAGCACAGATAACACGCTCATCCGCGCATTTTTTTTGGTCTGCCGTTCCGGCTTCAGATGCGCGCCCGCTCGGGCAGAGCGTCACCGATGCTGTCGGGATGGTCAAAAACAGAGCATATCGTTACACTCTCAGCAGCCTTCTCTGCAAACCGGCACGGCTCAGACGTTCCCTTACGGCAGGCAATAAGGACTCTTATGCTGGATTATATGGTGTCGCTCTACCGTACTGTTCCTGTCTCGCCGGACTGTCTCAGCGCCTGGCTTGCCCGCTGGCTGGCCCGGGAGCAGAGTCGCTGCCACGATCATCACTTTTCCGCCGCGTTTCCCTGGCGCGAAACCGGCCTGCCCCAGCACACCTTTTTGCAGCGGGAACTGACGATAAACGGCCAGCGCTATCTCACCGGGCCGCGCTATCTGGGAGGAGAACTGGCTCAGCCCTTCATTGATGTCATCGCACGTGATGGCGCGCTGGATTATGCGGCGGCTGACGCCATCATGCGGGCGTGGCAGGTGTTGAATCCGCTCAGGCTGCGGGTCCTGTTGCCTGTGACTCACGCTGAAATCGGCTTTACTGACCAGCTGCTTTTCCTCAGCGATCCCGCTTCGCTGCCGGAACCTGTCACAGGCGAACTGTCTCTGGTCACCGCCAGCCGGCGCGATTATCCCGCCTGTCTCGCGGCGATCCATCACGCCTATCGCGTCAGCAGGCAGACCCTGCCGCATCTCCGCGATCAGTTACAGGCTACCAGCAGGCAGGAGTTACGGGATGATATCGCTGACGGGCACGTCCGTCTGATTGTCTGGCAGGAGAGGATGGCTGGACTGATTATTTGTGTGCCACGGCAAACGGCGTTTATTGAAGGCTTCCAGATTATGGATGAAGTTATTATCCCTGCCTGTCAGGGCCGGGGGCTTGCCGCGAGCGCGCAGCGGCTTTTGCTGCGGCAGCTTCATCTGCACCATGACGAGCGCGCGCTGCTGACCGGCACGATTCTGCCAGGCAACCTTCCTTCTTTGCGAACGGCCTGCAATGCCGGACGACGCTGCGTGCTGAAGTATCAGTTTTTTACCCCCGCCGATTTACGTACAGGCGGTCTGATCTGCTGAGGTCACCACAAGGCGAGCGCAATCAGCTTATCCTGCAGCCGGTAAACCCGCTGCTTCAGACTCAGGCTCTCTTCAGCACCGATCAGGTTAGCCTCATAAGCCGCATTGATTTTTTCCAGCGCGCTTTTGGTGCTAACTTTCAGTCCTTCATGCCAGTTCGCTTCTGAGCGGCTGGCTGCCTGCTTCTCCAGCTTTCTCACATATTCCGCGACGTTTTTGTTCGCGGAAAACAGGTTACTCACGGCCCTATCTCCCTCTTTTTGCTGCTGTAAATGTCCCTCCCGGCGGCGCCAGGTCTCTGTTCCGGCATGCCAGAGTGCGTCTCTGCACTGGCTATCCGGCAGGCATCCTAACCTCTTTCTGAGATTGCAGCTTTGATCTGACTGACGCGGCTTCGCTCGCATAATCCCCCGCACTGTCCTTAACTCAAATCTTGTAATCCCGTTCCACTGAGAACTCCCGGAGGACGCTTTGACAACCACATCTGAGACAACGACCAGTGACAATACCCTCACGCTCCGGCGCTGGATAACGATCGGCCTTCCCGCAACCGAGCTTTTTGCCCTGTGGCTTGAGCCGGATACCCTGCCCCGGATTATGAGCCACTTCGCCAGCGTGACACCGGTGAATAAAAGCGATGCACACTGGCAGGTTGAAGGGCCTCTCGGCAGGCATTACCGCTGGGAAAGCCGGATTGTTGAAGCGCACCCGGGCGAAGTCATCGCCTGGCGTTCGCTGGACGGCGCGGACATTCCTAACGAAGGTGAACTACGTTTTCGCCCCGCGCCGGGTGAATGGGGGACCGAACTGGCCCTGACGCTGCAGTTCACCCCACCGGGCGGGGCACTGGGGAAAAAGGTGACCACGTTATTCGATCTGCTGCCGAAAGAGGTGGCCAGCAAAGCGTTACATCGCTTCAAGAGCCTGGCTGAAACCGGTGAAATTCCCACGCTGGAGGGGCAGCCTGCGGGCCGCCATGCCAGCCGTAAGGATAAGGAGAAATAGATGCGCGCACTCTGCTGGAATGGCGTCAACGATCTCAGCGTTGAAACGGTGGCCGATCCTGGTCTGATTAACCCTCATGATGCCATCATACGGGTCAGGCTTACCACGACCTGCGGCTCCGATCTCCACGTCATTGACGGTCTGATCCCGACGATGCGCGAGGGAGATATCCTGGGCCATGAATTTATGGGCGAGGTCGTCGAGGTCGGCAGCGCGGTGAAAAATATCCGCCGCGGTGACCGGGTGGTCGTACCCTCATTCATCTCCTGCGGCTCCTGCTGGTATTGCCAGCAACAACTCCCCTCCTGCTGTGACAACACACATCCGCAGTGGGAAAAAGGGGAGACGGCGCTGGGCCATCCGACCGGCGGAATTTACGCTTACAGCCATGCCTTTGGCGGCTATGCGGGCTCGCATGCGGAGTATGTCCGCGTCCCCTTTGCCGACAATGACTGCTTTGTCGTTCCCGACGGTGTCACCGATGAGCAGGCGCTGTTCCTCTCCGATGCGACACCAACCGGCTACATGGGTGCCGATTTCTGCAACATCCATCCGGGTGACACGGTGGTGGTCTGGGGCTGTGGCGGCGTCGGCCTGATGGCTCAGCAGAGTGCCTGGCTGATGGGTGCACATCAGGTCATCGGTATTGATCGCTATCCTGAGCGGCTGGCGATGGCGCGGGACTTTGCAGGCAGCATCGCGCTGGATTACACCTCGGTCGATATCCACGAAGCCCTGCTGGAACTGACCGGCGGCCGCGGCCCGGACAGCTGTATCGATGCGGTCGGCATGGAGGCCAGGGGGGAAGGCTTAAGTCAGGTCTACGACAAGACGAAACAGATGCTGCATCTTGAAACGGATGTGGGTGCCGCCCTGCGTCAGGCACTCTACAGCTGCCGCAAAGGCGGCAACATCGCTATCCTGGGCGTGTATGGCGTGATGGATAAGTTTCCGCTGGGGCTGATGATCAACAAGAGTCTGACCATCCGCACCGCCCAGCAGCACGGGCAACGCTATATGCACAGGCTGCTGGAGCATGTTGCGCAGAATGAACTCAATCCGGCGTTTATGGCGACGCATCGCTTTCCACTGGAAGAAGCGCCGCGCGGCTATGAGATGTTTAAGCATAAAGAAGATGGCTGTGTTCGTGCCGTCTTTGTTCCCTGAGAACAGGATGCCCCTGACCGATCCGGGCGGCTGAGCCGCCCTTTTCTCTTTGTCCCCCGCGCTTACCTCAACGTCAGATTATCCGTTTATGGCAGCCCGTTCCCCCTGAGCAGAGCGGAGGCCGACCGATCAGGATGGCAGGATCATATGAATTTTTTATGAACCTGAAAGCCAAAAAACGATGTTAAATGAATAACCTGCCTGAATGTTGCCGGTACCGCCATTATTCACATTTTGTAAAAATATTAATCACACTACGTTATCGTTTCATGCATAAATTAGTGCCACCTTTCACTCATGGAGCAGGCAAATGACGCAGTTTGTAGCGATTTTTTTCTCCTCACTCTTTATGTGCAGCAACGTTTTCGCCGGGTCGGTCTCTTCCGTCTCACTCGGGGCCATTTCAACCGCCCTGAATGAACGTATGCAGGTCATGAAAGCCGTGGCAGGTTATAAAGCGCAGCATCATTTACCCGTGGAGGATCTGCCCCGGGAGCAGGTGGTACTGGAGAACATGCTGCACAATGCGCAGCAGGAAGGACTTGAGCCGGAATCGGTGGAACCTTTTATTCACGCCCTGATGAATGCCAGTAAAGCTATTCAGTATCGCTATCGGGCTGACTGGCTTTCCACGCCGGATAGCCTGCAGGCTGTTCCGGATCTGGCAGAGACCCGGCAGCAGATACAACGGCTGGATACACAGTTACTGACGGCGATCAGTCAGCGGCTGATGGCAGGCACCCTGGCTGACGCCGACAGAGCCTGGCTGCTCTCGCAGCTCGCGGCCCCCCACCTCAGTGAGGCGGACAAAAACAGCCTCGTGACCTCCCTTTCCCGCATTCAGCGCAGGCATTAGCGATTAGAGAGTTAACGGCCAGAAACGCGTCTGGCCGTTAACCGCGCAGCCGCAGTGTGGCCGGCAAGACCAGCTGACTCTCGGAGGGATCGTCTCCCCGGATCAGGGTGGTCAGCATGGAGAAACAGGCCTGCGCCAGCGCCGGGACATTCTGCTCTACCGTATCGATCGGAATGGAGAGCGAATCATACAGATAGTGATCGTCAAAACTGGCGATGCGGATATCGCGGGTCAGCAGGTGATGCTCGCTCATGTAGCGCAGCACCCCTTCCAGCAGACCACAGGCGGCGGTGAACATCGCTTTAGGAGGACGTCCCAGCCGGTCACACAAGGCCGAAAACATCTCATAGCCGCTGCCGGGATGGTAGTTACCCTGAATAATCCACTCCGGCTGCAGGGTCACCCCCGCGCGCGCCAGCCCCTGCCGGAATCCCGACAGACGATCCTGGGTGGGCGACAGCGCCGACTGTCCGCCAAGGAAGTAGATCTCTTCCGGACAGGCGCGCGCCAGTTTTTCAACGAGATCGGCGGTAGGGGTGACCGAGTCGGTGATCACCCAGGGAAGCGCGGTGTTGTTCATGTGGCGATCAAACAGCAGTACCGGTAACTGTTCGCTGAGGCTGACATAGTCACTGTCATCCAGCATGCTGGAGGCGACAATCAGCCCATCAACCTGACGGGCAACCAGGTTATTCACGACCACCCTCTCCTGAGCACCATTTTCATCGGTACAGGAGATCAGCAGCTGGAGACCGGCTGCCCGGCAGAGGTTTTCCAGCGCATGCGAAAAGGCGGCGAAACCGTGGTTAGTGATCTCCGGCACCACCAGCCCCAGCGTGTGGCTGCGGGCATCATGCAGCATCCGGGCGTGGATGCTGGGCTGATAATGGTGTTCACGGGCCAGCGTCAGAACCCGCTCACGCGTCTCCTTTGCCACCCGTAACTCTTCGCCACGGCCGTTAAGCACCAGGCTGGCAGTGGCTTTTGAAACGCCAGCCAGCCCGGCAATGTCACTGATGGTAACGCGTTTGGTTTTTCTCACGGCAGGACACGGTTGATGGAACAGGCCATTATTCTACCATGCAGCGACGCAACGACCAGTAGCGGGCCGTCAGTTCTGCGCCTCCGCGCAGGGTGAGCTTCGCCGCCGTGTCCGGAAAATAGCGGCTGCTCATCACGCCCTCCCCGTCATTGATGAAGATCTCAACGCTGGAGTGGTCGCAGAGGATCTGCAACCGGCGGGCTGCCCCTGTCCAGTAGCGGAAGATCCACTCGCCCGAAACCAGACTGCGACGGGCAAGCCGCAGTTCATCCTGCTGCCACGACAGGATCAGCGTATCGGCAAAATTGAGTTCGATATCTCCCTGACTCTCCAGCATCAGCTCCAGTCGCGCGGCGGCGATCGGTGGCATGTCATCAGCGCGACCCTGATAGTGCTGCTCCGCTTCGCGCAGCGCCTGCAGTTCGGCAACCGGCTGCTGACAGAGCCGCCCGTTGCGTGAGCTCAGTTCACGCAGGCAGGTCATCTGGTGGATCCAGCGGTGCGCGACCGTCGGCTGGGCCATCTCCTCGCCATCCGGCGTGCCCATCCAGCCCACCAGCAGACGCCGGCCGTCCGCAGTAAGCGTGGTCTGCGGCGCATAAAATTCAAACCCGGCATCCATTTCATTCAGCGGGCCGTGTGTGTATTCAGCCCGCTCATAATTCAGAGAGCCGCTCAGCCAGGCGCAGGCGTGGCTGTTCAGGTAGCGTTTTTCTTCCGGCGCCACGCCCTGCGGACAGCAGATCAGATAGGTGCTGTCGCCCAGCGTGAACATATCCGGGCATTCCCACATGTAGCCTGCAGCACCCAGTCCCCCCCGCTCGCTGCCCGCTATTTCGCCGAGAGAGTGCCACGCGCGCAGATCGTCAGAACGCAGTAACAGCACCCTGCCCTGCCGCTTCGTGGTCTGCGCCGCCAGAACCATGTACCAGTGGTTTTCGTGCTGCCACACTTTAGGATCGCGGACGTGGCCGGTGTAGCCGTCCGGCACGGCAATGACCGGGCCGAGTTTGTCGAATCCCCCTGCGCTGTTCTGCTGCGCCAGGCACTGCCACGCGGTGCGCGAGCCATCCTCAAATTTGACGTTACCGGTGTAGATCAGCGTCAGCACGCCGTTCTCCTCCACTGCGCTGCCGGAGTAACAACCGCTGCGGTCATACTCCTCATCAGGCATCAGGGCAATGGGCTGATGCTGCCAGTGCAGCAGATCCGCTGAGCGCCAGTGACCCCAGCACTTATGCTGATGTGCACACCCCAGCGGGTTCCACTGGTAAAAGAGATGATAGTGTCCGTCAAAATGGATAAAGCCGTTAGGATCGTTGAGCAGCCCGGTCACCGGTGCCAGATGCCAGCCGGGATAGTGGCGGTCGCTGAGCGCCGCGGGCATACCCTGCATGACCGCCTGCAGGATGGCGGCCAGACGTGTTGATGCGCTCATTATTCCGCGTCCGTTTTATATTTGAGCAGGTAAGAGATCACAAACGCCGAAATGAAGGCGATGGCGATACCGATAATATAGTTCAGCAGCGATCCGGCCTGCACGATGGCCATGCCCGGCAGACCGGTCAGGCCGACGGCGGTCATGTAGACGTGCACCGAAACCACCCAGGCTCCCCCCAGCGCGCCCCCGACCAGGCCGGCAATGAAAGGTTTCATAAACCGCAGGTTAATACCAAAGATCGCGGCTTCCGTGATCCCCAGCAGCGCAGAGAACGCGGAGGGCAGCGAAATCGCTTTGATTTTTGCATCGCGGGTTTTAAACCACACCGCCAGGCAGGCACCGCCCTGAGCGACATTCGCCATCGCCCAGACAGGCAGCAGGAAGTTTACCCCGATGGACGGGTTACCCAGCAGCCCCGCCTCGATAGCGTGAAAGCTGTGATGCACACCGGTAATGACGATCACGGAATAGAGTCCGCCGAACACCAGGCCTGCCAGCCAGCCTGCGTGTGCGATCAGGGTGCTGAGCACAAAGGAGATGCCATCACCCAGCATACGGCCGGCCGGACCGATGATCAGCAGCGCAATGAAGCCGGACAGGATCATCGTCAGAAACGGGGTCAGGATCAGATCGAGGGCATCCGGAATAACCCGGCGCAGCTGCTTTTCCAGCATGCTCATAAACCACACGGCCAGCAGCACCGGGAATACCGTCCCCTGATAGCCGATCATCGCCACTTCAAAACCAAAGAAGTTCATGGTGTGGAAACCCGACGCCCCCCCCCAGGCGTTAGTCAGGGCCGGATGCGTCAGGATGCCGCCGAGGGTCGCGCCGAGAAAGGGATTACCGCCAAACTCGCGCGCCGCCGTAAAGCCAATCAGGATCGGCAGGATAATAAAGGCCGCCGAGCTGCACATATCGAGCATGATATAGAGCGCATTCTCCGGGTTAACCCAGCCGTAGGTTTTGACCATCCCCAGCAGGCCCATCAGCAGGCCTGACGCCACAATGGCCGGAATGATCGGCACAAAGATGTTCGACAACAGACGGGCGATTCGCTGGAAAGGGTTGAGCTTACGGGCCGCAATATCCGCCGCCTCCGACTTGCTCGATTCGCTGATGCCCGCCTCGGCGATGAACGCCGCATACACCTTGTTCACCACGCCGGTGCCAAAGATCACCTGAAGCTGTCCCGCATTGCGGAAGCACCCCTTTACCCCCTCAATCCGGCCAATGGCAGCGGTGTCCGCCAGCGCATCATCGGCCAGCACCAGCCTCAGCCGGGTAGCGCAGTGTGCAGCACTGGCGATGTTCGCTTTGCCACCCAGCAGGGGCAGGAGTGCCCGGGAAATCTTCACATAGTCCATACATACCTCTGTCTTGTTATGTTTTTATCCGCGTGACTATCCGGCCCCGGATGCGGGGCCAGCCGGTCAGAACCAGGTTTCCATCTGAACGCCGAAGTTCCATTCGCCACCGGCATCAAACCCTTTACTGCCGAAGGCGTCGTCACTGGCATAGTTATCCAGCCGGTGATCCCAGTCCATCCAGGTGGCAAAGAGCCGGATTTCCGGGCGCTTGAGGAAGTCACCGACATCACCGGCTTTCAGCGTGGGCGCCACGGTGAGCTTGGTGAAGCTGCCGCTGACCGCGTTGCGATTGTTATACCCCTGCGGACGCAGATCCATGTACTGATAGGAGCCCTCATACTGCATCTCAAAGTTCTGCGTGATTTCCTGAATCAGCCGCAGGTTGACCGTCGCCCAGTCGTAGCTGTCCCCTCTGACGTAACGGTCGTCACTGCGCTGCGCCAGTAAAGCAGGCGCAATGTGCCAGCCTCCGCCCAGCGGCGTGATGCCGTAACTTGCCAGACGCCAGGTGCTGGCCTCCTGCAGCAGTGCGCCGTCAGAGCCAATGGATTTCACCTCCGCTCCCAGTCCGTGACCGTAAAGCAGTGCAGTTTTCGACGAACCGTCTGTCAGCCCATAGAAGCTGTCGTTGTGCAGGCCCAGCAGCGCGTGGACGCCGGTATTGGCTGCATCGCTTTTGACTTTGTTACCCTCAATATCCCGGCGGTCATCGTTATCCTTTGCCCGCAGGCCGCTGACCATCATCTGCACCGGACCGACAAAGTTGTTCAGTGACAGGATGTAGTTCTGCGCGGTGTTTTCGTTGTTTTCAATGTCGCCAAAAGTACGGCCATAGAGAGAGAGGTTGCTGCGCGCCTGATCGCTCCATTTCATGTCATAGATACCGGCACCGGTTCCGGCAAGGAACACCACATCGGAGTCGATCCAGTGGATATCAAAGTTATCACGGTCAAAACGCTTACCGGCCCAGACGGTGGCGTTGTCGAAGGCGCCGGTAAAAGTAGGCAGCTGGCCCAGTTCGACAAACGCCTGACGCAGATTGAGGTCGCTGCTGGCGGCCGTCCAGTCGTTATAGGTCCGCTGCCCGTCGGCCAGCATCGCTTTAAAACGGGTTGTGGCCCCGCTGGCCAGCGTCTGCTTATGCTCCAGATTCAGCTCAACGTAGGTGTCCGGTTCATTACCCAGACGACCAACGTGACCGCCGGTCTCCCCGGCGGGGGTTACGGTCGGACCGCCCTGGGTTTTCGCGGCTGAACTGTTCATCAGCAGGCCGGATCGGGCATAGCCGTGAAATTCAAAGCCGCCCTCATCGGCCGAATGCTGCTCCAGCTTCGCGGTGCGCTGTTCGACCTGAGCGGCAGAGGCCTGATTCTGCTGCTGAACCGCCGCGAGCTGCTGAGCCTGCTTCTCAGCAGCCCGTGCGCGGGTTTCGGCGGCATCCGCCCGCTGCTCGGCCGCCTGAAGCCGCTGCTCCATGGCTGCCAGGCGGGCTTCGATACTGCTCATGCTGGAATCGGCCCAGACGGGAGAGGAAAGCAACAGGGTAGAAAGGGTCACTGCAATGGTGCTTTTTTTCATTTTTTTATGTCCCTGAGAGGAGGCTATCATCACCGGCTTTTTGCTAAACCGGTTTAGGCCAAATCATAGCCACGGGTAATTTCCCTTCGCAACGAAAATAGCTAAACCGGTTTAGTGATTGTGAGATAGTTCGCAAAACAGGGGTAAAAAGCAGGGATTACTCCGTCAGTTCATGAAGCTGGTGGAGCCAGGGGAGTGCAGTCATGGCACCTTTAGCCGTGGTAGCGAGTGCACCGCAGCGCTGGGCACTCGCCAGCGCGCGGGCCAGCTGCGATTCATTTGCGGGCAGACCCGACTTTGCGAGTTCCCACAATAACCCCGCTACGAAGGCATCGCCTGCGCCCGTCGTATCGACACTGACCACAGGGGAGGTGCTGTAGTGCGCAACCCGGCCCTGATAACATGCCAGCACCCCTTCCCTGCCCCGCGTCACCAGCAACAAATTGATCTGATAACGCGACGCCAGTTGCAGCATGCGCCCGGCCGCTTCACCCTCCGGACAGAGAAAATCGAGCTCTTCATCTGACAGTTTAACGACGTCGGCGTGGCTGAGCGCCTCGCTCACCACCGCCTGCAGCAGTGCCGGATCGGGCCAGAGGTCATGGCGCAGATTCAAATCAAAACTGACATGCCCGCCTGCGGCCCGGATCTGTTCCATCGCCTTCAGCGCGGTGGTGCGCGAAGGCTCTGCCGCTAAGGCAATGGAACAGCAGTGTAGCCACTCCCCGCGGCCGAACGCAGGCAGGTCGCCCGGTTCAAGAAACAGGTCGGCGCTTGGCCGCACCATAAAGGTAAAGGAGCGTTCGCCCTGTTCATCCAGCCCGACCACCACCGTCGAGGTGCGGTGCCGGGGATCGTTTATCATGGCCCCGGTGTCGACCTGCTCTTCCTGCAGCGTCTGCCGCATGAATTCACCAAAGGGATCCGCGCCAACCCGGCCGATAAACGCGCTGTTTCCCCCCAGACGCGCGACGCCTACTGCGACATTGGCGGGAGCCCCGCCCGGACACTGCATTAACCGACCCGGCATTTCGGGAAGTAGATCCACCACGGCATCGCCGAGGCACCACACGCGAACTGACATACATACTCCTTTAATCAGACCTGAACGCTAAACCGTTTTAGCTATAGCGGGAAACGATGCCGACTTCAAGTGTTCTTCTGCTGGAGTGATACCTCGCTGACGGGCGCGAGCAGTTCATTCAGGTAGTAAAGCGATATAAAAAAACCGGCCTGAGCCGGTTTCGTTTTCGCTGAAGCGAGACAGGTTACTTCATGGTGGCGAGAATCTGACGGATCGATGCATCTATCTGCTCAGCGATCTCTTTCGGCAGACGACTGAATTCATACTGTACGGTGCGTTTCTCGTCATTGGTTTTACGGCGCGCGTAGGTGTTTGCTGTGGTAAAGGTGGCCAGTTTTTCCGTCACCGTTTTGCTGACCGGCGCGGGCTTTTTTAACTGGCGACGGGCGCTTTTAAAGGCATTGAGAATGGCACTTTTTTTCTCATCTGCATTTGCGCTCAGCAGTGAACCCTCAGCCTCCAGCTGCTGCTCTATCCCGCTGACCAGTTCCGTGACGTCTGCGGCCTCCGCCTTTGCTTCCTCCCAGACGTCGAGCAGTAACTGATAGTCCTGCAATGTCAGTTCCGACACCACCGGGAAGAGGCCGATAAATTCGGCGGGTACGGCAGCCGCCTGGAACGCGCGGGAGACTTTGGCGTTAGAGATGCCTTCGGCTTTAGCAATCTCTGATTTGCTCATGCCGTTCTCGTTCATCAGCATAAAGCGCAGCCCCAGCTCGCGCAGGTTATGCTCTTTTGCTGTCTGAATATCCGCGGCCAGCTGACGCGCATCCGCGAGGCTCAGCGCATCGGCGGTTACCAGGACTTCCAGGCTGGCACCCGACAGAATGCAGGCGGCGCGGCGGCGGGAACCGTCCATGATCTCAATTTTGTCACCGTTCACGCGACCAATGGCCGGGAAAAACTGCTGCAGCGTAATGGTCCGGGTGATCTCCTGCAGCGACTCCGGTGTCAGGCTGCTCTGGTCCCGTCCGTTAATGGCCGGGTCGACGCTGGTCCGGGTTTCGATATCGTCATGCGGGATCAGCTGACGCACAAAGGTCGCCTTCGCGCCCGATTTCAGCGTAAAAGTCCGCGACTGGCTGCTGCTGTCGATCATGCTTGCTATCGCGGAGTCGCCAAATTTGCGGCCAATGCGCTGTATAGGTTTGCTCACAGGGTGCTCCTGATATATTCGATGCGATCAAATACCGCCCTTGAGAACTGCTCAGCTTCATATTTCGCTTTACGCAGGGCATCGGCACTGCCCGGATACGAGGAGGGGTTGGCACTGATCACCGTGTCAAAAGATTCACCGCAGCGTTCAAATCCATCCAGGCGCGGTAAGCTGCAGTCCAGCATCGATTTTGTAAAGACTTCCCGCGCATAGCTTTGCGATGTCAGGTGATCGTGTTTAGAGGTCATTTTTGACATGAAGCCGATATTTGCCTTCAGTCGCGGTTCAACGCCTTCAGATTCAATGCGCTCCAGCATTTCCGGCAGGCGGGTCAGATACTTCATCGTGGAGTGGAAGTCGACCTGGGCCGGTGGAGTAGGCGTCAGCAATACATCACTGGCTGCGATCGCATTCAGCATAAAGGAATCCAGATGCGGGCCGGTGTCCAGGAAGATAAAATCGTAATCGCCTGCCAGACGATCGATGACGTTACGGCGCAATACTTCGGATGGCGCTACCCCCGGCAGGTGTTCGGCAACCAGCTCTTCCCAGTCGCTGGCCACAAAGCCATCGTCAATTGACGCCGGGATAACATCCACGCCGGGCATGACGGTCGGTTTGATGAACTGTTCGCGAAGCTGGTCTGCATCAAGATCGTTGAGCATCGCCTGAGCGGCCGTTTCCAGAACGGAACCCACGCTGTTGGTATGACTCAGGAACATGGTGCTTGATGCCTGCGGGTCCAGGTCGATAACCAGGATGCGCAGATCGTTATGCAGCATGGAGGGGTGCGCGCGCATACCGTGGGCGAGCGTAACGGTGCTGACCGTTTTAGAGACCCCGCCCTTAAGGCTGACAACAAAGACGACAAAGGGGCCGTCGTGGCGGTCGCGATATTTCGGCACTTTACGGTGCTGATAAATGTCGACGACGTTCTGAATGGTCAGTGCATACTGCGAGGTACTGCCCGTCTGTTTTTTGCCAAACTGGTAGCCAGCAGCTTCCATATCCCCGATAGCCGCGACGACCGCGTGCTTGCTCAGTAAAGGCATATTGGCAACGGCATTACGTGAGAAGGTCTGGTAAAAACCGGTCTGGTTAAACTCCTGACGCTGCTGCTCAATATGGTTACTCAGTCCATGTAACATGGAATTGGCGCGCGTGGCCATTTCCAGCACTCCACCATAATCACGCTTCATAAGCCCCTCTGATTTAATGTTTTTTGGCATACTACACAAAAAGCGCATATCTGCCAATTTTTTAGAAAAATGCCAAAAACCTGGATTTTTCACTACAGACGATAAGAAATCGTCGGGAAATCAGGCAGGGTGTTGAAGGGAGCCGGGTGATGGTGCGGGCATTTCTGTAGGATACAGCCAGATCTGTGCGTCTTTATGATGTGGTGTTCCGATGCAGGTAACGCCGTGAGAAGGGTGTTTTCATCATGAAAATCGTAAAATAGTTATTATTTATCAATAAGTAAACTGTGAAATTGCTTGGTGAAAATTGCAGTTGTGCATGGTCAGACAGGGTGCTTTTTCATTCTGCTGTTCAGATTGGCAATGGATTATGCACCACGCTTACTGAAAGGCGACCCTCACAGCTCTATTCAGCGGCGTAATCGTTAATAAAAATCCTTTTCTCAGTTAAACCTGCCTGACAGAGCAGCAAGAAGGCGGGGGAGTAAGACGTCGTTTTGTCAGCCGTTGTGTCCGGCGTCAGCCAGGTCACTGCCAGAGGCGAAGAAGCTGTAAGCACAGTGCGTGCGATGTGATAAGGCGCCCGGTTTCAGGGATGATCATCAGTTTTAACCTTTCTCTTTTTTATGGCATAAACCAGCCCGTCGTATATCTGCTACAGATGAATTCAACGAAGCATTTTACCTTCGGGCTTTGCAACCGGCGGGAAGTATGTAAAACCCATAACTGTGTTTCAGCTCCTGATATCCCCCAGGAAACAAGCTCTCCCCGCTCCAGATGGTCAGTAATAATTGACTGCGGAAGCATTGCAACGCCAGCACCGCTCAGGACCGCGTCACGAACCGACAGCAGAGAGGAAAGCTTCAGCACCGGATGGGGGTCATAAACGGTCTCGCTGTCATTCACTTTCCAGGTTTCTCCCGTGCGGAAAGAGGACATGACGACGGCATCAACAGGCACAGCACAGTGTTTACTGCTTTCCGGAATTCTGAATGCCGGCGTCGCCGTCAGAATCAGACGGTCCTTTGCGAAACACCGGCCTACCAGTCCGTCATCGCCACCTGGATTGACGCGTATGGCAACATCGAAATGTTCAGCGATCAGATCGCTTACGCGATCCTCAGATATGACTTCGATCTCTATTGCCGGATATCGTTGCCTGAACTCGGCCGTAATACGGCCCAGAGCCAGTTGTGAAAAGAGCACGGGTGCAGCAATCCTCAGCAGGCCGCGAGGTGTGCTCTCGGCATCGCGCGCAGCAGACATGGCATCTTTTATTTCCTGCAGAGGGCCTGACGTAAGAGCAAGAAGTGACTGACCGGCCTAGGTGAGTTCGATATGACGGCTACCGCGCTCCAGTAACCTGACGCCTAACGCCTCCTCAAATTCCAGTATGCGTCGCGACAGCGTTGCCTTGGAACGGCCGGAAATCCGACTTGCTTTGCCCAAGCCGCCATGGCTTGCAACTAATAAAAAATCGTTTAAGTCGTCAAGGTGCATAGCCAGTACCATTAATGAGACAGTCCATCTTATTTTTATCATCTTCTCAACAAAAGTGGAACGAATTAGAGTTCATTTACACCAGTCACCTGAAGGAAAATGAACATGACGATTCTCGTTACCGGAGCCACCGGCCGTGTCGGCCACCATGTTGTTGAGCAACTTGTGAAACGCGGCGCTGACGTACGTATCCTTACCCGCGATCCTGGCAAAGCCAGCTTCGCAGAGGGCGTGGACGTCTTTAAAGGCGATCTGCTCGATATCGATTCCCTGCGGAGAGTCTTCTGTGGCGTCGACACGCTTTTTCTTCTGAATGCTGTCACCGGGGATGAATTCACTCAGGCCCTGATCACGCTAAATGTAGCCCGGGAAGCCGGCATTGACCGGATCGTTTACCTGTCGGTGTTTGATGCTGATAAGGCCGTAAACGTGCCTCACTTTGCTGTAAAGTTCGGCGCAGAGCGCATGCTTGAAACTCTGGGATTCAGCGCGACCATCCTGCGGCCTGCCTACTTCATCGATAATGAGGCAATGATCGCAGACGTGGTCAGAAAGCATAACGTTTATCCGATGCCCATCGGTTCTAAAGGGGTGGCCATGGTTGATGCCCGTGATATTGCTGAAATAGCTGCCATTGAATTGATTCGTCGCGATCGGGCGGCGGGGAAACTGCCTGTTGAGACAATCAATATAGTCGGGCCTGACATCCTCACCGGCGCTGATGTGGCTGCGATCTGGACTGAGGTGCTGGGCCGCCCCATTGCTTATGGAGGCGATGATCCGGGCGGCTTTGAGGCCAGTATGACGAATTTCATGCCTGTGTGAATGGCATATGAAATGCGCATTATGGCCGAACGTTACGTCAGCGACGGCATGATCCCTCAGGAGGGCGACCGCGAGCGTCTGGTTAAGATGCTAGGCCGTAATCTGCATTCTTACCGCGAAACGGCTTTGGCTCTGGCCGGATGAAAAGAGGGCGGAGTTTAACAGGAAGCCGGGATAAGTATCAGGGCGGTTAAAACCGCCCTCCTTAAGATCCCGGACTCCCCTTTATTCAGCTCTACATTTTCATTCGCAGATGATTACCAGATAAGTTCTCGCTTTCTCATCCAGATTCGAAAATTGACTACTGCGCTCTGAATTGGGTTCTTTTCTGGCAGGCCTGAACTCCTCTTCTTCTGGCAATCACTCTGCTCTCGCATTCTGACTTTTACTTTACTGGTGTGTAATTTCCTTTTACCGGCAAAAGTTTTTCATTGCATGTCAGTTGAATATCGCAATGATTCACGGTGTTTTCATCATGAAAAAATCAAAATAAAAGCATATAAATCAATATATTAATTGAATTTTTTTCAGGGTGAGTTTACGTTTTTTCTCTTCAGAAAAAGTTGATGGCTGATCGACAACTTAAGCGCAGTACTCACTCGGGAAACCCGCTGATGTTAATTTTTGTTTTTCAGTGAGCTTGTTTAAACCCTCCTGTGTCAGGCTTTGGATCTGGTCATGTTTGCTGAAACGGCTTAACGCTGAGTCACGGCAGAAAAGCAGTTTCATTTGAGACGGGAATAGCGTCTGGTTTGGGTCTTTTTATCCCCGTTATCCACAGGCCAGATCCAATTAGTCGATCCTCAATAGATCAAATTGAGATCCTAAACAGATCCCCGCAGCGGCCTGAGCCTTATGACACAAGGCCTGAGAGCGGATCAATAACCACTATAGCGAGAAAAACAACCACTGCGGAGAGTATAACAACCACTATGGCGAGAGAAGTAACCGCGCTGGTGAGTAGTGAACAACCACTGTAGCGAGTAGACGGCCCTGGTAACGGTGCATAAACAGCAGTGCTATCAGCTACAGCCTGTTTTCAGGCAGGCTCTGAAGATATGAGGCTGGTGGCTGGTCTGATTTTCTGAAAATGAACGTTTAACAGCCCGTTTTTACACGTTTATCCACCGATTCGAGCCAGTAAGCGATCCTCATAAGATCATTAATAGTTCCTGAAAGATCCCTGTAGCAGGCCAGGCCCTGACAGCGCTGGCTTAAGGCCCTGTCAGCAACCACTGTAGCGAGTAAGATAACCACTGTGGTGAGAGAAATAACCACTGCGGTAAGTAGATTAACCGCTATAGTGAGTGATAGTATCCACTGTATCGAGTAACAGCGGCTGTTGCCTGTTCATAACACGGATCTGCCTGATGCCAAGAAAAGAACCCGATATCCTGAACATAGCGGATGCATTTAGCGAAACAGACAAACGCACTGGCGAGGTTGTTACTCTCACGCCTAACAGCAACAACACCGTTCAGCCGGTCGCGCTGATGCGACTTGGCTTGTTTGTTCCGACGCTGAAATCCACGGCGCGCAGTCAGAAAAACCAGATGAATGCCATGGATGTGACACAGGATCTTAAACAGTTATCCCTGGTCCGCTCGGAAGGGTATGACAACATCAAGATTCTGGGTGCCCGCCTGGATATGGACAACGATTTCAAAACCTGGGTAGGGATCATCCGTGCCTTCGCCACACATGAGTGTCTGGGAGACACGGTAACGCTCTCTTTCGTTGAATTCGCCAAATTGTGTGGCATACCCTCTGTGCGTCTCTCCTCGAAGCTCAGAAGCCGTCTGGATGCTTCCCTGACCCGTATTGCCTCCAATACGCTGACATTTACCAGCAAGGGTGGCGAGAACTACACCACGCATCTGGTGCAGTCTGCCAAATACAGCATCAAAAAGGATACGGTCACCTTACAGGCCGATCCCAAAATCTTTGAGCTCTACCAGTTCGACAGGAAAGTCCTGCTGCAGCTGAAAGCCATCAATGAGCTGGCACGTAAAGAGTCGGCCCAGGCGCTCTACACCTTCATTGAGAGTCTTCCGCCTAAACCGGCGCCGATATCCATGGCCCGGCTGCGTGCCAGACTTAACCTTACTTCGCGTGTTATCACCCAGAACGCCACCGTCAGAAAGGCCATGGAGCAGCTGAAAGAGATTGGATACCTTGACTACACGGAAACCCGGCGCGGCTCATCGGTTTACTTCTGGGTCCATTACCGTCACCCCAAGCTGCGCCCGGCCGAGCTGCCGCTCAGCAAGTCTGGTCTGATCGATGACGAAATGGATGAGTTCGACGATCTCTACAACGATCCGACTGTTATTGATGTCGGCCAGCCTGAAGCCGTGATGGAAGAGGAGAGCAGCGAGCTGGTGATGGTGTCACGTGAGGAGAAAGAGCTGCTGAACAAAATCAGGAAGCAAAAAAAGCAATAATTTTCAGACGTTAGCACGCCTCGTTCCCTGTGATAGCCCTTTCCGCTCGCGGCCTGAGAGTAGGGATGTCAGGAAGGCCTGAGCCAACCACTGTAGCGAGTTACGTTACTCTCTACAGTGGTTATCCACCCGCTGCCCGCGTCAGAGATCCCGCTCAATCGCTGTGGCCTCCACCTAATCTGCCTTGTGTCGTTTTTAACCGACGCAGCCAGTGTTAACTCGCTACAGTGGTTGCTCTTCTGTTAAAGGTGATGATGAGTACGGCTGACACAGAGATTTCTCTGCTTTACTCGCTACAGTGGTTATCCGGCTGAACGTCTACCTGCCTCAGAAGAAGCGGGGCAGGGCAGGTATTTATCGCGCAGCGCGCGCTTCACTTACTCGCTATAGTGGTTACCCTTTCTGTTTTCGAAGCTAATCGTGCCATTCTCATGCTCTTTTTCTCCTGTGAGCTACTCGTTACAGTGGTTATCAGGTTGTTTTATCGCTAAAGCGGTGAGTTAATGATCAGATCATAGCGTTTTAAGGGGTAAACACACTCGCTACAGTGGTTGCCAAACGGGAACAGGCAGGGGAGGTTTACTCGCTATAGTGGTTGTTACTGTTTCTGTCCGGCCACGCCTTTGGTGGGCTTACCTAGTGTGTGAGTGCTCACTAGTGTCATGTTCCCTGTCAGATAAGACCTCAAGAAAAATACCAAGACGATGCTCTGCCTCAGTCATCACTCGCTATAGTGGTTCCCTTAAGACTGACCGCCACAGAACTGACCTGCATGACAGGCCCGATGCACCCAATATGGCCTCAGAGAGTCCCTGCAACAGTAAACACGCATCCTGCCTGAGGAGTCTTCTCGCTATAGTGGTTGCTCGCCTGTTTCCCGTCGCTGAACCGCCTGAGTGGGAACACTCACTGGCACCGATACTCGCTACAGTGGTTACTGACGCTGAGCTGAGCTGCGATTCACTCGCTATAGTGGATATGTGTCACATTACGTCTTTGCCGGTGTGTAAATATGCAACAAATTGCCTTTCCGCAGGCAGCAGGGAAGTAACATTACTCGCTATAGTGGTTATCCCTCATTCCTGTGCCTGACTGGTCAGAAATACGCTGTCAAAACGGGAAGCTGTAAAAGCTCATACAGCAGGTCAGGGGCAGAGACGGGACAGGGAAGTGAATCAGTGAACTGCGTGAGGATTGTCAGGAGTGAGGCAACAAAACGGCCGGCGCGCCAGCCGCTCTGTTGCTGTTCAGGCAGGTTGCGTTACATCGCCTCCCGGTATTCCGGCCAGGCGACCGATTCAGCCTGGTAGCGGCCAGCGGCAGCAAACAGGGTGCCCTGGAAGTTGATCACACCAGCCGCCTCCAGCCACATCCACTCCTCGGCCTGGACGATACCGGCTGCGATTACGGTGATTTCCAGCGCAGAACAGCATTTGATAATTGCCTGAACCACCGCCTGTTTGGGGCCGCTGCGGTGAACGTCGCGGGTGATCCCGGCGTCGATACGAATACGGTCCGGCTGAATGTGGGTCAGCAGCGAAAGCCCGGCGGAGCCGTCTCCAAAATTGTCGATAGAGAGGCTGATCCCGGCGGCTTTCAACGCACGAACCGCTTCAGAGAAGGCGGCCAGCTGCGAGATAACTGCCGTTTCGCTCACGCCGATGACCACCTGCTCCGGCACCAGTCCCGCCTGCTGAATGGCGGCTACAATCTGCGTGACGGCATCGGGTATCACCACCAGCGTCATCGGCAGCAGGCTGACGTAGAGCGTCATGCCATCAGGGCAGACCTGACCTGCATGGGCGAAAGTCTTTTTCAGGGTCTCCAGATCGTCAGCGTGAAGCTGGGCGTCTGAGGCTGCATCGGAGGGCGCCGCTCTGACAATAGTGGCTTCAATCGCGGTGACTTTACGAGCCAGCGGATCGACGACCGGGCGGAAACTGACGCCTTCTGTTTCAGGGCGGGAATCCGGCACCTCGTTATGCTCTGAAATGAATTCCCAGTAACCGGGCGGAAGAACCTCGTAATAGTTCTCCTTCTCACGTGACTCAACAAAGGTCCGCAGGAATTGCAGTGCCCGATCATCATAGGTCAGTTGATATTTCGAGGTCCCTTTGTCCAGCACCGCCTGGAGCAGCGACGAGCGGTCATGTTCACGCAGGTCAAACAGCGACATACCCGCATTACCAAACCGGCGGGAAGGTGCGTAGTCGCGCATCAGCTCCACGACATTATGATGCCGGCGATCGGCACAGATGCGCTGATAGACTGCCTGAACGCCCGCTTCCGGCCCCTCAAGCAACTGAAAAAAGTGTGTGCCGTTGAATAACAGGATGCCTGTTACGTCGTGCGCAGTGTTGATTTCGCTGGCGTGATCGACCATCTCAGGCAGGGTTCTGACCGGAAAATCATCGGAAATATGGCTGCGGTATATAATGGTAGTCAGCATGTGCAGCTCCGCTTTAGGTGAATATAGCGCACACGCTAACACTGTTTAAAAAATGTTTCATCTTTCCTTACTGACTGTAGCACGGCGTGCACACGGGCAGGCAGCACTAAGCGCAGCGGCTGTCGGGTGACGTTCCGGCTGACAGATCCGGTACGTGCAGGCGGTCACTCAGCAGGGCTCTCCGCGCAGCTTCCAGTTGAGCCAGTGATCCAGTGCTTCTTCGTTCAGCGGTCTGGAATAGAAGTAGCCCTGAGCTTGGTCACAACCATACTCTGTCAGCGAGGTCACCGCATCGGGACACTCGACCCCCTCTGCCAGCACGGTGTAGTCCAGCTCTTTCAGCATGGCGATGATGCTGCGGGCAATGATGCGTGAGGCAGTATCGGAAGAGAGCTCGCTGATCAGGGACCGATCCAGCTTGATAACATCCAGCGGCATCCGGCGCAGATAACTGATATTGCTGTAGCCGGAGCCAAAATCATCCAGCGAAATCGTAAATCCACACTCTCTGAGTCTCTCCAGCCCGCGTAGGGCATCAGGGCTTTCAAGGATACGTTCAGTTTCCAGACACTCAATGCCCAGCAGTGAGGTGGGGAGCTTAGCCCTGACCAGCTTGCTTTCCAGTGCAGAAGCAAAGCCTTCCTGCGAGAAGTCGTTCACGCTGACGTTAATCGTTAACGGCAGCTGGATGCAGCTATTCCTGAGCCGCCTCAGGCGGGCTACCGCCTGATCGATAATCCAGGCCGTCAGCAGAGAGAGCAGTTCGGTCTGTTCAGCCTGCGGGATAAAGGCACCTGGCGAGAGTTCACCCCGGGTAGGATGCTGCCAGCGGATCAGCGCTTCCAGCCCCACCGGTCTGCCACTCTGCAGGCAGATTTTCGGCTGGTAAACCATATAGAGCCCAACGTTGTCGCGCAGCGCAGCTTTAAGATCGTTCATCAGCAGTAAATCGTCAGCATGCTGCGTCTGCGCCTCGGCGTCATAGCGCTGCGAGGGCAGCCCCAGTCCGACCGCATCGTTCAGGGCACTGACGGCGCGACGTAATACCTCAGGTGCCGACAGTTGACTGGCCACAAAGCCCGCTTCGCCGGTGTGCGGTGTCAGCGCGACCGACAGTCCATCATCCACATCTGCACTGATACCCTCCAGACGACCGGCCACCCAGGCGGCACTCAGGCGGCTGTCTGCCCGGGTCAGGATGGCAAACCGCCCGGTGGCCACGGTATAGAGCATTTCGCCCACCGCCGGACGCAGCCGCAGTGGCAGCAGGGTGGCCATATCTTTCAGCAGGCTTTCAACCGGACCCATTCCCATCGTGCGGGCCAGTTCATAGGCTCGCGACATATCAATGCAATCAATCAGGACCAGGCGGCGGGGTGTGATGTCGCCCGCCACGGCCAGATACTGCAAATCACGGATCAGACGCTGGCGGTTAGGCAGTCCGGTTACGGGATCGACAAACCCGGCCGCATGCCAGGCTTCCAAAAAAGACATGACCAACGTGGAGAGCAGGGTCAGCGTCATGACCTGATCGGAAGTGAAAATATGCGGCTCGGTGTCCGTCACACACAGGGTACCCAGAATAATGTTATCGCGCGTTTTCAGCGGTACGCCGGCATAGAAGCGAATAAAGGGTGCGCCGGTGATCAGGGGATGCCTGACAAAACGCGGGTCGTGCCAGGTGTCGGGCACGACCATAGGCGTGTTACTGTCGACCACGTGGCGACAGAGAGAATCCTCACGCGTGGAGCGCTGAAGATTGAATGTGTGCGAGGCCTGTACGGTCTGATACTCATCATCCAGAACAGAGATAAAGCTGCCCGGAATGCCCAGTGCCTGACTCGCCAGACGGACAAATTTCCGCAGGACGTCATCGCGACTTTCATCAGGACTGCGCAACGCCTGTATAGCACGGCTTCTGCGTTCATCATCGCCGTTTAAATTCTTAAGCATGTGTGTATACCCCGCACCGGTTGATTACGGAGCGAAAAAGAAAACTGTCCGGTTTGAAATGTCGATCAGGCGGCAGTAAATATAGCGTATTTTTTATTTTCCGCTGAATGATAGGTGACTCTGCGGCAGCTGTCTCTGAATATTTTCTTTAACGCATTAAAAGCGTGTTTACGATTCGAAAATTTAATCGAAGAGAGGCGTTAATATTTACATGTTGTTGTCATTTTCAGAAAACGTGTGATTTCAGACTTTTTAATATTTATTTCAGGGCAGCAGAACAATATGCATTCAGGCGCGTGAATGGTTTTGCTAAGTCAGTCTGAACCCTGCAGCCGCGACAGGCTGCGGAACCGCGTCGCTGAGCAGAGACGGGTGAGAAAGATAACCTGTTAATATGACTGGTAAAAGCAGAAAACCGGGTTACTCCGGCAGAGATAACCTGTCGCCATTGTGATGGCTGAGGCAGGCCAATCCGCCGCCGGGCTGCCACTGACGCAGCACGTCAGGCAGTAATCAGGTTAACGTTTGATGCCGTTGCGGGACTGTAACGGACGCCGGGGTGGCGGGTTTTGCTCCAGCCACGCCCGCACCTGTTCGGTCAGCGATCCCTGTTCGCGAATCGCACGCGTCAGCCTCTCCTGAGTCGTCTTCAGCTCCTGGGTCCAGTAGGTGATTTGCCACTGTTCACGGATCTCTACACGTGACAGATCGTCGGGTGAGCGACGCTGGATAGGATTTTTCATTTATTATCCTCCTCGTATTTTTGATGGTGCCCGCTGAGCAGCACCCTCAGGCTAAACAGCTATCGTGATGAAGAGTGAGGCATTGAGGTAGCGGATTAATCCCTGAATCGCGCTTAAGTCAAATATCAGGACTATTCCTGGCTGGCGCAATAAGGCACTCTAAAAAAATAGAAAAGTCGCCGGCGGGGCAGAATTACCCGTTTCGTTTACAAAGAAATCCTGCCGGAATGCAGAATCCGGAATTTGACATTTATTTAAAATGGTCAATTATTCTCAGGTCAATTCGCAGGGCCACTTCCGGGTCGCTTCGCTTTATACAGGCGAAGCGCTGCGCCTTTGCGGTTTCATCATGTTGAAGGAGTCCTTTTTGGTTAATCGTCCCCCTCAGCCGCCTGTGGCTGTACAGAGTAATGTGCGTGAACTTCGTCTGGCCGCCGGGCTGTCACAGCAGAGCGCCGCAGAGCGTTTCGACCTCAGTCTGCGCGTCTGGCAGACGAAAGAAGCTGCAGCCAATCCTGCG